>CABQQR010000001.1:0-245134 GCA_902466395.1 uncultured Collinsella sp.
AGGGCCTTCTCTTGTTTCGGGGTGTGTCATAAGCCCCAGTCCGAAGGCAGATAACTCGCTTTCGGGGCGTTGGGGACGTTGACGAAAAATTCGAATCCGCAGAGTCTTTCGATTTCCGAGACCGATTTGGCGCAACCGGCCGGATTCTGTCCCGACGATTCGGTGTGTTCGTACCAGAATCCGATGGCCTGCAATTCGTCGGCCGGAAGCGATGCCACGGAGCGTCCCGTCGAGCCGTTTTTCGAGCGCAGCAGAACCTTGTAATACTGCGTCGGTACGGGCAGCGTGTTGCCGCCGTTGTCGATCGTCGAGGTCTGCGAGCCGTCGAAATGGCATCCCGTCACCACATAGAGCGTGTCGGCGCACATCCAGCCGCGAACCCTGCCTTCGAGCGCCGCCCATACGCCGCTGTTGAAATTGGACCGCTGGGCCGTCATGTTCGAATAGTAGGAGATCTGGTCGTTGGCCAGATTGCTCACCCTCCGGTCGGCGTTGGCGACCTGATGTCCCCGGTTGTAGGGGGCGCTTACGCCGCCGGTCATCTGCTCGCCCGGCGCCAGCGTGGGATCATAGCCCCAGTGCCGTTCGCGCGAGATGCCCTGGGTGTAACAACTGTGGAGCGGATAGGCGGCCCACAGCGCGAGCCGCTTCGCCTTGTCGTGCCCTGCATCGTTGCGGGCATAGGGTGCCGTCGCGGTGCGTGCGCCGAAGCGATCGGGGAGACGTTTCTTCTCGCGTGCGGGCAGGCGGGTATCTCGCCTTCGGCCGTGCGCGAAGCGGCGACGATCGACGTGAAGGCGCACGAGGAGGGTCTGCTCGCCTTCTGTCGCGCGCGCAATATCCCGCTTGTGACGTATTCCGCAGAGGAGTTGTCGCAGGTCGAAGGCAGCGTTTCGCCATCTGATTTCGTGCGCGCGACGGTGGGGGTCGACAACGTGTGCGAGCGCGCGGCGCTCGCGGACGGGGGCAAACTTATCTTCCCGAAGCTCGCTCACGGCGGCGTGACCGTCGCGTTTTCCAAGGTAACTATCGAACTTTCGTTTAAGGAGCGGTGATGGGAAAGCTCTTCGTGGTGGGGATCGGTCCGGGCGGCCCCGACGGCATGACGATTGCGGCTCGGCGCGCGCTCGAGGCGGCCGACATCGTTGTGGGGTACACGAAATACGTGGAGCTCGCGCTCGCCGCCGTGCCCGACGCGGCGCATCTCGCGACGCCGATGATGCACGAGGTCGAACGGTGCCGCCTGGCGCTTTCGCGCGCGCAGAGCGGAGAAGCCGTGGCGCTCGTGTGCAGCGGTGACGCGGGCGTGTACGGCATGGCGAGCCCCGTGCTGGAGCTTGCGGAGGACTACCCCGATGTAGACGTGGAAGTTATCGCCGGGGCCACCGCGGCTCAGAGCGGGTCGGCGGTGCTCGGCGCCCCGCTTGCCCACGACTTCGCGGTCGTGTCGCTCTCCGACCTGCTTACGCCGTGGGAGGTCATCGAGCGCAGGCTCGCCGCCGTGGCGAGCGCCGACTTCTGCATCTGTTTGTACAACCCGCGCAGCAGAAAGCGCGCCGACAGGCTCTCGCGCGCGGCGAAGATTATGCTCGAATGGAAGGCCCCCGACACGCTCTGCGGCTGGGTACGCAACATCGGGCGCGAGGGGCAGCAGTCGGGCATGTGCAAGCTCTCCGAGCTGGGGGAGTTCGACGCCGACATGTTCACCACCGTGTTCGTCGGCAACGCGGACACGAAGCGCGTAGGCGGCCGTATGGTCACGCCGCGCGGGTATCGGGAGATTCCATGCGAAAGGTAACGATCATCGGGGCGGGGCCCGGAAACCCCGACTTGCTCCCGCGCGCGGCGCTCGACGCGATCGACATCGCCGACGTGGTCATCGGCGCTCATCGCGCGCTTGTCAGCATCGACGTGCCGCCCGACGTGGTGAGATGCGAGCTCGTGAAGACGGCGGACATCGTCGCCGCTCTCACCGATGCGGCGTCGTGGCAGCGCGCCGTGGTCGTGATGACGGGCGATGTGGGGCTGTTCAGCGGCGCGCGCCGCCTGGTGGAGGCGCTCTCCGGCGACGCGCGGGTGGACGTGCGCGTCATTCCCGGCATAAGCTCAGCGTCGTATCTCGCCGCGCGCCTCGCGCGTCCATGGCAGGATTGGCGCTTCGCGAGCGCTCACGGCGTGGCGTGCGACATCGTGGCCGAGGCCGAGCGCGCAGGTGAGCTCTTCCTCGCCACGTCGGGCGGGGAAGACCCCTCGCGGCTTTCGGGCGAGCTTGTGCAGGCGGGCTTCGGGGACGCGCGCGTGACGGTGGCCGAGCGCCTGTCGTACCCCGACGAGCGCATCACCTGCGCGACCGCAAGTGAAATCGCAGGTCAGACGTTCGACGACTTGAACGTGATGCTTATCGAGTTCGCAGGCTGCGCCGGGTCGCCTGCGGGCTCTAGCGCAGCCTCCGAGGCGCCGGCCGGCGCGTCTGCGCCCGCGGCTGCTTCTTTCGCGGCGGACTCTGCGGGCGCATCCCGCGCCGCGAGCTCCCGCTGGCCGTACGCTTCCTCGGGCATTCCCGACGAGCTCTTCATCCGCGGCGACGTTCCCATGACCAAGCAGGAGGTGCGCGCCGTCGCGCTCGCGAAGCTGCGCCTTACCGCGACCGACACCGTGTGGGATGTCGGCGCCGGCACGGGGAGCGTGTCGATCGAGGCGGCGCTCGTCGCGCGAGCGGGGTCGGTATGGGCGGTCGAGCGCAACGCGGCCGGCGTGCGGCTCATCCGAGAGAACGCGGATGCATTCGGGTGCGGCAACGTGCATGCGGTCCCCGGTGTCGCCCCCGAAGCGCTCGCGAAACTGCCTGTCCCCGACGCCGTGTTCGTCGGCGGGAGCGCGGGCGAGCTTCCCTCCATCGTGGAGGCGGCGCTCGAGAAGAACTCGCAGGTTCGCCTGTGCGTGCCATGCGTCACCGTTGAGACGCTCACCGAGGCGTGCGCGCTCCTCTCGGGTTCGCGCTTTAAGGGGTTCGAGGCGTGCCAGGTGTCGGCCGCCCGCGCTGAGGCTGTAGGCTCGCACCATCTTATGAAGGCGCAAAACCCCGTGTTCCTCGTCAGTGCGCGCGGTGCGAGCGCGGATGCCGAGGAGCTTGCCGAAGTCGGCGCGCTTGCTGAGTCGCCTTTCGGGGAGGACCCCTCTGTCGAGGGGAACCCATCCGTTGAGGTGGTCTCGCTTGCTAACTGCAACGCCGCAGGTGGGGAAGGCGGTGCCCGGTGAGCACGTCCATCCCGCGCTTCATGGTCGCTGCGCCCTCGAGCGGGAGCGGCAAGACGGTCGTCACGTGCGCGCTCCTGCGCGCGCTCGCGCGCCGCGGCCTTGCATGCGCAGCCTTCAAATGCGGCCCCGACTACATTGACCCGCTCTTTCATCGCCGCGTCGTGGGTGCGTGCTCGGGCAACTTAGACGGCTTCTTCACTGACGCCCCGACGCTGCGCGCCCTGCTCGCACGCGGCGCCGCGGGCGCGGATGTCGCGGTGCTCGAGGGGGTCATGGGCTTCTACGACGGCATGGCGCCCGGCGTGGCCGACGCGAGCAGCTATCAGGTTGCGCGCGACACGGAAACGCCGGTCGTTTTAGTGGTGAACGGGCGCGGGGCGTCTTTATCGCTCGCCGCCGTAATCCGCGGCATCGCCGAGTTCCTGCCTTGTGCGAACGTGCGCGGCGTCGTGCTGAACAAGACGAGCGCCGCTGCCTGCGCCTACGCGGCGCCTGCGATCGAGAAGCACACGGGCGTCGCGGTTTTGGGGAATATCCCCGCCGACGAGGCGTTCTCGCTCGAAAGCCGGCATCTGGGGCTTGTGACCGCCGACGAGGTCGAGCAGCTCTCCGCGCGCATCGGCAAGATGGCCGAGCTGGTGGAAAAGAGCATCGACGTCGACCGCTTGCTCGAAATAGCGGCGACGGCACCCGATATCCGCGAGGAACCTTACCGGTTGGAGCCGATCGCGGGAGCGCGGCCCATCGTCGCCGTCGCGCGTGACGAGGCGTTCTCGTTCTATTACGAGGAGAATCTGCGCGCGCTCGAGGACCTGGGTTGCGAGCTGGCCTTTTTCAGCCCCCTGTGTGATAGCGAGTTGCCCCGGGGGACAAGCGCCCTCTATCTGGGGGGCGGCTACCCGGAGCTCCATGCGCGGCAGCTCTCCGAGAACGTGTCGATGCGCGAGGCGGTGCGGCGCGCGGTGGAATCCGGCATGCCGACGGTCGCCGAATGCGGTGGGTTTCTGTACCTGCAGCGCGAAATCGCCGATAGCGAGGGGCGGCGCTGGCCTGTTGCGGGCGCCCTTGAGGGCGCAAGCGAGAACGGGGGAAGGCTGTCCCATTTCGGGTACGTGGAGCTCACTTCCCAATGCGACGGGCTCTACGGGCCACGCGGCACACGCATCCGCGCGCACGAGTTCCACTACTGGCAGTCCACCTGCCCGGGCGGCGACTTCTGGGCGCAGAAGCCCCGGCGCGACAAGGGCTGGCCGTGCATGACGACCACCCCGTCCCTGGTGGCGGGCTTCCCGCATGTGTACTATCCTGCGAACCCCGACGTTGCGCGCGCGTTCGCGTCTGCCGCAGCGTCGTTCGCAGAGAGGAGACGGCATGGCTGAAGCAACCGAAACCGCGCTTGCCTGCATCCGCGAGGAAGTCGAGCGCGCGTTCTCGTCGGCGCCGGGCGCCGTGCTCGAAGCCGCGCTTTCCCGGATCGCGCCCGCAGACGAGTGCGCCCGTGCCGCCGCGTACGCCGCGTGGGACTCCATCGCGCACCCCTTGGGGGGATTGGGCGACTTTGAAGACGCCGTCGCGTGTATCGCCGCAGCTCAGGGGAGCGCCGAGGTGGCCGAGTTTCCCCGTGCGCTCGCGGTATTCTTCTCCGACAACGGGGTCGTTGCCGAAGGCGTGTCGCAAAGCGGGCAAGATGTGACGCGAGCCGTCGCGCGCAACATGTGCGAGGGGGCCGCGAGCGCCTGCCGCATGGCGGCGTTCGCGGGTGCCGAGGTCGTGCCCGTCGACGTGGGTATGGCCCGGGGCATAGAAGACGCGCGCATGGTGCGCGCGAACGTGCGGCGGGGGAGCGGCAACATCGCTCACGGCTCCGCTATGTCTCGCGATGGGGCCGTGCGCGCGATCGAGGTCGGAATCGCCGTCGCGTGCGGGCTTGCCCGCGCCGGCGTGCGCCTTCTCGCCGCGGGCGAGATGGGCATCGGCAACACGACCACCTCGGCGGCGGTGGCCGCAGTGCTCATCCGGGCGGACGCGCGGAGCCTTGTCGGGCGCGGCGCGGGGCTCTCGGACGCCTCGCTCGCGCGCAAGCGCGACGTGGTCGAGCGCGCTATCGACGCGAACTCGCCCGATCCCGCCGACCCGATCGACGTGCTCTCGAAGGTGGGCGGCTTCGACATCGCTGCGATGTGCGGCTTCTACCTGGGGGCCGCGGTCTCGAAGGCGCCGGCGCTCCTCGACGGGGTCATATCCTGCACGGCGGCCCTGTGCGCGGCGCGCCTGTGCCCCAACGCCTTGGGCTACCTCGTGGGCACCCACGCCTCAAGCGAACCCGCAAGCCGGGAGCTCCTTCGCGAGCTCGGCATAAAGGCGCCCCTCGACGCAGGCATGCACTTGGGCGAGGGCGCGGGCGCCATGGCGTATCTCCCCCTTCTGGATTCGGCGCTGCGCGTGTACCGGGATGGGAAGACGTTCACGGCGACTGGCATGGCTGCTTACGAGCATTTCGAGGCCGGGAAATGACGGTGACGCTCGTCATCGGCGCCGCCGCGAGCGGCAAGAGCGCCTACGCCGAGTCCCTGTGCCTCGGGCACGACGGCCCTCGCGTGTACCTGGCAACGATGGAGCCCTTCGGGGAAGATGGCGCCCGCCGCATCGCGCGCCATCGGGCGCTGCGCGAAGGCAAAGGGTTTTCCACCCTCGAGTGCTCGCGTGACGTGGGCGCCGCAGCGCCCGGGCTTCCGCGCGGCTGCACACTTCTTTTGGAGGACGTGGGCAACCTGGTTGCGAACGAGCTCTTCGCGGAAGGCGGCTTGTCCCCGCGTGACCCCGACGCTGCGGCGCGCGAGGTACTCGGAGGCATCGAACGGCTCGCTCAGGCCGCTGCGTATACGGTGGTGGTCACCGTCGACGTGTTCGCCGATGGGATGCGCTACGATGAAGGGACCGAGGCATGGAGGCGCGCGCTCGCGCGCGTGAACGCGGGCGTCGCGGCGCTGGCCGACCATGCAGTCGAAGTGGTATGCGGGATTCCCGTGTGGATGAAAGGCGAAGGACCTACAAGGTGAAGATAGCAGAGGCAATCGGCGCGGCGTTCGGAACGTTCTCGCGCATCCCCGTCCCGAAATCGGCCTGGACCGATTTCGGGTCAACCCATGCACTTGCCGCGTTTCCCCTGGTGGGCCTTGCGGAAGGCTTCCTCATGACGGCGTGGGGGCACGTGGCGAACCTGCTCGGCGTGCCCGCGACCATCGTCGCGGCCGTGCTCGCGGCGCTGCCTGTGGCGGTGACGGGAGGCATCCACCTAGACGGGCTCTGCGACACCTCCGATGCGCTTGCAAGTTGGGCCCCGCGCGAGCGAAAGCTCGAGATCATGCACGATCCGCGGGCGGGCGCCTTCGGGGTCATCGGTGTTGTTGTGTACCTTATTCTGCAGTTTTCCCTGTTCACCGTGCTGCCGCTTACGGCGGGGGCGTTCCTCGCGCTTCTGTGCTCGCTCGTGTTCTCCCGCGCGCTTTCGGGACTCGCCGTTGAATGCTGGCCTGCCGCGCGGGCGGACGGCATGGCCGCGGGGCTCTCGCCTGCGAAGAAGCGCGCGGCGATCGTCGTGCCGCTTTGCGCTTTCGCTGCGGCTTCGGCTGCAGGGATGGTCGCGTGCGCTCAGGCCGTCGGCGCCTTTATGGCGGTGGCGGGGCTTTTGGTGCTCGCGTGGTACCGCCATGTTGCCCTGTCCCGCTTCGGCGGGGTGACGGGGGATTTGGCCGGATGGTTTCTGCAATGGGCCGAGCTCGCGATGCTTGCCATGCTGGTGGTGGGGGGCATGCTCCTATGATGCTCGTGGTAGGTGGCGCGCATTCGGGGAAGAGGACCTTCGTACGCGAAAAACTCGGGTTCGCGGCGGACGATTTCGTCGACGCGGCGCAGCTTGCGGAGGGCGGCGTGCCCGCGGCTTTTGCCGGCCGCGTCGCATACCGTGCTGAGGAACTCGTACGCGCGCTCGACGCTGACCGGGCGCTCGAGCGGCTGATCGGCTTCGACGCAGTGATTCTGCCCTTGGTCGGCTCGGGGGTCGTCCCCATGAGTGCGGAAGACGCCCAATGGCGCGAGCGCGCGGGGCGCCTGGGATGCGCGCTCGCTGCGCGCGCCGACGTCGTCGTGCGCATGACGTGCGGGATTCCCCAGGTCATCAAAGGAAACCTTGCCGATGCACCTCGAGGGACGCAGAGCGCGGGTGCGCTTTTGGAAGTCGTCTTCGTGCGCCATGGTGCCACGGTGGGCACGGAAGACCATCGCTACAGCGGGGCGGGCACCGACGAGCCCCTGTCGAGTGCGGGCGAGCGCGCTTTGCGCGACCTCGCGTGCGATCGTGACGTGTTCCGTGTTATCACGAGCGGCATGGCCCGCACCGACCAGACGGCGCGCATCCTCTTCCCGAACGCGGAGCTTATGGCGTGCCCCGGTCTGCGCGAGATGGATTTCGGCGACTTCGAGGGGCGAAGCGCCGCCGAGCTTAAAGAGGATGCGCGCTATCGCGCCTGGGTAGACTCCTGGTGCGAGACGCGCTGCCCGCATGGCGAGGGCAAGAGCGATTTCACCCGCCGCGTCATCGCGGCGTTTCGGGAGGCGTGCGAATCGGAGCGCGCCCAGGGGAGTGGGCGCGCCGTCTTCGTCGTTCACGCGGGTACCGTGAAAGCGCTGCTCTCCGAGCTAGCTGTCCCGAAAATGGGATACTTCGACGTGCATATCGAGCCGTGCGGCGCATGGGCCGCCACTTGGGATGGGCGCTGCCTTCGCGACGTTCGCCCCGCTTGGGGGGGCGATGCCCGGTGATGACGATTCTTGCCGTCGCCGCCGGGTTCGCGGCCGACCTTGCCTTCGGCGACCCGCGCTGGCTTCCCCATCCCGTCGTCGCCATGGGGCGCGCGATCACGTGGGCCGAAGGCCGCCTGCGGGGCGCATTCCCGCAAACGTCCGCGGGCACGCACGCCGCAGGGCTTGTGCTCGCCGTGGCGCTTCCGCTTGCGTGTGGGCTTTTGACCTGGGGAATCCTGCATCTTTGCGGCATGGTTCACTCCGGCTTGCGCTTCGTGGCCGAGGCATGGGCGAGCTATCAGATTCTCGCGGCATGCGAGCTGCGCCGCCAGAGCCTGGCCGTTGCCCGCGCGTTCTCGAAGGGCGGACTTTTCGCGGCGCGCGAAGCCGTCGGGCTCATCGTGGGACGTGACACGTCTGTTCTCGACGAGCAGGGCGTCGCGCGCGCCGCCGTGGAAACGGTGGCGGAGAACGCGAGCGACGGTGTCATCGCGCCGCTTTTCTACCTTATGATCGGGGGTGCGCCTTTGGGCATGGCGTACAAGGCGGTGAACACGCTCGACAGCATGGTGGGCTACAAAAACGAGCGCTACATCGACTTCGGCTGCGCCTCGGCGCGCCTCGACGATGCGGTGAACTGGATTCCCTCGCGGTTATCGGCCCTGTTCATGATCGCCGTGTGCCCGATCGTCGGGCTCGACGCGCGCGGGGCGGCGCGCATCTGGCGCCGCGACAGGCGTCGCCATGCGAGCCCGAACGCGGCGCAGACCGAGTCGGCGTGCGCGGGTGCGCTCGGACTGCGCCTGGCAGGACCCGCGGTGTATTTCGGCAAGCTCGTTGAGAAACCGACGATAGGCGACGCGTCCCGCGAAATCGAGTGGGGCGACATCGCCCGGGCGACAAGGCTCATGCTCGCCGCGTCCGCATGCGCGCTCGTCGTCTTCGGCGCCGCGCGCGCGGCGGTCGTGCTCGCCGTGGGGGCGATGGCATGAGGAAAGACCACGCCGCGCCCCGGGCTGCCGGGGGAATCCTGCGCGCCCGCACGCATGGGGGCAGCGCGCAATCGCTCGGCATCGCTTGCGAAGGGGGTGCCTCCGACCTCATTGACTTCTCGGTGAACGTGAATCCGGCAGGCCCCTCGCCGCGCGCCGTCGCCGCAGCTTGCAAGGCGCTTTCTCGAATCGACGCCTACCCCGATAGGGAAAGCCTCGCCCTCGTTCGCGTGCTAGCGCGCGACCAGGGCATTCCCGAAGATACTATTGTCTGCGGCGCGGGCGCGTCCGACATCATCTGGCGGCTCGCCGCGGCGGTGCGCCCGAAACGCATCGTCGTGTGCGCGCCGACGTTCTCTGAATATGCGGAGGCGGCATCGTACTACGGCGCATGCGTGCAGGAGTTCCCGCTCTCCGAAGCGGACGACTTCGACGTGCCCGCCTCCTTCGCCCGCGCGATCGAGGGGCCGGGAGACGTGGCGTACCTCTGCAATCCGAACAACCCGACGGGGCGCCTCGTCGACCCCAGCGTGATCGAGGCCGCGGCTTGCCGCTGCGAGCAGGTGGGCGCGCTGCTCGTCGTGGACGAGTGCTTCCTCGGATTTGCGCCCGACGCCCGCGAAAGGAGCGTGGCCGCACGCGCCGCGTGTTCGCGCCATGTGGCCGTGCTCTCCGCGTTCACCAAGCTCTACGGAATGGCGGGGTTGCGGTTGGGATATCTGATCAGCGGAAACGCCCAACTCATCGAGGGGATTCGCCGGGCGGGGCAGGCGTGGCCCGTCTCTTCGGTCGCCGAGGCCGCGGGTATCGCCGCCCTGGAAGACATTGAATACGTCTCGCGCACGCGCGATGTATTGGCGGGCGAGCGAGCGTGGCTTTCCCACGAGCTCTCCTCGCTCGGGCTTTCCGTCGTGCCGTCGGATGCGAACTTCCTTTTAGTCCGCACGCCGGCGAAAGACATCCCCGAGCGCCTGTATAATCAGGGGGTTTTGGTCCGCACGTGCGACTCGTTTTCGGTACTGTCCCGTTTCTGGTGCCGCGTCGCGGTGCGCACGCGCAAGGAGAACGCCCGGCTTGCGATGGCGTTCGGCCGCGCGCTTCGGGCGGAAGGTGCACCGGGCGAAGGCGAACCCGACGAACGGGGCGGCGCTATGGCGGGCGCGGATGGCCGAGGCTTGGCGAAGGAGGTCGATACCCGTGGGTAGGGCCAAGCCCATCATGATCCAGGGCACCATGTCGAACGCGGGGAAGAGCCTGCTTGCGGCGGGGCTGTGCCGCGTGCTTTCGCAGGACGGCCTTCGCGTGACTCCCTTCAAGAGCCAGAACATGGCACTCAACAGCGGTGTCACGGCCGACGGGCTCGAGATGGGGCGCGCCCAGATCATGCAGGCCGAGGCGTGCGGCATCGCGCCCGACGTGCGCATGAACCCCATCCTGCTCAAGCCTGAAAGCGGCCACCGAAGCCAGCTCATCGTGGCCGGTAAGGCGCAGGGAGCCTTCGCTGCGAGGGACTACTTCGCGCGAAAGAAGGCGCTCATGCCGCAGATTTTGGAGGCGTTCGATTCGCTCGCGGAGGAAAACGACGTCATCGTCATCGAGGGCGCCGGCAGCCCCGCCGAAATCAACCTTGCCGAAAACGACATCGTCAACATGGGGCTCGCGCGCGCCGTGTCCTCCCCCGTGCTGCTCGCGGGCGACATCGACCCAGGCGGGGTGTTTGCCCAGCTCTACGGCACGGTCGCGCTCCTTGCGCCCGAGGACCGCGCGCTTTTGCGGGGGCTTGTGGTGAACAAGTTCCGCGGCGATGTGGAAATCCTGCGCCCGGGTTTGGCCCCGCTCGAGAAGATGTGCGGGGTTCCCGTCGTGGGGGTCGTGCCGTATCTTACGCTCGACCTGGACGACGAGGACTCGCTCGCGCCGCGCCTATCTGCCCGCGAGGCGCGCGGCGTCATCGACGTCGCCGTCGTGCGTCTTCCGCATCTGTCGAACTTCACCGACTTCGACCCGCTTTCGCGCGTGCCCGGCGTGGGCGTGCGCTACGTTTCCTCGACGACCGATCTGGGCCGACCCGACCTGGTGGTGCTTCCCGGCTCGAAGACTACGCTCGACGACGCGCGCTGGCTTGCGGCTAGCGGCATCGGGGCCTGTGTACGCGCGCTTTCGGGCGCGGGCACGCCGGTGCTCGGCATATGCGGAGGCTACCAGCTTTTGGGAGACGAGCTTTCCGACCCGCACGGCAGGGAAGGCGCTGGAACCGCGCGCGGGCTCGGGCTCATCCCTGCAAGTACGGTGTTCAAGGAGGAAAAGCGCCTCGCCCAGTCGGCACTGCGCATCACGGGCGCCCAGGGCGCGTTCTCGGTGTGGAACGGCATGACGGCGCGCGGGTACGAGATTCACGACGGCGAAACGACCGTCTCCTGCGCTCCTGCGGGCACAATTGGCGGCAAACCAGAAGGCGCGGCCTGCGGAAACGTGTTCGGAACCTATCTCCACGGCCTGTTCGACGAACCGGGGGTTGCGCTCGCCCTCGCGCGCTCACTCGCGCGCATGCGCGGCCTGCCCGAGAACGTCGTGGGTGCTGCGGGCGCGGCGTCCGCGGCCGATCACCGTGCGCGCGAGTTCGACCGCCTGGCCGACGTCGTGCGCGGGGCGCTCGACATGGAGTATGTCTACCGCATTATCGAGGAGGGCGTATGATCCACGTGTATCATGGCGACGGCAAAGGCAAGACCACGGCGGCGATGGGCCTCGCCCTTCGCATGCTCGCTGCAGGCCGCCGCGTCGTCGTCGTGCAGTTCCTGAAAGACGGCGAAAGCGGGGAGGTGCGCCTGCTCGCCGAGCATTTCGGCGTGCCCGTGTTCGCGGGGAAGGTGTCGGACAAGTTTACCTGGTCGATGACGTCGGAAGAACTTGCCGCGACGTGCGAGCTGCACGATGGGAACCTCGCTTCCGCGCTCGCCGAGCTCGAGGGCGCGCAAGAGGGACTGCTCGTGCTCGACGAGGCGCTCGACGCGCTTTCGAAGGGGCTTGTCGACGAGGCGCTCGTGGACCGCGCGCTCGATATGTCCGCGCGCGGCGTCGAAGTAGCGCTCACCGGGCGCGCGCCTTCCCGCAAGATCGTGGAGAAGGCCGACTACATAACCGAGATGCGGTGCGAGAAACATCCCTACGAGCAGGGGATATGTGCAAGGGAAGGAGTGGAGTACTAGATGGATTCCAAGGAGATGGCGCCCGGCGACATCGAGCGGCGCAGCTTCGAGATCATCACCGAAGAGCTCGGCGGCCGCACGTTTCCGCCGCTCGAAGAGCCCGTCGTGAAGCGTGTCATCCACACCACTGCCGACTTCTCGTACGCCGATTCCCTCGTGTTCACCCATGACGCCGCGCACTGTGCGCTCGACGCACTGCGCGCAGGGGCCACGGTGCTCACCGACACGAACATGGCGCTCGCAGGCATAAGCAAGCCCGCGCTCGAGAAGCTCGGCTGCAAGGCCGTGTGCTTCATGGCCGACACTGATGTCGCCGCGGCTGCGCGCGCCGCGGGCACGACTCGCGCCGTTGCGAGCATGGACAAAGCTTGCGGCATCGAGGGTCCGCTCATCGTGGCCGTCGGCAACGCTCCCACAGCACTTCTGCGCCTCGCCGAGCTCATGGACGCGGGGAAGATCGCGCCCGCGCTCGTCGTTGGGGTGCCGGTCGGGTTTGTGAACGTGGTCGAGGCGAAAGAGGAGCTACTCGCACGACGCGTTCCGGCCATCGTCGCGAGGGGTCGCAAGGGCGGTTCGACCGTGGCGGCCGCCATTATGAACGCGCTGCTCTACCAGATCACGCGCACAGGCGGCCCGAAGTGACGGCCCCCGCATCCGCGCTGGCGCTGCGCATCTTCGCCGGCACCACCGAGGGCCGCCTTCTGTGCGAATGGGCGAGCAGGGCGGGCATCCCCGCCCGTGCCTACGCGGCAACCGAGTACGGAGGCGAGCTTTTGGGCGAGCTTCCGGGCATCGAGGTGCATGCGGGCAGGCTCGACGATGCCGACATGGAGCGCGAGCTTTCCGGCGCGTACATCGTTGTCGACGCCACGCACCCCTTCGCTACGCTCGCAAGCGGCAACATCCGGGCCGCTTCGCTCGCCGTGGGTGCACGATGCCTGCGCCTTGCGCGCCCGGTCGAGGCGCTGCCCAAAGGCGTCGTGCCGGTCGCGTCGATCGCCTGCGCGGCGCGCTTTCTCTCCGAGAACCCGGGTCGCGCGCTTCTCACGACGGGGAGCAAGGAGCTTGCTCCCTACACGCGCGTCGCCGATTTCGCGGAGCGCTTCTTCGTGCGTGTGCTCCCGCTGCCCGGTGCTATAACGAAGTGCATCGACGCGGGGTTTTCGCCGTCGCACGTCATCGGCATGCAGGGGCCCTTCACCCGCGAGCTCAACGAGGCGATGCTTCGGCAGGTGGGCGCCCAGTGGCTTGTGACTAAGGACTCGGGAACCGTAGGCGGCACGGCCGAGAAGCTCGCCGCCGCGCGCGACGTGGGAGCGCGCTGCATCGTGGTCACCCGTCCCGCCGAGGGAAGCGGGGCCCTTTCGCTTCGGGAAGTGGAAGACGCGCTCTTACGGGAGTTCGCGCGCTAGGCGCTTGCCGCGCCTGCGCGCCCTCCCGCCCGCGAGGAGGAGCGTCCCGAGCAAGCTCGACCCGTACAAGCCCGTCATCCATCAATAGCTCGAGGACGACGCCCAGAACTGGCGCAAACAGCCCTTCAATAAGTTGCGGTGAAATAGTGTCTGTTTTTGCTGCTAGATAGCATATTCAGTCCCTAATTCACCGCAACTTGTTGGTGGTGGCTTACTGCTAGCGTAGGCACTCCACCGGGTTGAGCTTTGCCGCGCGGCGAGCGGGGTAGAAGCCAAAGATTACGCCGATGCCGACGGAGACGCCGAAGGCCAGCAGCACCGTGGCGATTGAAAAGCTCGGTGTGATCTCCCCACTGGCACCGAGCTCGTTGAGAACCCCTGATCCTGCGGCAAACATCGCGAGGCCCCAGGCCAGCAGATAGCCAATCAGGACACCCAGCAGGCCACCGGTGACGCACAGCGCCGAGGACTCGGCCAAAAACTGCGCGGTGATATCGCGGCGACTGGCGCCCAAGGCACGGCGAATACCGATCTCGCGGATGCGCTCAGTCACGTTGGTAAGCATCATATTCATAATGCCGATTCCGCCGACAAGCAGTGAGATACTGGCGACAGCGCCCATGATGAGCGAGAAGGCGCCCATAAACGAGTTGAGTGCATCGATGGCGCTTTTCATGGAGGTCGCCGATACGCTATCGTACTCATCATCCTCCGAGATGCCCTTCATCGCGCGCACCTTAGACTCGATGGTCTTGCAGAGCTCGTCCATGTCTGTGCCCTCGGCGGCAAGTGCCGTCACGCTGGGAAATGAAGGATTCTCGTCGCCAAACAGGCCGGAGATGGTTTCGCGTGGCATATACAGCGTGAGCGAGCCCATGGAGTCGCTGCCGCCATCAATCACGCCTACAATCTGCACCTCGCCGTTGGACACCTTGATGGTTTTCCCCAGTGCGTCCTGTTCGTTGCCGTAAAGCTGATCGGCGCCGCCGCGGCTGATGAGTGCCACGCGCGAGCCTGATTGAGACTCTGCCTGTGAATAGACACGTCCCGCAACGAGCTTGCTGGCGCCCACGGCATCGAGCATGTCGCTATCGACGCCGTGTGCCATGACGGTATAGCTTTTATCCCCGACCTTGTACTCGGAATAGGCGCTATCGACGATGCCGATCTGCTCAATCTGCGGCACCAGTTTGCGAAGCTTTTCCACATCCGAATCGGTGAGTTCTTGGGACGAATAGATCTCTATCATGCGGGCTGCATTGAGGCCCAGGCTGTTGACCAGGCTGTTTTGGATGCCGCCGATGAGCGAAGTCATGGCGATGACCGAGGCGATGCCAATGACGATGCCAAGGATGGTGAGCAGGCTGCGTCCCTTGTTGGCCTCGAGCGAGTGAAGGGCTTCTTGGACAAGATCGCGGGTGCTCATGCCTTCGCTCCTTTCGGCTGATTGGTGGTTGCAGAAATCGCGGGCAGGTTTTTGACGGCCCCGCGTAACGTATTCGGTGTATGCGCGACATATGCGCCGTCATGGATTCGCCCGTCACGGATGGTTACGGCTCGATCGGCCTCGGCGGCGATGCCGGGGTCATGCGTGATGAGTACGATGGTCTTGCCGCGTTTCTGGAGCTTGTGGAAGGTTTCCATGACGAGTGCCCCGGTTGTCGAGTCTAGATTTCCCGTTGGCTCGTCGGCCAAAATGATGGGCGGGTCGTTGACGAGGGCGCGCGCGATGGCGACGCGCTGCATCTGTCCGCCCGAGAGTTCCGATATGCGGTGGTCCCAATGGTCGACCGGCAGTGTGACGGCTTGTAGCGCGTGCACGGCGCGCATCTCGCGCTGGCTACGCGGCACATTGGTGTAGGATAGCGGCAGCATGACGTTTTCGATCACCGTCAGACGCGGCAGCAAGTTAAAACTCTGAAAGACAAAGCCGATGCTCAGCGCGCGCACCTCGGTGAGCTCATCATCGTCGAGCTCGGCGACGTTGAGCCCTTGCAGGAAATAATCACCCGCCGTCGGCTTGTCCAGGCAGCCCAGGATGTTCATGAGCGTCGACTTGCCCGAGCCCGAGGGGCCGGTGATTGCGACGAACTCACCGGGGTTCACCGCCAGGCTCACGTTGTGCAGGATGTGGGCGCAACCGGCCTCGCTCTCAAAGATGCGGTGCACGTTGCGGATGTCGATGACGGGACGCATTACATACCCTCGTCGGCAGACATGCTGCCCGAATCCGCGCTGTAGCCGCCGTCAGTCGTTGCGCCCGCTCCGGTGTCCATGACGAGGGTGTCGCCATCGCGCAGCTTGGTAACCGGCACGTTAGGGTTGATCTCGTTGCTCTGGTCGTCGTGCTTGACCTGTGTCTTGCCGACCACGGCTTCGTCATCGTTTTGTGTCACGACGGTCACCTTCACGCGACGGGTTTGCTTGCCCTCGTCATCGGTTGCCACGTTGACGTAATAGTGTTCGCCGTCTTCGGTCATGAGCGCCATCGTCGGCACCATCACCACGTCGTCGAGCTGCTCGGTCACCACCGATACCTCGGCAGTCATGCCAGGCTTAAGGCGTGCGTCGGGCGCCTCGATCAGAATGTCGACGTTAAAGGTTGCGCTCCCGCCGCCACCGTTGGCGGTGTCGGAGTTTGCCACCGAGGCGATAGCCGTGACGGTGCCTTGGCTCACAATATCGGGAAACGCGGGATAGGTCACGTTGGCGCTCTGGCCCACGGCGATCTTGGCGATATCCTTTTCGCCCACCTGAACCGTTACCTTCATCTTGGAGAGGTCGGCGATCTGCATGCACTGCTTGCCGCCGCTCGTATCGCTTTCGCCCATGATCATGCCGCCTGTTACCGTAGCGCCCACCTTGGCGTTAAGCTCCACGATGCTGCCCGAGCTCGGCGCCGTAACCGTGCGCCCGGCGGCCTTGGCGTTCGCCTGATCGAGGTTTGCCTGGGCTGATGCGAGGCTGCGCTGTGCGGCCGATACGGTGTTCGTGTCGGCGGACCCAGCGGAGGCGCCTGCCGCTGCGGCGGAAGCTCCATCGACGTCCGTCGTTGGGGTGGCCTGCGCGGAAGCGAGGGCTTTCTGCGCGTTGGCGAGGTCTTCCTGAGCGGCTGCTACTGCACGCTGCGCCTCGGCAACGTTGCGATCGAGCTCGTCGTTTTTAATGGTCATGAGCACGTCGCCCTCGTTGACGGATTGGCCTGTCTGCACGTTGATCGAATCGACCGTGCCGTCGACAGAAGGGGAGACCACTGAGGACGAAATGGGTTTGAGCTGGCCTTTCGCCTCGACCGTTGTGGTAAACGTGCCCTCGGTCACCATGTCGGTCACAGGCTCGCTAGCGCCCTGTGGCTGCGCATTGATAACCAGGGTTGCGACAATGGCAATGAGTGCGATGGCACCCACGACGCCGGCGGCAATACCGCGTCGAATCAGCTTTTTGCGTCGACGTTCGGCACGTTTTGCCTTGAGCTTGGCATATGCCTCTTCATCGGAAATCTCGGCCGTATCGTTCGTGCGTCCGTTCTGCTTGTCGGCATGTACGTTTGTAATCAGAGGAAGCGTTTCGGCGGCATCTTCGGGCGTGTGCTCGGTATCATCCGGGCCCGGGGTGATCGTGGGGACATTCGGCATAGCGTCTCCTTTATAGAAAGAACCTTGATAATTATATGCGCCCACCGATTGGGACGGGCGCATATGGCGGATTCTTTCGGAACTGTTAGATTGGTCGCAGCAGCTCCGCGTTGTAGGAATGTGCGCGTTGCACTACGAGTGGACAACCACGCACAGGCCGACTTTGATGCAGTCGTGAAGTGCCTTGGCGTCGGCCAGGCGCAGGTTGATGCAACCGTGGCTGCCACACCACTTGTACGACTCGGCGTTATCGAAGCTCTTGTCGTTTTGCCAGGTGGCATCGTGGAAGCCGATCATGTTGCCCTCAAACGGCATCCAGTAGCTTACCGGGCTCTCGTATTTGGGCTTGCCGGTCTCGGGGTCCTTGGCACCGATGAGTTTGCTGGCGCCATCGTTGCTGTTGATCTGCCATACGCCCTCGGGGGTGGCGTCTTCGCCCGGTTTGCCGGAAATAAAGTTGGCCTCCCACACAATATTGCCGCTCTCGTCGTAGTAGCGCGCGTGCTGCTCGGACAGATCGACATCGACGTATGCCTTCCAGTCAGGCTCTCCCTTTGCGGTAAAGGTGTCGGCCTTCTGGGAGTACTTGATATCGATTTCGCCGGTCTGCTTGTTGTTAATGGCGTCTTCGACCTGCTTGGCGAGCGAGGTACTGTCGATGGACCAACCAAAGTCGCCGCCTTCGACGGCGCACTGCTTGCCATCGGCGCGCGTCCACCAGCGAGTGGAGCCCACGGTATTAAAGCCGTTGGCGAGCTCGGCTGCCCAGCTGCTGATCTGCGACGTATCGAGCGTGGGGTTGGCCGGATCGGCAAAGCTGATCCACTGCAACACGGAGCTGCCATCAACCTTGCCGGCATCCTCGCCGTTGAGTTTGAGGGTCACGTTGACGCCCAAGAAGTTGTTGGCGGCATCGCATGCGGCCTGAATCTGATCATCGGTCAGCGTTCCATTGAGCGGCTCATAGGCATCGTTGCCGAGCTTGGAAAGATCTACGGTCTCGGCCAGCGAGGCAAGCTCGAGCTCGGCATACTTAATGACATGCTCGCGGTTGAGTTTTTCGTTGGAGCGCGCCTTCTCGACGGTAAACTTGCCGGCCTGCTCGTCATAGGAGCTATTGGCCTCGAACGCGCCCGAACGCCCCTCGTTAAACTCGTCGATGGCGGCGCCCAGATCCTTCTCAAACTGCTTTTGGTCAAAGGTGTCGGAGAGCATGGACAGGTCGACGTCTTGATCAAGATCGACTTCGTTGGAGTTAGCGGTTGTTTTGGTCTTGCCGCTTAAGGATTCTACAAGGCGAGCCGGCCATACAAAGGCTTCGTTGCGGCTGATAATTTCTTTTGCGGCAGCTTCGCCGTCGACAATGGGCTCATCGGACTCGGGCTGATAGGCCCAGCTAAAGTCATCGCCTGTCACGGTGAGCTTATAGTGCTTCCAAGCCGAGTTGACCTTGGTGGCGGCAGACGAAGCGTTGGAGAACGAGACATCGACGCCGGCGATAGTGGTGTTGGGGTAGGCTACCTGCGAAAACGCTACGACGCCTACGATATAGACAATGACGATAAGACCCAGAACGACAAAGAGCGTCGTCTTTTTGCCCGACTTATTGTTCTCGGCGGGTTTGCGTGCGGGGCCGCGATCGCCTCGAGCGTGCGTGGGGGGCTGCTTGGGCGCATTGCCATTTGCCTGGCGCTGCTGATGCTGCTTGTTCGGACGTTGGGAAACGTTTGCCGCACCTCGCTGCTGACCGCGGCTCGGCGCGATAGGACGCGGCGACTGAACGCCGCCGGTGTGCCTGCTCGGCTGCTGCGGATCGGGAATCAGTTGAGTTCGATCGTTTTGCGACATCGTATGCATATCCTTCGGATTTCGCCTTGCGGCTCATCGTGTTTTTACTGGGCTTGAATTATAGCGATTACCCAGTTGTTTGTGGTATGGAAACGGTGGCATTCAAAAGAGGTGGGACATTTGTCCCACCTTCGAGTCTTTCTTTGTCGCTATCCGCACACACCGCATTTTGCACAGGCCGAAAGTGCGGCCGGAGCCTGCGCGATGCCACCCTTTGCCGTCTCGCGCAGCGTGGCCGGCAACGCGTGGCCCACGGAGAGCATGACGTGCGCCATCTGGTCAAACGGCACCAGGCTCTTAATGCCGGCGAGGGCAAGCTGTGCGGAGCTAAAGGCGGCTGCCACGCCGATGGCGTTGCGGTTTTGGCAGGGCACCTCCACGAGGCCACCGACGGGGTCACAAACGAGGCCCAGCAGGTTACTCAGCGCGATGGAACTGGCGTCGAGCGCCTGCTCGGGCGTGCCGCCGAGCATCTGTACCAGCGCGGCGGCCGCCATGGCGGCGGCGCTTCCGACCTCGGCTTGGCAGCCGCCCTCGGCGCCGGCAACGCAGGCGCTTGTGGTGAGGTTGAGGCCGATGGCTGCTGCGCAGTAGAGCGCGTCCATGACCTGCTCGTCGTCGAGCTGAAGGTGATCGGCGAGCGCCAGCACGCAGCCGGGCACGACACCCGCGGAGCCTGCCGTGGGGGCGGCGACGATAACGCCCATCGTGGCGGAGCGCTCGAGCACGGCCATCGCGCGGGCCACGGCGTCGGTTTGAACGGTGCCCATCAGGCTCGTGCTCAAATCGTTGCGGCCGGTGGCATCGACGAGTTTAGCCTCGCCGCCGATAAGCCCGCCGAGCGATCGCTGCGGATTGACGATAGGGGTCGTGGTCTCCTCGCGCATGACGTCGAGCACGCGGCGCATGGCGGCGACGGCGTGGGTCTCGCCGGTCAGACGCGCCTCGCGCACGGCCATAACGGCGCCGATATTCAGGCCGAGCTCGGCGCATGCATCGAGCAGCTGCTCGCCGTCGTCGAAGATCTCCTTTGCCGAGACACCGGGGGAGAGCGACGAGGCGGAACCGGGGAGCTCGATAAAGGTCGCGTAATCGACATTGTCGAGTTTGCGTAGCATGGGGATAACGGTGTCGTCGGGCGCGCCGTCGGTCTCAAAGACGGAGTAGGCCTGGCCGCCCACTTCGGTGCGGTAGGTGCGGCAGAAGGCGATGTTCACGTGTGCGTAGGCGAGCAGGTTCGTGAGCGCGGCGAGCACGCCGGGGACGTCCTGGTGTGCCACAAACAGCGTGGAATACATGCCCGAGATGTCGACGCCGACGCCGTTAATGCGGCTGATGCGCATCTTGCCGCCGCCCAGGCTCTCACCGCGGACCTGTGCCGTGGCGCCCGTGTCGTCGACCATGTCAATGTCGACGGTGTTGGGGTGGATGGAGGCGTCGTCGCCCTTGATGTCAAAGTGATATTCGAGGTCCTGCTCGCGTGCGAGGTCGAAGGCCTGCTTGATGTTCTCGTCGTCGGTGTCGAGGCCCAGGATGCCCGCGACGAGCGCACGATCGGTGCCGTGGCCGCGGTAGGTGTGGGCAAAGGAGTTCCACAGGCCAAAGGTGACCTTGGTGATGCGGCCTTCCAACAGGCTGGCGGCAACTTGGGCGCAGCGCAGGGCGCCGGCGGTGTGCGATGAACTTGGGCCGACCATGACGGGGCCCAAGATCTCGAATGCCGAGGTCGTAGCTAGTGTTTGTGGCTTGCCTGCCATATGCGCTCCTGTTCTATCCCGTCGTCCCGAGGGGCGGGGCATAAGGTCGCCTGCTCGGACAGTCCTGACTCGCACGGAGAGCACATTAAGTGCTCTCCGGCTCGTGCGGAACTCGCGATCGACCTTATGCCCCGCCCCTCGGGACTAAGGATACATGGTAGAGGCGCTCGTGCTGCAAAATTCATGAGCTGGTGACCTATTCTGCGTCCCAGGTCGGCTCATCTTCACCACCGGTTAATAAAAAAGAGGTACCGGTTGGTCCGGTACCTCTTCTGGTGCGTTTCGATTTGGCTGTAGCTTTTGCCGCTAGCTTACAGGCCGCAGACTGCTTTGAGTTCTTCGACTCGGTCGGTTTTTTCCCAGGTGAAGTCGGCGTCTTCTCGGCCGAAGTGACCGTAGGCTGCCGTCTTTTCGTAGATGGGGCGCCGCAGGTCTAGGTCGCGGATGATGGCGCCCGGGCGCAGGTCGAAGGTCTTCTCTACGGCCTCGACGATCTTGTCCTCGGCAACATGCGCGGTACCGAAGGTGTCGACCATGATTGAAAGGGGCTTGGAAACGCCGATGGCGTAGGCAAGCTCGACTTCACAGCGGTCGGCCAGACCGGCGGCGACCACGTTCTTAGCGACCCAGCGCGCGGCATACGCGGCGGAACGGTCGACCTTGGTGCAGTCCTTGCCGCTAAAGGCGCCGCCGCCGTGACGGCCGTAGCCGCCGTAGGTGTCGACGATGATCTTGCGGCCGGTGAGGCCCGTGTCGCCCATGGGACCGCCCACGACAAAGCGACCGGTGGGGTTCACGTAGATGTCCGCGTTGCCCCACGGCATGTTCTCGTCGGCCATGACCGGGGTGATGACGTGCTCGATGAGGTCGGCCTTGATCTTGCCCATGTCTTCGATCTCGGCGGCGTGCTGCGTGGAGATGACGATGGTCGTGACCTCGACGGGCTTGCCTTCCTCGTAGCGCACGGTGACCTGGGTCTTGCCGTCGGGACGCAGATAGGCGAGGGTGCCGTCGTGGCGCACGGCGGCCAGGCGCTCGGCCAGGCGGCTTGCCAGGTAGTGCGGCATGGGCATGAGGGTCTTGGTCTCGTTGGAGGCATAACCGAACATCATGCCCTGGTCGCCGGCGCCGATCAGGTCGATCGGGTCGGTGGTAGCGCCGGTCTGGGTCTCGAAGGACTCGTCAACGCCCTGGGCGATATCGGGCGACTGCTCGTGGATGAGGCTCATAACGCCGCAGGTGTCGCAGTCAAAACCGAACTTGGCGCGGTTGTAGCCAATGCGGCGGATGACGCCGCGGGCGATTTCCTGTACGTCGACGTAGGCCTGGGTGCGAATCTCGCCGGCGACGATGACCGTGCCGGTGGTCACGAGGGTCTCGCAGGCGCAGCGGACGTTCTCCACGTTGGCGGGCACACCGTTGGGCGCAATATAGCCCTGCTCCTGCAGCTCTATTTCTTTGGCGAGGATTGCGTCGAGGACGGCGTCGCTGATCTGGTCAGCGATCTTATCGGGATGACCTTCGGTCACCGACTCCGACGTAAAAACAAAGGACCCGTGTTGGGGTGGGATGGAACGAAGTTCTTCTGACATGATTGTCCTTTCAAAAACGTGTCCCGGCGACCGTTACCATTCCGCCGGGCTCTCTATGCAAGGGCACATCATAGCGCGTAAATCAAACATTCACACCCTTTCCGCACCTACTCATTGGGGACAGACTTAATTACTCATTGGGGACAGACTTAAATGACCAGTCTTAAACCAAGAATGTCCCCAATGACTACAACGACTGGTCATTTAAGTCTGTCCCCAATGAGTAGTCCCCAATGAGTGGGTCGGTGCCCTTTGTGCGGAGGTGGGCATTGTTGCTTTATACTGGTGCGGTTAGACATCCATCCTGCAATCGAGGAGATTTCCATGGCATCAGACGTTCGCGTCCGCTTTGCACCCTCACCGACGGGCAAGCTGCACATCGGCGGCGCCCGCACCGCTATCTATAACTGGGCTTTCGCCCGTGCTAACGGCGGCACGTTCATCCTGCGCATTGACGACACCGATCCCACCCGCTCTACCGACGAGAACACGCAGATCATCCTGCGCGCCATGCGTTGGCTGGGCCTGGACTGGGACGAGGGTCCCGAGGTGGGCGGAGACTTTGGCCCCTATGCCCAGACCGAGCGCCTGGACCTGTACAAGCAGGCCGCCCAGAAACTTTGGGACGAGGGCAAGGCCTATCCCTGCTTCTGCACCAAGGAGCAGCTCGACGCCGACCGCAAGGCCGCGCAGGAGCGCAAGGACCCCTTCCAGGGCTATCAGCGTCGTTGCCGCGATCTTGATCCCGAGGAGGCCCGCCGCCGCATCGAGGCCGGCGAGTCCTACGTCCTGCGCATCAAGGTGCCCGAGGACCGCGGCGACGTCGTCATCCACGATGCCGTCCACGGCGAGGTGACCTTCGACGCCAAGGAGCTCGACGACTTTGTCATCTTCCGCTCCGATGGCACGCCCACGTACAACTTCGCGACCGTCGTCGACGACGCCATGATGAAGATCACCCATGTCATCCGCGGCGACGACCACCTGTCCAACACCCCGCGCCAGGTCATGGTCTACGAGGCCCTCGGCGCGCCCGTGCCCACGTTCGCCCACATCTCCATGATCCTGGGCGCCGACGGTAAGAAGCTCTCCAAGCGCCACGGCGCAACTTCGGTGGAGGAGTACCGCGACGCCGGTTACCTTTCCGACGCCTTCGTCAACTACCTGGCGCTGCTCGGCTGGTCGCTCGACGGCGAGACCACGATCATCCCGCGCGATGTCCTAGCCAGCAAGTTCTCGCTCGACCGCATCTCCAAGAACCCGGCGACCTTCGATCCCAAGAAGCTCGATTGGGTCAATGCCGAGTACATCAACGGCATGTCCGACGCGCAGTTTGCCGATGAGATCATGGTCCCCAAGCTGCACGAGGCGGGTCTCATCGAGGGCAACGTCGAGTACGGCGAGGACTGGATTGATGCGCTTGCCGCCATCGTCAAGCCGCGCACCAAGATGCCGACCGACGCCGTGACCGTCGCCGCTCCCATCTTTGCTACGGCCGAGACGCTCGAGTATGACGAGAAATCCGTTAACAAGGGCCTGGCTAAGGAAGGCATGGGCGCCATTCTGGATGCCGCCAAGGCTGCGCTCGAGGGCGTGGACAAGTGGACTGCCGAGGCCATCGACGCCGCGCTTGAGCCGCTGCCCGAGCAGATGGACCTCAAGAAGCGCGTGGTGTTCCAGGCCGTGCGCGTCGCCGTCTGCGGCAACATGGTGAGCCCTCCGCTGGGCGAGACCATGGCGCTCGTCGGCCGCGACGACTGCCTGGCGCGTATCGACCGCGCTCGCACGATGGCGCTGTAGTAGACGCGCAAATGCATGTATCCGAGCCCCGTTCACCCGAGCGGGGCTCTTGTTTCTGTACCGATGAGTGGGTTGCTGGGACAAAATAATCAGTAGCGTTTGTCCCATGTTCGAGTGACGCAACGAGCTCGACACTCGTATCGGCCATGGGACAAACTCTACTGATTATTTTGTCCCACCCCTTTCAGGTCCGTTCGTTAGAGGTGGTGTATGGCTCAACAACTGTCGCTGTTTGGTTTGCCGGAACCGGAGGAAGCTCCGGTGAAGCCCAAGCCTGCCGCTGCCTCGGCTCAGTCTAAGCCTTCGCCCGAGCCCCCTGCCGCCTACGCGAGCGTGGTCCTCGACATCCCCACCCGTGCGCTGTCGGAACCGTTTGCTTACGGCATCCCCGAGTCCCTTGCCAACGAGGTCCAGATCGGATCCACGGTCCTGGTCCACTTTGGTAACCGTGCCGCCGCGGGCTATGTCGTCGACATTGCGCCTGATCTGGGCGATCTGCCGGGCAACAACTCCCTCGACCCGGTGCGCATCAAGCCCATCGAGGCCATCCTCAGCAAACCGCTCTTTACCGCCGAAGCCGCCCGCATCGCACGTTGGATGAGCCGCGAGTATGTCGCGACGCTTTCCGAGTGTCTGCGCCTGTTCTTGCCTCCGGGTGGCAGCCCGCGTGTGGTCAAGGGCGACGACGGTGTGTGGACGGTTGAACGTCCAGCCGTCAAACCCATCCAAAACCGCTGGGTGATGCTTACGCCCGAAGGCTTTGACTACACGCCACCCAAGACCGCGGTCCGCCAGCGCCAACTCATCGAGGCGCTCCAGTGTGGTCCTGTCACGACGCGCGACCTCAACCTTCTCTATAACAGTATGTCGGCGACCATCAAGTCGCTCGAAAAACGCGGCGTTGTGGTGGTGGAAGAGCGCCGCGCCTGGCGTGGCTGCAGCGAGCAGACCACGCTGTCCTCGGCAAGCGGCAAGGCGCCGGTCTCCCTTACCAACGGCCAGCAACAGGCACTCGCGCAGATTGAGCGCGCCCGCCTTGACGCTCATGGCGACGTGGTGCTGGTTGACGGCGTCACCGGCTCCGGCAAAACCGAGGTTTACCTCTCCGCTATCGAGCGCGTGCTCGCGGCAGGCCGCTCTGCCTGCGTGCTCGTGCCCGAGATCTCGCTGACGGCCCAGACCGTCGGCCGCTTCCGCTCGCGCTTTGGCGAGACGGTCGCGGTCTTCCACTCGCGCCTTTCGGCCGGCGAGCGCCTGGACCAGTGGGACATGGTTGCCAGTGGTACTGCCCGCGTTGTCGTCGGCGCGCGTTCGGCGCTCTTTTGCCCGCTCAGCGACCTGGGTCTCATCATCATCGACGAGGAACACGAGACCAGTTACAAGCAGGGCTCCAGCCCGCGCTACCATGCGCGCGAGGTTGCGGCCGAGATGGCGCGCCGCTATCGCTGCCCACTTGTGCTGGGCTCGGCCACGCCTTCTGCCGAGGCCCTCGACCGCTGCCGCCGCGGTACATACAACGGTGCTACCTGGACGCGTGTCGAGATGCCCGAGCGCCCGGGACTCGCCGTGCTGCCTACGGTCCGCATTGCCGACCTGCGCCGTGAGTTTTCACACGGCAGCCGCTCCATGTTCTCAAAACCCTTGATGGAGGGCTTGGAGCGTGTGGTCGAGCGTCGCGAGAAGGCCGTGCTGCTGCATAACCGCCGTGGCTTTGCGCCGTTTTTGATGTGCCGCGAGTGCGGCTGCGTTCCCACCTGCAACCACTGCTCTACAGCGCTTACGTATCACGAGCGCACGCACACGCTGCAATGTCACACATGCGGATCCTCCTGGCGCGTGCAGCCGTATCCCGCGCCCACGAGTCGTTGCCCCAAGTGCGGCAGCCGCTACCTGGCAAAAATGGGGCTGGGCACGCAGCAGATCGAGGACGCACTGCACCAGATGCTGCCCGAGGACGTCGCCATCATCCGCATGGATGCCGATTCCACGCGCGGCAAGGATTCGCACAAAAAGCTGCTCGAGCAGTTCGATGCGGCCGATTGCGCCGTGTTGCTGGGCACCCAAATGATCGCAAAGGGTCTCGATTTTCCCGAGGTCACGCTCGTGGGCGTGGTCAATGCCGACTTCGCCCTTAAGCTGCCCGATTTTCGCGCAGGGGAGCGCGCCTACGATTTACTGGAGCAGGTCGCCGGCCGTGCCGGTCGTGGTGATCGTCCCGGCGAGGTGATCGTCCAGACCTACCTGCCCGAGGATCCGGTCATTCGTGCCGTCGCTGAGCACGACCGTTCGATCTTTACCGACTACGATTTGGACCAGCGCCGCGACGCGCTGTACCCGCCGTTTGTTCGCCTGGTCAACATCTTGGTGTGGTCGGCAAACCGAGACGACGCGCAGGACTACATTGGGCGCATTGCAAAGCTTCTTAAGCGCCGCTGGCATGCCGCCGCGCCCGATTTTTTGCGGGCGGGGAGTGCCGTGCCGCAGGTGCTAGGCCCGGCTTCGTGTGTAATCGAGAGAGCCAAGGACCGTTACCGCTTCCATCTGCTTGTGAAGTCGCCCGTGGGGTACCATGTCTCTGATGATATCGACGCCTGCCTCAAAGAGGTGGGCTCTGTGCGCGGCGTGAGCGTGAGCGTTGACGTCGACGCCTATGATTTGATGTAACAAACCGAAAGGATGGCCATGGAAGCCAACGGAATCGTACTGTCGCCCGACCCTCGTCTGCGCCAGGAGTGCGCCGTCATCGAGGAGATCACCCCGGCGATCGAGGCGCTTGCCGAGAAGATGAAGAAAATGATGTTCGATAACGGCGGTTGCGGCCTGGCTGCTCCGCAGATCGGCGAGCTCATTCAGCTCGTTACCATCGACTGCGACTACAGCGACAAGAACGACTACGACCCGTACGTGCTCATCAATCCCGTGATTGTCGAGCAAAGCGACCATCTCGTTCCGTATAGCGAGGGCTGTCTATCCATTCCTGGCATTAGCTGTGAGATCGAGCGTCCCGACCATGTCGTCGTCGAGGCGTATGACCTGGACGCCAACCTGATTCGCTATGAGGCCTCGGGCGATCTGTTCTGCGTGTGCCTGCAGCACGAGATCGATCACCTGCACGGCAACACCATGTTCGAGCGACTGAAGCCGATGCAGAGGATCAAGGCAGTCAAGGAGTACCAGGACGCCCTGGCCCGCGGCGCTCGACCGGGTGAGACGGAGTAGGTTTGTCCGTCCCCGGTGCTGAGCGCCCACATATCATCCCGTGCTCAAACATTCTCGCTTTGCTGCGAAACTGCGCGCGGGACGATATGTGGGCGCTCAGCACCGGGGACTGCGTTGTTCTGGCTCGGTTCGCCCGGGTGCCGTCGGGCCAGGGATGGGCGTCTTCGCTGATAGGTGCTTTGCTGAAAGAGCTGCTTTTATTGCGGCTCTTTCTTTGGTTTTGGGTATATTTGTTCTTGTTGAAATGTTATTGCGGATGGGCTGGTGACTTGGCTTTCCGCTGTTCTTTGTAGCCGTCTCGGCTTTGGTTGAGAGGAGACGATCTTTATGCGTATTGTGTTTATGGGTACGCCTGATTTTGCTGTGCCTTCTTTGACTTCGCTTGTTGAGGCTGGGAATGAGATTGCGCTTGTTGTTACTCGTCCTGATGCTGTTCGCGGGCGTGGTAAGAAGCTTGAGCCGTCTCCTGTTAAGGCTAAGGCGCTCGAGCTTGGTTTGCCTGTTGTTGAGGCTAATCGTATGACGCCTGAGGTTGTTGAGGTGCTCAAGGCTGCGCAGGCTGATATTTTCTGTGTGGCTGCTTATGGCTGTATTTTGCCTGATGAGGTGCTTCATATAGCGCCGCTTGGTATTGTGAATGTTCATGCGTCCTTGCTGCCTCGTTGGCGTGGGGCTGCTCCTATTCAGCGTGCCATTCTTGCTGGTGATGAGATTGCTGGCGTTTCTATCATGCGCATTGGGCATGGCGTGGATACCGGCGCCTATTGTGCGCAGGCCTCGACCTCGGTTGCCGGTAAGCATGCCGAGGCGCTGACTATGGAGCTCGCTGAGCTCGGCGGCAAACTGCTTGCCGATACGCTTCCTTCTCTTGCCGATGGCACCGCCGTGTGGATCGAACAGGATGAGGCGCTCGTTACCCATGCTGCCAAGATTTCTAAGCAGGAGATGCGCTTGGATCCGCAAATGGCGGCGCTCGATTGCGTGCGTCATGTGCTCGCTTCGTCCGATACCGCGCCTGCTCGTTGCGTGATTGCCGGCAAGACCGTGCGTGTGCTCGATGCTGCGGCGGCTGATGTGTCGCTCGGCGAGGGTCAGGTTCTCGTTAAGGCCAAGCGTGTTTACCTGGGCCTTTCTGATGGCTCGGTTGAACTGCTCGAGGTTAAGCCCGATGGCAAGCGTGCTATGACTGCTTCTGCTTGGTCTGCTGGCCTGCAGGGTGCCGATCTTATCTGGGGTGTTTTGTCATGAGCAGGCTGTCTCCCGCGCGCAAGCTTGCGCTCGATGTGCTGATGGAGGCCGATCGCCGCGGCATGTATGCACGCGACGTGCTGTCCTCTCGCGCATCGGCCAAGGCTATTGACCAGCGCGATTCCGCTTTTGCCGCCCGCTTGGCGCTGGGTGTTGCCGCCACGCAGGGTATTTTGGACGAGCTGCTCGATCAGTTTCTCGATAAGCCCAAAAAGGTTGCGCCGCGCGTTCGCATGGCGCTTCGTATTTCTGCCTTCGAGATGCTCTACCTGCATACGCCTGGCCGCGTTGCCGTAAGTCAGGGAGTTGAGCTGGTTCGCTGCGGTGCTAAGTCCGCCGCCGGTCTGGCGAACGCCGTTCTGCATAAGGTTGCGGACAACGTCGATGATTTTGCCGCCGCGGTGGATGCCGATGAGTCTGAGCGACGCTTGGTTCGCCTGTCTCGCCTGATGGGCTTGCCGCGATGGCTGTGCGCTCGCATTATGGCATCGTTTGACACACCAGAGGGTGCGCTTAACTTTGCCGGCAATCTGGCCCCCGCGCCGCTGGCCCTGCATGAGAACGCTTTTGCTTCCAAGCCCGATCCGTATATCTCGCAGCTCGTCGCGCCTGTCTTCCCGGGCTGCCATGCCCCGGTTGATGCCCAGGTTACCGTTGCTTCGGGTGTGTTTGAGCGTGCTGCCGCGGTGGCCTCGGACCTTAACGCCCAGCTTATCGCCACAGCTGCCACGCGCCCTGGTTGCTGCCTTGAGATTGGTGCCGGCCGTGGCACCAAGACCTATGTGATGATGTGCCAGGCCAAGCGTGCGGGCTATGAGCGTCAGCATACGGCGCTCGATTTGCATGATCGCAAGTGCGACCAGAATCTCGCTCGCCTGCATAAGGCAGGTATTCAGGGCGTTCGTACGGTTTCGGGTGATGCTTGCGAGCTTGATGAAGTACTGACGTCGTTTGATGCCATGCTTGGCGAGCCGGTTAAGTTCGATACGGTCTTTATCGATGCGCCGTGCTCTGGCACCGGAACCATGCGTCGTCATCCCGAGATCCCGTGGCGCCTGACCGAAAAGGATGTGACGGTTGAGCTGCCCAAGCTGCAGCTGACGATGCTCAAAGAGGCTGCTGCGCGCGTGGCTGCCGGCGGCGAGCTCATCTATGCGACGTGCTCGGTTTTCGACGAGGAGAACACGCAGGTCGTGGAAGCGTTCCTGAGCTCTCCCGAGGGTGCCGGCTTTAGCGTTGCACCGCTTTCCGAGGCGCAGATTCTTCAATTGCCTGAGTTCGCCCAGGCCAAGAAGCTCGTCTCCGTACGCCAAAACGTTCGAGGCCTCTTCCAAAGTGTGCCGGTAAACGCCGACTCCTACGACGGCCACTTCTGCGCACGCCTGGTCCGCCAGTAACTATTAAGTTGCGGTGAAATAGGGATTGAATAGCGGCTTCTACCTCGCCAAACAGTCCTTATTTCACCGCAACTCATAAGGAAACCTGGGCAGCTAAAGAATCAGCCCCGCGATTGGTGTCGGTCGCGGGGCTGATTGGTTTCTAGTGGTTATGCGGGCAGTTGGCGCAGCAGCTGCTGGTGGCGCTGGTGCTTGAGCCACCGCTGCGCTGGTCGGTGTTGTAGAAGCCGCTGCCCTCAAACTTGATGCCGCTGGCCGAGAACGTCTTGGCGGCCGGAGCGCCGCAGTTGGGGCACACGACCTCGGGGGTCTCGGACATGGGATGCTCAACCTCAAACACGTTGCCGCAGCTCGAGCACTTGTAATCGTAGCGCGCCATAATACTTCCTTTTCAGCACAAAGCGGGCAGATTACTCTGCCCGCAAAAATTCAAACGTCTGTAACTGTACCCTATATCGGGCGTTTTATCACGCTTCGCCCCAGAATCTATGCGTGTTGCGCAGGAGCTGTGCGGTTTTGCCCTCAGCGGCCGCAACGTCGGCCTCGTCAGCCTGCCAGGTCCAGTTGCCCGTGGCCACGCCCGGTACGTTCATGCGCGCGTCGTCGCCCAGCCCCAGGACATCCTGCAGCGGCATCATCACCAGGGGAGTGTCGCTTGCCAGCGCGTCGCTCATCAGCTTGGCCGCCACCTCAACACCGCTTGGTTCATCACCGCCCGCAAAGTAACGCGTGCTCCAACCGGCCAATGTCGACGTATCGTGCGTCGAGGTGTACAGGATCTTGCCCGGCGTGGGGTGCACGCCGTTGCGGACGTCGTAGTCGCTAAACTCCAGCACGTCCATGCCGGGAAAGCCGCAGGTCGAAGCCATGGCGCGAACGCCGGGCGTCAGGTAGCCCAGGTCCTCGGCAATAAAGTTGAGCGGCCCCAACTCGTCATAGGCGGTCTGGAAAAGGTCCTTGCCCGGGCCTGCCAGCCAACGCCCGTCGGCGCAGGCCTTACCTGCGGGAATGCTAAAGTAGCTGTGGAAGCCCAGGAAGTGATCCAGGCGCACGCGGTCGTAGAGCGAGAACGCACGACGTAGGCGATCCATCCACCAGCGGTAGCCGTTCTGCTTCATGTGGTCCCAGCGGAACGTCGGGTTGCCCCACACCTGGCCCTCGGGCGCAAAGTTGTCGGGCGGCGCACCGGAGATCTCGATTGCCTTACCGGTATCGGACAGCCAGAAGTTCTCGGGTTCGCTCCACGCATCTGCCGAATCGTCCGAGACATACATCGGGATATCGCCGATGACCTCGATGCCCTTCTTGTGCGCGTAGTTCATGAGCTCGCACCAGGCTAGGTCAAAGCGGTACTGCATGTACGCCTGCAGCTCTGCCTCGTCGTGGAAACGCTTGTCGTCAATCAGGTGCTCGTTGTAGCGCGCGACATCCGCCGGCCAATCGTGGCGCGACTCGCCCTCAAAGTACTTCTTAACGGCCATGTAGACGCAGTATTTCTCGAGCCAATCGGCGTTGCAATGTTTAAACGCGGTGTAGAGCGGATCGGCATCTTCGCCGCCACGGGCCTTCCAAGTCTCAAAGTCGGCCGCCAGTTCCTCTTGGCTCTCGGGCAGCAGGTCAATATTGCCCGCAAAGGCCGAAGGCCCGGCGTAAGGGGAGCGGAAGAAGTCCGTTGGGTTGACAGGCAGGACCTGCCAGTAGCGCATGCCCATAGCGGACAGATGGTTGATAAAGCGACGCGTGGACGCGCCGATCGTACCGGGCTTGCCGTCGTCGGTCGGCACCGATGTGATATGACACACAACACCTGCGCCGTGATCGAGCGGCTCCTGCAGGCGCTGCTCGGCATGGTGATAGATGATCGACGAGCCCAGCGGATATAAATCGAGCGTGACCGTGCCGTTGTGGATCTCGCACTCGTGACCGCTGATCACGTCACTCGCGCATTCATCGAGCGCCGGAATCGTCACGCGGTGCGAATTGCGCAGACTACGATTAATGATAACCGTCGCGGACTCGCCGTCCTTGCCCGTGCGGTTGTATGCCAGCACCTCGTCGTTGAGCGCGAAGGCCCTGATCTCGCCGTCGATCATAAACGGCAGTGCGCGGCGTACGGCGGAGGCGTTTTTGACAATAGCCAGCGTGTCGAAGTCGTGCAGTTGGTCCTTGGTCGGCAGGGTGCGGCGGTTGCCCGGATCGGTTAGACCCTCCAGGCCGTATTCGTCGCCGTAGTAGATCGAAGGCACGCCGGGGAAGGTCATCTGCATGAGCGTGGCGAGCCAAAAACGGCTCTTGGCCAGGCCCATCGAGTTCTCGTCCAGGCGCCATTTGCTGCGCTCGCACTCGGGCAGCTGCGACTCGTCGGGGCCGCCGCCGAGCACCGAGATAATGCGCGGACGGTCGTGGCTCGAAAGCAGATTAAGTGCGCAGGACAGGGCCTCACGCGGATAGTTCTCGCGCAGGGTCTCGATATCCTCGGCTGCCTGGTAGGCGTTCTTGTAGCCTATCAAAAAGCCGATGACCATGTCGCGGAAGGGATAATCCATAGCCGAGTCGAGCTCTAAGCCTTGCAGATAGCGACGCAGATGGCCGTAGCTGATCTTGTTGGAGGCGTCTTCCCAGACTTCGCCGAGCAACAGTGCATCAGGCTTTTCGGCAAGTACTGCCTTCTTGATCTCGGTCAGGAAATCGTCCGTAAGCTCGTCGGCCACGTCCAGGCGCCAGCCATGAGCGCCGGCACGTAGCCATTTACGGATCACGCCGTCCTTGCCCAGAAGCCGCTCGCGTACCAGCTCGGAGCTCTCATTGATGGCGGGCATATTGCCCACGCCCCACCAGCAGTCGTATGAGCCGTCCTCGTGGAAATAAAACGCATCGCGCCATGGCGAATCCTCGCTCTGCCACGCGCCCACGCCGGGGTAGTTGCCGTAGCGGTTGAAATAGATCGAGTCATCGCCCGTGTGGTTGAAGACGCCGTCCAGAATGATGGAGATGCCCAGCTTCTCGGCCGCCTGGCACAGCTCGGTAAAGTCCTGCTCGGTGCCCAGGATCGGGTCGATCTTGGTGTAGTCGGCCGTGTCGTAGCGGTGGTTGCTCGCGGCTTCAAAAATGGGGTTGAGGTAGATGGCCGTAAAGCCCAGCTCGGCGATGCGAGGCAGGTCTTCCTGGATGCCCTTGAGCGACCCGCCGTAGAAGTCCCAGGTTTTGATGGAGCCGTCTTCGGCGCGCTCGTACACGGGCGGCTCGTTCCAGTCCTCGACCATGCGGCGCTGGATTCCGTTGCGTGGTTTTTCGACCTCGGCCAGCGTGCGCTCGCGCCAGTTTTCATCTCGGGCGTAGCGATCGGGGAAGATCTGGTAGACCATGCCACGCTCGTACCACTCGGGACGCACTTCGCGGTGCTTATAGACGGTAATCTGGAAGGACGGAACCTCGGCGTAGTCGTAAGTTACGCCCTCTCCGCCGGTGCGACCCTGCGGTGCGCCCAAGCGGACCTCGGGCTGGCCCTCGATATTGCATATAAAGCTGTACCACACAAGACACGGTTCAGTGCATTTGAGCTCGCCGGTAAAAATGCCATCGCCTTCGTGCTCCATTGGGATCAGGGTCTCGCCGACTTCATCGACCCAGGTGCGCAGCGTAAGCGTTGCCTGGTTGGAATCGGCATCCTCCAAAATCACCGAGAGTGCAACGGAAGTTCCAGTGGCCACAGCGCCAAACGGAGTGCGAAACTGCGGTAGACGGCTGTTGTGTATCAATCTCATAGTACGGTCCAGTTCAATAGAATCATGGCCTGCGGGCCATGGGTTTTACGCCTAAGATGTAAGTATATCTGTAGTACACAGGGTGTATAAACAACATCCGTTTACCATCGGCGAACGGTTGTCCTAGAAAATCGTTTTACCACTACCTACAGAGAAGGGGCGCCCGGTTGGAGCGCCCCTTGCTTAGGGTTTGATGAGGTTTTGGATCGTCTGGATTAGCGGCGCTTGCGGGTGGCCGTTGCCTTGCGGACGGAAGTCTTCTTCGACGGCGCCTTTTTCTCGGTTGCGGCGGCGGGGGAGACCGGGGTCTCCATTGTGGGCTCGGGCTTGGCCTTTACTGCGGGTTTGGCCTCGGCCTTAGCTTCCGCCTTAGGAGCAGCAGCCTTGGTCGTGGTCTTTTTGGCCGTCGTTGCAGTGCGCTTGCGCGTGGTGGTCTTGGCGGTCGGCTTGGCCTCGACAGCTGCCTCGGCCTTGGGCTCGGCGGCTGCCTCCTCGGCCTTGGTCGCAGTAGCATTTGCGGCGGCCTTCGGAGCGGCCTTGGTCGCAGTAGCCTTGACGGCCGTCGACTTCGTTGCCGTGTTCTTCTTGACGGTCGTTGCCTTCTTGGCGGTCGTGGTCGTCTTCTTGGCAGCGGTCTTTGCCGGAGCCTTGGCGGCCGGCTTGGCCTCTGCGACCTCGGCCTTTACCTCGGGAGCAGCCTCGGCCTCGGCGGCTTTCTTGGCAGCGGCGGTGGTGCGCTTGCGCGCGGTCGTTGTCTTGGCAGCGGTGGTCTTGCTCGCGGTCGCGGTCTTGCTCGCAGCGGCTTTCGTGGTCGTGGCCTTCTTCGCCGTCGTCTTACGAGTCGCGGTCTTCTTAGCTGCGGGCTTTACAGCAGGCTTGACCTCGACCTCTGCCTTGGGAGCAACCTCAGCCTTCACCTCAGGCTCGGCCTTTGCGGGCTCAGCCTCAACAGACTTCTCCTCGGCCTTGGGCTCCTCGGCGGCCACCGGCTCAGCAACAGCCTCAGGCTCGTCGACAACAGCCGCTGGCCTCTCAATCTCCGGATGCATAAAGAAGTACAGGTCCAGATACTTGTCGGCCGAGCGCGTCCAGCTAAAGTCCTGGCTCATGGCCTGCGTGACCAGCTGGTTCCAGGCATCGCGGTTGTCCCAGAACAGACGCGCCGCGCGGAACACCGCGTCGCCCATCTCGTCGCCGTTAAAGTTGCTAAACGAGAAGCCCGTACCCTCGCCGGTAAACTCGTTGTACGGGATCACAGTGTCCTTCAGGCCACCGGTCTCGCGCACGATGGGCAAGGTACCGTAGCGCATAGCGATGATCTGCGACAGGCCGCAGGGCTCAAACTTCGACGGCATCAGGAACATGTCGGCGGCGGCATACATACGCTGCGACAGCGCCGGATCGAACTCGATGCGCGCGGCCATGGTGCCGGGGTACTTGTCCTGGAAGTAGCGCAGGCCGTCCTCGTAGTCGCGGTCGCCAGTGCCCAGCACCGCCACCTGAACGCCGCCGGCCAAAATGCGGTCGAGCGCGTACATGACCAGGTCCATGCCCTTCTGGCGCGTCAGGCGCGTGACCATCACCATGAGCGGACGGTCGTCGCGAACCTCGAGCCCCAGCTCTTCCTGCAGCTTGGCCTTGCACACGGCCTTGCCAGAACGGTCGTCAGCCGTGTAGTTGGCGGCAATGCGCTTGTCGGTCGCCGGGTCAAAGCCCGCCACGTCAATGCCGTTGAGGATGCCCTGCAGCGCATAGGAGCGCTCGCGCAGCACACCGTCCAGGCCCTCGCCAAACTCGGGCGTCTGGATCTCGCCCGCGTAGGTGGGGCTCACCGTAGTGATGGCGTCGGCATAGCGCAGGGCGCCCAGCATGTAGTTGATGCTGCAGGCGTCGCAACGCAGCTGCGAGGCGGCCGCCGGAATATGCGCCACACCTAGGATGTCCTCCATCACGGTGTCGCTAAACTGGCCCTGGAACGCCACATTGTGGATCGAGAACACGGTCTTGACGCGGTCGTACAGCGGCAGGCCCTGGTAGAACTCGCGCAAGAACACGGGCGCCAGTGCGGTCTGCCAGTCATTGCAGTGCAGGATGTCGCACTCAAAGCCGGCCGGCAGGTGCTGCAGGCTCTCGGTGATGGCCTTGGAGAAGAACGCAAAGCGCTCGCCGTCATCAAAGAAGCCGTACGGATAGTCGCGCGCAAAGTAGCGCTCGTTGTCGATGAACATATAGGTGACGCCGTCGTGCTCGAGCTTCTCGAGACCGCAGTACTCGTTGCGCCAGCCCAGGCTCACGTAAAAGTCGGAGAAGTGCTCCATCTGCGCCTTGTACTCGTCCTTGATGGTGGCGTACTTGGGCACCATGACGATGACCTCGGCGCCGGCGCGCACAAGCGCCGCGGGCAGCGAGCCCGCCACGTCGCCCAGGCCACCGGTCTTTACAAACGGTGCGCACTCGGCCGAGGCAAACACGATCTGCATCTTTTTGCTGGAATCTGCCATATTGTCTCCCATGTTGCAATTCGAGAATAGCCGCCTGGCGCTAACCGGGCGGCTATTCTACATGTTACGAGCGATGTTGCGGTGCCAACGTTAACGTACGATGGTGGTGTCGGAAGTTAACGGAGCCTTGCCCAGCACCAGGATGTTCTCGGGCGTGCCGCGAAGCTCGGTGTTGGTGGGGACCACGTTGTTCTTGTCCAGAATGGCGTTCTCAACGCGGGCGCCGCTCTTGATGATGCAGCTCTGGTTGATGATCGAGTTGGTCACCGAAGCTCCTTCCTCGACCACGACGCCGCGTGACAGGATTGAGTTGCGCACGGTGCCCTTGATGATGCAGCCGGCCGAGATGATCGAGTTGCACGCGTGGCTGCCGGTCGCATAGCGCGAAGGCGGCACGTCGTGAGCCTTGGTCAGGATCGGGCGCTCGGGATCGAAGAGCTGGTCGGCGACGGTCTGGTCGAGCAGGTCCATGCTGCGGCGATACAGCGACTTCTCGCTAAACACGCCCACGACCTCGCCCTTGTACTCGTAGCTGCACACGTCGATGTTGCCAAAGTCGCCCTGGAGTGCCTCGAGCAGGTCCAGATAGTCGGCGGCCTGGTAGTGGTCGATGATCTCGAGGAGCGTCTCGCGGTTGACGATGCAGCAGTCCATGGAGGCGTTGTCGCCGTACACGACGCCGGCGCTCACGCCCGTCAGGCGGCCGTTCTCGTTAATCTCGAGCTTGGTCTCGTCATCGACGTTGCGCGTGGCCTTGCAGTACACCACGGTCATCTGGGCGCCAGAGTTCTCGTGCGCCTCGATGATGGTGTTGAGGTCCATGTTAAAGATGATGTTGGTGCCCATCATCACGACATAGGGCTTCTCCGAGCGCTGGAACAGCGTCTTGTTGGAGATGATGTCGCGCAGCAGGAAGCGCATGCCGCCCTTGGTGGTGCCATACGCGTTGCCGGGCACCATGAACAGGCCGCCCTTCTTGCGGTCCAGGCCCCAGTCCTTGCCCGAGCCCACGTGGTCGATCAGCGAGCGGTAGTTACCCGGCATGACGACACCGACGGTCTTAATGCCGGCATTCATCATGTTGGACAGCGGAAAGTCGATCAGGCGGTAGCGGCCCAAAAACGGAACGGACGCGATGGGGCGGTCCTTGAGCAGGACGCTGCCGTAGGTCGAAGAGTAGTTAGCGGTGATATAGCCGATGGCCTTGCGATTGATCATCGGATCATTCCCCCTTCCCGATAACGACGTCATTTCCAACGACGGCCGTATCCTTGGTGGTATCGACAGAGCCGAGCTTCACGCCCTCTTCGACCGTGGAGTTCTCGCCCAAAATAGCGCGGCAGATGTGCGCGCCGCTCTTAACATGCGCACCCGGCAGCAGCACGGAGTCCTCGACCACGGCGCGCTCCTCGATGATGACATCGGTCGAAAGGATCGAGTGGCGAGCGGTGCCGTAGATCTTGCAGCCGTTGGAGACCAGGCAGTCGTCCAGGCGGCCGTCCGGTCCAATGTAGTGCGGCGGACGCGTGGTGATGTTGGACATGATGGGGAAGTTCTTGTCAAACAGATCGAACTCGGGGTTGTTGCCCAGCAGGTCCATCGAGGTCTCGTGGAAGCTGGCGATGGTGCCGACGTCCTTCCAAAAGCCGTGGAACTCGTAGCTGTACAGGCGCTTGTTCTCGTCGAGCAGCTTGGGGATGATGTCCTTGCCAAAGTCGTGGCTCGAGCGCTGGTCCAGAGCATCCTCCTCGAGCGCCTCGATCAGCACGTCGGCCGAGAAGATGTAGATGCCCATGGACGCGAGGTTCGAATCGGGTTTCTCGGGCTTCTCGGTGAACTTGGTGATGCGGCCGTCCTCGGGGTCGGTGGTCAGGATGCCAAAGCGGCTGGCCTCCTCCCACGGCACGGGCATAACGCTCACCGTGAGGTCGGCGTTGTTCTCAATGTGCGTCTTGAGCATCTTGCGGTAGTCCATGCGATACAGGTGATCGCCCGAAAGAATCAGGACGTACTTGGGGTCGTTGGCCTTGATGTAGTCGAGGTTCTGCGTAATGGCGTCGGCCGTGCCCGCATACCAGGCGCCACCGGTCTGCGTCTCGTACGGCGGCAGGATCGACACGCCGCCGTCACGGCTGTCCAGATCCCACGCCTCGCCGGAGCCCACGTAGGCATGCAGCAGGTAGGGACGGTACTGCGTCAGAACGCCCACCGTGTCGATACCCGAGTTGGAGCAGTTGGAGAGCGAAAAGTCGATAATGCGGAACTTGCCACCAAAGCTAACCGCCGGCTTAGCGATCTTTTGGGTGAGTGCCCCCAATCGGCTGCCCTGTCCTCCTGCGAGGAGCATCGCGATGCATTCTTTCTTACTCATCGATTTCTCCTTCTGTCATCGATGTTCCTAAACCCATTAGCGACGGGCACGGCGCTCGGTCGCGCTCGTCGAGTAATGCCGTGTGGCAAAGGGGGCTCGCGCGCCTTTACGCGTGCCAGATCTCGTCGCGGTACTCGCGAATGGTGCGGTCGCTCGAGAACCAGCCGGAGGAGGCGGTGTTGAGCAGGGCCTTGCGGTTCCAGGTCTCCTGGTCACCATAGCTGTTCGTGAGCTTTTCCCATGCATCCACGTAGCTACGGAAGTCGGCCATGACCAGGTCGGGGTCGTTGTTGTTCATGAGCTCGTTATAGATGCTCTCGAAGTTGCCCGAAAGACCCGCAAACGTGTTGTCCTTGAGCTCGTCCATCACGCGGCCCAGACGCTCGCGGTCGCCGTTGAGGGTATCCCACGCAAAGTAGCTGTTCGATGCCCAGAGCTGCTCGACCTCGGGGGCGGTCAGGCCAAAGATGGCCTCGTTCTCGCGGCCGGCCAGATCGGCGATCTCGATGTTGGCGCCGTCGAGGGTGCCCAGCGTAATGGCGCCGTTCATCATGAGCTTCATGTTGGACGTGCCCGAGGCCTCCTTGCCGGCCGTGGAGATCTGCTCCGAGATCTCGGCGGCGGGGTAGATGAGCTGGGCGTTGCTCACGCGGAAGTTGGGGATAAAGCAGACCTTCATGACCTCGTTGACGCGGGCGTCGTTGTTGATGACTTCGGCCACGGAGTTAATGAGGCGGATGGTCTCCTTGGCGAAGGTGTAGCTCGAGGCAGCCTTGCCGCTAAAGATGAAGGTCGTCGGCGTCACGTGGAAGTTGGGATCGGCGATGCGACGGTTGTAGATATCCATCACCTTCATGATGTTCATGAGCTGGCGCTTGTAGGCGTGGAAGCGCTTCACCTGAACATCGAAGACGGTGTTGGGGTCAATGACCAGACCGGTCTCGGCCTTAACGTAGGCGGCCAGGCGCTCCTTGTTGGCGCGCTTGGAGGCACCCACGGCCTTCAGGAACTCGGTGTCGTTTTGGAACTCCTTGAGTTTCTCCAGCTCAAAGGCGTCCTTGAGCCAGCCATCGCCAATGGCCTCGGTCACGAGCTTGGCGTAGGTGGGGTTGGCCTCGGCAAAGAAGCGACGGTGCGAGATGCCGTTGGTCTTGTTGTTGAACTTCTCGGGCGTCAGGGCATAGAAGTCCTTGAGCACGATGTTCTTGATGATGTCGGAGTGGATCTTGGCCACGCCGTTGACGCTGTGGCTGCAGATCACAGACAGGTTGGCCATGCGAATCTCGCCGTCCCACAGAATGGCGGTCTGGCGCAGACGCTCCTGCCAGCCCTCCTGCGTGGTGTCGAACGACTCGTGCCAACGACGGCTGATCTCGTCGATGATCTGGTACACGCGGGGGAGGAGCTTGGAGAACGTGCCGATGGGCCACTTCTCCAGAGCCTCGGGCAGGATGGTGTGGTTGGTGTAGCTCACGACCTGCGTCACGATGTTCCAAGCGTCATCCCACTCGAGCTTCTTCTCGTCGATAAGGATGCGCATGAGTTCGGGGCCGCACATGGCGGGGTGCGTGTCGTTGGTGTGGATGGCCACAAACTGCGGCAGCAGCTCCCAGTTCTCGCCGTGCTCCTTCTCAAAGGTGTCGAGCAGGCTGTAGATGCCGGCCGACACAAACAGGTACTCCTGCTTCAGGCGCAGCAGACGGCCGTGCTCGCCGGCGTCGTTGGGGTAGAGGATGGCGCTGATGGCCTCGGCCTCGGCGCGCTCGGCGTCGGCCAGGGCGTAGTCGCCGCGGTTGAACGCCTCAAGGTCAAAGTGCTCCTCGACCGGCTCGGCGGCCCAGACGCGCAGCTTGTTGACGGTCTCGCCGGCATAGCCCACCACGGGGATGTCATAGGGAACGGCCAGGATGTCCTGCGTATCCACCGTGCGGTAGAACGTGCGGCCGTCCTCCTCAAAGCCCTCAACATGGCCACCAAACTTGATGGTCACGGCCTTGTCCTGACGACGGACCTCCCAGGGATAGCCGTGGGTGAGCCACTCGTCGGTGGCCTCGACCTGGCTGCCGTTGACGATCTCCTGCTTAAACAGGCCGTAGCGGTAGCGCATGCCGTTGCCATAGCCGGCAATGCCCTCGGCTGCCATGGAATCCAGGAAGCATGCGGCCAGACGGCCCAGGCCACCGTTGCCCAGAGCCGGATCGGGCTCCTGGTTCTCGATGACGGAAAGGTCAAAGCCCATGTCGTCGAGCGCCTCGGCGACCATGTCGCGCACGCCAAAGTTGAGCAGGTAGTTGTCGAGCAGGCGACCGATCAAAAACTCGATCGAGAAGTAGTACACGCGCTTCTTGCCCTCGGCGGTCACACGGGCGTCGCTCTTGGTGGCAACGGTGCGCGCCTTCTCGGCCACGAGCTTGGCCAAGGCGTTAAAGCGGTCGAGGTCGCTGGCGGCCTCGACGCTCTTGCCGCTGATGCTCATGACGGCATCGCGATAGAGCTCGGTAAACTCCTGCTTGTTGTCGAAGATCTTATTCATACGTTCCTTTCCCCCGGGGATGTTTCTCCCGGAACGGTTATGACTTGTATCCTACGCCCCGTAGGGGCGGGTGATTACAGCTGTAACGGCTTTGTTACGCATCCTTGGCAGACGGCTTAACAGAAGCAGACTTGGCCTTGGTAGCGGCCTTTTTGGCAGCCGGATTCTTGGCCGCGGTGGCTTTAGCAGCGGGCTTTGCGGCAGCCTTAGCCTTGGCCTTGGTCGTCGCAGCCTTCGTCTTGGCCGGAGCCTTCTTGGCAGCCGCAGACTTGGGCTTCACCGAGGACGTGCGCTTTTTGGGCGCAGCCTTGGGCTCCTCAACCACCGGCGGCTTATAGCTGCTGGGGCCGCGGCGCTTAAGCACCACGCCAGCCAGCCCGGGCACTTTAATCTCGATGGAGTCCATCTGCCCGTTCCAGGGATAGGGCTCGCTCGAGCAGGTGTAAGGCTCCTCGCCGGCATAGCCGCTGCCGCCAAATTCGGGACGGTCGGAGTCAAAGATGACCTCCCAGTCACCCTCGCGCGGCACGCCCACGCGGAAGCTCTCGTAGCTCGCCGGGTCAAAGTTGATCAGAATCACCAGGTCGTCGTCGATGTCCTCGCCCTGGCGCACAAAGCTCACGATGGACTGCTTGGAGTTATCCGCGTCGATCCAGGTAAAGCCGTCGTCGGTGTAGCCGCGCTCGTACAGGGCGGGCTCGGCGGTGTACAGGTGGTTGAGCGCCTTGATAAACGCCTGATGATGACGGTGGGTCTCGTATTCCTCGGTTAGGAACCACTGGATGGACTCGTAGTAGCGCCACTCAATAAACTGGCCGATCTCGTTGCCCATAAAGTTGAGCTTGGCACCGGGGTGCGTCATCTGGTAGAAGGCCAGCGTGCGCAGGCCGGCAAACTGGCGCCACCAGTCGCCCGGCATGCGGCCGATGAGCGAGCACTTGCCGTGCACGACCTCGTCGTGGCTCAGCGGGCAGATAAAGTTCTCGGTAAAGGCATACATGATGGAGAACGTGAGCAGGCCGTGGTTGCCGGGGCGCCACGGAAAATCGGTCTGCATGTAGTGCAGGGTGTCGTTCATCCAGCCCATGTCCCACTTGTAGTGGAAGCCCAGGCCGCCGTCCTGCGGCGGGTAGGTCACGAGCGGCCACGCGGTGGACTCCTCGGCCATCATCATCACGTCGGGGTAGTGTGCCTCTACAGCGCAGTTGACCTGGCGGATAAACGCGCTGGCGTCCAGGTCCTCCTCGGTACCGTACTTGTTGAACTTCTTTTGGCCGGGATCGTCGATGCCAAAGTTGAGGTACAGCATGCTCGACACGCCGTCCATGCGAATGCCGTCAACGTGGAAGTTCTCGAGCCAGTACAGCACGTTGGAGACCAGGAAGGAGCGGACCTCGCCGCGGGCGAAGTCAAACTTGTGCGTGCCCCAGTTGGGGTGAATCTCGTGCTCAAACAGCATGTGGCCGTTAAAGGCGGCAAGGCCGTGGGCGTCGGCGCAAAAACCGCCGGGCACCCAGTCCATGATCACGCCGATGCCTGCCTCGTGGCATGCATCGATAAAGTGCATGAGCTGCTGCGGGTTGCCGTAGCGCGACGTGGCGGCGTAGTAGCCGGTCGTCTGGTAGCCCCAGGAGCCGTCGAAGGGATGCTCCATAAGCGGCATGACCTCGATATGCGTATAGCCCATGTCGCGTACGTAGTCCACGAGCTCCACCGACAGGTCGTCGTAGGTGTAGAACTCACCGCGCTGTGCGGGGAAGGGATCCATGGGGCCGGGGTAGTTGCCGTACTCGTCCGGCTCGCCCTGCGGCGCGTCGCCGTGGCGCTTCCACGAGCCAATATGCACCTCGTAGATGTTAAGCGGCTGCGACATGTGGTTATGGCTGGCGCGGCGCTTAAGCCACGCGGCGTCGTTCCACTTGTAGCCATCGAGGGTCCACAGCACGCTGGCGGTACCCGGAGGGCACTCTGCCTTAAAGGCATACGGATCGGCCTTATAGAGCTTTTCGCCCTCGTTGGTCTCGATAAGGTACTTATAGAGCTGGCCCTGCTCGGCGCCAGGAATAAAGCCTTCCCAAATAGCGCTCGTATGCATGGGCACCAGCGGGTTGGCTTGTTCATCCCAGTCGTTAAATTCGCCAATGACATGGACGCTTTTTACGTCGGGCGCCCAAACGCAAAAACGCCAGCCGCGCGTACGGTTCTGCGTGTCGGGGTGCGCGCCCATCTTTTCCCAGCTGCGCTCCCACGTACCAATGCCAAACAGATAGACATCGTCCTTGGTGAGCTCCGATGCGTGCGGGGCGGCTTTGCGGGTAGCAGGCTTTTTGGTTGCTGGCTTTAGCTTTGTATCGCTCACGTTTGATCCCATCATGACGCGGCAGCGTGTTGCCTTGGTGACTAGATGCGAAAGGTCCAAGGCTGCACGAATCGAAGGGACGGCGATAGTTCTATGATTCGTTCCACCTCGCGTGCTCGGTGGAACTTTCGTCACGAAATACGATAACACCTGTTCGTTACTTTTATGGAGAAAAGTGGATTTGCGGCGGCGTTTAATCGGCGAGCGCCATGTTTATACCACTGGCAGAATTGCGATGGTAAAACTCTTGACAGTTTTACCAAATAGGGTTTCTAGACTATTAGATTGACGTTTGGTAAAACGTTTTTAGCAGGTTGTTTACCATTTGACATCGAAAGGTACGTTTATGTCCCAGACCGCCGCTCCCAATGTTGCTTTTATTTTCGATTGCGACGGAACACTGGTTAATAGCACCCCCGTCTGGGGCTATGCGCAGCCCGAGTTATTACGCCGTCATGGCATTGATGTTACGGTCGACGATTTTGCAAAGTTTGAGCATTTGTCGCTGGAGGACGAGTGCCAGGCCTACCACGACACGTGGGGCATTGGCGAAGGTGGCGAGGAGCTGTACCGCGAGCTGAGCGAGATCCTGATCGATGGCTATTCCAAGGTGCCGCCGCGTGAGGGGCTCCTGGCATTTTTGGAGCAGGCGAAGGCGGCCGGTATTGCCATGTGCGTTGCCACGTCCACGCCGGCCGAGCTGGTTAAGTCTGCACTTGCGGGCGCCGGGCTCGATGCCTACATGGAGTTTGTGACCACGACGGGCGAGGCTGGGCGCTCCAAGCAGTTCCCCGACGTGTACGAGCTGGCACTGAGCCGCCTGGAAGAGCGCCGCGGGCACAAGTTTGAGCGAGCATGGGTGTTTGAGGACGCTGTCTTTGGCCTTAAGAGCTCTAGGGTCGCTGGCTTTAAGCGTGTAGGTATTTATGACCCGCACGGCCGTATGGAGCGCGACGAGGTGCGTGACAACTGCGACATCTTTATCGACAGCTATGAGGACTTAGACCTGGCCCGCATGCTTTCGTTTGAGGGTTAGGCGAGGGCCGTGTCTTGCAAAGTATTAGTGGTTTGCGGCTCGCCGGTGGTGGCGAGCGCGGATCTGCTGCGTCAATTGGCAGGGGAGTGCGGCCTCATCGTAGCCGTAGACCGCGGCCTGGACGCTCTGTTGGGCGCTGACCTGAGCTGCGACGTCTACGTGGGCGACGCCGACACCGTAAGCGATGAGGGACGCGCTCTGGTTGATGCCGCTGTCGATTTTGAAGTAGAACGCCACAACCCCTACAAGGACTATACCGATCTGGCATTGGCGCTCGATTCCGTTCGCCGCCGCTGGCCGGGTGCCGAAGTGGTTGCGACTTGCGCCACCGGCGGCCGCCCCGACATGGCACTTTCTGTGTTAGGGCTACTGGCAGGCTATGCGGACGCCCCCGTCTGGATCGAAGAAGACGAAGTGACGGCCAGAATCCTGCACCAGGACGAGACCTGGACCATCGAGGGCGCCGAGGGCAAAACCTTCTCCATCATCGCCATCGCTCCCAACACAGAGATAAGCGAACACGGCCTAGAATGGGAACTAGACCACAGCCCCCTAGGGCTCTTGGCCGACACGGGCATCAGCAACATAGTCAGGTCAACCGCCAAAATAACCGTCCATAAGGGTGTTGCAATAGCGTATTTGCTGCATTAGGGTTTTATCCCGTCCCAGGAAAACCCGTAAGGCGGAAAATCAATCCAAAATTCCCCCTTGCATCCCCGAAGATCTTCCCCTATAGTACTGCCTCGTCACGGGGGCGTAGCTCAGCTGGGAGAGCGCTTGACTGGCAGTCAAGAGGTCAGGGGTTCGATCCCCCTCGTCTCCACCATCGTGAACCCAAAAGGCCACCGGATATCCGGTGGCCTTTTTTCATATCCATCAACCCCACAAACCAAAGTGAAGCGTGCACCCGCGCCCATCCTGCAAAAAGTTGCGCAATTACCTTCCCGGTTTTGTACAAAGTTTGTTAGCCATACTTAATAGTTTGAGCAATTCACGCCCTCAGCAATACAACTCAGGCGGTGCTTACCAACCCACACACGCCCATAAACCTGCGGCAATGTGTGCAAGGCGGCACAATATCCCCTATAACCACGGCAAATAAACAATATGTTGCTCAACACACCCCAAAACGCATGGGCCACCTGCTGTGCTAGGATACCTAACGTTACATGGGTTCAACTGTGCTCACGGCTCCAGCAAGCCGCAATGCACAGGGTCGATCAGCATCCGGCCGTAACGGCGGTGCCAGAAAAACCACGAGCTCCAATAGCGTCGTCATGCGTATCGCTTTGAATGACTTTGTTTTTGTCTGTGTGCAAGCTGTACTTTCGAATCGATATTTCATGACAAATCGCAGCAGTCCTGCAGCTGTTTGCGTGCGTTCCAGTTTTGTACCCGCTTGACTGGGCCGCACGCAGCCAGCTGGAGTCGCGGTCATTTGTCCGATGAGGTTATATTCAGGGCCTGCATCTGCGGCGCGCCGAAGGGGATCTTTCGTGTCTCGAATTCCCCTTTCGTCGACTCGAAGGTGAGCGCTTGGTCGAGGGAGCGCATGTCCTCAAAGCTGTCGCCGTCAGTCTCTTTGATCATCTGCCGGATGGCAGCATCGGTCGCCGGGACGGAGGAGTACCCCTGCCGCACGTAGACACCCTCGGGGCGCAGGCCCTTCTTCGCTAGGTAGTAGGGGCGGTTCGTGCCGCGCTGGACCTTGACGGCCACGACCGCCTTCCCGTCGCAGTCGATCGTTTTATAGCTGACAAACATGGTGACGTCTGGCTTCACGGCGTCTCTCACCATGTTGGAGACCTGCAGGGCGCACGCATCCGCGTCCTCGACGCCCGGCACGGCGCCGTCGTCGGCGACGCCAACGTAGACCGTGCCGCCGCCGCAGTTCGCAAATGCGACGATCTCCTTCTTGATGCCGTTCTGCGCAATGGCCTTCAGCTCGATTGTCTCTGTTTCCTGGAATTTCATGCTGTCCGCCTTCCGATTCTATTCTGCCCATATTCTAGCCATTTTGCTAACCATGGTGGTTAGCAAAATGGTTAGAATTATGCTTCCCAAAGCAGAGGCGCACCGCCCTTTTCAAGCAATGAAACAGCAGGTAGAGACTTTGTCGATTTGAGGAGCTCGCGCATAAGCTTAGGCTCAATTGTGCTGTGCTCCTCAAGGAGACGCCGCCCGTATAGAATCAAACCATCCGCACGCCAGCTATCAATTGGATTGGACGCCACATGGAGATCCCCGGCACCCTGTGCAGCAATGTCTACGACTTTGCGTTTTGCCCCGAGCCCAGCTACGACCGCCTGGTAGACCTCGCCGATCCCGAGGACTGGGGCCCCAGCAACCGCATCCTCAAAAACTACCTGTCGTTCTCGTTTAGCCGCGCGGTATTTCTGACCGAGCGCGACGTGAACCAGACCGCGCCGTCCAACCTGCCGCTGGTGTTCGACGACGACCGTTGCCTGTTCAACACCGGCCTGTACACGCGCCGCTACGAGACCATCTACGGCCTGTTTGAGCCCAACACCAAGCCCGACGCACACCAACGCTGGTTTTTGAAGGGCTTCTTTAGGGAAAGCGACCCCATGCTGGTCTCGTTTGAGTACCTGCCGTGCCGTGTCCGCTTTGCCGAGGACCCCTCCGAGCTGGTCTTTGACTACCGCTTGCCAATCCGCTCCAACATCGACCACATCCTGGGCGACGAGGAAAACCTCACGCGCATCCCCGCCAGTCTGATGGGGGAGGGAAACTCGCTGCTACTGCGCCGCGCCTTTGAGGGCGCCGTCGTCGAGGCCGCCCGCCGCGCCGCCGCCAACTACACGCTCGCCGTGCCACAGTTCTACGGTGGACGGATTCAACTGCTTCTGCCGCTGTGCCTGACCGGCGACAAGCCCGAGCTGGCGCTGACAATCCAACGCGAGGGCGGATTCTACGCCGCGCGCACCTGCCTCACGCTCGAGATGGCCTACAACAACGCGCGTCTTATCTGCCCCCCGAGACCTCGTGGATAAAGCGGTAAAGGCTCCTTGAGCTGCGGGTTTGCTGTTAATCTGGACCGCGCCAGAGCAGCCAGCGCCCACGAATTTAAAATCGAGGGGAAAAAGTTCTTGGTAAACCACGCGCGGCTATGATAGTATCTCTTTTGCCGAAAGGCGACGGGCGATTGGCTCAGGGGTAGAGCATATCCTTCACACGGATGGGGTCACAAGTTCGAATCTTGTATCGCCCACCATCAAAAGCGCAGGTCAGAGGTATTAAGCCTCTGGCCTTTTTGTTTTTGCCACCAAGGGTGACACCAAAAGTGACACCAAATTTTGCAACTTTATTAAAATGGGGCCTCCTTTTTTATTGAATATGACCCCTTCACAATTCCTACAAATGTATAAAATCACCTAACTAAAAGTTTTGTACCTCGGGTCTCATAGACTAAATGTAACTATGGTTTACGTTTTTAATGCAAGCGTGTATAAGTGTTTCAAACTGTTGCAGAGGTGTAACACTTTGCGGCTTTATTAGCTCTTGGCTATTAGTAGATTTGTAACCTCATCTCATACCGTCGCGGAAAGTTTTTCCAAAATTGTCCTTGCATCGCCGCCGGTGTTCCCGTATAGTACTTCTTCGCAGGGGGGCGTAGCTCAGCTGGGAGAGCGCTTGACTGGCAGTCAAGAGGTCAGGGGTTCGATCCCCCTCGTCTCCACCCGAGCATTGAAGAAGGCTCCAACGCAAGTTGGGGCTTTTTTTCATATAGGCACACAATTTAAGCTATATAAAAGAAAGAAGGCCAGAGATGGTGTCTGACCTTTTGGAAATTCTGGTGGGCCCTCCGGGATTCGAACCCAGAACCCAGGGATTATGAGTCCCCTGCGCTAACCGTTGCGCCAAGAGCCCTTGTAGTTAGTGGCTGCGATAGTAATGGCGGCTATCCATTTGCATTAGTTTCTCACCACGAGGAAGAATACTACCATGCACGCGATGGTCGTTCAACGCACGATCTTGTCGACCAGGAGAATCAGGCGTTCGCCTTTGTCCTTGCAGTCGATAGGAGGCCGTCTTGCCCGCTTCCGGGCGCCCCGAGCGGCTGCCGGGCACCGCCACACCGCCCCCGCAGAAGTTTTTCCAAAATTGTCCTTGCATCGGCGGGGGAGTTCCCGTATAGTACTTCTTCGCACGGGGGCGTAGCTCAGCTGGGAGAGCGCTTGACTGGCAGTCAAGAGGTCAGGGGTTCGATCCCCCTCGTCTCCACCCGAGCATTGAATGAGGCTCCAACGCAAGTTGGGGCCTTTTTTCATATAGGCACACAAGGTCAAAGGCGGCACCATGATCCTCCTGGTCGACAAGATCGAAAAAAGCTTCGGCGCGCGCGTCCTCTTTAGCGGCGCGTCCTTCCAGATCAACCCCGGCGAGCGCTTCGCGCTCGTTGGCCCCAACGGCGCCGGCAAAACCACCATGCTCAAAATCATCATGGGCATCGACAGCCCCGACGCCGGCCAGGTCCAGTACGCCAAGGACTGCCAGGTAGGCTACCTAGAGCAGGAAACCAACCTGGAGCAAAAGGACACCACCATCCTCGCCGAGGTCATGGCCGCTGCCAAGGAAATCCGTCGCATGGGCGAGCGCGCCAACGAGCTGCAGGCCCAGATCACCGAGCTCTCCGAGCAGGGCAAGGACGTCGACGCGCTCCTAAACGAGTACGGCCAGGTCCAGGACCGCTTTGAGCACCTGGGCGGATACGAGCTCGAGAGCAACGCCCGCAAGATTCTGTCCGGCCTGGGCTTTAAGGTCACCGACTTTGAGCGCCCGTGCTCCGAGTTCTCGGGCGGCTGGCAGATGCGCATCGCGCTGGCCAAGCTCTTCCTGCGCCATCCCGACCTGCTCCTTCTGGACGAGCCCACCAACCACCTGGATCTCGAAAGCGTCCAGTGGCTGCGCGGCTTTATCGCCAATTACGACGGCGCCGTGCTCATCGTCAGCCACGACCGCGCCTTTATGGACGCCTGCGTCGACCACGTCGCCGCGCTCGAGAACCGCCGCGTAACCACCTACACCGGCAACTACAGTAGCTATCTCAAGCAGCGCGAGGACAACCTGGAGCAGATGCGCGCTAAGCGTGCTGCCCAGGAGCGCGACATCGCCCACATGCAGGTCTTCGTCGATAAGTTCCGCTACAAGCCCACCAAAGCCGCGCAGGCCCAGGAGCGCATCCGCAAGATCGAGCAGATCAAAAAGGAGCTCGTCATCCTGCCCGAGGGCCACAAGCACATCGACTTTAAGTTCCCCGACCCGCCGCGCTCGGGCGACATGGTCGTGGGCCTGGAGGGCGTCTCCAAGTCCTACGGCGAAAAGCACATCTACAGCGATATCGACATCAAGCTCTACCGCGGCGAGCACGTGGCGCTCGTCGGCCCCAACGGCGCCGGCAAGTCCACCCTCATGAAGATCCTCGCCGGCCTGGAGCCGCCCACCACCGGCACCCGCGATCTGGGTACCAACGTCGGCGTCGCCTACTATGCCCAGCACGCGCTCGAGGGTATGACCGAGTCCAACACCGTCCTGCAAGAGATCGACACCGTCACGCCCAAGTGGACCGTGCCGCAGCAGCGCAGCCTGCTGGGCGCCTTCCTCTTTAGCGACAACGATTCAATCGAAAAGCAGGTACGCGTCCTCTCCGGCGGCGAAAAGGCGCGTCTAGCCCTGGCCAAGATGCTCGTGGCTCCCGAGGCGCTTCTGTGCCTGGACGAGCCCACCAACCACCTGGACATCGACTCGGTCGACATGCTCGAGAACGCCCTGCAAAACTTCCCCGGCACCATCGTGCTGATCAGCCACGACGAGCACCTGGTGCGCGCCGTGGCCAACCGCGTTATCGATATCCGCGACGGCAAGGTCACGGTCTACGACGGCGACTACGACTACTACCTCTACAAGCGCGAGGACCTCGCGGCCCGCGCCGCCGCCGAGGCGGCGGGGGAGAGCGCGCCCGCCGCGACCAAGTCCACCAAAGCCAGCGCCGCCCAGGCCGACACCCCCGCCGCGACGTCTAAGCCCGCCGAGGGCAAAAAGACCAAGGAGCAAAAGCGCGCCGAGGCCCAGGCCCGCGCCGCGCTCAACAAAAAGCTCAAGGGCGTGCGCAACCAGCTCAAGAAGATAGAGGCCGAGCTCGACAAAAAGCGTGCTCGCTATGACGAGCTTATGGAATTGATGGCGAGCGAAGAGCTTTATGCTGATCAGGACAAGTTCAACGCCGCGCTGGGGGAATATAACGGCCTTAAGCAAGAGCTGCCCAAGCTCGAGGACGAATGGCTGGAGCTTTCCACCCAGATCGAAGAGGAGACCGCGCGTGAACTCTCGTAAAGCCGCCGCCGTGACGATGAGCATCATCGCCATCGTCTGTCGCATCTGCGGCATCTTTATGAGCGCGATGACCGTGCTGCTGTGCTTTAGCGGCCTCACCGCCAAGCTGCAGATCGTGGGCTTTGTCGTTGAGCTTTCGCGCGCCCTGCCGAGCGCCATCGCCGGCTATGGCGTCATCACGTCACCCTTTGGCGGTGTGTTCCGCCTGGATTACGCCATCGTCGCCGTAATTCTGTTTGTGATCGACTACCTGCTCACGCGCGCCTCGCGCCGCGTCCGCTAGGGGAGTGCCATGACCAGCAGCTACCTCATGAACCTGCTCGCCAGCGCCGTCGCCGTCATCGTGGGCATTGTGATCCACGAGAGCGCGCACGCCGCCGCGGCCTGGGCGCTCGGCGACAAGACGGCCCGCTCGCGCGGCCGCGTCTCGCTCAACCCACTCAACCACATCGACCCGTTTGGCACCATCATCCTGCCACTGCTCATGCTTGCCGCCGGCGGCCCGGTATTCGCCTTCGCCAAGCCCGTGCCCGTCTACCTCAACAACCTCAAGCACCCCAAGCGCGACGAGGTCCTGGTGAGCGCGGCCGGCCCCGCATCGAACATCGCGCTCGCGTGCCTCGCGGCCGCCCTCATGCACGCAGCGTATGGCAACCTCTACGCAAGCATGTCCTTTGCCGTGGCGTCCCAAATCATGAACTTTGGTGCCACGTTTATCGTGGTCAACCTGTCGCTCGCGTTCTTTAACCTCATCCCGATCCCACCGCTCGACGGCTCGTCGATCATCGTGCCGTTCCTCAAAGGCAAGGCGCTCGCCAACTACTACCGCCTGCAGCAATACGCCATGCCGATCCTTATCATCGTGCTGTACCTGCTGCCTATGTGGACCGGCATCGATGTGATCGGCCGCTATTTCGACGTTACCGTGTATCCGCTGGCTGAGCGGCTGCTCGACTTCGCAATCGCCGGCATCTAGGGTAAACTTACAGGTCGACCGCGCAAAACGGTCGCAACATGCACCCAAACCGCGCCGCGAAGGCGCCGTCAAAGGAGGTCGAAGATGTCGTATCGCGTGTCGACGCAGGTCTACAGCGGACCGTTCGACCTGCTGCTGCAGCTGGTAACCCGTCAAAAAGTAGATATCGGCGCTATCTCCATCAGCGAGGTGGCCGGGCAGTACCTTGCCGAGGCCGAACGCATCGAGGCGCTGGACCTGGACGTGGCGAGCGACTTTTTGCTAGTCGCGGCAACCCTTTTGGACATCAAGGCTGCCTCGCTGGTGCCGCAGGAGGCCCCGCGCAAAGTAGATGACGACGATGACGAGTTCGACGAAGACCTCGAGGAACTCAGCGCGCTCGACGGCGATGCCCTGCGCGAGGTCCTGATTCAGCGCCTGATCGCTTACAAGCAGTTTAAGGGCGCGGCTGCGGCCCTCGGTGCCCGCATGCAGGCCGAAAGCCGCATGCATCCGCGTGTGGCCGGCCCCGACCCCGAGTTCCTGGGGCTCATGCCCGACTACCTGGCCGGCATCACCCTGCGCGGTCTGGCCGTCATCTGTGCCGACCTGGACGGCAAGCGACAGACCTTCTTGCTGGAGGCCGAGCACGTGGCACCGCATCGCGTGCCGCTCGACCTGACCGTGGCCTCAGTCGACCGCTTTACCATGGCGCACCAGACCTGCACCTTCCGCGAGCTGTTGGACGGCGACGCCACGACCGAGCAACTCGTCGTCACCTTTTTGGCCATGCTGGAGCTCGCCAAGCGTGGCTCGCTCACGCTGAGCCAGGACGAGATCTTTGGAACCATTCAAATCAACCGCGTCGAGGGCGCCGAGGCATACGTGCCTGGCGAGGGCCCCGAGCTCACCGAATAGGAGCTGCAACCATGTCAACCCTTTCCACGCTGGAGGCAAACAGCCTCAAAGGCGCCCTCGAGGCGCTGCTGCTGGTGTCGAGCGACCCGGTGAGCGCGCCCGCGCTGGCAGGTGCGCTGGATATCGCCCCCGGCGAGTGCGCATCGCTGCTCGCCGAGCTCAAGGTTGAGTACGAGGAGGCCAACCGTGGCTTTCAGCTGCGCGAGGTCGCCGGCGGCTGGCGCCTGTTTACGCATCCCGCCTACCACGACGTGGTCGAGGCCTATGTGCTGAGCTGGGACACGCAAAAGCTGTCGCAGGCGGCGCTCGAAACACTGGCCGTCATCGCATACCACCAGCCCGTGACGCGCGAGGTGGTCAAAGGCATCCGCGGCGTCAATTCTGACGGCGTCATCGCGTCGCTCGTGGACAAAGGTCTGGTGCGCGAGCTCGGACGCGACCCCCAGCGCAGTCAGGCCATCATCTACGGCACGACCAACGCCTTCTTGGAAAAGTTCGGTCTGCGTTCCACCCGCGACCTGCCCGACCTGGAGCAGTTTGCCCCCGACGAGCAGTCGCGTCAGTTTATCCGCGAACGCCTGAGCGGCCGCAGCATTCAGTCCACGCTCGAGGAGCAGGCCGAGGACCTGGACGAGGAGCGCGAACTGCTCGATACCGATGTTGACGATGTTGAGGCAATCGAGGACTTGGAGACCCTGGTCGTCGACGAGACCTCGGAGGATTTGCATGACGAGGATTAACGAAGTAGGGGAGACGCGCGCCGGCGCTGCGGTACCCAACGCGGATACGCACGAGTCCGACGCCCAGCCCGTCTATCCGCACACCATGCGCCTGCAGCGCTTTTTGGCGCGCGCGGGCGTGGCGAGCCGCCGCGGGTCGGAAGACCTGATGACTGCCGGCCGCGTGACCGTCAACGGCCAGGTCGCGACCGAACTGGGCACCAAGGTCGACGTCGACCGCGACCATATCGAGGTCGACGGCATGCCCGTCAAGCTCAACCAGGGCGCCGTGTACTTGATGCTCTACAAGCCGACCGGCTACCTCACCACCATGAGCGACCCGCAGGAGCGCCCTTGCGTGGCCGACCTGGTCCCCCGCGACCGCTTTCCGGGACTATTCCCGGTGGGCCGCCTGGACCGAGACACCACAGGCCTTTTGCTCTTTACCACCGATGGCGACCTGTCGCAGGATCTGCTGCACCCCAGCAAGCATGTCTATAAGACCTACCAGGCGCTCGTGGACGGCCACCTGACCGATCGCGACTTAGAACCACTCCGCCGCGGCATCGAACTCGACGACGGCCTGTGCCAGCCGGCGATCTGCCGCGTCATCAACGCGCGCGAGGCAGAGGCCGTGGCTCCGCAAGGCGTCAAGCCCGGCACCACCGCCGTGGAGGTCATCATCCGCGAGGGGCGCAAAAACCAGGTCAAGCGCATGCTGAGCAAGATTCACCATCCGGTAATCCGCCTGCATCGCTGCAACTTTGCCGGCCTGGAGCTCAAGGACGTGGCCAAGGGCTCGTGGCGCGAGCTCACCGACCGCGAGGTACAGGTCCTCAAGGCCGGCGGCATCCCGCCCAAGCAGGCGAGCGCCAAGCGCAACGGCGGCAAGCCCCAAGACACGCCCGCCAGCCGCACGCGTCACCACGGCAGCCACGGCTCCGCACCCAAGCGCAACACCTACCGCGAGCGCTACACAGGCTAGGCAACCCGCCGCGCCCCTGCCCCCGCGAACCATACCAGCACGTCAACCATCGAAAGGAAGCATTGCATGATCGTTGCCATCGACGGCCCCGCCGGTTCCGGCAAATCCACCATCGCCAAGGAGATCGCCCGCCAGCTGGGCTTTAACAAGCTCGACACGGGCGCCATGTATCGCGCCGTCACCTTCGCCGCGCTCGACCGCGGCATCGACCTGGACGACGAGGCAGCCATCGACGCCCTCGCCGAGCAGATTGAGATCCGCTTTACCAACGGCACCGGCGAGGACACGCGCCTGACCGTTGACGGCCAGGACGCTTCGGTCGCCATCCGCACCCCGCAGGTCGACGCCAACGTGTCCAAGGTCTCGGCCTATCCGGGCGTGCGCGCCGCCATGCTCATCCATCAGCGCCGTGCCGCCGAGGACCGCGATATCGTAGCCGAGGGTCGCGACATCGGAACCGTCGTGTTCCCTAACGCGCAGGTCAAGATCTTCCTGACAGCCGACCCGCGCGAGCGCGCCCGCCGCCGCGTGCTTCAGCGCCACCAAAACGATGCCCAGCCGCTCACGTCCGAGCAGCTCGAGGCCGAGGTCGACGAGACCCTCGACGCCCTTAAGCAGCGCGACAAGCTCGACAGCAGCCGCGAGGTCGCCCCGCTCGTGCCCGCCGAGGACGCCGTGCACGTCGACTCCACCGCCCACACCATCGACGAGGTCGTCTCGATAATCGAGGACCTCATTAACCAAAGGAGGTAGCCCATGCGCCTGTATAAGCAGACGCCAGAGGACTATTACAACGCCCCCTACGCCGAGTTCCCGGCGATCATCCGCGGCACCGTCGTCGTAGTCATGGCCATCCTTTGGGCCTTCTCCAAGCTCATGTGGCGCTGGAAGGTCGAGGACGCCGATCTGCTGTTTGAGCGCCAGGAAGGCCGCGGAAGCGTGGTCATCTGCAACCACACCTCGATGGCCGAACTCCTGGCTGTAGAGACGGCGCTGTTCTTTGGGGGGCGCCGCATTCGTCCCATCTTTAAGTCCGAGTTCGCCAAGAGCAAGATTGTGCGCTGGGCCTTTAGCCGCGTAGGCGGCATCCCCGTGGAGCGTGGTACTGCCGATATGAAGTGCCTGCGCGCCGCCCAGCATGCGCTGCAGCGCGGCGAGGACGTTCTGATCTTCCCCGAGGGCACGCGCATCCGCTCACGCGAGATCAAGCCCGAGGTCCACGGCGGTTTTGCGCTCATCGCTCAGATGGGCAAGGCGCCCGTTAACCCGCTCGCCATCTGCGGCTGGTCCGACATCACGCCCTCGGGCAAAAAGATCATGCGTCCCAAGAAGTGCTGGATCCGCGCCGGCAAGGCCGTCTCGCTTTCCGACGCACCGGCCGGACTTAAGCGCACGGAGCGCCTGGAATGGTTTGAGTCCGAGGCCATGAACCGCGTCTACGCCATGCGAGACGATCTGTGCGACGAGCATCCGGGCAGGTTCTAGCCATGAGCGAGAACGTGACGAACACCTCCGCGACTGCGTCCGACCAGGCCACCGCGCCTTCCATCGAGATCGCCGCCCACGCCGGCACTTGCTACGGCGTACAGCGCGCGCTCGACATGGCGCTGGCCGCCGCGCCGCAGGCAGGGGAGAGCGCTCAGGTCCACACCTTGGGGCCGCTCATCCATAACCCCATCGTGGTACGCGAGCTCGCCGAGGCAGGCGTCGGTCTGGCCGACACCTTGGACGACGCAGCATCGGGCACAGTGATCATCCGCGCCCACGGCGTGGTGCCGCAGGTCATCGATTCCGCTCGCGAGCGTGGCCTTACCGTGGTCGACGCCACCTGCCCCTATGTGAAGAAAGTTCATGTGGCGGCCGAGCGCCTGGTGCGCGAAGGCTACCGCGTGATCGTCGTGGGCGAGCCGGGCCATCCCGAGGTCGAGGGCATCCTGGGCCACGCCGGCAATGATGCGCAGGTCGTGAGCTGTGCCGCCGACGCCGATGCCCTGCCGCTCAAGGGCAAGGTGGGCCTCGTCGTGCAGACCACCCAGACCGCGCAGAACCTCGCCGAGGTCGTGGCCGCTATCACCCCGCGCGTGCAGGAGCTTCGTGTGATCAACACCATCTGCGCCGCCACGAGTGAGCGTCAACAAGCAGCAGCCACACTTGCCAACCGCTGCGACTGCATGGTCGTAGTGGGCGGCAAGAACTCGGGCAACACCCGCCGCCTGGCACAGATCTGCGCAGACGCCTGCGAGCGCACGTATCACATCGAGGAAGCTTCCGAGCTCCAGGCCGCGTGGTTTACCGACGCTCGCCACATCGGCATCACCGCCGGAGCCTCCACCCCGCAAGAACACATCGAACGCGCCGTCGCGCGCATCAAGGAGCTTTGCCGCTAACCATGGACCAGACCGTACCCGCATACGCCGCCGAGGTGGCCGATTACGGGCGCAGCCGCGACCCCGAGCCGGGTGAGGGCGCGCTCGTCAAGAACGTGCGTCCCGAATCGCCCGCGTGGGATGTGGGTATCGAGCCGGGCATGCGCGTGCTCACGGTCAACGGTGAGGCGCTCACCGATATGATCGTGTGGCTCTGGGAGGCCGACGACGACACCGTCGATCTGGAGGTATTCGATCCACGCGACGGCACCGTCACCCCCGTCGAGCTCGACCGCTTTCCCGGCGAGGACTGGGGCCTGGAGTTCGATGGCCCCATCTTCGACGGCATGCGTACCTGTGTAAACGCCTGCGTGTTCTGCTTTATGACCATGCTGCCCAAGGGCGGTCGCTCCACGCTCTACATCCGCGACGACGACTACCGCCTGAGCTTTTTGCAGGGCAATTTCGTCACGCTGACCAACCTCACCGACGAGGACGTGCAAAACGTTATCGACCGCAACATGAGCCCCATGAACGTGTCGGTCCATGCCGTAAGCCCCGACGTCCGCCGCCGCATGATGGGCCGCAACGCCCAGCGCGGCATGGACGTGCTCGAGGCCATCATGGCCGCCGGCATCGAGATTCACGCGCAAATCGTACTGTGCCCCGGCATGAACGACGGCGAGGAGCTGGAAAAGACCCTGCGCTTCTGCGAGGAGCATGAGCAGATCACGAGCCTGGGCATTGTGCCGCTCGGTTTTACCAAGCATCAGAACCGTTTTAGCTGGTCCTACAGTGACAAGCCCGAGCTGGCGCGCGAGACTATCGCCATGATCAGGCCCTTCCAGGACCGTGCCTTCGAGCGCTTTGGCCGCCACACCTTCCAAATGAGCGACGAGTTCTACCTAGATGCTGGCATCGAGCCGCCCGAGGCCGACTTTTACGACGGCTACCCGCAGTACTACGACGGCATCGGCATGATCCGCTCCTATCTGGACGAGACCGACAACGTGCTCGCCGCCGATGCCGAGCGCCTACGCCGCGTTCGCACAGCAATCGCCGCCCGTGGCCAGCGCCTGCTGTGCCTCTCGGGCGCCAGCGCGCGCGATACGGTGGCGCGTTTTGTGGAATCGCCGCAGGGCCTTGCCGGTACCGTCACGGCCATCAAAAACCGTTACTTTGGCGGCAACGTGGACGTGACCGGCCTCATCGTCGCCTGCGACATCTTGGAGCAACTGCCACAGGACCTGTCGGGGGTTATGCTCTTTGTGCCTAAGCTCATGTTCAACGCCGACGGTATGACCCTTGACGAGTATCATCGTGACGAATTACTCGCAAGCCTTACCGGTCGCGGCGCCGAGGTTCATGTGGTATCGACCATGCCGCATGAGCTGCTCGATACCCTGGAGCACATCCTTGGCATAACGCCCGCCAATTCAACTATTCCCGCTGACCCTACCCCTTAAAGGAGAGCAGATGAAACCTATCGTCGCCGTCGTCGGACGCCCCAACGTGGGCAAGTCCACGCTCGTTAACCGCCTGGCCCAGACCTCGGACGCCATCGTCCACGAGTCCCGCGGCGTCACGCGCGACCGCTCGTATCACACGGCCGATTGGAACGGCCGCGAGTTCACCATCGTCGACACGGGCGGTATCGAGCCGCTCAAGAGCGATGACGTCTTTGCCACGTCCATCCGCGACCAGGCGCTCGCCGCCGCCGAGGAAGCCGCCGTCATCCTGTTTGTGGTCGATGGCCGCACCGGCGTCACCGAGGAGGACGAGTCGGTCGCTCGCATGCTCAAGCGCTGCGACAAGCCGGTCTTTCTGCTGGTGAACAAGCTCGACAACCCCGATCGCGAGAACGACAGCATCTGGGAGTTCTATTCGCTCGGCATCGGTGAGCCCACGCCGCTCTCGGCCCTGCATGGTCATGGCACGGGCGACCTGCTCGACGATATCGTGGCCCTGCTTCCGGAGGAAGAGGACGAGGTCGCCGACGAGTTCCCCGATGCGCTGAACGTGGCCATTATCGGCCGCCCCAACGCCGGTAAGTCCTCGCTGTTCAACCGCATCCTGGGCGCCGACCGCTCCATCGTGTCCAACATCGCCGGCACCACGCGCGATGCCATCGACACCGTCGTCGAGCGCGACGGAAAGCACTACCGCACGGTCGACACCGCGGGCATTCGCAAGAAGAGCACCGTGTACGAGAATATCGAGTACTACTCGATGGTCCGCGGCCTGCGCGCCATCGATCGCGCCGACGTGGCACTGCTCGTCGTCGACGCCTCCGTGGGCGTCACCGAGCAGGACCAGAAGTTCATGGGCTTGGCCATCGAGCGCGGCTGCGCCATCGTGGTGCTGCTCAACAAGTGGGATCTGCTCGACGACGACCGCAAGCGCGAGGCCTGCATGGAGACCGTCGACCGCCGTCTGGGCGTCATGGCTCCCTGGGCCCAGTATCTGCGCATCTCGGCCCTGACCGGCCGCAGCGTGGAGAAGATCTGGGCAATGGTCGACGCAGCCGAAAAGACGCGCTCGCAGAAGATCAGCACCTCGCGCCTCAACACGTTCCTCACCGACCTGCGCGAGTTCGGCCATACCGTGGTGGACGGCAAGCGCCGCCTGCGCATGCACTACGTGACCCAGACGGGCGTCAACCCGCCGACGTTCACGTTTTTCGTCAACCACAGCGACCTGGTCAACGACACCTACCAGCGCTACGTCGAGAACCGCATGCGCTCGACCTTCGACTTTGCCGGCACGCCCATTCGACTCTTCTTTAGGAAGAAGGAACAGAAGGATGCATAATCCGATTCTGCTGACCGCCATCTGCGCCGTGGTCTCGTTCTTTATCGGGGCGATTCCGTTTGGCCTGATCTTGGGCCGTGTGTTCAACCACACGGACATTCGCAAGGCGGGCTCCGGCAACATCGGCACCACCAACGCGCTGCGCGTGGCCGGCCCCAAGGTGGCCGCACTCACGCTGCTGCTCGACTGCCTTAAGGGCGCCATCTGCGTCCTTATCGCCCGCCCGCTCATCGCCGATCTGGGCTATGGTTTTCCGCCGAACATCATGTCGCCTGGAGCCCCCGGCGACTGGATGCTCGGCGTCATCTGCCTGGCAGCCGTGTGGGGACACATCTTCTCGCCCTACCTTAACTTCCATGGCGGCAAGGGTATCGCCGTTGGTCTGGGCGTGATCCTTGCCTGGTACTGGCCCATTGGCCTGTCGCTGCTGGGCATGTTTATCGTGGCCGTCGCCATCACCAAGTATGTGTCGGTGGGCTCGCTCGCCGCAGCTATCGGTCTTCCCATTGCTGCCTGCGCGGTCTTTCCGTACAGCAGCCTGGGCCTCAAGTTTTGCATGGCGATGATCGGCATCACCGTGGTGTGGGCCCATCGCTCGAATATCCAAAAGCTCATGACGGGTAAGGAGTCCAAGCTCTCGTTTACCAAGCGCGTCACCGAGCCCGACGATAAGTAGGAGAGAGTCATGAATGTTGCGCTGATTGGCTCCGGCTCCTGGGGAACCGCCGTCGCCGGCCTTGCTGCCGCGCGAGCCGAGCGCGTGACCATGTGGGCCCACAGCGAGCAGACGGCCGCCGGCATCAATGGTGAGCACCGCAATCCCCGGTATCTGGTGGACTACGAGCTGCCCGGCAACGTTGTCGCCACGACGGAGTTGGCGCAGGCGCTCGACGGCGCCGAGGCCATCATCTTTGCCGTGCCTTCGACGCATCTTCGCAGCGTGTGCCACCAGGCGGCGCCCTTTATCGCCGCCGACACCCCGGTACTCTGCCTCACCAAGGGCATTGAGCCCGAGTCCGGCCTACTCATGAGCGAGGTGATCGCCAGCGAGATCGGCAACGAGCGTCGTGTGGCTGCCCTCTCGGGCCCAAACCATGCTGAGGAAATCTGCCGCGGCGGGCTCTCTGCCGCCGTCATCGCCAGCGAAGATACGCAGGTGGGGGAGACCTTTAAGGACCTGCTTCTATCAACGGCCTTCCGCATCTATCTGTCGCAAGACATGACCGGTGTTGAGGTCTGCGGCGCCATGAAAAACGTCATCGCCATCGTGTGCGGCATCTCCGCCGGCTCGGGCGCGGGCGATAACACGCTCGCCCTTATCATGACGCGCGGCCTGGCCGAGATCAGCCGTCTGGTGCACGCCCGCGGCGGTCAAGCTATGACCTGCATGGGACTTGCCGGCATGGGCGACCTCATTGCCACCTGCACCTCGGAGTATTCGCGCAACCGCACCTTTGGCTACGAGTTTGCCCACGGCGTGTCTCTCGACGAGTATCAAGAGCGCACGCATATGGTGGTTGAGGGCGCCGTCGCGGCCCGCAGCGTCAGCGAACTTGCCCGTTCACTGGGCGTAGACATTCCGCTCACCTTTGCCGTGGAGCAAACGCTCTACAACGGTGTTACTTTGGATAGGGCGCTCGAGATTCTCACCGACCGCGTACCCTCCCAAGAGTTCTACGGACTCACCGACTAGCGCAGAAAGGCTACTACCATGGGTTCCATTAAAATTGCTCCGTCCGTCCTTTCGGCCGACATGGCCAACCTCAAGGGCGAGCTCGACAAAATCGCCGGCGCCGACTACGTGCACTTCGACGTTATGGACGGTCACTTTACCGGCAACCTCACCTTTGGCGTTGACATCCTCAAGGCCGTCAAGCGCTCCACCGATGTACCGGTCGACGCGCACCTGATGGTGTCGAACCCCGACGAAACGGTCGATTGGTACGCCGACGCCGGCGCCGACATGATCACCGTGCACTACGAGGCCTCCACGCACCTGCACCGCACGCTCACCCATCTGCAGCAGCGCGGCGTCAAGGCAGGCGTGGTGCTCAACCCCGCCACGCCCGTTTGTGTGCTCGAAAGCATCATCGACGTCGTCGATATAGTGCTGCTCATGAGCGTGAACCCCGGCTTTGGCGGCCAGAGCTTTATCCCCGGTACCATTGCCAAACTGCACGAGCTCAAGGCCATGTGCGAGCGCCACGGCGTTTCGCCCATGATCGAGGTCGACGGCGGCATTTCTTCCAAGAACATCGCCGAGGTTGTCAAGGCTGGTGCCAACGTTCTCGTGGCCGGTTCCGCCGTATTTAAGTCCGAAGATCCCGCCGCTGAGGTTGCGCTGCTGCAGAAGCTGGGCAACGAGGCTGCACAGGAGGCATAAATCCTTATGACCGCAGGTCAAAACCGCATACCCGTGAATCTTGACTATGCCGCCTCGACGCCCATGCGCGCCGAGGCGCTCCTTGCGCAGCGCGAATATGACGACAGCGAGCTTGCCGGCGTCAACCCCAACTCGCTGCACTCGCTTGGCCGCAAGGCCGCCGCACGCCTGGAAGTGGCGCGTCGCGAGATAGCCCGTAGCTTTGGCGCACGCGTTCGCCCGTCCGAGATCGTACTGACCAACGGCGGCACCGAAGCCAACCAGTTGGCACTGCTCGGTCTTGCCGAGGGCGCCCGTCAGCGCGACCGTAAGCGTAACCGCGTGATCGTATCTTCCATCGAGCACGATTCGATTCTGGACAACCTACCGCTGCTGCGCGCCGCCGGCTTTTCCGTCGACCTGGTGCAGCCCTGCCGCGCGGGCTTCATTGACCCTGCCGCGCTGATCGACTTGCTGGGTGACGACGTGGCGCTCGTGAGCATTATGGTCGCCAACAATGAGACCGGCGTGGTGCAGCCCATCCGCGAACTTGCCGCTGCCGCACATGCTGCCGGCGCCTTGTTTCATACCGATGCCATCCAGGGCTACTTGCATATTCCGCTCGATGTCACCGAGCTGGGAGTTGACGCTATGACCGTTGCCGCACACAAGATTGGCGGCCCTGTGGCGTCCGGCGCGCTCTACGTTAAGACCCGCACGCCGCTGCGCCCCCGCATCTTTGGCGGCGGACAGGAAGCCGGCCGTCGCGCCGGCACGCAGGACCTGCGTACGCAGCTGGCCTTTGCCGCTGCCGCCCGCACGCTGGCGCCCCATGTGGCCCAGGAGCGTGCGACGCTGCAAACCCTTTCCGACAAGCTCTACGACACGCTTACGGCCCATCCTCGCATTCACGCCACGATGGGCGACTACGCGCAGGCCGATCGTCTGCCGGGTATGGTTTCGATCTACGTTGACGGCATGGACTCCGAAGAGCTCATTGTAAAGCTCGACGCCGCCGGCTTTGAGGTTTCGGCCGGCTCTGCCTGCTCGAGCGGCAGCATGGACCCGAGCCATGTGCTCAGCGCTATGGGTATCGGCCGCGAGCAGGCTCTCGGCGCCCTTCGCATCTCGTTCGATGACCGCGTGAATCCGGACGATCTGGACGATTTTGCTCAAGCGCTGCTGTCGATTGTGAGTGCCGCATGATCGTCGCCGAGCTTGAACACGCCCTGCTAGTGCGATATCCCAAGACAGATGCCGAGGGCTGGGATCATGTAGGGTTCTCCGTGGGAGATCCCGCTGCTGAGATCACCGGCCTTGCCTGCGCACTCGATGCGACCGAAGCCAATGTGCACCGCGCCCAGGAGGCCGGCGCCAACGTGCTGCTAACGCATCATCCCATCTATATCAAGGCGCCCGAGGCGTTTTGTCCGTCGGATTCCGCACGCCCCCAATGCAGCGCGGCGCTCTACGAGGCAGCGCGTTGCGGCGTGAGCATTATCTCGCTCCACACCAACCTGGACCGCTCGCACGAAGCCCGCATCTGCCTGAGCGAGCTGCTGGGCGCCGCACCCGTGAGCTCACTGGAGCACGTGGACGACCCCGAGACCACCGGCCTGGGCGCGCTTGCAGCGCTCAATGACCCGTGCACGCTGCGCGATCTTGCCACCCGTGCTGCCACGGCCTTCGGCAGCGACCCGCGCGTGTGGGGCGGAGCCGATCGCCCCTGCCGCACCGTCGCCATTTTAGGCGGCTCCCTGGGCGACTTTGGAGAGCTTGCTATCGCCGCGGGCGCAGATGTTGTCGTGACGGGCGAGGCGGGCTACCACGTGGCGCAAGACCTTGCCTTGCGCGGGCTGCCGGTGATCTTGCTCGGTCACGACCGCTCTGAGGAGCCGTTCGTTGATATATTGATGAACTCTGCAGTTGACGCCGGGGTCGACCCCCGTCATGCGATTAAAATACTGAACCCTTGCCAATGGTGGACTGTGACAAAAGGAGAGAACTTATGAGCGCCGGCGCTACGCTACTCAAGCTGCAACAGATCGATTTGGAGCTCGCCCGTAACAAGAGCGAACTTGCCAATATGCCGGAGCTCAAGGAGCTCGCTTCCAAGCGCAAGACCTATGTGAAGCTCAAGTCCGAGATGACCAAGCTCTACGCCCAGCGCAAGGATCTGGACATTGAGCTCGACGATCTCAACACCACCGAGATTCAAACCAACAACGCCATCGAGGCTGCCAAGAAGCGTCACGTCGACGGTTCCGACTACCGCGAGGTGCAGGACCTGGAGAACGAGCTTTCCACCCTGGCCAAGCGCCTGGACAAGATCGAGCACACTCGCAAGGACGTCGTTGTCGCCCATAAGGAGGCGCTCGACCGCGAGACTCGCGCGCAGGCCATCATCGCCAAATTCGAGGAGGGCGTGAAGGCCGATACCAAGGCCGCCCGCGCCAAGGCCGCCGACCTGCAGGCCCAGATTGACGCCGCCACCAAGGAGCGCACCGCCCTTGCCGCTACGCTGCCGACCGACGTGCTCACCGACTACGAGCGCCTGCTCAAGCAGTTCCGCGGCCTGGCTGTTGAGACCATCCAGGGTAACATCCCTACGGTCTGCCACACCGCGCTGCAGGCTTCGTCCATGAGCGACCTCAACCACGACGGTAGCGAGATTACGCACTGTCCGTACTGCCACCGCCTCCTGGTGCTCCCGAGCAAGGAAGCCTAGCGATGACGGCGGCATCCAACAATTCAATGCAACTTGAGGGAAAAACGATCCTGCTGGGCATTACCGGCGGGATCGCCGCCTATAAGTCGTGCAATATCGTGCGCCTGCTGCAAAAGCGCGGCGCACGTGTCAAAGTCGTTATGAGCGAGCATGCCACGGAGTTCGTGGGCCCGCTCACGTTCCGCGCGCTCACCAATGAGCCGGTCGCGGTTGGGCTATTCGACGACCCGTCTGACCCCATCCACCATATCTCGCTTGCGCAGGAGCCCGATCTGGTGGTCGTGGCGCCCGCGACGGCCAATATCATCGCCAAGATGGCCAACGGCATCGCCGACGACCTCATCTCCACCACGCTGCTTGCCACGCCGCGCCCCATCGTGATCGCACCGGCCATGAACAATGGCATGTGGAAGGCACCGGCCACACAGGCCAACATGGCCACGTTGCGCGACCGCGGCGTTCACGTGGTGGGACCCGGCAGCGGCTACCTTGCGTGCGGCGACGTGGACACGGGCCGCATGAGCGAGCCCGAGGACATCGTCGAGGCTGTCTGTGAGGTGCTCAACCCCGTGCCGCAAGACCTGACGGGCAAGCGCATCGTCATCACCGCCGGCCCCACGCACGAGCCGATCGACCCGGTGCGATTCATTGGCAACCGTTCTTCGGGCAAGATGGGCATCGCCCTGGCGGGGGAGGCCGCACGTCGCGGTGCCGCCGTCACGCTCGTGCTGGGACCGACATCGCTCGATGTTCCCCGCGGTGTGGAGTGCGTGCACGTACAGACCGCCTCAGAAATGCTCAAGGCAGCGCTGAGCGCCTTCCAGACGGCCGACGCGGCCATTTGCGCCGCCGCCGTCGCCGACTACACGCCGGCGGCCCCGGCGGACCATAAACTCAAAAAGGCCAACGAGCGCCTGGATCGCATCGAGCTTGTCGAAACGGTCGATATTTTGGCTGAGCTCTCGCGCCAGAAAGGCGAGCGCTGTGTAATCGGATTTGCAGCCGAGACCGATAACGTCGTGGAGTACGCACAGCGAAAGCTCGACCGCAAGGGTTGCGATGCCATTATCGCCAACGATGTCTCACGCGCCGATTCGGGCTTTGGAACCGATACCAACAAGGCCTGGATTGTGAGCACAACGGGTACGCAAGAACTTCCCGTTCTAACAAAACCCCAGCTCGCAGATACAATTTTGGACTTGCTTCAAAATTTGTAAAAAAGTTCTTGCACAAGTCTAAAGTTTCGGGTTAATATACTCCCTGTTGCGAGCGAGAGCAGAGCAACAAACAAAAGCTTCGGGACGTGGCGCAGCTTGGTAGCGCACTTGACTGGGGGTCAAGGGGTCGCTGGTTCGAATCCAGTCGTCCCGACCAGAAGTTTGCAGGTCAGGCACCTAGTGCCTGACCTTTTTTTATCAGGAATCAACAAGGTAATCAAAAAAGAATCAACGGCTGTTTTTTAGCTAATAAGGACATGCCCATCTACCTGCGGCTTTGTAGAATCGTGATTTTAATGGATCCCCCCTCCACTTCTATTCCATATTTCGGAATCTATTGATTCCGCATACGCAAACTATTTCGTCTGTCTGGTCTACTTATGCGTAATCAATTTGCCTGCGCCAATCTACTGCGGCTACTTGCGCCGTGGACACAAGCCGAAAGCCCCCAAAATCGGTGCAAGCCGGCCCGCGAATCGTGCGCCATCGGCAGATGGCCGCGGGCGCACCGATCGTATCCATGCCCGATATCGATATGGCCGGACAGGAACCTAAATAGGAGCCTCTTCGAGTGGACATCCCAATGGGACACCCCCAGACAGCCAACAGCCCCTCCAATCGCCTCTGAGGCTCTGGGGTAGGGGATAGCTGATCGGTATCCGCATGTTTCGACCTGCCCTCACTCCGCCGTATAGTTCGTCAGGAGCACCTCGACCACGGGCTTATGCTTCCCGTTGACGATATAGGCGTGATTTGCGGAGGCGACGTGACAGTCTGCCCAAAGCGACCCGATTAACCCATTGCTTCGATAGTCGTTGCTTCCCCAAGATGAGACCATGAACTTGCGTCCGCTATCCATGAGCGAATCGTGCAGTCTCGTCTCCTTCTCCTCGTCCCAGGAGTCGTAATAGGTGTTCGTGAGGCCGATATAGGGCGGGTCGCAGTAGATGAACGAGCCATCCGGAGCTGCGGCTATCGCATCCTCATAGCGCATGGCCGCAAACTTCCAATCGTTCTCGGCGATTTTCCTCTGCACGTATTCGAGCTGGTTCACGATCTTCGTGATATATGCCTTGGAGAATCGGTTGTCTTTGTGCCCATACGGGACGTTGTAGCGGTGTTGGCGGTTGAACCTCATAAGCCCATTGAAGCAAGACCTGTTGAGGAAGAGAAAATCATACGGGTTATGCGATTCGTTGAACCGGTCCCGGACCTCATAGTAGTAATCCCCACCCTCGATTTCAGACGGGCGCCTTCGGATTCGAGGAACTTCCTACAGCCCGCGGCGGTAAGCTCTCCGTCCTGGATGGAACGGTAGAAGTCGATGATATGGACGTTCGTGTCCGAGAATAACGCCCGCTTCGGCGCGAGGTTGAACCCGACGACCCCCGACCCCATGAACGGCTCAACCCAGACCGTATCGACATCGACCGCAGCGCACCGTGCAATCCACGGGACGAGCTTCGTCTTGATGCCCTGTGTCTTGATGGGCGGGACGTGGACCTTTTCGGCGCCCCTCATATTTTCTGCACCTGCGGACTGAACCATGGAATTGTCCTCTCAACGTGACTGCGTCCCGAGACTTTCCCACGGTTCAGATAACCCAAGTTGACTAATGCCGCAGCGGCAAGGCAAAACGTGTCTCCAGTACCGCATCGTACGCTCCTGCATGCAATATCAAATCCCATACGAGGGGAGTGTCGCATATGCATGCAGCGACAATTAACCTTCGGGGGGGGGTATCTCCTAGGAATACCCGCCTTCGAGGGCAATCAATCATCGAGTACGTCCTGATCATCGCGATCATCGGTCTGGTAATCGTGTTCGCCGGACCCGGCGTTGCCGGTGCCATCCGCAACCAGTTCAACCTGGTCGGCAACACGGTGGACAATGGGACGACCGGCGGCATCCACGGCGGCGGCCTGTCGGGCGGCGGCACCCCAGGCGGTGGGTCAGGCGGCAATACGCCCAATCAGGAGCAGATTAAGTATCTCGAGAGCATGAAACCCGTGACCGAAAAGGATGCCAAGGATTGGACGCTTGCCGACCAGCAGCTGGCTGCCGAGGATATCGCGAAAAGGGGCACCGACTCGGTTGCGTTTCCCAAGGCCAAGGCCGCGATGGATGCGGGAACGAAGTGGTCGATAACGCTGACGAACGGCAAGACGCTCGAGTATAAGATTATCGGCATCAACCACGACGACTTGGCGGATGGCAGCGGCAAGGCAGGTTTGACGTTCCTCACCACCTCGACGACTATCAGATCCCGCATGAACGCCACGCACGACAACGCCGGTGGCTGGGAGCAGTCGGAACTCCGCGCGAAAATGAACTCCGGCGAGATCTGGAACCTCATACCGTCCGATTTCCAATCCAAGGTGAAGACCGTAAAGAAGCTCTCGAACAACGTCGGCGGCAGTAACGAGAACAAGAACGCCGCCGTGACGTCCACCTCGGACAAGTTATTCTTGCTCAGTTACTCCGAGATCGTCTCAACCTCCTATTGGGCATCCGGCTATCCTTGGACTTCCTCCGAGGGAACCCAGTACGAGGCGTTCCAAGACAAGGTGACGGAGAACTATTCGGGCAGCAATTGCCTGAAGATTGGCAGCTATTGGTGGGAGCGCTCGGTGTGTCCATACAACTCAGGGGATTTCCTCTATGTCTACACCAGCGGCAGTCCGTCGTACTGCAACTACGCGACGGGCTCGTGTTGCGTCTGCCCCGCTTGGTGCTTCTAGCCTGTCTTCTAGCATGTCTAGTGAAGAGTCCGTGCAATCCTGCGCGGGCTCTTCTATTGGCAAGCCATCGCGATTGCCGCAACGGCACCTGCCAGCCCGAACAATACGTTTCATATACGTTGTGCTAAAACACAACATGAAATGGGGTTCTATGGCTTCAAAATGCGCGGGACGGGGAGTGCCGTTCGGCTATGACCCACAAACTGATAGGTTTGTATGGTTGAGTTCGGTACCGCTTGACAGGTACGGAGAACGCTGCGGGCTCGTCTGCCCGTCCTGTGGCGGCAAACTGCAGGCCGTGCGGACTGCGACAAATACGCCTCACCCGTACTACAAGTGCTTCAGGCACTCATCGCTGTCCTCGTGTGGCGGAGGTTTCGAGTCGCAGCTGCATAGGGCAGTTAAGTCTCTTCTAGCCGACTCGGTCGGCAGGGAGTTCCGCCTCCCGATGGTCTCCTTGGCGGATGCCGCGCCGCACGCATCGAGGATAAGCGATTCCGGGCGATGGGTCCACGATTGGCGGCAGACTTTCGAACAGGACGACCGCTGCGTCTATCCGGAGATCTGGGTGCCGTACTCGGCGAGAAAATGCATCATCGAGGCCGTTGAGCTTGAGACGACTCAGGAAAACGGCCTGCGCCCAGATGCTGTCCTGACGCTGAAAGATAGCCGTGGTGATCTCGGGAGGGTTGCGGTTGAAATCCGTGTGGGACACCCAAAGTCGCTGGAAGACGCGGTGAAGTTCAGCAAGATAGGTCTGGACGTTATCGAGATAAATTTCGGCGGTATCGATTTGACTTCGGAGGATTGCGAATCATTGCTCCAGAGGACCGTATTCGGCGACCTGTCCCCGAGATGCCAACGAGACAGGCATCGCGAATGGCTTTGGACTGCAAGAGCCGTATCGGCGCTGGATGATTACCATCCCTATGTAGACCAATCTGGTTTTTCTAAAAGTGAAAGGGCTCAGTTTCCATATATCGGCAGACATGCCCACATTGCCGTGGCAAAGGGTATCGGGAAGCAGGATTGGGGCAATCAGCCTCGCCTGACTTGGGAGAATTTGACTCGTCTATGCGATATCGTAGACGAGATCGATAGGGAGGCGGATTCCGAGGTCGAGGGACCGGAGCTCGATTACTTCGGAACGATTGAAACGGATGCGGAATCGTACGATATGGCTGACGGGCAGGAAGATCAAGCTGCTCAACCAGATGAGAATGCAGCCGATGAATCCGATGGCTCTAACTCTGATTGGTCGAAAGGGAAAACCGACAAGAAACGATGGTGGCAGCGCAATCCCTTGATCCGTTTCCTGAGCAGGTTCAAATAGCCGCCTTGCTTAAGCGCCATACCGATGACAGCTTGACTGTTAGCTGATATATCCGCCGTTGCATGTACTGACTTCATGTCACTCTAATCGGACTTCCCATAGAGAGGGGATGACCCAATGCACGGGTGCCATCTCAACGGCGGAGGGCTCAGGGGGCAACAGGACACTCGGCCTTCGAGAGTATTTATTTCGAGAGGCTCGTTTCGATTTCCGCGCGGCGGGCGTTGATTCGATTGCACTCCTCGGCATACTCCGTGGCGTATTCCGAAATGTCATCGAGCGGTTCGAAATCCTTGTCGAAAAGCCGATCGCATAATTCAGGATATTTATTCCTTAGCGCTACTTCATTTCCGCAGCTCAACAGTATCGAGGCTAGGGAAGAAGAGTGGATTTCGGTGAGATTTTCGTCTAAAAATTCAATGACCGAATAGGACATTTCGTCATTCCTGCGCGAGAGGATGATAGCGATAGGCTCAACCGTGCCAACCGACTTTTCTTGGAGTTCGATATCGCTCAGGAGTTGAAGGCTTGTCGGGGCGAAGGTTACCGGCCCCGATTTCTTTGAACCGATGTGAATCGCGCCAATTGCGAAGCCTGCTTTTGATCCGGATATCCAAATCTCAGCGTTAACTTTTGAGCGACGCTTGTTGACTGCACTCACATGTGTTGCGGTGGAACCGAATTCATTTAGGAATTTGGCTGCGATTGTTTTCATCTTAAACTTAGGCGCGATGCTATAGCCGAGGTCTTGGGGTTTAAGATTGCCTGCAATCGCTCGGGCATACACCTCATGAGGTTTGATTCGGCAATTGTGTTTGTCGATGCCCGCGAGATGACTGAAGTTGCCAGCAGAAAATGACACTTCGAGAAAACGAAGTGTCTTTGTACCGAAGCAAATAAGAAAAGATTTGCCATTCAAATTCTTATCGAACTGCTGGGCTAGTGAAATTATTGCTTCAGCTTCTTCCTTGCCGGCTAGACGCCCATAGCTGTTGCTTCTCATGAGGTGCCTCCTTTTTGGGAAAACTACCTCAATCGCTGAAACTGTCGTTATCGGTACCGCAGCGGCAATATCTACTCTCTAAACAAATAAGGGCGCTTTCGCGCCCTTATTGATTCTCGGTTGCTGCCTGCCAGTCTGCTCTCCTAAACCGAAGTCTAGGCGCGGGGGCTTAGGCCCCTAGGCTTGAACGTACTCGAGGTCAAGCTCTCCAGGCGCGTCCACGTACACCGCGCCGAACGTCAGGTTTACCAGCCGAGCCTGGGTTCCTTTCGGAACGCCTTCATTATACCCTGGTAAGTCTAGGTGATCAATATCGTTTAGGAGAGATTTCAATCTAATCTCGATTTCGACGTCTCCCCATCCACTCAGTCAAACATGTGGGGCGCCCCAAAAAGGCGCCCCTCAGTAAAGCAATTTGTTTTCATCACTCATATCGCGAACCCACATCGTCCTATTTATCCTTTCCGCTCTTTCCTACCCTTCTACCTACCCGCTAGTCCTCTACCTGTGCCGAGGCGCCATATAATCCTCACCGCAGCAATGGTTTATCCGTCGCCCAGGTCAACCCGACAAAGACAACCAAAACCAGACATTTCCGCAGTTCTGCGCTATTACTCCCTTCAACATCCCAATACCGAACCGTCTCCACATCACGTTCAAACTCCCCGTAAAATCTAGCTGCTTGAAAATCGCCTGTCCGCGCGTCTATCAGCTTGATTAGACCCCAGTCATTCACTCGAACACATCCCCGAACGCGACCCCGCGCTATCTGCCCGCCGTCTCGACACCTACCTCGACAACTGAATATCGCCCGACTGGCTATTCTTGACCTATCCGGTTGCCTGCCGCGCGGCCCGAAGCCTGATCAGCATCGGCAAGCGCCGAGCGCGGAGGACGTGGCCAGTAAGGGCCTGAAAGAGTCCGCAAGTGCTCAAACCTTGGCGAAAGGCGCAAAGGATGACGGAATCCATTTCGGATACCGATTACCAAAGTGGGGTCGATTTAGGCGGTTTTAGCAGACTACGTCTCCTGCCAGCGATCACCCCCGAGAGGGAAAGGGTCTCATAGGGTTCCGTAATTCAATGCGAATGATTGCCACCTGGACAAGGGGCCGGACTTCATGGCCACATGCCGCGAATCCATAAACGCAAATTACCCATACCACGGATTCGCGGCACAGGCCTCCATGAGATAGGAGCCACATGTCCGCGAGCGGTTTGAAATTAAGAGACTACCAAGCGGAATGTATCGATATAATCGACAACCTAGACGGCGGCGCCCATCTGGTGCAGATGGCAACCGGCTTGGGCAAGACCGTCACGTTCGCGAACATCCACAGACACGGCCGAATGCTGATTCTGTCCCATAGGGACGAGCTGGTGGCGCAGCCGGTCAAGTATTTCGATTGCCCCGTGGGAATTGAGAAAGCCGAAAGGCATTCGGATGGCGAGCCAGTCGTCTCCGGTTCGGTACAGACCCTATCGCGCGGCACCCGCCTCGAGCGGAACTTCAAGCCGGGTGATTTCGACCTCATCGTGACTGACGAGGCGCACCACGCCTCAGCACACACCTATCGCAAGATAATCGACTATCTGCAACCCCGTCTCCACATCGGTTTCACGGCGACGCCGAACCGAGGCGACGGTAGGGGACTGGACGATATCTTCGAGGATATCGTCTTCCAGCGTGACCTCCTCTGGGGTATCCGCCGCGGGTACCTCTGCGATATCGACTGCATGCAGGTCGAGGTCGAATGGTCCACCGCTGGCGTGAAGCGCGTGGCGGGAGACTTCCAGTTGAGTGCCCTGAACGATGCCGTGAACCGTCCGAAATCGAACGCGCAGGTCGCCGAGGCATACCGCCGATTCCATCGCGGCCAGACCCTCATCTTCGCCTCGTCGGTCAAACATGCCTACGCATTGGCCGAACTCATCGAGGGCGCGGTGGTCGTCGACGGCAAGACCCCAATGGACGAGCGCCGCCAGATTATCGAGGACTTCACCGCTCGAAAGATTCCCGTCCTCATCAATTTCGGCGTATTCACCGAGGGCACCGACATGCCCCTCATCGAGACGATCCTGCTGGCCCGACCGACGCGAAACTCAACCCTCTATACGCAGATGGTCGGGCGCGGCCTGCGTCTCTTCGAGGACCCCGAAACGGGCTACAAGAAACAGAACCTGCTGCTGATAGACTGCGTGGGCGATTCCGACAAGAACGATATCTGCACGGCTCCGAGCCTGATCGGCATCGACCCGAGTGACCTCAACGAGAACGAGAAAAAGGCCGTCCGTGGCCCTCTGTCGGGCCTACGCGACCGTATCGAGGCGTCCGAGGACACTCCCGAGGGCTGGGTCCTTTCCGTCCGCAAGGTCGACCTCACCTCATCGAGCCAGAATATCGCTTGGATTCGCCGCGCAGACGGCTCGAAGGTCATCCGAGGCAAGGGCTGGTCGGTTCGCATGCACGCCCCCGATATCCTCTACCGCGTCACGGTCGATTTCAACGGCAACAACAAGACCGTCCGTGAATATGACGATGAGACTGAAGCCGAGGCCGCAGTTCGACGCTGGCTAGACCACTATCCCATACCCTCCCAAGACAGATCCCTATGGGACACCGAGGCTGTCAAGAAATGGGGCAACAAGCCCGCCTCCAGCGCCCAAATCGGCCAAATCAGGCGCATGCTCGGCGATGATGCCGAGGCGATCGATGTCGAGCACCTGACGAAGCGCGAGGCGGCTGCGGTTCTGGATAACGCATTCGAGAGGCAGGAAAAGGCCTTCGCCGAGATCTATGGCCTGTGTCCCAAGTGCGGTCAGGCTCTAAAGCTCACCAAGAACAAGAAATCCTTCACCTGCACGTCGAACCACTGGTCGCAAGACGGATCATGGACGCTGGTTTCGGGATGCGGGACGACCTTCAAGGTGAGAGCCGACGGCCATTGCATAAAACCCGCCGACCTCAAGGCCATTCGCGAGAACGGTTTCTACGTATGGCGCGGAAAGAAGTACGCCTTCGAGCCCGCGAGAAACCCCGGTGACTTCAGTGCCATCAGATGCATCGGGCAGGCCGATGATGGCTCCTGATAGGACTACGCCCCTCACACTCCACACCTCAAACCCTTTCAGTCCTTACGACCGAACAACGTCACATTCCCATTCCTTCAGCCATCTTCCTCAACCTAAACGTGGTGACCCATCTAATCCTTACGTCCAGGCTACACACTTGCCACGGTCAACTGGATTGATTTCCAGTATTTCCCTTACTGACTGATTCGCTTAGTCATCCCTCAATCCCCACCATTGCCGCGGCGGCAAGACAAAACGTGTTTCCAGTACCGCATCGTACGCTCCTGCATGCAATATCAATCCCCATACGAAGGGAGTCGCAATGCATGCAGCGGCAATTTCGCCTCGGGGGGGGGTCGCTCCTAAGACGACCCGCTTCCGAGGGCAATCAATCGTCGAGTACGTACTGATCATCGCCGTCATCGGCCTGGTGATCGTGTTCGCGGGGCCCGGCGTGGCCGGGGCCATCCGGAACCAGTTCAACCTAGTGGGCAACACGCTCAATAGCGGGACTAATGGAGGCACGGAGGGCGACGGCTCCGCGGGAGCCGATTCCGCGACCGTCCAGGCGGCTGTGGCCAAGGACGCGAAGGACTGGAGCCTCGGCGAGCAGGAGGCCGTGGCCGAGGACATCGCCGCCAAGGGCGAGGCGTCGTCGGCGTACGCGAAAGCTAGGGCAGCCATGGATGCGGGGACGAAGTTCTCGGTCAAGCTCACGAACGGGCAGACGCTCGAGTACCGAATCATCGGCATCAACCACGATGACTTGGCCGACGGTTCGGGCAAGGCGGGACTTACGTTCCTTACCACCTCAGCGGGGATTAAATCCCGCATGAACGCCAAGAATACCAGCTACCGTGGGTGGGAGGGATCCGAGTTGCGCAAGAAGATGAACTCCGGCGAGATATGGAACCTCATGCCTGCCGACTTCCAGTCCAAGGTAAAGTCCGTCACCAAGGTCTCGTTCAACAACCGTGGAGTTCCAAACCCACCCTGCGCCGTGACGGCGGCCTCCGACAAGCTGTTCCTGCTCAGCTACTCCGAGATTGACGATACTCTTCCGAAAAGCCTTTCTGATTGGTCTTGGCTTGGTATGGAGGGAACCCAGTACGAGGCCTTCAGGGGCAAGGTGCTGGATCACGATTACGGCAACCCCTGTTTGAGCAATGGCTGCTATTGGTGGGAACGTTCGCCGTATCCGACCCAATTTGAACAATTCCTTTTTGTCGGGCCCAGTGGCTGTCACACGCTTTGCGATTATGCATCGGAGCAGCATTGCATCTGTCCCGCCTGGTGTTTCTAACCTGTCTTCTAGCATGCCTAGTGAAGAGCCCGTGCAATCCTGCGCGGGCTCTTCTTTTGGCGATTTCTCGCGCGATTTGAGGTTCTAGGCACAGGTAGTCGGTTTGGGGAAACATGGGGCCATGCAGCGGCCCTCATAGAACCCGCCGCACCCTACCAATTGCCGCTGCGGCAAATCAGCCTCGCTAGACCCCATGACCTTTATCTTCAAACCATCAAAGACTTTGGTTTGAAAGGATACCTTCATGGCAGATAGCGAGGCTCGCCTGTTTGACGCAACCGGAAAGAATATTGGCTCCTACAAGCTCGAGGTGATGGATACCTTCTGGAAGCGCTTCATAGGATTGATGGGACGCCCTGAGATGCCAATCGGCGATGCCGCATTGTTCCGCAACTGCTCTTCAATCCACATGTTCTTTATGAAGATTCCCCTCGATGTCATTTGGTACGGCCCGGCTACGCCAGATGGTCACGCACCCATCCTGGCGGTATCGAGGGACGTCAAGCCCTGGCAATTGTCGTTCGGCCCGAAGCACACTCAGGGGTGTCTCGAAGTAGCCGCTGGTACTGTCCCTATGAGTCTCGATTCAATTGAGATCCTAACAGCATCTTCTGACCGGCCAAAGGCAACCGTGATTCCTCCCGACTATCGAGATGTCGTACGGGATCGCATTCAGGTGACCAGATGCTACGATACCGCGGCTCACCTCGGCGGTGTCGCCGCGCTTCTACGCGGTCGTACCTGCTGAATAAGACATTTGCGGCAGCGGATTGGAGCCATCGCGCAATCCGCTGCCTGGTCAATCGAATCGATTTCAGCACATTCTCGTTGACTGATATCTTTAGTCATCTACCTCAATCAAAACGTGGCAAATCATCCAGTCCTCACAGCCGATCACCATCTTGACCCCAATCAACCAGAGCGATTCCCAATATCTCCCTCCCTGCCAGATTTCTTTAGCCATCATCCCTCCCCAAATTGCCGCTGCGGCAAGACTGCCACAAAAACCTACGCCCGCCCCTACGATTGCGGCGTATCTGCAAACCCTGAGCGAAGGGAGCCGCATATGCATGCAGCGGCATTTTCGCCTCGGGAGGGGGTATCTCCTAGGAGTGCCCGTCTTCGAGGCCAATCTATCATCGAGTACGTCCTGATCATCGCGATCATCGGTCTGGTAATCGTGTTTGCCGGACCCGGCGTGGCCGGTGCCATCCGCAACCAGTTCAACCAGGTGACGAACACGGTCGACTCCGGTACCGACGGCGACAGCTTCATCTCGGCCGAGGAGAAGGCCTACCGCGAGGCGATGAAGACCGTCGTGAACAAGGACGCGAAGGACTGGACCCTCGACGAGCAGAAGGCCGCAGCAACCGATATCGCCAAGAACGGTACGTCCTCCGTTGTCTACGCAAAGGCGAAGGCCGCCATGGAGGCCGGTACCAAGTTCTCCGCCAAACTCACTAATGGCAAGACGCTCGAATACCGTATCGTCGGCATCAATCATGATGACCTCGCAGACGGTTCCGGCAAGGCGGGACTGACGTTCGAGGCGACCAACACTGCTTTGTCTACCCAACGAATGAACGCCACGGACACCAATGCCGGCGGTTGGGAGAAGTCGGAGCTTCGCGGCCGTCTCAACAGCGGTGACCTCTGGTCGCTCCTGCCCAGCGAGCTCCAGTCCAAGGTGAAGTCCGTCAAGAAGATGACCGACAACAAGGGTGGCGGTACCGCCGGCACGCCTTCGGCCACGACCGACAAGGTCTTCCTGCTCTCGTCGACCGAGGTCTGGGGTGACCTCGACCACGACGGCACCCAATACGAGTACTACAAGTCCAAGGGCGTGACGAGGTCGAACTATTCCGGAGCTTCGTCGAGTGACTATCACTGGACTCGCTCCGTGTATCCGAGCGACTCCACGCTCTTCCGCCTGATCTTTAGCGGCGGCGACTGGGGCAACTACAGTGCGACGAACACCTACTACGTGTTCCCCGCTTTCTCCTTCTAATCTACGCCCCTGAACCCCTCTGGCATTCGCCGGAGGGGTTCCTTCCAAGTTGGAGGCCCTATGGTTCCCAAGAGCAGGCAGACCGAATCGGTCTCAACCGAGTATCTCAGACAGGCACGCATCGTCTGGCGCGAACTCATCTCGATAGCAAAGAAACTTCCGAAATCCCGCGCCCTTACCGAGACGCAGTATATTTGTCGTGCAGGTTACGACCTCATGGAGGCGGCCGCTGAGGCGGATGGCATCTACGTTATGACGGTTGAAGAGAGTGAGCAAAGGCTTGCCCTTCTAAACGATGCCTACGGGCGGCTTTGTCTCATCGGCGTGTTCATTGATGCATGGATGGACGATATGCCCCAAGTTATCTACACCGAGCTAGACGCTGGGGGAGTCGAAGTGGGAGTTTCCAAACCCTTTGTAAAGATGAGCCGGCTTGAATCACTTGCAGGCACCATTTCTAACGCCATGAAGGTGACAAAGGGAGCCATAAAGGCGGAGCGTATGCGTCTTAGAACCCTTGATTCCAAATTGGACGCAAGCTCGGTTTCACCCGAGTAGGGCTGTTCACCATCTGAGATTCATTGCCGTGAACCTTAGATGGTGGGCATCCGTTTTAGCTTCGTCGAGTAACAATCACTGGACTCGCTCCGTGAATCCGAGCAACTCCACGAACTTCCGCAATGTCAATAGCAACGGCGACTGGAACAACAACAATGCGACGAACACCAACTACGTGTTCCCCGATTTTCTCCATTTGGTCTGAGTAGCGCACATCGTGAAAGCGGAATGGTAAAGGAGAAAAGGGGATACCCACCGGTCGGCGCCCCATTCGGCGCTGCGAATACAGGCCTCGGTGATGCAAGATGGGCGGACTTGCCTCTCGAAAGAGACGGCATCTGGATCGCTCCGGCGGTTTTCAGGCACATTGGAATCTGCGCCCCGAATAGGGGTGCAGCCGGGGCTTATTGTTGAATTACGAAAGGAGAAAGCTCCTTGAACCGCTCCCAACGGGCAAGGCGGCGTGAACGCCGAGAGAGGCGCCGTCGAGAGCTGAGTCGCCGATCGCTCGAGGCGGTGCCGAAGACGCTCGAAGACGTATTCTCTTTCACAAACCTTTATAGGGCGGCTCGCGTATGCGCGAAGGGTACCTTATGGAAATCCGCTGCGATGAAGTTCGATAGGTACCGTGCCGTCAATTGTATCCGCCTGCGCGAGAGCCTGCTCTCGGGGAAGTATCGCCGACAGCCCCCAGTCCGCTTCACCCTTTGCGAGCGCGGCAAGATCAGGCACATCGTGGGACCGCGCTACAAAGATCGCGTCATCCAGCGCTGCCTATGCGATCGCTTTATCGTCCCAGTACTGTCGCGAAGCCTCGTCTATTCGAACTCGGCGAGCCTGAAAGGCAAGGGTACCTCCTTCGCGCGAACACGTTTCGAGAAAGACATGCTTGCGGCACACAGGAAATATGGCTCGTACGCTCGGGTTTTTCAATACGATGTCAAGAATTATTTCGGAAGCATCCCCTCGGTTCGGGCGCATGCCGTCCTGTCTGAAATTATTCTGAAGCCCTATCGCGGGCTTCCTGAATCTGATTCCATGTTGCGGCTCCTCGATATCGCCGCTCTCTATAGCCGCGAATCGGCTATTCTGACTTTGGGCAACCAGGTGAACCAGCTTGCGGCGATCGCCTATTTGAACAGGCTGGATCACGCCTTCCATGAACTCCTCGGGCAGGGCTGGGCTGGCCGCTATATGGATGACGGCTATGTGTTTTGCTCTAGTAGTGATTTGCCATGCATCCAAGACCTCTTCTTAACAAGCCTTCGGTCTCTGGGACTTCAGCCGAACGCGAAGGCCTGCTTCTCTTCCCGTCTTGATCGGGAATTGGCGTTTCTCAAAATCCGATTCTCTTGTCCCGATGGTCGTCCTCGCCGACGTCTCTCCCAGATTACGCTCATCCGATATCGCAGGCATCTCAAGTCCCTCTGCTCGTCTGTGGATTCGCAAGAACTGCCACCGGAAGTCATCAACGCATCTATCGCGAGCTTCAAAGGCGTCCTGTCCGTCTCCACCGCAAGGCACAGACGCGCTCTCGAATCGAAAGTCTTATCGCCACTTCGGCCATTTGCGGACATTCCCGGACAATGTCCGCAAACACCCCGAATATGTCCGAAAACGCCCCCAAATGTCCGTAATTGCTTACCGTCCACCGATAACATAGGAAATATATAACGGCACGCCGTTAACTATGCTACTATCCTAGCTGTCAGGCCGCACCCCAAACGACCTGCCGGACAGATAGGATGACGACATGAAAACCCTGAATGCAGGAGGCGGAGCCAAATCCGCCTCCGCCCTTTTGCGAAACGAGAAACCAATAGGAAGCCGAATGTTCTACTTCGAGGACGAGCCGCACGATGACGGCACATTCGTCCACGAGGCGGTCCAGTCGCTTCTCGGCGAGATTGTGGACGTCGCGATGCCGTGTCCGTTCAAGGCTCGCGGCTTGGAGACCGTGCGCATGCAGATAACACAGGCGTACCCCGCATTTTTCATCGGCCGCCGCGTGAGCGGCAACAAGCGAGGCCTCGTCGTAAGCGTCCGCTACGCCGATATCTCGAGCGGCGCCTGCATCTCCGACCAGATCTCGACCGCGGTGCGCCGAATCGAGGCATCCCACACCCGCCCGCAAAGCCATGCGGGCCGCGCGAAGCGTGCGAACTTCATCGCAGACCTTATCGATTAGCGTTTCGAGAGAGGAACCGACATGTCCGATATCAACAACGTTTCCCTGACCGGCCGCCTGACGCGACCTCCCGAGTTGCGCATGACCGCGGGCGGTACGCAACTCCTGTCGTTCACCCTGGCGTTCAATACCTCGGTGCGCAACAGGCAGACTGGCGAGTGGGACGAAAGGGGCAACTTCATCGACTGCACCATCTTCGGCAAGCGTGCCGAAGCCCTGTCGCGCTATCTCGCGAAGGGCCAAAAGGTCGCGATTGCAGGCGAGCTCCGCTACTCGACATGGGACAAGGACGGCCAGCGCCATTCAAAACTCGATTTGATTGTCGCTAACATCGAGTTCTTGGCATCCCCTAGGACGCAAGCCCAATCCACGCAGCCATCTGCCTCGCAAGCCCCAATGCCTCCCGTCGTCGATCCCTACGATGACGATATCCCTTTCTAGGGGGGCAAGGGTTAATGGATTTTAAATGCTCTGTCCGCGTGCAGACGGCAATCGAAGGCATTATTTATTTCACGATTCTGATAGGAGTGGGTTTACTCCTCTTTGCGATTTGGGACTTTGGCGACAGCGAATACAATTCGTTCCAGCTCGAGCGCACGCAGGCGGGGAGCATCCAAGGCAAATACATCGACTCATCGGGTTCAGCCAAAAGCTGCTACGTGACCGTCCGAAACGGGAGATACGAGGCAGACCATGAGGTCTCCCTAGCCGAGTACAACGCCGCCAAGGTCGGTGCGGATTTCCCGATTGTGCTGACCGATTCCGATTCCGTCAAATCAGACGAGGCGCAAGAGCAGGCTGACAACACCCAGGCTGCTGCGGCCAAATCTCAAGAGGTCGAACGCCAGGACAATGCCTACTGGTCGTGGTTTTGGAGCCACTGGTTGCTCACGAACATGAGCATGTCCAGCGAATGATTCTGAACAACCTGACCTCGAATTCCTTCTAGTTTCATGGGAGTGCTAGATGCCCATCATCAACAAACTTCGCGATATTTGGGAGAGATACGGCGGCGGGTTCAATAGCCTCGCCCGCTGCGAGCAGGTCGAGATTCTGCATGGTGTATGGATCTTCTCGCTCGCGCTCAGCTGTCTCGCCTGCATCGCCACGCTCATCGTGACGATCATACGACTGATTGAGTTCTTGGCGTAATTCCCCTCACAAGCAACTGTTTATCACCGGGCGGCCCTGTCAGGGCCGCCCTTAAAGAAAGGAAGCTGCATGTTCTTCGAATCTGTAATCTTCAGCCTGCTCCCCATCATCGTCGGCATCCTGGTCTTGGCGATGGTGTTCGAGAGCTGCTGGCGCAAATGTCCGCCGGACAAACTGATGATCGTATCTGGATTCGGGCAGATGCGCAGCGTCTCCGGCAAGGGTACGTTCGTTATCCCGCTCCTCCAGCGCGTCGACACCCTCTCCCTCGGTGCCGTGCAGGTGCAGCTGACCACCGAAAATGAGATCCCCACACAGGACGCGATCCTCATCCACGCCTGCGCCGTGGCGAACTTCCAAATCGGCCAAACTCCCGAGCTCATCGAGACCGCTTCCAAAAACTACCTGAACATGGACAAGGAGGAGATGACCCGCCAGGTCACCGAGGTCATGCTTGGCAAGATGCGCGAGGTCATCGGCCAGATGGATTTGAAGGAGCTCATGCGTGACCGCGAGAGCTTCAACGCCAAGGTCTTCGACGGCTCCAAGGACGACCTCGCCAATTTGGGCCTCGAGCTGCGCACCTTCAACGTACAGGACTTCTCCGATTCCCAGGGCATCATCCGCTCCATGGGCGCCGATCAGGCTGCCGAGATTAAAAAGGAAGCCGAGCTGGCGCAGATCAAGGCGGCCGAGGAGGTCGCCATCCGCCAGAATCAGCTCGACTTGAAGCAGGCCGACCTCAAGAAGCAGGCCGACAAGGCGAAGGCCGAGGCCGATATGGTGAAAGCAACCGTCACGGCCGAGAAACAGCGCGAGCTCTATATCGCCCAACAGGAGGCCGAGATCGCCGCGGAGACCAAGAAGGTCGAGCTCGCCGAGCGCCAGGCGGACGTGAGGGAGCGCGAGCTGAACGCGACCGTGAAGAAGCAGGCCGAGGCCGACCGCTACGCCGCCGAGCAGGCGGCAGAAGCCGACCTCTACAAGCGCACGAAGCAGGCCGAAGCCGCCCGCATCGAGCGCCAGAACGCCTCCGATGCCGAGCTGTATTCCGCCCAGAAGGACGCCGAGGGTATCAAGGCGAAAGCCACGGCAGAAGCCGAGGCTACGCGCCTGAAGGGCGAGGCTGACGGCGCGTCCGAGAAGAGCAGGGGAGAGGGTATCGCCGCCGGCGTGAAGGCCCAGGCGGCGGCCTACAACGGCATGGAGAACCCCTATCTGCTCGCCAACCGCTACATCGACATCATGCCCAAGGTGGCCGAGCAGGTCGCGAAGCCGCTGACCGCAGTCGACTCCATCAAGATGTACGGATCGGGCAACGCCCAAAAGCTCGTGAAGGAGACCACCACGATTGTCGACCAGGTCGCATCCGGCCTGAAGGACAGCACTGGCGTCGACCTGCCGTCCCTTTTGAGCGGCCTGTTCGCTAAGCCCGATACGGATATCGACGCTACCGAAAGCCCGGCCGACTGATGCCTGCCGCGCTGATCGCCTCGGCATTTCTCCTCAGTGGTTTCGGCTGCATTATGCCGATAGCGTGGGTGGCTGAGATTAGGGCTTTGAAGGTCGGCGTGTTTGTGGCATGGGTGGTGCTCATTGCCGTTGCCGTCCTGATGGGGTCGCTGTATCAAAGGCAGCTGGTGGAGGCGAACCCCCTTTTGAAGGTTGGTCTTGAGTCTATCTGCCTTGTCTGTGCGATTTACCCTGCGCATGGGTTCCTATCGAGCCTTCTGTCCAATGGTGCCGGGAAGGACAACATGGTTGCCTTGCTCGCTTTCGCCGATTTTGCTGTGACCGTCGTGGGCTATTTCTGTCTGCTCTTTGGTACGGTCTGGCTCATATTCTTCTAACTTCACGGGCGCACCCGTATCGCTTATAGTGCCCGCATCATTTGTCCCCCGCGCCACAACGGTTGCGGGGGCTTTTCTTTGCCGATGTGACCCATCCCACGCAAATACTAACGACGCGCCGATAATTCTCAGATAATGCTTGCATTATGCCGATAGGCTGTTATCATATAGTTAAGTCAAAAGCGTTCCCCAAGCGCTGGATGACGGACAGGAAGATGACTACGCGACATCTATAAATATCGTAAGGTGACGGGCGGCGTGCTGCCCATCACCTAGGCTATCTATGTTCGTAATTCCGTTCGGGGTCGCACGAATCCGAGGGGAGTCCGATGATGGGTGCCGATGGCGTGGCGCAGGTCGCAAGGACGATTGCAGTAATCAACAACAAGGGCGGGGTTGGGAAGACCACCGCAAGCAAGGCCCTCTGCGAGGGCATGGCCGAGCGCGGGTTCAACGTTCTCCTGATCGATATGGATGCCCAGGCGAACATCACGACTTGGATGAAGGCCGAGACCGCTCCTGCCGTCCCCACGGTCTTCAATCTGCTCGAGAAGCCCAAGACATCCCTCTCTGATTGCGTCCAGTTCATGGACGGGTGCGACATTATCGCCGGCGATATCGCGATGAAGGACCTCGATTCGGTCCTCTCTCAAGGCCTCGGCCGCGAGTTTCGCCTGAAGCGAGCCTTGGAACCTGCGATGGACGTCTACGACTACATCGTTATCGATTGCCCCCCGTCCCTCGGTCTTTCCACCTTGAACGCCCTCGTCGCGGCAGATGACGTGGTTATCGTAACCGAGCCGTCGATGTTCTCGATTAACGGTTTCGGCAACGTCTACGACCTCGTCGAGTCCATCAAAGCCGACTATGCGTTCAACCCCGACCTCAATATCGACGGCATCCTGCTCAACAAGTACAGCAAGGACGAGGTTGCATCCCGCGCCGCCGACGAGCAGCTTCCCGCGATCGCCGAGCTTGGCCACACGAAGCTCTACGCGGCGCGTCCGATGAAGCACAAGGCGATTGAGGACGCGGCGAACAACAAGGAGCCGCTGTTCGGCTTCCGCCCCAACGATGCCGCCGTGGCCGAGTTCCGCAAGTTTGTGGACGAGTATCTGGGCGGCGAGTAGCCATGGCCGCACCATCGAAGAATCGCATGGACCTCACGGCTGACGCGAAACGAGCCATGCTGAACCGCCATTCGGGACGTGCGTCCGCACGCCCCGCGGAGACTGCCAGGCAGGCAGGCCCCTATCCCTTTGGCGATGAATGCGTGAAGGGGATGGCGGCTGCGATTAAAGCGGCCTACTCCAAGGAGTATGCGGCGGCAGATTTCCCGCGCCAGACGCAAGTCTCCTTCAAGATTGATTCCAAGGCAGTAGATCGCATGAAGGTCGCAGCCGTCACCCACCACATCCGCATGCGCGATCTTTGGGCGATAGCGACCGATATCGTCATCCAAGCACTCGATGAACTCGATAGGGAAGGGATTTAAATGGACGAGATTGAGGATATTACCGGAACCTCGCTTCGGGATTGGCAGGTCGAGCGGGTCTTGGAGCCCAAAGACGCTCTCATTCCGAAGGGGATGAAGACAATCGCCAAAACCCTGCGGCACGCAGGTCAGCTACTCGCGGTAGCGACCGCCCCCAATCCCGATGACCCCGAGACTCCCTGTTATGCCTTTATCACCGTCTCTCGCAAGAACCGCGCTGAAATTAAGGCGTTCATCTGCGAGTTGACGCCCGAGCAATACCAAGATTTATTCGAAAGCGAGTGACCCTATGTCCGATTCTGCAAACAAGCTGCCCGCTCTGACCGATGAACAGCGCCGCGCGAACCTTGAGAAGGCTACAGCCGTCCGAAAGGAGCGCAAGGCCTTGCTCGATTTGGTTCGCCAGGGTTCCGTCACCTTCGAGCAGGCTTCTGCTGACCCCAAATACTGGCGCATTCCTGTGGTTCGCCTGCTGATCGCCGTTCCCGGTGTCGGCAAGACGAAGGCCACCCAGCTCATGGCTCAAGCCGGCATCGCTCCGAATCGCCGAGTCAAGGGCCTCGGCCGCCGCCAACGCGATTACATCATCGCTCACCTCCCTGGATTCAAGGACTAAGACATGTCTCTGCTTGCGACATTTCTTTATTTCGTGGCGGTCATATCAGGCTATGCCGCCGCCATGGCCCTGCTCCTTTGTCCTTGGCTGGCGAAGGGGCTGCGACGCCGTCTCCCTCGTATCTGATCGATTCTATTTCACGGGTCGGGTTTCACGCTTTCCAGGCACCCCATTTGTTTGACTCCTTTCCTTCCTTTGTGGGACACGTGCCTGAGTGGAAGACGGCGCCGCAGCCCTCTCGTCATATAGCTGCCGGCATGCTCGGCGCGGCGGACTCTGTTGAATTCCATTACTCCCCACACCCCCTTTTCACTCTCCCTACAGACAATGGTCTTCGACACGCCATAGAGTCCCCCGCGCCGGGCATACCGGCGAATTTCCCTACCCCTATAAAAAAGATTGGTGATCCGATATGAGTCAGCTGACTGCTGTCGATATTTCCGATAGCGACCGATTTGAACTCGCAGAGGTCCTCAAAGAGGAATCCGAATCGAGCTCCGCCCCGCGCCCCCTTGAGGACATCCTGCAGGAGACCTGCGACGACGATTTCGACCCAATGAGCCAGCGCAGCTGCTACGAGCTGCTTTCGGCATATATCGCCCGCCCGACGGCGACCATCGTGTCGAAAAACGGGCATTCCTCCTGCTCGAATTGCGGTACCGGCATCCCATATCACACCCGCTTCGCCGCATACTGCCTGGGCTGCGGAGCCGTTTTCAGCATCTGATCGCACGCATGCCGACCCCAGCGCAAATCGATTATCGAGGGCGAGGACGAATACAACGCCTGTATCGCAGCCCTCAAGACTTGGAATACACGCCATGCGGATAAGGAGGCATAAATTGGGACAGCGTGAAGAGACGACAGAGGAGCTGTCCGAGCGCGTTTTGGCTCGGTTGCGCCGCGAGTATTCCCTGGTCTCGTCTGAGGTGTGGGTGGACGATGTCCATCGCGTCGATTTCGTCGGTTTCAGGCCCGCGCGGAACTCACCGTTCCCATCATCCATCGAGCGGGGTGAATTCGTCTTCGTCGAGGTCAAATCGTGTATGAATGACTTCAAGAGCGGACACGGCCTGACGTTCCGGGGCGATGCAAACTGGCTCGTCTGCCCGCCTGATCTCGCCCAGACGCTCTATAAGACCCGACAGCTCCCCAAGGACGCGGCGGTCTTCTGCCCGGACGCCCGCGGGTGTCTGCAGAAAAAATTCGACCTCGGGATCGGCTCGGGGAGCAGCCGGATTGCATCCGTCTCCGAGCTCCTGTTCCGAATGGTGAACCACAGCGCATACTCCTACCGTACATCGCGCGGGGTCTTTTCGAACAGCTATTGCCCGTGGTGCAGCCCGTACCGCGCCAAGCTCCTCAACGATATCGATGATGTCTGCGGGGATATGGACCTGATTGAGGGGATAGAGCTCGCACTCGAGGTCAATGACCCGCAAGGGGTGCATTTGAGCCTGTCCCACGACAACGGCCTCGACTGCGCTTATATTCCCATCAACTATTGCCCGATTTGCGGGCGAAATTTTCGAAAGGATAGATAAATGACCGTTATTGAGTATTGTCGCGAAGAGGCCAAGTGGCGCGATCTCGTGATTATCCGAGTTGGTGGATGGGTGAGGTGCTCGGCCTATATCGACCACAAGGATTTAATTCGCCTGCCGCCCGATATAGCCAATGCCGAGGTTGTCGGCGCAGAGCGCAGCTGGATTCGCCTCGCGAACCGGTCAGGCGGCTTAGAGGATGCCCCGTGCATCTATCTCGATATCAAATAGGGAAATTAAAGGAGCCTGATCATGACTGTAATCGAATACTGCCGACATGAGACTAGGGTGTACGAACTCGTGATTATCCGTGCTGGCGGACGGGTGAGGTGCTCGGCCTATATCGACCACGAGGATTTATTTCGCCTGCCGCTCGATATAGCCGAGGCTGAGGTTATCCGCTCAAAGCGCAGCTATATTGACATCGCAACTCGCGCGGGCGGCGCATGGAGTTCTCCGTGTGTCTATCTCGATATCAAATAGGGAAGTGCTCTGGGTGGATCAAGACGAGATTGCAGTCATCATTCCCTGCTATAACGAGGCCCAGACCATCGGCAAGGTGGTCGACGATTTCAAACGCGAGCTGCCAGCCGCGACGATCTACGTCTACGACAACGACTCGACTGACGCGACCTCCGCTATCGCGATGAAGCACGGCGCGACCGTTCGATTCGAACCTCGCCACGGCAAGGGAAACGTCTGTCGGCAGATGTTCCGAGATATCGATGCCGCCTGCTACCTCATGGTGGACGGCGATGATACCTACCCTGCTCAAGCAGCGAAAGCCCTTTGCGAGTCGATTCTAGCCGGGCAGGCCGATATGGTCGTCGGCGACAGGCTATCCAACGGGACGTACGCCAAGGAGAATAGGCGTGCGTTCCATGGCTTTGGCAACGATTTGGTCCGCGCCATGATCAAGTGGATTTACGGCTACGAATACGCCGACGTCATGACGGGCTACCGTGCCATGTCCAAACCCTTCGTCAAGGCGTTCCCCGTTCTTTCAGACGGCTTCCAGATTGAGACCGAGCTATCCATACACGCCGTTGACCGCCGTTGGCGCATTCAAAGTATTCCGATTGACTATCGGGACCGACCCGAGGGATCGGAGTCGAAGCTGAATACCCTGTCCGACGGCATTAAGGTCGTCGCAATGGTCGGCACCCTTTTCAAGGATTATCGACCCCTGAGGTTCTTTTCCCTGATCTCGCTTTTATTCTTCATCGTGGGGATTGCGCTAGGTGTCCCCGTCATTCACGAGTTCGTTGCAACCGGGGTCGTGCCCCGCTTCCCGACTGCGATTCTCGCGGCGGCATTGATGTTCCTCTGCGCTCTTTCGCTCGCCACCGGCTTTATTCTCGATGCCGTGGCGAAGTCGGATCGCAGGCAGTGGGAGCTTGAGGTCTACCGGTCATTTCCCAATCCCCATGAAGGCACGTCCGATAGACCGTGGTGGGCAATCCAATTTCAACCCCGAGACAATCGGCACCCGCTCCCATAGGTACGGCTTACCGGTTATATTCAAATTGATTTACGCTCTGCCGATAATCGTTCCAAAAGTTTGCTATAATAACTATAGTTAATGCGAACGTTCCCCAAGCGTTCCAATGGACAGGATGTAGCCGAAATGAATATCTACGAATCGCCCGCGCATTTGCCCGATTTAGACACTCGAATCCACTTCGCCGCAAGGCTCCGCCACAACTCGCACTGTCATTTCGCTGCGGGTATACCCATCTTTCCCGCTGCAATCGGCGGCATCATTGAGGAGACGGTCGCCGACGAGATGCCCTTTACCGATGAGGATACGCTGGGCATGCTTGCGAACCTGATTGACCCCGGTACCTGCGAGAACCTCAACGGGCCGCAGACCGGACACTTCACGTGCTCCGCTTGCGGGGCGGACGGCCCGCTCGGCAAGGTTCGCCTGCCCGATGATAGTTGCAAGAACGGATGGAGGGTCGAACTCATAAAGAGCTGCCCCTACTGCGGACGCAAGGTCGTGGCCCCCAAAGGGACGCTTTTTCAGGTAATTCCGGACGGCACTAAAGCCCATCGAGATTGATTTGCGAGGACGAGACTCTATATGGATGACCTAACCAACGTGAACCGCGAGATGGCCGCCGCGCTCCGCGCCCTAGCCCTCGCAGGCCCCAGGCCTGTCAGTGAATATGTCAGTGTTCCCGCTGCGCTGTCTAAGCTGGGCATTGAATGCCGTCACGCCGAAGGGGAGCTTCTCATCGACAGGCGCGACGCGCTCACACTCGCAGACTATATCGATCGCCTCGTAGGTGATTCCGGCTTCGCAAGGCAGATTCGTCGTGATATCGCCATGTCCCTCCGCTATGCAGTCTCGGACGCAGTCTTCGAGGAAATATCGGACGGCGATACTTTGGGCCGCCGAGGCCTGTTGGATCTTTGCGACCTTGCCAAGGCTCTCGACTTGGACGTGAAGTACTACAACGAGGAATACCCCGCGGTCGAGCAATGTGCCGCAAGAGACTTGGCCGACAAGATTGACGTGCAGACATGTAGATACGTTCGCGAGCGGGTTGGCGTATGGATTTGCGACAAATGCGGCCACGATGAGGGGAAGTACGGTGCCCATTCCTACCGCCACTGCCCCATCTGCGGTCGAGTAATTGAGAAGACGGTAGGAAAATGATATTGGATAGTTCTGAAGCCATGATGTTGGATAGTCCGTCTGCCATGACATCTCAGGAATGTCGCTACTTATGGGAAATCCTCAAATTGACGTATGCGGACATCGAGCCATATGACCTCGATGCCCTTCAAGGATATATCGCTCTCGAGTGTGCCGAATCATGTCGCAAGGGTAAGACTCCGCGCTACACGATTCCTCGGCGCAAGAACGATAGCCTCTGCTACAAGATGAACCCCGATGGAGGCATCGCGAAAGCATATCTGAAAATCGACTGTCCCGGTCAGTGGAGCGGTCGCGAGGCGGTGAGTTTCAACTCCGACGGCTTCATAGGCTTTTGCGGCTGGGCTGACTCGCAGAATAGCCAACCGTTTTACCGAGCCTGGCGTGAATGGTGCTGCAGATATATGGCCTACAGGTACGAGGATGGTCGGCTTGTCGAGATAGTGGATGGACTGGAAAATGTTGAATACTGATGATGAGAATCGTATTCGCGGCTCGCATGGCGATGCCGTTGTCGTCGACCCCACCGAGCTCATCGACCTTGCCGAATACCTTGAATCGATAACGTCGGTGGTCTACTGGGAGGGCAAGTCTATCTGCGGGACGGGAAACGACGTTTCCAACCGTCTGCGGGAGATTGTCTCCCAATCCAGACCCTGTTGAGAGGAGAAAGTCTTGGATATACTCCCACGCCCTTTCTGCGGCAATTCTGACATAGAACCGAGCCGCTACGACGTCGATATGTATGACGGCACGGACGGCGTTACTGTCTACGACGTCCGCATGATAATGAACTGCGGCGAGCGCGATGTGCGTGACGAATATGGGCACAGACGGCATTGCCGACTCAATCGACGATGCTGAGGACACCGCGCGGATTCTGTTGATTCGCAAATGGAACGCAAGATGGACCCCGAGCGATAGGGGCGCGGATGAATTGGTTTAGATACGTATTTCTTGCACTGATTCTCGTCTGCGCAGTCAGTTTACTTAGTCTGCTCGCACCCGATTCAAAATCATCCGATAGACGTTTCCGCATATATATCGCATCGGTCGTTGCCGTGGGTGCGATCATCTGCGTTCTGTTTCAGGCTCTAGTTCCGACAAGTATTGAATCGGCTGGTGAGAAAACTGAGATTGCAGGGACCCACTCCCTTGCCTCGCTCAAGACGGAATCTAGCCTATCGGGCGCAACGGCGCTTTCTTTCGGATACCTTACCTCAACCGATGAGTACGTCCTGATGGTGAAGCAAGATGATAGGGGTTATCGGAGAAGATGCTACCCTGCCGAAACGGTGGTAGTGTACGAGGACGCGGACGCCGAGGATGCGAGAGTCGAGACGGTCAATAGCTATGAAATCGTCCGTTTAAACTATGCATTGCCCATAGTTGGCGAATGGTCGCGCAATCAGTTGTTTTTCAGCAGGCAGGAGACACGAATACACGTCCCGCAAGGTAGCATCACCCAGGGTGAGTATGATTTCTCTTAGTGCGCCGGCAGCGTGATCGGGCGTTTTCTAAGGCGGTCGTGAGATCGCTTTTTTTGATGTTCTTTTGCCGCATTGATCTTGTTTTCCTGCTCGTATTCAACTATACTATATGACTGAAGCGGGACGTCTTCCGTCCCGCAATCCCATATGGAGGGATGTTTCCAAATGACATTCCATTGCATGATAATCGGGAGCAGGGGCTATACCGACTACGACGCTTTCAAGGCGAAGTGCGATGCCCTTCTCGCCGACAAGACCGATATCGAGATCGTTTCGGGCGGCTGCTCGGGTACCGATGCCTTGGCCGAGCGCTACGCCCATAGCCACGACTACCCGTTGCAGATTTTCCCTGCCGATTGGTCCCGATATGGGAAACGAGCAGGTTACGCAAGGAACCGCGAGATGCATGCCTACATCTCGACCTTTGCCGAGCGCGGCGTCATTGCCTTTTGGGACGGTACGAGCAAAGGCACCGCCCAAAGTTTCGCCCTCGCCAAGGAGTTCGGCAACCCAATCAGGGTAGTCAGAATCGCTGATCCTCAAGGTTCCCCGGCCCCATAATCTCATAGATGTTTTCAGTCGCTTGGTCGTTATATTCACTGAATACTGTCGGCACGCCGTTTTCTCTGCTAAAATCAACCTCAGTTAATGCGCTTCCCCAAGGCGCCGAAGACAGGAGAACAATCGATGCGGCCCTGATAGGACTTATCAGGCTGTACCGTATTTTTAGACAGCGCTGATCCTGCCTAAATAATGCTCAATCGGTTGGGGAGACGCATCCGTACTTGGATACGAAAGGATGCGAGACAAATGACCCGACATACCGAAAAGAGCTTCCCGTGAAAATCTCCAATGCGAAAGTCAGACGGCTGCTAGAGTTCGGCATCGCGCTCGCCTTTGCCGTAGGCACCTCGTTTTTGGCTCAAGGCGCTGGATTCTTCGGTGTTTTCACTGCCAATCAGTTCGTGACGTCCTCTCAGACTCCCAATGGCACCTCAACCTCAAATAATCCGATTTCGATTCCCGAATACACGGGCAACCCCTCGGTAGCCCTTTCGGACACGAGTGGCCTATCTGCTAAATCGGCACCCTCCGATCCAGTCCTCCCGGATCTCGATTCGACCGGTCGATGCGGCTCCGTGGAGATGGTCATCTCCCTCGAGACGGCTCCCGCACGAGGGGAGAAGCGCGGCTCGATTGGAATGGTGAGACCCTCCGGTTGGCACACGGTTCGCGATGATTCCCTTGACGGAAAGTACCTGTACAACCGTTGCCACCTGATAGCGTGGTGCCTGTCCGGCTTGAACGCCGAGAAGCGCAATCTGATTACGGGAACCCGCTACATGAACGTCGAGGGAATGCTGCCCTATGAGATGCAGGTGAGCGACTTCATCTTTGCCGGCGGTGGGCGTGTCTACTACAAGGTGACCCCCGATTTCCGTGACGGCGAATTGGTTGTCCGTGGTGTCCGCATCCAAGCGTACTCCTTGGCGGATAAGGGCAAGAGCATCGATTTCGACGTCTACTGCTATAACGTGCAGCCTGGCTACAGGATTGATTACGCCACGGGCGAAGCGACGAAAGTAAATTGATTTGATTTCAGAATGGAGATTCATACATGTACACGACGGTGACTTTTATGGGGCGCGACGTGACTGCCAATGCGGAGGATGAGCTCCCGATCAAGAACCACCTTCCTGCTGACCTAGGGGCGAGCTTCCGCACGCTGAACCAGTGGCTCAATCGCGGATTCGCGCCAAAAGCGGACGCCGTTGGATATAGGATGCATCCTTCGGTCATGGCTCGGAGAACGTACGTCTATTTCCATGAATCGGATGTTGAGGACGATTGCGGTCACAGCCCAGCCGACTCGGCCAGCTACCTCAATGAAAAACAGGTGGTTCAGAGCGCCTTAAAGCAAAGCACGGGTTCAGGCGGCTTGACTGCAATCGGCATGAAAGGCCTTATGGACTAGGTGGTTGTTTTGGAAGAGCCCGGAAACGAGACGCGCCTACCTATTCCATGGGGCGCCGTTATCTACGCCGCGATAATCCTAGCGGCTATCGGCACGGTTCTACTGATAAGGTCGTTCGTTATTGAGCCGTTCAGCATCCCCACCGAATCGATGTGCGATACGCTTCGAGTCGGCGATAGCGTGCTAGCTGAGAAGATTACCCTGGAGTTGGGTGAAACCGCCTCTGCGGGGGACGTTATCGTCTTCGAGAACCCCGAAAAGGGCTCCGAGAAAGACGTCCTATGTAAGCGTGTTGTCGCCTGCGCCGGACAGACGGTCGATATGAAAAACGGATCGGTATATATCGATGGGAAGAAAATCACGGAGGATTACGCGAAGGGCGATTCCTATCCGCTGTACCTTGGAAAGGGCAAGCATATATCCTACCCCTATAAGGTTCCCGAGGGCGAGATTTGGGTCATGGGCGACAACAGGGAGAATTCCGCAGATTCCCGCTATTTCGGCCCGATATCAGAGGACAGCGTGATAGGCATCTGCGTCATGCGCTACCTGCCTTGGAACCGTATCGGCCTCCTTTGAGACATATAGTTTGACATTTAGTCATACTCAAAAGGGCATCCTTTAATGGATGCCCTTTTCGTAAATCTCTTTGTTATTATTCTCATTTTGATCTTGTATCCTCGCCAACATTCAACTAGACTATATGTCATCAAGCGGAACGAAAGGCGTTCCGCACACCCGGAAGGGAGATACCCTATGGATCGCAAATTGGATGACTTCCTCTTCTACTTCCCGAGGATTGTCATGGCGCTGATCGGCGCGGCGGCGTTTGCTTTCGGTGCATGGTTCAGCCGGTTCTACTACCTCTATCTGAACTGCATCGTATTGCCCATCTCTTGGGCTATTGCCGCATACGGCATCGAGTGCGCCAGCCAAGTAGTCAAAGCCTACCGCTGCTCGCTGTAACCGCCGACAGGGGGAGTGCAACGGCGCTCCCTACCTTATCGACTATTACCCTACAGAGAAAGGAAACAACAATGACTGAGGAAATGATGAGCCTGGATGAGGTTTCTGGAAGACCAGATCGGCGTCTTGGACACCCTAATCGACCTCTCGCAGATACAGGAGTTTTAAAGGGCATCTGGTTTAGTGGGCGCTCATCCATCTCCATGAACGCCTTGTATTGGAAAGGAAACAGGCATGAAGAAAGTCTTTAAGTTCACTGAAACTCGTTCTTGGTACTTCGAGCTCGATGTTGACGAGGGGGCACAGGTCGAGGAGGCATTGTCGGCGTTGGTTGGAACCGAGGGTTTTAATTATTATCTGACCGACCGCGCCGAGGATGAATATAAGAGCGAGTGGGATGAACTATCATCAGGCGAAAAGCGCACATGCTGCGATCATGCTACCGAATATTTTCGAAAGGTCGCGGATAGGGAACTCGAGGGAGAGGCTCGAGATTTGGTTTTGAAATCGCTGCGTGATAGCGAATAAATCGTACTTTGATAAACGGTTTCCGTGCCGCTTTATTTCATGCCATTTTTCGAAATCGATCTTGTTTTTCACTCTATATTCAACTATACTATATGTCAACAAGCGGGATGAAGGGCATCCCGCAGACCCTTTTGGAGGTACTTAAATGAGCTGCTACGTCGTTTCCGATCTCACGATTTCCGCAATCGTCGCCGCAATGGCAGACACCGATTTCGAGCCGGCGAGCTTGAAGGACGAGGAGTCGGGCGTCAAGTACAACCCCGCGACTTGCGGCCAGATTGTCGGGCAGATGCTTCTCGATGCCAATTACGCTTCCGTCAACGAGTACTACGGCAAGCATACCCGCGCCCATGAGTTCAAGCTCACGCAGAAGCAGGACGGGAAGCCCTTCACTCTCGGCGAGAAGTACGGCTGCATCGAGTGCTACGAGTATCAGGCCTGCCAGCAGCCTGGATACGATAATTCGGAGATCCACGGCGCACTCGATTACGCAAAGGACGTCTTAACCCGCAAGATGCTTAAAAAACTCGGTGAGGAGTGCGTTTGGGGTCTGGAATAACTTCATTTCACACAAAAGGCGGTCTCGCGGCCGCCTTTTTTCTGAACGATTTCCCAGTTGGATCTTGCATCCCTGCCCATATTCAACTATACTATATCTAACAAGTGGGATGAAGGGCATCCCGCAAACCCGAAGGGAGATACCCCCATGAAGAACTTCACCATCAAGGTCACCGAGCATCGTGAAGGTCTGGTCGTTGTCGAGGGCAAGGACGAGAATGATGCCCTAGAGCGTTTGGGTCGAATCATAGAGAGCGATGCTTTCTGGAATGACTTCGAGAACTGCGGCGAGTATTCGCTCGAGACTGAGGTCGAGTCCGACGACAGCTGCGATGACCCGATTGCCGAGTGGAACGACGAAAGCTACCGCGACCTGTTTGGCAATTAGTCCCAACAAAAGGGCATCGGCCTATCCTATGCCCTTTTCGTCCTATTTTGCTGGTTGATCTTGTATCCTAATTCATAGTCAACTATACTATATCCCATGAGTGAAACGAAAGGCGTTCCGCAAACCCGAAGGGAGACACCCCATGAAGGACAAGAAACTTAACGACGCTATTGATTACGTCTGCTCTTGCTGTCCGCGCATATCCGACTGCGACGAAAGATGGGACGATTCCCATCCGGCTTTCGATGATTACGATAGCTCTGATGCGAAATACTGCGAGCGCTGCATGGTGCGCGTCATGGCGGATTACTACAATGCCCTCGATGCAGATGAAGACTCCTGTGAGTCTGAGTACCAAGCAATCCTGAATTACTAGCCATGATTAGATAGCGGCTACCATAGCCGCTATTTTCATGCTATTTTCCCAGTTAGATCTTGTATTCTCTCCCATATTTAACTATACTATATGTCAATAAGCGGGATGAAAGGCATCCCGTAGACCCTAGTGGAAGGAACACACACCATGTCTATCAATCGCGTTCTGCTTTCCGGCAACCTCACCCGTGACCCCGAGCTCCGCGCTACCGCAGGCGGTACTCCCGTCCTCTCGATCGGCCTCGCCGTCAACGACCGCCGTCGCAACGCGCAGACCGGCGAGTGGGAGGATTACCCCAATTTCGTCGATTGCTCGATGTTCGGAACCCGCGCCGAGGCAGTCTCCAAGCACATGCAGAAAGGCGACAAGATTGCCATCGAGGGCAAGCTCCGCTTCACCCAGTGGGAGAAGGAAGGACAGCATCGTACCAAGCTCGAGGTGGTCGTCGAGGATATCGAATTCATGGCTCAGCGTCGAGACCAGTAGGAACCAAAAGGCAGGTGGTCGAAAGATTGCCTGCCTTTTGACATATGTAACTGGCGGAACGATTGCCGTTCCGCGTTTTTCGCAATGGAATTATCCAGCAGTCTATAGATTGGCGGAGCGTTTGGTAATTGATTTTAAACATTCGGATGCCTACAGCCGCGCAAATGTCGTCGCTTATAAAGCGCAGGACGGAAGCATTTACGTGGGCGTGGCAATCTACCCCTTTGATTATAGAGACTCGGTTTTCCGCCGCTGTTCGAGGTATTTGCCGGGGCGGGGACGCGAGGCAGCACAGGACTTCCAAGCATTGGTGGCCGGTGACCTCGATTTACTTGAGAAGTTTGATGCCTATGCTATTCCGGTCGATGCGGACATGCTGGCCCTTTGCGGGGTTAATCTGGCCCTGTCCAAAACAGACCTTCATCTGGCGCTCGAGGAGGAAGCTGTATTGCTGGACAGAGACTTTGCCGATGCATTCGATTTTGAAGAGGAATAGTTGCTAGGAGTATCGATACCTCGGTACTCCTTATATTTTTCTTAGAGGATCATGCATCCCTATCAATAAGCAACTATACTATATGTCAACAAGCGAAACGTTAGGCGTTTCGCAGACCTTAGTAGAAGGGAATTGACATGGCTACGAAAAGCTATCTGGCAACAGCATTTATCGGCGAGAAGGAGGTTAGTGGAGCATTTGGAAGTGGCGAGTTTCGCTCGAGCCTGAACTTTGCGAGGCGAGAGCTTCGCGGGTACCAGCGCCTGGCGGAGACCATCTACCGACACGAAGTCGTATTCTGCAACCGACGCGGCCTCGAGGATATAGCCGCCCCAGAGCTTGAGTTCGGCATCCTTACCGAGACGAAGGACACCGAGACCGGTATTGTGAAGGCCAATTTTTCCGTGACGTCGACCTACACAGCCGAGGATTTCGTATCGGATACGCGAGACGCATTTCTCGCCTTTGCAGCCGAAGATTTCGGCGAGCAAATCGCATCCGAGGCCGCGGCGCTCGTTGAAGGTCAAACCGCATCGATGCCATGGCATAAGCGCTTCGAGATATGGAACTGCCTCACGAGTTACGACCTATATGGCGTCTCGACTGCAAATCAACTCATTGATGGGGTCAGGGAGCTCGCCGCCGCCCTTGCTGATGGGCGCACAGCTGACGTAGACGGGGAAAGCCCCGTCTTTCAGGCTTTCCACCGCTTCGAGCGAAATAATCCCGACAGGGAATAGAGAGCGCTGAGGAAGTGGCATTCCTCCGATATCGAGAGAAAAGGGCATCGGCTTATCCGATGCCCCTCTGCCCGTGACCGCCTCGCATATGCGGTCACGGCATGAACATCAGAATGAACCGAACTAATGGAATTACATTAGTTCGATAGCGATCACATAAGTTTCCAGCCCCTTGAGAGGAACCGATAATGAAGAAGACCGTGATGTACACCGAGACCAGGACATGGTTCTTTGATTTGGATATGTCTGAGGACGCAGATCTCGATAAGACCATGCGTGCGCTGAAAGACACGAACGGTTTCTATTTCTATATAGACGATTGCACGTCAGATGACTATGAGAGTGCCTGGTAAGAGATGCCGGAGGACTGGCGCAGCGGGAACGACCCCGACTATACCGAGGACTTCCGCTCGATAGCCAAAAGAGAGCTGAAAGGGGAGAACCAAAAAATCGTACTGACCTCCTTGACAGAACATGCACAATAGAACGGAAAGGACGGCTCCCAAAGCCGTTTATTCCATATCATTTCCCAGCTAGATCTTGTATCCAAATCCAAATTTAATTATACTATATGCAACAAGCGAAACGACAGGCGTTCCGCAAACCAATTTGGAAGGATTGAATATGTTGAATTACGTTCGATACACAGATGCTTTTTGTGCCTTGGCAGAACAGTATATTTCTGAGTGCATCGCCAAGAGAAAAGAAATCTTGGACGCAGATAAGGATACGGCGAATGAGACGGCACTTCCCAATTTTAAAGCGCTGGTCGAGGACGTATTGAGTGAAGAAGCAGACGAGAATGGTCTGTGCTTCAGTTGCTGGGGAGTTACCGATAACTATGATTCCGACCGACCGTTTGTTTGTAAGCAAACAGACACTGGCAAAGAAATTGTTTTGGACGCAGCATAGATATAAGGCGGTCGAAAGATCGCCTTTTTCATGCTATTCTCCTAGCTAGATCTTGCAATCCGCCCCAAATACAACTATAATATATTCCACAAGCGGAACGACAGGCGTTCCGCAAGCCCGAAGGGAGACACTTCCGATGCTAAAACAGGACTATATCGAGACAATCGCGGCCTACATAGTCGAGAGTTGGGACGCCGCCGATGCAGGCGACCGAGCGGCAAGTAGCACGGCTAAGAACGGTGCCATGCGTGTCGCAAGGCAGGCCGCCGAGGAGCTAGGTCAATCGGCTGGCTATTGGCTCGCCGAGTCCCAATTCCGAGCGGCAGACTTGTATTAGGTTTCATCGCAGGGGAGGCGCCGTTATATCGACTTGGCGGCGTCTCCCCTCGTCGACAGCCTCAATCAAACGTGAATTGAACGATAAGGGCGTGCATGCGGGAGACTTTGCATGTTGCAGAAAGGTGGTTCTAAGCTGATGCTAGTTCTCAAGAAAGACGCGCTGGTAAAACTTCTCGGTGATAAGCTCTACGGGATCGAATTGAAGAACGAAATGCTTCAAGATCTCGAGAATCGCGCGACTGGGAGACGTGAGATTCTCGATATTGTCGGGAACCTTTGCGATGACTATGGATACAATCGGCGTGAGGTACAGGCAAAAGCCCAAACCAGGCTCAAGAAACTGCTTGCATGCAGGGACGGAAAGGACGATTGGGATCCCTACGCCTATATCAAATTGACCGAGCTGTCTAAGTTCGTTTTACCGATGATACCGCACCAAAGTTAACCCAAAGGCGGTTTCGCGACCGCTTTTTTGTTCTCGTTTTTCGCAATAGATCTTGCATCCCTACCCATATTCAACTATACTATATCTCGATAAGCGAAACGAAAGGCGTTTCGCACGCCCGAAGGGAGATACCTCATGAACCCTATCGATTCCAAGCTCAAGAAGATTCTCGCCATGATTGATGGCGCGACTTCCGAGGGCGAAGCCAGGGCGGCATCCCTTGCCCTCCAGCGCCTCCTTGCCGCGAACAACATGACCATCGACGATATCGACCTCGACGACGATGCCCCCGATGTCAACGAGTATGCCGAAGATCTCGGCAAGCGCGTTCCGGAATGGGTCAAGGTCCTCGCATACGTTATCGCGAAGAACTACCGTTGCCGCTACTACATGCAGACGAGCCATGGCGCATATGACTATTGGAGCGGCCGCCACACCGTGACCGGTAGCCGTTTCGTTTTCGTCGGTGAAAGCCAGGACGCTACGGTCGCAGCCGGTTGTTTCCGTGCCACCAAGCATGCGATTGAGACGTGTTTCAAGAAGTTCTGCGGCAAACGTTTCGAACAGAATGGAACCAAGATTGGGCGGCGTGCGGGTGTGAAGAACAGCTATTGCCTCGGTTTCATTCAGGGGCTCGAGAACTCCTACCGTGAGCAGCTTGAGCAGGACGAGACCATGGCCTTGGCGATCGTGGTACCCGAGAGCGTCAATCGCTACATGAATGACGAACTGAACTGCAAAAAGATGAAGCCCCGCCCCATTACCGTCTCCTCCGATCACTCAATCGAGGATGCCGGCAGGCAAGACGGTTACGGCTTCGGTCAGGGCGACCGTATCGCATCCTGCGCATAGCGACCGACACCAAATAGGGGAGGGTGATGCCCTCCCCATCCATTTCCCATATATGGCCATAGGAAAATTAGCGCCGATTTGGGTGGAGTTGGTTCGCTATCGTACTGATAGAATTAGACAAAATGCATGACTGCAATGAGTCATGCGACCCCGCTACAGGAAGGGACGATTATGTTCGACTTCAAATGTTCAATGCAGGCCCAGCTCGATAACTTGTGGCTCAAGCCCGAAGACCTCGCACGAGGCATCGATGTTCGCGTGTCGAGCGTGCGCAAATGGCTCGACCCCGAGCTCGATTGCGTTCCGGTCAAGGACGCCTTTGATTGGGTCTACGACCAAACCGAGAAGCTCGGAAACCTTACAGTGCATTGCCTGAACGAGGCGAATGAGTCTGCCGAGAAGTTCGGCCGACATATCCTTCGCTGGTATCGCGACGAGGATCTGCCCGAGACCGAACCGATGGGCCTCTACAATCTAGCGAGTCATCTCGTTGCCGACCAACTTGAGGCTAAGGATATAGAGTGCTCATTTGTCTATGCGTGCCGCGATGATGAATGGATCGAGCAGCACTTGGACGATTTTCCCGACCTCGATCCGAAGGCCGAGTTTTCCGCCTGGGCAGATATCTTGGGAGTGCCGACGTCAGAGATTGCAATGGGGCTGGGCATTACAGGTCGCTCGGTAAAAGACTGGAAGAACCCCAAGCGCGACACGATGCTGCCGGTAGACGAGGCATGGGACTTCCTGGAGGATTACGCCGACACGATTGAGATCCGAACCGCGGAGCTTCTCAAAAGCAAGCCCAATCCGATGCCGTATCATCCCATGACCCGTCTCGGGACCCTTTCGAAACGGGAACGTATCGATAACCTTGCAGCCCTCGCGGCCTCCAAGAAACTCATGGCCGATGGCAAGACCGTTGTTGATTTCGCATACGTCTAAGACCGTCCTGCGGGCTGAAACAGTTGCAACCCAATGGCTAGACCCAGCGCGAAGCATGCCGTGGCATCGCTTCTATTGGATGATGAATGGAAAGTGACCTATCAATGACCATAAGCGATGGAATGATCAGGGCAGAATGGCGCTCCTTGGAACAAGCCGAAAATGCCAAACGAAAATGCGCGGACTGCCTCTATTGCACTTGCAACGGAAACGTTCGGGACGATTTGCACCGTCCCGAAGATACGAAAGTTGAGTACATATGCCACCGCAGGGACGGCCATGAGTTCGAGACAGCCCATTCGAACCGATGCAATTACTGGAATAAACGCGACGAAAGCTGATCAGAGCGCTACTTTTTCACATCGGTCCGCGGTTTGTTCTCGTCAATCCCACGCAGGTCGAACTGTTTGTTTCCGCGTTTAAGTACGAGCTGCCAGCCGCACGCATCGCAGATCTTGACAAACTCATCGATGGTGAATCGCGTATTGTTGTGCAGTCGCGTTGACAAACTGCCTTTCTGCTTGCCGGTTTTAATCGATGCATCCTGCAGCGTCATACCGCAATCCTGCACCATATAGCGAATAGCGTCGGACGAACCGATTCGTTCAAGCACTGGATACCTCTTTCAGATATACGATAGTCTATCCCGATTATAGCCATTCTAGCTATTTCCTAGACGCGACAATGCGATCGGCCGATGCCCGATCACTGCCAACAGCACCGAAAACAGTACTGAAAGCACTACTGAATCGCCCCTCGATAGCCCTCGGTTCGCTCATGGGATTGCCGCTGCGGCAAATCACACTGGATATATCAACCCTGTCCCAAGATGTAAGAACTAATTCCCACATTAGGAGGACAGATGGATAACGATGCCCAATTCGACCCGGCAACCATTCGTATGGCGTATTTCGCCTTGCTCTTGAGCGGCAGGAAGGGCGAGAACCTAGAACTCGCCGTTGCCCAGGAAATGCTAAAGCTGGAACGTCTCACAGCCGAGCGCTCGTTGCCCTCCATAATTGGCCGTTCGGTACGAATCGCGGCAACGATTAACTCGATTGAGTTCGAGGAATCTTCGAAGCGTTACCTGATCAAGTTCCAAGCGGACAACGGAGAAAAGGAGGAGAAGATCCGTTCCGAGCGCGTTGATTCCAACCATAAGAGCGCGGTAAAGAAGATTTGGGAACGCGATCTGGTCGGTCATCGTGTCCTCCTCTTCAAATACAAAGACAGGGTCGGAACAAAAGAGGCGCCCAACGGCTATCGAATCGCCCCATACTGCATCGACCTCGGCAAGGTGGATTAGCAACAGATGAAGCGCAAGAAACTGGTTGATTTGGATTTAAAGGCGATAGTCGAAACCGAACTCGAGAACCGTAACTGCGACGGACTCTATTCTCCATGCAAGCGCTGTGAGTGTGGCTGTTCCCGAACGAAACTCTTTTCCTGCGGTAAGGCCTGCGCAGATTGTCGCCCTGGATTGCAACACCCAGGCACAAGCGACCTAAAGATCGTCTCACATGATGAATATTGCGAAATTATCGATCGAATCAAAGCTGAACACAAGCGCAACGAGGAGAAGCTCCGAGCCGAGGCAATTGAGAAAAGAAAGGCCGAACGACTCGGAGCAAAGCAGATTAAAGAGGAAAACGCCCTCAAAAAGAAACAGGTTCGAGCCGAGAAGAAACAGCGGCGAGCTGATAAACGAAAGCAGTTCATTGATAGCATCCATGCAAAACTTGAGAAGCTGGTCGAAGATATTTCAGCCGCGATACGCACGAGTATTCTTTGCAAACTTCTCAGTGGCGTATCGATCGGATCGATTGTCTTCTCGATTGCATCTATCATCTTCTTTGAGGTTATCAAGCATGAATGGATGGCTTCGGCGGCAAAGGCAGAAGCGCTTGCAGCCGTCTATCTATTCCAAAAGCTGTTTATGTTTGAGGCAATCTACGTATTCGTTATCGTAGCGTTTACGATTGGCTTGATTATCGTCCGCGTCGTTCGCGGCGATTGGAAGGTTGATTTCGAGCTTGAAGAACAGTCTGAAAAGGAAGAAAAGGACGATCAGTTCTTCTTTTAGGATTATCCGTACCCTCCTCCTTATATATTCCCAGCCTCATATTATTGGGTCAATTCATTTTGGATTGACCCAATTTCTTTCTTCAAAAGCAGTCTTGATAGCTGATTTGATGTTCATCCGCTCGTTGCACAAGAGCCTGGCAGGACTTTATTCGACCGATAGTTTTTTAATTTCGCGGCCGAGATGCGACATTTTTTTGCCGCCTGTTTCATGCATGAATAGGTTGAGCATCTTCACAGGCTTTTAGACGATGATTTAGATGTACTTTGCTATTTGATTTCAACTCACCGTCCTAAAGATTTTCAATTACCGATGCACTGCTTTTGCTTCAAAACAACCGCGAACATGTATTCAGCAGGGTTGAGATTCTTATAGGGCAGACCGAATTCCAGTTCTAAATTGCAGTCCAGAAACCAACCAAATAACAATTAGAGACTAATTGAAAGGCATGCGGAGTGCCTTGAATGGCACTCCGCGGCATCGCTGTTTGTTATTATTCATATTCTTATAATTCCATCGAAATGCCGATGCATTTGAATTGCGCAGCCTATTTGGGATTGTATTCTGCGTATTTTTGCCCGTTTGCTTTTTAGGAATCAAACGGAATCTATCTACCCGCTCGTTAGGATTGCCATTGCATCCCATCAAATATGGCAGAAGCTAATGCCTGACTGACACGCAAAGGCGAGAACGGAAACCTATCAGCTCACCCATGTCCATATGTTTCTACCGCTCTTTTATTTTCTTCAGCAATTACTTCCGTCCTTTACGCACGCTGATTTCAGTTTGTAATTTATGGTTACGGGCACTATCCTGCGTGTGATTTAAAGCAATTTGCAAACCAAGCGGAGTGCCTTGAATGGCACTCCGCAGTATCACTATTTGTTATTATTCTTTTTATCCAAAGGCGAAAATAGCTTCGCAAACGACTTGAATACCCCATATTGCTGTGCAATAAAAACTTCCAGCAGTTTTTGATTTCCTTTATATCGAATAACGTTTTCAGTTTCAGAACTACAACCAGTTTTAATTTACGGCGTGCATCAATCGGTACGCGAAGCGCTTTCCTTTTCTATTTCAGCTATCCGCCCTTCAATAATACGCAGTCAATTTGCGTTTCTAAATTGAAAGAACTTGCTTTCTGTTTGCCAGCAATCATCAAACACGAAGCGATCGCACCATCGTTTTGCGTTGCACGAAACCCATTTACCGACTTTCCAAGTTTATACAAAAGCATTTGCAAATGTCGATTTCGGTACCGAACAACAACCAGATCAGCGTTCAAATCTGATTGCTATAACCCATTCAACCTTACAAATAGTTTGTTGTCGACTACTCCCGCCCTTGTTCAAATCGGAACCCGTATATAACTTACTAATTGCCGCACACACATCAGAACTCGATCCCAGACTACTGAACCACTCAGCAAGTAGGGGAGTGCGCCACCTGATCCGAATCGCAGATTACTACGTTCGCCTTCCAAGCGCATCTTCAGAACACACCTACTTTCATCGCCCGTAACCTCTTTGCTAGACCTATTCCCCATCTGTTTCATTGTCGGACATATATCACGAATCTTATGCCCTGTCAGACATTTAAGCTCCCCGTCTGTAGGATTGTCAGACATACCGGGCAAGTGATAGCAACCTGTCAGACATTTCCCAACGTCCCGACCACGGGCCACGGGATAGCAGAATTCGCCCCAAGCAGGGGCCGATCACCCCGCGGCGCGGCCGCCTGCCCTGCGGTCAGGCGGCAGGTGCAAAACGGCCTTGCCAATTGTGGATGCCGCTGCGGCAATACCTGAGCCTGCCAAAGAACGTGCCCCAAACTACCCATAAGGCCATTTTGCACGCCAGCTTCGTTCAACGTCAGACATTAGAAATGTCAGACATTGAACCTGCGGCAAAGCCGCAGCTGGGGCCGCTAGCGGCCTGTAATCGCGTCGCTCCGCTCGCTCCCGTCAAGCGAAATGTCAGACAGGCTGTCAGACATTTAGATCCGCTTGACGGACGGCCTGCTCGCGAAGCTCACCATCGGCCGTAGTTAAGGAGATACGAAATGTCAGACATTTCGACAGATCGAGAAACCCTAGAAACCGTCAGCCCAAATTTGTCAGACATTGCCCCCGCCGCCGTCCAAATGCCGGTCGACACGTCACCCTACGCCCCGCCAGTTCGGCCGCAACCCGAACGGCCGCACACCGAAATGTCAGCCATCTCGCCGACCCCAAATGCTGCCCAGCCCGTAACTCGCCGCATCACAGTCCGCCTACCGACCGCAGACCTGACCGCCCTCGACGCCCGAGCCGATGCCCTCAACGCCAGCCGAAGCGACTACCTTCGCACCCTAGTTGCCCTCCCGGTGACCCTCGACCTGACATCCATCCGCCATGCCACTCCAGGCTCCGAATCGCTCACCCGTCCGCTCGGCCCAGGCCTAGCCCTCGCGCTCTCCGGCAACCAAACTGAAAGTTTGGCAATCCAAGCCATTACCGACAGCATGCTCGAATCAATCTCCAACGAGGTCCGCGCCATCGGCGTCAACTACAACCAGGCAGTCCGTGCCTTAAATCGCATCATCAAGAAGTACGGCAACCATCGCGCCCTCTCGCAGGATGAGCGAACGGAGATTGTTGAGCTCTATGAGCGCCTCTCAAAGCAGAACAAGGCGATCTATGAGCGCCTCAAGACTCTCGCATCCGATGTCGAGGCCCTGTCCGCCAAACCGTCCGTCAACCTGACTGCTATCGGCTTGGTTCAAACCGAGGCCCCTGTCAATAAAACCGAACCCGAGCGCCGCCGACGAGTTCGCGGCAAAAAACACGGCACACCCCGACCCGACCAATTTGAGGTCGGCGATGACTCATGACCTATATGAAGCCCCTCTCCGGTCATAGCTCAGTCAAATGGATTCGCTACTATCTATTCAAGAACGACCGCGCCCTGGACAAGGATTTCCTGAACCTCACCGATCGCGACTGGAAAGGCCGCGACTGGGCGAAAGTGATGGACCGAACCCGCGAGATTTTCGGCAACGACGTGCCGGTCAAAAAGGACACCAAGGTTCGTACTTACGAGCACATGATTATCTCGCTCGACGAAAAGGACAATGGCGTAGAGCTCGATGACTTCCGCGACTTCGTGAACGAGTGGGCTTCCAAATGGTTCGACTCGCGCGGCCCTGAAGGGGAGGGCATCGGGCGCTTCGAGGTGGCCATCGCCTATCACGATGACAACACCGCCCGCGAGGCCGAAGGAAAACAGGGCATCCTGCACGCGCACATCGTCATCAACAACACTGAGCTCGAGACCAAGCGCCGCATCTCCGGTCTTCTTACGACTAAGGTTGTCCAGGCGATGCGAGCTGACTTGCAAACCATGTCGCTTGAACGAGGCTGGCACGCCTTCGCCACCGATGGCAAGTCATACACTCAGGCTGAAATGGACGAAAAGGGCTTGAAAGTTTCCCGCGGCAAGAGGCTCGACCGAGCCATGGCGGCGCTCGATAACGTCCTTGCAAACGAGGCGAAAGGTGCCAAAGTTGAAGACTTTGGCGAGGCCATGCAGCAGCAGTTGGATGAGCATCGTTCGGTCGAAAAATTGATTCCCGAGACATATACGGACAGCTTGACCGCCAGCCGACGGCCAAGTGACGGTAAGCCCGACTCAACCAATTCCGACAAGTTCACCGGTCTTTCGTACACAACCATGAGGACCGATGACGGCCGCGCCATGCGTCTTGTCGTCCCGCGTGGATTCGGAGACTCCGATACCATGGCGGAGCGGCAAATCGAAACTCGTGAAGGCTGGTCTTGGAAGGATGATATCCGAGACCGCGTGGACGTCGCGATGCGCGTTTCCAAAGGCCCTGTCGATTTCGCATCGAAGCTCGCCGAACTCGGCATCAAGGTCAACTACAACCGTAACGGCGACATCGTCTACCACCATCCAAGTGACCCCGAATCCAGAAAAGTCAAAGGCTCAACGTTGGGCAAGCAGTATTCCGCAATATCGATAGAGCAGACGATGGCAGAAAAATACGCTAGCCAACGTCAAAAAGCTCAAGGACTCGTCAGTCGCGAGCGCTGGATGAACGAAGACGAGCGCTCCGCTGCGATGGCCATCGCCAAGGCGGCAACGCCATGCACCCGTGAGGGAGCGGAACTCATGGGACGCCTGAAAACGACCATTGAGCAAAATGATGCCGCTCCGCGCGACCGCACAGTTCGCGGTTCTAACGTTGAGTATCCGTCTTCCCTTGCCAGCTCGCTCGGCATCGAGTACCCCAAGTCTTCCGCGACCGGTGATGGCCGTCGCAAGAAGATGACCGAGGAGGAGATCCTTGATGCGATGGCGGATGTACGCGACGCGAAGGGCTACGGCGGTCTTGCCGCAAACAACCCAACAGGCACTTCCTCCAATTCCGGCAATTCTCAGCATCAGGAAGATGCGACCGAGATTCAGAAAACCAAACATCACTAAGGAGTAGGCATGATTATTGCTATCGAGTACAAGAACGGACGCATGAAGGAGTTCGACACGAGCGCCTTCACCGCCACCAACGCCATGAGTGCGGGCGACAAGACAGCCCGAAACGTCATGACCGAGCTTGACCTACGGCTCGACCTCGTAAACGAGGTTGGTCTGAGACTTGATTTCTATTGGTATGACGCAACGCCCCAGGGACAGCGCGTCGATATTCCAGGTCTCACGGATTCGAAAGGGGACCCCGTCAGCCTCACCTCTGCATCGAGGCGCTTGGGGACCTCCGTGCTCCTCTGCTCCCGCGAAGGCATCAAACAGATTTCCCGCATCATCGTGCAGCGTGCGAACGGGACGGTGGATGCCCTTTGGCGGCAGGGTACGGGCGATTGGCTCATCAACGGGGCGAGGTTCGAGGCTCAGCGCGTGCTTTCCTACACGGACAGTAACGTCACTTCGATGAATTCCCAGGCGGTGTTCGTCTTCAAGTATATGAAGAAGGCTAACCCCTTGATGAGCGAAGAAGAGATTTGCGACCTTATTGGCTACCCGCTCGACGCATACAAGGAGATTCAGCTGGACGAGGCGAAGAACGCCGAGGGAATAGTCGGTGCAGAACTTATCGAATCGGATGATGGAGAGGACTCGGAATATCCTTCCGATTCCGCCGCCCCCGAACCTTCCGATTCAACCTCTAACCCATCCCTCGGTAAGCATTTCGCCGTGGACGAAGACGATGACGGATTCGATGACGATGAGGACTCTCTGTTCGATGTCTGACATTTGCCACGACCGTCGGATTCATGATATTTTGAGTGTGTTGGCGTAACCCCAAGCGCCATGAAACAGGAGAGACGAATATACCGCCCGACCGTGCGAGGCACGGCTATCTATTCCAATTTGATTACGCTTGACTGACTCGGTATGACTCGGACCGTCTCTCCGCACGTTCTGACAGGAGATGACAGGTTTGCGGAAGCGTAACGACACCCAGACGGAAAACCAGATGAGCGCCTGGTCGAGGTGGTCTCGATGAAGGCGGCCGTCAAGGTAAGCGAGGCCATCTCTCGGCTTCGCAGGCAGGTCGACACTGCGGAGCTCGAGGAAGCCGTCGATGATTTCCTCGCGGCCTACGGAGAGCTTCGCAGCCAGTACTACTACGAGGACTCCGAGGCGAAGGCGAACGCAAAGACCGCCTCGACGCTTCTGGAAGCCGTTGACCGCGGGTTGATTGAGCTGCCCCAGACCGACGATGGAATCGTGATTGTCCCAGACATGAAGCTGCGCCTCCCCGATGGGGCGAAGCTCTACGTCAACTCAATCGAAATCGAATCGACCGCGACCGGCCGCGCCCCGATAGTCCGCTTCGAGGATGGCTCATCTATCCGCTGTCGTCGCGGCTCGGGCGTCCAGATTGTCCGAATGCCCCTGGAGGAGGAGCAGAATGACAACTGAAAGTGAAGCCCCGCTCGCTTGGCCGTTCCGCATTCCCGTCCTGCGCGTCTTCCTGCTGCCTTTCGTGCAAAACGGAAAGCGCGACCGCCTGTTCCTCATCCTGCTCGCCTGCGTCATGTCCACGGCAGGCTTTCTCATGCAGGGAAACGGATCGTATGACTCCGATGGCTGGTTCCTGCTCGCAACGGGAAAGCAAATCGTCGAGAACGGCATCCCGTACACCAACCCTTGGTCACTGGCGTCCTACAGGCCGATTGTCGTCCAGCAGTGGCTCCATGATGTGCTGCTCTACGGTTCGTATACCCTGGCAGGATATGCCGGCACGATACTCTATCAGGTCCTCCTCGCCGCCATCGTTGCCCTCGCGCTGGCCTTTGCAATCCAAGGATTCGGCGATAAACGCCTGACTTTGCCCCGCCTGCTGTTCTGCATCGGCCTAGCCTTTTTCGGGACGGGAATCTATATATCCGTCCGTCCTACCGCATGGTCGATGGCATGCATGGCGCTGACCGTCGGCGCCTGCACCCGCTGGCAGCGTACCGGTGACTGGCGCTATCTCATCGCCCTGCCCGCGATCACGGTGCTGCATGTGAACATGCAGTCGGCCATGTGGCTCCTAGATGTCTTCCTCGCCGGCTGCTTCCTTCTTCCCCGCGGCCTATCCGATTTCAAAACCACCACCCCCGATGAGATGCTGGCCGAGATCTTCCCGTTAACCATCGACCTGCCTGCGATGCTTCTCGCCGCCTTCGTGAACCCGTACGGCGTCGACGGTGTCCGCTACGTGATCGACTCGATGGGTGCTGCATCTTACGCAAATGTGATATCGGAGATGAAGCCCGCCTTCGAGGCGACGAACGGCTTCTGCGTTGTCTTCTTCGCGGTCGGCTTCATTCCCACAGCACTTGCCGCCGCCATCGGGCGCAAGCGGATCGATGTCCCGCTGCTGGCCATCCTCATCGCCGCCTTGGTCGCGACGATGCTCCATTGGCGAAACGTCTGGATCTTCTCGGTTGCATCCGCCCTCGCCTTCGCGAGCCTGCTGACGGGAACCGAAGACCCTTCCGTATCTAAATCGCATCACGCGGCAAAAACTGCTGCCTTGATTGCCCTCCTTGCCGCAATCGGCCCGCTTGTTGCGAACTGCTGCGTCTGTGTCGCGAATGGAGGACAGTCCTGCTGGCAGGCCTCCGAACGCTCGGCAGGTTCCCTTGTGAGGGAGATTGTCAAAAGCGGCATCTACGACCCCGTTATTTATGCCGATGATCCCGTCATCTACAACTACCTGGAATGGAAAGGGTTGAAAGTTCCTTTCGACCTGCGACCTGAGCTCTGGGACGATAAGGGTACGGCGGGAGTCGTCTCCCCATACCGTGACTACGTGGACGGCATGCAATCCAAGAAAGCAAAGCTGTCCTACCTCGCGTTAGGCGATTTCGACTATTACATCGTCTCGACCGAATCGGCGCCTTGGTACGCAGCTAAATTGAACCTGCAAACCATTGATTCCACCGACACCCTGACTCTGCTGAAGGATGCGAGGTAGGGAAGTGGAGATCAAAGTCTGGACGTACTCGGAGGGCGATGAATTTCCGAATCGCAGGTCCTCTTTTTTCCGCAGGCATTGGGAAGCATTTCTGATTGCTTTCGTGGCGATTATCCTCGCCGCTGCGGCGTGGTCATCTATTGCGGCAAGGTCTGCGAGCCAGCCGTCTTTCACGCCCGATTCACCCTATGTCTATGATGGAGCCGATGTCCTTGACTACTCCGTTGCCGATACCCTGACGCAACTAAACGAGACGTTGGAGAGCCAAGCAGATGGTGCACAGCTATACGTAGTGACTATCGACAACCTGCCGTTAGGTCAGACTATCGAGGACTATTCGATTGAGCAGGCTCAGCGCATCGGCGCGGGTGACTCCAAAAAGGACAACGGCGTACTCTACACGTTCGTGAAAAGCACCCACCAGGATAGGCTTGAGGTCGGATACGGTCTCGAGGACAGGCTGACGGATTAGGTCTGCTCGAAGATTCTCGACAGCGCCCACGGCTATTACCGAGACGGCGACATCAAAGCTGGCGTGAAAGACCCCGCGCGGGCTTTCTTTTGTCCGCCTTGAGAGCCACGCTACCGAACGTACCCAGCAGGGCAGGGCAGAGCCTTTCCCATCCATCACCCTCATGTTCTCCTCCTTCTTATTCTTATTATTCTCATCCTCCTTTTCCTTCTCCTCCTCCGGCGCTCATGCGCCGCCCCCAAACATCGCTATTCCTCAAAACCGAATATTTTTCAGTTTTGAGGAATAGCGTCGAAATCCTTCAAGCTCCGCCAATTGTCGCCACTTTATGAATCCTAGATTCCCATTACGCATATGTGGAATCCCGCCTATTATGGGAACCACCGAACGGACGGGGATCTAGCACCCCAATGAATGGTACTCTGTTTGGGTAAGAGGATTCGTCCCGTAGGATGAATCACTCGCGGAGTATATCCTCCCGGTTGGTTTTGAACGCCAACTGGGAGGTGATCTCCTTTTTCAAATCGCAATTCCAAAATCAAAATCCCCAGGCGCTTTCACCGAAAGCGCCTTTTTTGTACTACAATAGCCATGACCTCCTTTCGGTGCGCCGTTATTCCTTTTTTGGGATAACGGCGCGTTATCTTTCTGTTATACTTAGGTTGTCGATAGGGCGTACCCCAAGCGCCTTGTAGAACAGGAAGATGACAACATGCCCCGAAATCTTTACGGTTCGCGTGCATCCCGTTTCCAAAATGGTGCGCGTCATGCCGACTGAACCGAAAATCGCAGAAACCCAATCCGCAAGCACGATCGTCGCCCCTCAGCAGGAAATGATTGTCCTGACCGCCTGCATGCGTTCGAAGGACGTTCGCGAGGACGTTCTCCCGATGCTGCTCGAGGATGATTTCGTCAAATCCGACCATCGTGTGCTGTTCCGCGCCATCCGCGCCATGCACGAGGCAGACTACCCGATTGACGACGTATCCCTGCTCGACTACCTGAGATCCAACCGTGAGCTGGATGCCGCGGGCGGAGAGCAGGCCGTCGAGCGCATGTTCGAGTCTGACATGCCTCTGCTGTCCTGGCAGACCGCCTACGACGAGCTAATCGATGCTTCGAGGCGCAGGTCGCTCGTGACGGCGATGAACGAGATTGAGGCCGAGGCCTACAAGACCCCGACCGATATGAAGGCATTCGTCTCGAAGGTCGAGGGTTCGATCGCACAGGTAGCCGAACGCCGCGATATGCGCCCCTATCGGCACATCTCATCGTTCCTCACTGCAGCCGTGGACGAGGCCAGAAACCTCGATAGCGTCCCCTTGGACTACACCGTCGTGAACACGGGCTTTGCAACCCTGGACGAGATGCTGGCAGGGCTGCGAGCAGGGCAGCTCATCGTAGTCGGCGCGAGACCTGCTGTCGGCAAGACCTCTTTTGCCCTCACCCTCGCGCTGAATGCCGCCCGCCAGGGCGTGAAGGTCGGCATTTTCTCGCTCGAGATGTCAGGCAAGGAACTTGCTCAGAGAATCATCTGCGCCGAATCAGGCGTCTCGATTTCCCATTTCCGCATGGGAACCATTCCCAAGGCTTCATGGGACGCGATTGCGGCAGCCTGCTGCGACATCCCCGGAAACGGCATCGAGATCGAGGACAAGGCAAGCGTGACGATAGGGGATATCCGCGCGACAGCCGCCCGCATGATGCGCGGAGCCGAGCGTGGGCTGATTGTAATCGACTATCTCCAGCTCATTTCGTCCGCATCCGATGGTCCCAGATTCCAAAACCGCGCAGTCGAGGTCGGCGAGATAAGCCGCCGCCTGAAAGTGCTTGCCAAGGAACTGGGCGTTCCCGTGGTGACGCTGGCGCAGTTGAGCCGCCAGGCCGAATCCCACCCGGGCCTGCCACGCCTGTCGGATCTTCGCGAGTCGGGGTCCATCGAGCAGGACGCGGATACGGTCCTATTCCTGTCGCGAGACCCGGACGAAATCACGGACGAGAAATCGGGTTCAAGGCAGGTCGTCCTGTCGGTCGCGAAAAACCGCAGCGGCCCCACAGGCGAGATCGACATGCTCTTCGTCCCCACGAGCACGAAATTTTACGAGGTGGGACCCAGAAAGGAGACCAGCGATGAGTAGGAAAAAGGCCAAGTGCGCATCGAACAAGATTGTCGGGCGCTGCCTTGAATCGGATGCCCATGCACAGACCATCGACGAGGGCTTTGCATTTCTCGACCGTCCGATTCTCAAACCGCGCGAGGCTCTCGCGTATCAGTGGGCGCTGCGCAACATCGCGCTTCAGAACCTGCGGATTAAATCGGAAAGCACGCGCGATGCGATAGACAACGGCACGAGCTATTTTTCCGACGGGGCGATTAAGGTGAAGGCCCATATCTTGAGCGGCATCGCCACCGATGTCCGCTTCGCCACCGATGACCCGGATGCCCCCATCGACCGGATCATGATGTCGTTCGTGAAGGTTTACAACGAACAGCAGCACAGATGGTGTCCCGTAGATTCCCACCTCTGGCTATTCGCAGACAAGCTGACCGTGCGCCTAGGAGAGGGCTGGGAAGAGCGGAAGGATGGCGAGGGCTTCGGAGTCGCGCTAGGCGACCGCGTCGTATTCCTCGCCGAAGATAGGCTTTATGACGGACCGAAAGGCATGCGCCGACATGGGGCAGGGGAGTGGTCGGTGTTGTCATCTCAGCTGATGTACGGGACGAGCAACAAGAGGAAAGCCCGCGTCTGCGAGGTTCCCCGCAAAGTGGTAACCGATGGCTACCTGATGTTTCTCACGAAACGAGGCGAGCAGGTCGGTATCGCGCTCATGAATAACGAGGAATGGGCGGATTGTCAGGAGCGCTGTCAAGCGGCGGCAATGAAAGAGCCTTGGAGTCTCGTTGCCTACCTCGAGCAGGCCAAACGCCCCTTAAAGATATAAAGGAGATACATGATGATTCAAAAGAAAACGCCGCGTTGTTCCCGAGTGGTCCTAGTCGAACCGACCAGAACCATCTATGGGCACATGGTTTTCAAGTTCACGGGTAAAGCGGAGCGTGTAACCACCGGTTTCATCGAGAGGGAAAATCGGGACGATGGTTCCGTTGTGTGGCGTCCGTATATCCGCTCATCGACGCGCTCCGGGTATTGGAATGCCGGACCGATGAAAGAGTTCATCGAAGGGTACAAGTCGGAGGAGGATGCCATGACGGCGCTTCTGGACGAGGCTCAGGAGGTTCTTTGGAGTAGCTAATGGTCGAGATTGAACCCAACCGGCTGCACAGGCGCTTGAAACGCGCCTTGACGGCCAAAGGCATCTCCCAACGTGAGCTGGGCAGGAGAATTGGGGCGACGCAGGCGAGTGTCTCGCACTATGTGAAGGGAAAGCGCCTGCCGGGAACGGTCGTCCTATACAAAATCTGTAAGGAATTGGATGTCTCAGCGGACTGGCTGCTGGGGCTGAAGCGAAAGGAATCAGATATGAACGATGGCAATTGGGTTGATGACGGGATCGTGCCCTACCGCACGGCCGACGATTGCTCCCTGGTCGCCCGCATCGAGCAGGCGGAAGACGGCTCATTCGAACTGGGAATCCTCGAGGGCGATACCGCCTGCGAGCTGTTCGCCCAGCGGTTCGACTCGATGGACGCGGCCAAGAAGTACGGCGATGGCATTCTTGACCAGAAGCTGCAAAGGGACAAGGCGATCGCGCTTATCGAGGACGAACTGGACGGCGTACTGGGTCCCAACCTGTCGGACGAGGACTACCTCGCAAGCGCGTCGCTCGATCGCGACACGATGCGCACGCTGGTGGTAAACGCCGTCCCGATTTGCACGGGTCCCACCAATCAGGAGGTTGCCGTGGCGTTCTCCATTTCAGGCCCCGACGGCATCGAGATGGAGACGGAGCAGGAGCAGGCCGCCTTCGACCTCGCGACCGAGCGAGCCGTGTTCCTCTCCGGTATCTGGTCGGTCTACGCAACGCCGGCGGCTGCGATTGAAGCCGTGAAGGGGCTCATCGCCAAACTTGAAAAAGTCTATCCATCCCTGAACCGTTAGATAAAACGCACTACCTGTCGGCAGTTTCTCTATCTGTAGCCTCCCTTGTAGCGGCACCTGCCGCCATGAGGGAGGCCTCTTCGTTCTTGCCGCCCATCATCTCATCAAGAGATTCTTCCTTTTTCTCATTATTCTTATTATTCTCATTGTCCTCGTGCGCGGTGTTCGACTTCTCACGGAGTGCTTTGGCAAACTCCCCGATCTTGTCTCGTCCGATGGTCACATAGGTATTCTTACCGCCATCTTCACGGGACAGCTTCAAGTCATACCTTCCATTGAGCATAATTTGGAGAGAACCCTCATCCGCGGCGCGGTCGAGATATTTGTCTACTACGACCACCTTGGCGGTAAAGCCGCCGAGACCGTAGCCATCGACCGCGACGCCCTTAGGCACCGAGAAGGTAACCGAATTGAGCACCTGACCGTATTGATTGGTTTTCGTCTTACCGTCCTTATCGGTCATAGTCTCGCTGTCGACGATGTTGCCGTACGGGATGATGACCTTCGGATTGTCGAACGTGACATCCTTATCAATCTTCCTGGTTCCGAGATATTGCCCGTTAAAGGGTGTCTTGCCCAGATCAGTCTTCTTCTCATCGGCCCGGTTCGCACCCGATGCGGTCGCGACCGCCAGCTTTTCAGGTTTCCGACTCGCCGAGATCGCCGGCACAGCGGCATCTCTATCAAATGTCTTTGCATCCTTGCCCTTCGGGATGTTGATGAGCTCTTCGCAGCATTTCTCGAGGTTTGAGACGAATTCCCCGATTTTATCCTGTCCCACGGTCAGCTCGATGGCGCGACCGTCCTTGAAGCCGCTGAGCTTCAAGGGTCGCGAGTCGTTGAAGGAGGCCTGGAGGATACCCGTCTTCTTCGCACGTTCGAGGTACTTGTCGGGATTGATGATCTCGACCCGAAGCCCGTCCATGCTGTAGCCATCCAGCTCCATCTTGCGCGGCAGGCGGATCACGATTCGCGACATCTCCTGCCCATATCGGCTCGTCACGGGCGTCCCGTCTCGACGCACTGCAGCCGTGGAGGAGATGACGCTCGAGTAGGGGATATTGATGACTGTCTTCTCGATCTTATCCTTTCGGTCTTTCGAGACGGTGCCGATGACTTGTCCCTTCTGCACGGGCTGCAGATCGGAATCAACCGGATCGATTCTCTTCACGCGGCCCAATCCGAGTTTCTTCAGAAAGTCGAATCCGCCGAGCGGAGTGGTGTTCTGGCTAACGTATTTCGGCATGATGCCTCCCTAATATCGCAAATCTATTTATCAAGGTATCTACCGAACGCGCAATCGAGCCGGACGGGACGAAAGAAGCCAAACGGCCGGCCGATAATCCTTATCCATATTGACGGGGTGATATACTTTTGTTATCATAAGAGTCGTAATCGATAGATAGATGCGTTTCCCCAAGACGCATCGGACAGGAGATTGACAATGTCAGATTTCAATAAGCCGAAAATCCGGCTGCATACGGTCAATATGCGCGAACAGTTCGTGGCCCCTTTGATGGATGGTCGCCTCAAGGCGATAACGCGCCTGAACGGACGCGGCTACAACACGGGGGACTACCTACGCTTTAGCGTGCTGCCGATGCAGTCCTCGGATGTCCAGTTTTCCATGACCACCGATGACGAGCGCGAGGCGCTCCAGAATCGGTTCTACAAGGTCACGTTCGCCATGTACGGCAAGGGACTGAAGGAGGGCTACGTCACGCTCTCCTTGGAAATCGTCCGCGAGAAAGCCATCATGGACACTCTCCGTTCCGAGATCGATAGGATGGCGAACAACGGGCAGAAAGTCGAGAATCCGCTCGACGCCTACGCAGATCTCTTCGACACCGCCTATCCCCAGGGTTATGATTCCCCGTATATGAAACGTCACGCCCAGCCCAGCCTGGACAGCATCGCCGAGGTAGCGACCGAGGCGGCGTCCAGCACAGAGCGACCGCGCGGCTGCTGACTTCAAGGAGCGCCCCATGCAAGCCATCATCCTCTTCCTCTCCGACCCCTATAACGTGGCCGGCATCCTCCTGTTCGCCTATATCTATTTCATCGTCTGCAAGCGGATGCTGCACTTCCGCGCATTCAATGTGTGGAACGCGAAGACAAACCCGAACGCCTGGTGGCGCTTCGACCGTAGCTCCATCAAGTACGCCTACAGGCATGGGCGCCGCCACGTGCCCAAGAAAATCGAGGATTTCTGCATCATGGTCAACCGCGTGATGTACCGCCGCGAGATTCTCGTGAAGCTCTACGGCGAAGACGGCAACGATCTCCACATGCCCACCGTCTGGATGAAGAAATCCGATCTGTCGCGCAAGGAGCGCATGACCAAGACGATTAAATGCCGTCCCGTCTCCTCGCCTGACAAGCACGGCTTCGCGTTCATCACGGAGAAGCACGCCTACATCAGCGCAGTCGAGACCTTGGCGGGTGCGACCCGTCTTGCCGGAAAGCCTTACAAATATGCCTCCCTCGACCACTACGAGATGATCCAGATGCCGCAGGAGCTGTTCCTGAAGGACGAGGTCGTCAAGGCCCGCGTCGAGCGCCTGAAGGAGGACCACGCCTTCATCGTCCGCCACTACAAGCGTGCGGCCCTGTCGTACCGCTTGGCCTACGGCCGCTGCCTGCCGCTCAAGTACTTCCTGCCCCATTACCAGTACAGCCCGATCAGCCACGACATGGCCATCATCTAAGCCCTGTCCCCGCAGACCCCTATAATCACTTGATATCTAGAACAGATTGGAAGCTGCCATGAACACCGATATGAATCCCGAGAACGTCAACCCCGACGATTCCAACGACCTCAACACCGATACCGAGAAGACCAATCTCATGGATACCCCCGATAACTCCATCGCCGCAGATGTCACTGCTGAGCTTCCGCTTGCCAAAGACCTGAAAGATGCCGTGGCACCCGACCTGGACGCTACCGCCGATGACTCCCAGACACCCAGGCGTCCGAGTGGCCTGAAGCGCAAGCTCGTAGCAGGCGGCGTAGCGCTCGCCATCGTCGCGGCACTCGGCATCGGATTGTCGCTGAACCACGAGGCCGTGAACATCCCCGACAACGCACCCGTCGCGTCCATCGTCGGTAAAAAGGACGCTAAGACCTATCCCGCATCCGTGACGCTTACGGCCGACGGCTGGAGCGAGGGGGACGGCGAGTTCTCCTACGAGGTCGTGGACGCAGACGGCAAGTCCGCGGCCAAGGGCGATATCGTCCCCGGCAAGGAGGTCTCGGTCGATCTGCCGAAGGGTGCCTATGCCCTGAGCGTCACCTCCATCCCGACCGCCAAGGACGACAAGACCACCTGGCTGGTGCCCGACGCGGTCGATTTTGTCGTCGAGGGCAAGGGTGCCTCGGTCAAGGTTAGCCTTACCAAGGTCGACATGACCGACGATGCGGCAGTGGACGCGGCGATCGAAAATCTCCCCGAGGAGGAGCGTGCTGCCGCCAAGAAACTCATCGAGGCCAAGCGTGAGAACCCGAACGCCAGCGCTGTCTCCGCACCCGTCTCCCGCCCCAGCAACTCCACCGTCCAGCAGGCGGCGGCTTCCAAGCCCTCAGGCTCCGGTTCTAGTTCCAACTCCAACAAAAACGACTCGAAGCCGTCCTCTGGCTCCGGTTCCAGTTCGAACAAGGGCGATTCCAAGCCCTCAGGTTCCACCGGCTCGAACAAGAACGACAAGACCGATAAGACCGACAAGCCCGCATCCAAGCCCGATAACTCCGGCAGCTCAAAGCCCTCAAAGCCCGCCGAGCCTGAGAAGGTCTGGGCAATTGTGACCCCCGCTTGGGATGAGCAGATTTACCACCCCGCTGTCACTCATACCGAGAAGAAAAAGGTCGGAGTCCAGTATCAGGCAGAAGATGGCACCTTATTTGCTAACGAGGACGATGCCTCTTGGTATGCCTTCTCAAACGGCATGGGCTATTCTTGCCTCCCCAAATACGAGGACGTGACCATCGTCGACCAAGAGGCATGGACCGAGACCGTTCACCACGAGGCCGTCTACGGCTGGGTGAACAAGTAGGTAAGTCGCAATATTTTGCCGATACAAGAAAGGACATGCCTCATGAGGTCACTAGATGAGGCGAGGAGCTCGCTACAAATTACGCAGGATGTCATCGACTTCTTTATCGATGGGATTACCCGAGCCGGCGAACCGGTCGCTATTGTGGCCTACGGCTCACTTGCCCGCGGTGAGGGACGTGAGGATAGCGATTACGACATTCTCGGTCTTTCCACTCTGGAGGGAACCGAGCTTAAGGAGTTCTCGATTGCAGCCCATGTCCGACTGCGGAGATTCGGGAAAGACTTGGACTTCTTCATCGGCAACGTGGACGATTTTAGGGCCGCGGTTCAACACGGCCGAAGTTTTGCTACCGAGGTTGCGAGGGACGGAGTGATTCTCTATGGAACGTTCGAGGCGTGAGGTTTTATGAACGAACGGGACCTTTCCAATTATCAAACTATTCTTGAGCGATGCGATGACGTCATCGCGAAGCTCGATGGCATTGGCTACAGCAATGAGATTTGGAAACAGAATCGAATGATCCGAGATTCGATTCTGTTCTCATTGAGCCAAGTTGGCGTACTGGTTTCGCACTTCAAGACTAACGAGTACGAGGAACTGTTTCCTGAGATACCATGGCGACAGGTAAAGAATCAACGTACCTATATCTCCTGCCAGTATGTAGATGTGGGGTATGAGACCGCTTGGAAATCAGCTATCGAGGACGTACCGGCAATCAGGAAAGCTCTTCTCTCCAACGAAGAGATTGCGCACAACTACGATTTAGAGTGCGAGTGCGCGGAATATGAATCTGGCACTTGGACGGGAATCTCGACAAACCTCCGCGTCGGCCACCCCGGACTTTCCGAAGCAACAGAAGAGCTTGAAGAGGATTCGGTTGAAACGATACCCGCGAAGGATTACGAAGCAGATAATTAAGATGATAAGTGGGCAGAGAAATAATCTCCGCCCACTTATTTACTTCCTCCTGACGCCCACCACGCCGTCCGAGATGACCTCGGTCCAGCGGATGTAGCGCACGGTATCCGCAGTCATCTTGACGGCGCTTGCGGCACGAGCGCGGGAGCGCGAGCGTCCCGCGATGCCCGCCTCGGAAGTCTCCGAAGCCTTCGCCGCAGCGTTCGCCTCACCCGCGTTGAGCCACGCCTCGCACTTATACGTGCGCCACTGCCCGCCGCCGATGTTGCGGTACGCGGTCGCAGGCACCGTGATTCGGGCGAGCTCGTCCCAGTAATAGGCCGTGTGGCCCTCGCCGGAGTCGTTAATCGCCGCAAGCTCGAACTCCTTGCCCTTGGGGTCGTAGCCCTTATGTTTGGGCTCTTCGAACACGGGGATGAAGCCGGGGTGCGCCTCGGCGCCGTCCTCGGGCAGCACCCTCATGTCCCAGCTAGGATCGAGCTCGACGGAGCCGGGTGCGTACTCCGTGCGCAGGGTACAGCGGTTGCGGCCGTAAAATGATGTCACGGACCCGGCGACGACATAACTGTCTACGGCAGCGTCCTTCAAAGATTTATCGAGATGCCACCCAGTGAAGCCGGTGGAGGGGTCGGTGCCAAACTTTTCGTTGAGGTTGCAGGTCGGCTCGAGCTCCTTATCGATAAGACTATCGGGGAATTTATACGCAGTTCCCTTGAGGAATCGGGGAGAGCGATAAATTACGTTTTCCTTGGAGCAGCCGTCCTTCAGGAACCATGCTTGACCCATGATGACCTTCGTCCACAGGTACAGATCCCCGTTGACCTTCCTGCCGACGTACTTCCCGCCCTGGAAGATGCTCGGGTCCGAGCAGTCCTTGTCACCTTCATACCAGCCGTCCAGGCACCTGTCGAGCAGGCTCATGTCCTGCCCCTCGTCACGCATGACCTGCTCGATGGCCGCGCGTGCGTCCGAGAATTCGCCTTGGTTCCCCTTTGTTGAGAAGGTGCTGTTGAGGTTGATGTAGACCGTATGCACCTCCTGCGTATCGCCGAGCGTGTCAACCAGCATGAAGTGGACGACAGACTGCAATCGGGTCGGCGGATTGTCATCGTCTTCGTGGTCACCTGGGGTCTTCGGCATACCGGTACCGACCACGACGGTGCCGAGCATACGGTCGGTCCAGACGCGTGTCTCGTCCGCATTCACGGTTGTGATGCCCATCATGGCCGCAGACCACAGCCATACGGCATCGTCACCGCTGGCGATTTTCTCTGTGACCTCGATCGTATCATCGAAGGAGAACTCCTTGACCACGCGAGCCCCGCGCGGCTTGCGGATGAGATGCACGTTGAGACCGCACATCTTCGCCGAGCCCGTACTGCCACACGATGGCGCGGAAGACCCGTCGTTATCGGAATGCCCGCAGGAATAGACGGTATCTGTCCACTTACCATCGAGCGGGATGGAGCGGTAACAGAGGTCATAGTTCTCCGCGAGCTCGCCGGTTAGCCAGATCTTCACCTCGGCGATAGGGGAGCCGCAGATTTCCTGACCGTCGGCGCCGGTGACCCAAGTGGAGGAATCCCAAGGCCTCGCCGCATAGCAGATAGACCCGCCAAACTGCGAACCTTCCACATGGAGGGCGAGGTTGTAGACCGAATGCCCGCCGTGCGGGAATCCGATATGGCGGTGTGCTGGCGCTTCGGTCTGCTTCCCCCACGTGGAGACGAAGCAGTGGGCCATGATGACGGCATCGCTATCGTCGGGGATATCCACCACGTCGCGTGTCACGTACCAGCGGTACATGGGCTGCGGCGGGAGCTCCTTTCGATTCGTGACGTTATGGGCCCAACCGGAGGGGGTGAGGGTGGGGGTCTCATTGGAGTCCGGCATAAAGCCGACGCATTCTACCTCGTCGCCGATACGGGCGGTAGGCTTGCTATTCTTCACATAACCACTGCATCGGCCCTCTATGAGCTTCCACTGGGCATTCTTCTGGGAGCCCCATTCGCCTGGCTTGGCATAGCTGCAGACTCGGACAGCGCCACGATTGCCAGTTGCTCCGTCCGTATCGAGGCGCTGGCCGTCGGCATCGGAGGTAATGAAATAGCATTTATGGTTGGTTTCGCTGGTCTCGGCCGGCTCATGGCATACCCACCAGGAGTTCTCCCTGCCGGAAGACTGGCGGATGTCGTAAATGACGGCGGTACCGGACTCCATGCTTCCGTTCTTCCATGCTTGGTTGACGTCGGCATGCCAGCGGTTGTTGAGGGTATGGACCAACTTTGGTCCGGCGAGATTCGCCAGGGCGAAGGTAAACGTCCCAACGCCGTCCTCGAGATAGGGCTTGAACATGAACAGCTGGTTGACGCCGTCGTAATCTTCCCAGAAGACCAGAGCGCGTTCGTTGTCATAATTTGTGATTGGATTTCCGCTGGCATCGTAGACGCCTTGGCCGAGATCGACGCGGGCATCGGGCATGGTGAGCGGCGCAAGCGAGAAGATGCCGCCGTACAGCGTCACATCGTTGTCGATTCGAATGGCCTCGGTATCGATATCGATGCCGCCCGTGGCTTGGCGGAGGTCTTTTTCGTACTCCGACCGTCCATCATCGTTGTCTCTCATGACATTGAGGATATCCACCTCCGCATGGAACGTATTGACGGCCTCGGCCGCGCCGCGGCGCATGAACAGTTCCGGCTTCTCATAGGAATAGTCGTCGTATCCGACGATATACCAATGTCCGTTATTCTGACTTACCCCAGCGCCCGCATCCGTATCGAGCATGTCTCCATGGAAATTCGAAAGCCATTTGCCATTCAGGAAGAGCTGGCCGCGGTTATCATCGGCATTAATGTTCTTCCACAGGCGTTTCGCAGTTTGGCGGTTGATGTCCGCGCAGGCCATATAGGGGTGTGCCTTGATATGGTCGTACAACTCGTTGGAGTAGTCGCACTCGACGAGCAGGCACAGGGAGTAGCCAAGCGCTTGGAGATAAGGGCTATCCCAGCCTTGATAGGTAAACCTATCGGCGGCGACCCAGGTTGTCCATCCGTGGGCGAAGCCGCGGCCATAGTTGTTCGCACCCTGTGTTCGGTCTGGATGCGTGACGCAGTGTATATAGTCACCGGATGTGAAGCAGCCGCCGAAATAGTACGAATTCGGCTGCGGGCTGATGTGCTCCCCGCGAAACCACAGTTCCTTTGCCATGGCAGACCGCGCCGGCACCGCGCCGAGGCCGGCAACGACCGCCAGCGCCGCGAACAACCCGCGGCGCGAGAAGGAAATGTCTTTATATGGGTCTTTTGCGAGATTCTTATCGTTGCCGTTACTCATCGATATCCCCCAAGTCATTAGAAGCGGCAGTGTAATTCGAAATGCCCAACACCGCGACCGCGGCGATAATCAGTTCGAGAAACGCCTGCGTGTCCAAGCCGCGGTTGATGTTGATGACGGCACCGGCAGCCTGAAGGCAGGCGATCGTGATACTCGCCGCCTTGTTATTCCTCACTGCCGGAAAGAGCAAAAGAAACCCCGTGAGCGGAAGCCATAGGGTATTGATGTTCAAAACGGAAATCATACCCGAGATTCGTCCTTCACCTAGGCGGCCGCCCGTGGCGAAATCGATGCCATGGGTGACATTTATAAAGAGGTACTCGGCACCCAACCCGATCGTCGGTAGCAGCCCGAAGAGACTGGCCAGAAGCCCTCCCCTGAGGGCATCAGGGCTTGAGATATACCTTTTGAGATTGAATTTCATATCATCCTCCGCTAGCTCTGGCGATTATTCCCGAGGATACTAATTGAGCCATCGCCCCGCTCGGACTTGCCGCAGCGGCAACACCCGTGCCTTCCGCAACCTGCCGAAACTGCTAGAATGTGCTCGAAATAAGATTCACTTGGAGGAACTCGTTGGCTTACATCCTCATAGCGGTAATCGCTCTTTTGGCAATCGCCTATATCGTCTACCTAATCCTCGACCTCATGTCGCGCAGAAAGTTTGCCGAACAGTACAGCACATGGGAGCCAGACCTCGACAATACTATAAACAGGAGTTCGAGAGGGAACAGCAGGCTAAAAACGAGAAAATCTGTGAGATTCTAGAAGACCTGCTCCGAAAGCAAGGGAGGTTGTAGGGGGCAGATCCCTACAAATCCGCCTACCGGCAGCCTGACTCCCTCACTAGCCCGACTTCCTCCGATAGCCCCGCCTCTACGCTTTTGGCTTCAAGTAATCCGTCTATTCCAATCTCATCTCGCCCGGTAACTTGATCTGGTCCCATCTCGGGGAAGTCCGCACAGACCGCATCTTCATCCAATCCGAAAAACTCGGTCCCACGTGCGAACCGTCCCGTATGGTGCCAGGACTTATATTCGAGATAGGTATCGGCCAGCTGTGCGCGGGTCATCGACTCGATTTTAGAATCGTAGGCAAGGTCGAAATCATCGCAGTAATCCTTGATGGCAAAGATGATTGCCTTGCGCGTCCACTTCGACATCGGCATCTCGCCCGACTCATATGCCGCCCGGGCGCGGACGCTCATGGAGGTGCCCACGTACCCGGCCTGCCCGTAGCTCACGGCGCCCATGGCTACCACTCCGTATCGTCGTACGAGTTCTGCCAGCTATCGTCGTACGAGTTGGAATATTCGTCCTCGAGGCGCTGGTTGTACAGTGCCGCCTCGTCCTTCTTATAGCAGATGAACTCATCGATCTGCGAGGACTCGTTGTTCCATTCGTCCTGCTCCCTGAGCTTTGGGTCGGGTTTCATGCATTCCATATAGCCGAGCGCCGACACGCCCGAGCACGGGCCGCCGCGACCGCTGAACAAATCGACGACGTCCTGCGCTTCCTTATCGGAAAGGGAGCATTCCGTTCCCTCATACGGGTCATAGCCCACGACGACGAAATCGCCGTACAGCACATCGGCCGGGTCGCCCGCCACGACGGTCTGGCCAGTGAAAGGGGACTGAAGATCCTCGTCCGCCATCTCCTGGGTGGCCCAGATTGCACGGTTGGCGGGGCAAGCCGCCCGCCCTTCAGCATTGACATAGACGCAGACCGCATCTCCCAAAGACTTGTCGGGCAGCTCTTGGGATACATTGACGGCCCGCTCGCCGACAATTCCCTTGAGTGCGGCGCCACAGCTCCCATTCTCATCGACCGGCAGCTCGACTTCGCGGCATTCGGCATTAACGGGAACCAGCACGGCGCGAATCGTATCCATCATCGTTCACCGCCCGCAAGAGCGTCGGCGCCGATAGTCCCGATACCCTCATTGACCATCTCCGCCTCATCGTCCTTCGCTTCAGCGAGGTTATCGAGGCACAAATCCCCATCTGGCGCCCCCTGCGAAGCAATCATCTTCTCAGCGGACTCGATGATGGCGTCGATGTCATAGATCTCATGGTCGTCATTGTAGTAGAAGAGCTCCCCGACGCTGAGCTCGGGGTTGTCCACGACAATCTGCGCGAAACGGTTCATATCGGCAATTGAATCGTCCGAACCGAAATCATGCCAGGAATATTCACGGAAGCGCCCGTGAAGTTCATAATCGCACATGACGAGCTCGCCAGCATTGACCCCCTCCATTTCCGCTATGTCCTTGAGGGTGCCTTCGAGCTCGGCGGCATCCATCGGCAGTGTCAGCGGCAGGGAGATATTGAGTCCCAGATCGGCAGCTTCGCGATCCTCGGCATAGACGACGATACGGTCGGCCGCGAAATCGCGGTCGCCCTCGAAAGCCGCCTGCTCGAGTTCATCCAAATCGAATTTCATCAAGTCGACCTCATTGGAGTTGCGGTCGAAATAACCGCTATGCCCGAGACACACGTCCCCGCCAGCCGACATCCTGGCACCCAGCGCCTCGGCAGGCACATTGCCGAGCAACTCGCCGATGTTCAAGAGGCTGGCCTTCGAGGCAGGGGAGAGACGATTGTCGTTCACGCACGACTCGAGCTCTTCGCTGGCTTGGTCGAGGAGCGTGAGGCCGTATGCCCGCCACAGGTCGCTGGGCAGCGAAGCCTCGCTATCGACAGCGACCGAATAGCCGCAAAACGGCATCTCATCGGCCTGCATGATGACGTTGCCGACCATGAGCGGGTCGACCGGGACATCGAAGTTGTCGCAGTAGTCGCGCACGGCATCATAATCGAGGTCAGGATTTCTCTTAACGCACTCCGCCATGGCGTTGAGCGCCCGCAGGTCCACGCGCTCGTCCTCGGCGAAGTGCAACTTGTCGAACTTGCCGGAAGTCCGAATATCCTCGATGGCATAGTCGTGCCTGCCGAAATAGGTCACCTCGTCGATGACCTTTTGCAGGTCATCAGGCGCCATCGGCAGGGTAATGCTGTCATGCGGGGCGTAAGCGTAATAGGCCGCATCGCTTGCTGCGACGTCAACCCTGATGTTTCCGATTTTGCTCATCGTCCGCTCTCCTTATGCTCGAACTGCCCATCGCGGTCAGCCGTCCCCTCGGCCAAATCCGCTTCGGCCTGCTTCTCGTCGCAAAGTTCATCCAGCCCGCGCTCGCTGCCGCCCTTGATCGGCTCCAGGCGAAGCGTAGACCCGTCGATTTTGATTGGAGTGGCATCCACGCGACCGCCCTCGGGCATCTCCGCCTGACCGCTCGCGATGGCGATGCCCTGGGCGCAGGCGTTCTCGATGCACATGTGTCCGAACTCGTGGGCAGACTCGTCGACGTCGATGCGAATGCTGGCCCTAGGGATATCGAAGCCGGCGCTGCGCAGGGCGCAGCGGATAGCTGCCTTCTCGCACACGCGAGCGGTGTTGTAGCCGACGGCTCCGTGTCCGTGAAGTCCGGTAAAACTGATGCTGGGCATACTCGGACTGCCGCCGATACTGACGGAGACCTTTCCCTTGCCCTCGATATAGAGGCTGCAAGACCCACCGTTCATATCGTCCTCCTTATTTTTCGTTTTCGATTCCTACGCGCTCGACCTCATTACCGTCAGAAATAAGGGCAGCTTCCTCGCTTTTCGCCGAACAGATATCATTGAGACCCTGTTCCCCTCGTTTGTCCTCGATATATCCCATCTCCAGCCCCGCGTTGAATGCGATCCCCGCGGCGAGATCGTCCCGTTCGATGCGCTGTTCTGCTTCCGCAAGACTAACGGCTACCTTCTCGAGGGCGGCAGGTTTGAGCGTCTCTTTCATATGCTCGGAGCCGAGTTCGTTGACCGTATCCGCTACATCCTGAACGGAGACGAAACCGATGGGGAACTTGCTATCGGGATTGACTCCGGCAAGCGCATATTCATCCGCATCACGACAGCTCGATTGCAGTTCAGACATGCCGAGATCAGAAAGCTCAATAAAGGCTCGAGACTTGAACTCCTGATCGAAATATTCAATATCAGCTCGAGCTTGAGATGCCGCACCAAGAGCGATAGCAGAACCTAGTATGAACTCAGGGGAAATCTTGCCGCCGCCGCAATCCTCGGCAGTCAATTGAGAATCGAGGACAGCAGCATAGTTCTCGATTATTTCGCTGCATCTGGAATCGGTATAGCAGTCGATGTTTTCGGATGCGAGCGCATATACCGAGCTACGGGCATTGCCTTTACGTTTATCCAGCTCGTTGTGGGCAATTTTGTTCACGAGCCACATATCCAGACCGCCGGACTCATACAGCTCGGCAATGCTCGGCTTATCCTCAGACATAGCTACTCCATCTCTCTAGGCTTCTGATGTATCCCAGCGTACTTTTGAGGTCCCGCGCACGCCGCAAAGGGGACGAAAGTAGCCTTTGCGCCAAAAGAAAAGGGGAGAGACGGAATTCCGTCTTTCCCCGCATCCAATGGCTATCGGCGATTAGCGCTGGACGTTCTGGGCGCTGCGATCCTGAGAGCCGCCATCGCGCTCACTGGCCTCGGCGGTCTTCTGCTCGCAAAGCTCATCGAGACCGGTCTCCTGCTCCTGGGATCGGTCGTGGCTCTGGTGCTGCTCGCGGTACTCCGCACGGGCGGTCTCGACGGCATCGGAGAGCTTCTGCGGCTCGACGGACTCATCGTGGCGCTGGCCGTCCTGGTCGTACTTGAAGAGGCTCACATTGCGATCGGCATTGACGAAGACGCCCGTGCCCTTGCCGGCCTCGATATCGGTCTTGTTCCACGGCTTCTGGAACGTGGTGAAGCTGAAGCCGGAGAGGTCCTTGCCATCGACCTTGGTGCCGCTCGGAAGGGTGCACTTGACGGCAGGCCAAGACTCGCCCTTGCCGTTGGAGATGGTGTACGGCTCGCCATTGGCCTTCTCGGCGGTCACCCATTTCGGGGGGAAATCGATACGGACCTTGCCCTTGTTCATGTTGTTCTGCTCGCTCATGGTTCCTCCATCACGCGAATTGATAACTTACTGACTAGCATGAAGCCCTGTCCGCCCGAGTCGTCCCAGGGGACAGAAGTAGCATCTACCTCGGGATGCCCTCCGTATCGCGCGAGTCGCCGCCTTCTTGGCAAGCGCCCTCATCGACATACGCTTCAGAAAGGTCGTCGAGACTTGTCTCTTCGCAATGCGAGTCCTGATGCGAACCCCGCACGCACTTGACCTCGGTATTGATTTGCCCCAAGCCACATCGTTGATGTCGTCATATCCACCCGAGTTCCAAAGGTTCTCGTTGGCGTTGTCGCGCACTTCATGGGCTTCATCGAGTGACAGATTCGGATATTCCTCCTTGATGTCATTGGCGGATATGGCGAGGAACACGTTATCGATATCGATGCAGAGTACATCGAATCGCTCCATCAGGTAATCTGCCGACTCAGGTAACACCGCGCCATTGCGCAGGGCGCTGTCCAGCGCGGCCTTCAGCTCGTCAAACGAATTGATGTTCAGGCCATCGTTCATGTCTAACGCTCCTCCTCACAGTATGACGTCATTACCGCGCAATCGTCACCGTTGGCAATATCCGCCTCATCGCATTTAGATGCACACAGATCATCAAGACTGAACTCCCCGCCGTCCTGCTCGATTTCGAATTCGCCGCCTTGGTCCATATCGGTTTCCACAACCGTCTCGTTGGCGAGTTCCATGGACTTGAAGTAGTCCTTGCCGAGCTTCGGGATGAAGCAGTCTTCCACGAGGTAATCGGTCGCCTTGCTCGCCCGCGATGCGGCCTTCAGCAGCTCGCCGCCCGGATCCTTGAACTCTTGGGACCAACTCTTGAGGTAGGCGGCAGAGTTCGCCATTGCATCGACTTCGTTGGCGGCAAGGGGCTTATCGTCGTCGACGTTGCGGAGGTCGAGACCGATGGCGTTCGCGGTGAACACGCTCGAGAGCTCGGCGATGAGCTCCTCGAAGGCGTACTTCTGTCGATCCTGCTTCAGTCCGCACTGCTCGCGGTTGTTTCTGCTCGGATGGCCCGTGGCGTGCCCCATCTCATGAAGCAGCGTTCGGCAGAACGATTCGACGTTCGTGAACTGGTTGCGCTGCGGGACGTAAATCTTGTCTGCGCCGGGCAGGTAGAACGCCTCATCGTTCGGGGTCTCTACAACAGGGCAGGGTGACGCCTTGACAAGACCATCGGCAACACGGTCGGGCTCGATAGACTTGAAACATTCGACGGAGATGAGGTTTTCCGTGTTCTCCATCTGCTCGGCGTTGAACACAGTGAACGTGCCAACGCAGCGCGGCTCAGCCTTATAATCGGGATTTGCGAGCGCGATATCCCATTCTTCTTGGGTCTTGGGCTGCTTGAGTCGGGCAGAGGGATCCGACTTGCTGACGAGCATGCGTTTCCAGCGCTCGATAGGATAGCCATGCGATCCCTTGATGATGTGGCACCCCTTATCCGATGCCATTTTGAACGTGGCGAATCGCGGGTCCCTGAACCCGCCGTCCCTCATGGCGTACATGAGCATAGCGGTATTTCGCGGCCCATAACCCTTGCCGGTCACGCCGTTCATAGGCGGATGGGGGAACGACCACTCCTTGACCCATCGGGAACCCTCACGCTCCATATCCGCCAGAAGCGCATCGAATAGCGCCTGCCGTGCATCCGTCAGCTTCTCAGTCGGGCTTTTACCGGAATATTTGCCATAGGTTCTCTTGGCCATAGATAGCTCCCATTCACGCTCGGACAATCTATCTCGAACATAAACGCCTGCTACCTCTACACCCCGCCTGGGGACACAAGTAGCCTGACCAACCTCGCTACGCCGCTACGCCGCTACACGGCTACCGAGCTACACGCCCACAAGGCTTTCCGCCATACACTCAGCAAAATAAACGGGACGACCCAACAGACGTCCCGCAGCAAAGCAGCTTGTTATTATTCTCATCCCTTAGTGCTCGTCATTGGACAAGCCACAATGCGCCCTTACCTCATCGATGCTGTAGGTTTCAAGCCTGCCAGCGCGATAGTCCTCGACCTTCTGTTCCATGAGGTCATCGAGCGATTCGCCTTCAACCAAGCAGAGCGTATGCTGGCATGCATCCGATGCCTGCGTGAGGAAGTAGTCGAAAGTTGCGCACGTGAGTGCATGGAACACCTCGGCGATAGCCGAACGACCCGAAGTGTCGGAGTGCGCATAGACGTCCAACATGTCCATTACCGCATCGGTTGAGTTGTCCTGAATCGATTCGAATGCCTCGGCAAGCGCTGTATCAGCCCCGACCGCCTTCTCTGCATCCATATCCTTGATGATATCCATGTATTCCGAAACCTGCTCGACCATCCCATCGCGCCACTCATCAACTTTAGGGGCGTTTGTTCCGACATGGCCACTCTCTATGGACATAGTTTCCTCCTCGATAATTCGCATTTAACGATTTGTGTTGTCCAGATTGACCTCAAGGCTCATCTCGCCATCGTCCGCAACCTCGGCCGCCTGCGCCATAAGGTCATCAATCGACTCGCTGCTATCGCACTTGCCTTGGACATCTGGACAGCTAGGGGAGTCATGAGTAAGCGACTCCCTCAACTCGCTATACAGTCCGTTTTGGACAATAAGGGCGACTTCGCGCCCGCTGCCGCGGGGGCTCTCGCGCTGGAAGTAACTCATGACATCCATCATCTCGCCATCAGTGAGAGACCTGTCACAAGCGCGGTCGGGATTGAAGCCATTGACGACGATATTTCCGTAAAGCACGGACATGGGCAGACCGGCGACCACGGGTTTGCCATCAACTGAAGAACGGCAGCCTTCTTTTTCCATGCTCTCGGTTGCGTAGAAGGCACGATTAGGTTGACAGTTAGGCTGAGGGACGGAAAGAGACCTATTAGGAGAGATAGTCCTACCATTGACGTATATCGAGACATTGAATGGAAAGACATCCAACGGCACGATTCCCTTACCCCTATCGCAGGGCATGTTTCCCGTAGCCTCGTTGAAGAAGCCCCCGACGTGATTCATAATGTCTTGCCCGCTGTCGATTCCAATGGCAACGGGATCGGAGCCCACAGGCACAAGTACGGCGCGGAATTTCCCAGATGCTATTACCGTGTCCCCAGTTTCGAGTTCGGGAATATCTCCACCGAGAAATTCCTCGATTTCAGCGCGACATGCCTCCGCGTTGCCCGCGTGGGTCAAATCGACGGGCGCATAGCGGGCAAATAGCCGTACGACCGTACTGGGCAACTTTTCCTCAAGTATTTGTTCGAACTGCCTGAACCCATCAAGGTCGTTATCTTCGAATAGCTCACCTGCGGATTTCAAGAGCGTCTCCACCGAAACACCGTTCAACTCAGTTTCGAGACTGAGCTTTTTCGGTACCTCCATGGTGAGGCTGCGCCAGCCCCCAGCAGAAGCAGAAGGCCACGCCATCGCAACGCGGACATACTCGCCGCAATCCACCTGATATCCGATACCAGGGTATTGGTCTCCGCAGATAGAGGGAATTTTAGTGATTTGAGAACCCATCCGGCTCATCTCCTAAATCAAGGGGATTCATTTCCTCCCTCGATTCTCAGGCCCCGCCATCCCTCCATCTCGCACGGGACAGAAGTAGACCATCCGCTTAGCCGTACCCCCTCGCTACGCGGCTACTGAACCATACGCCTACCGAACTACACCGCTACACGCAAAGCACCTTGAAAGCCTTCCGCAAAACAAAAGGGGAGCTCCAAATGAGCGCCCCGCAGCAAAACACCTTGTTATTATTCTTATTCCTAAAACAGTATTTCCTCTTCGGGTGCGCCCCGCGTGTATCCATCTACATCCTCGAGAGCAGATTCGGCCGCCTGCGCCATATCGTCCAAAGATTCCTCCGGCTCGGACGCGCGAGAGAAATCGATATCGATCCCGACTCGTTCGCAAGCCTCGGCGATATGCTCACTGTCCCCGATACACCATCCACTGGCATTGAAATCCGGCGATCCGTCTGGAGAATGTTCGATAGCCTCAATTTCCATCTTGTCGAGAACTGCATTCACTGAACGCAAATAGTTTGCAGATGCAACCACATCAGAACAACCTTCGTGTTCTGCAAAAACGGCCGGGCCATCTTCGATGAGAGTTGTCCCGGAGGGATTGTCACCGAATTTATCAAAATAGCCGAAACGTGCATTTAACAGTTGCCCTAACCCGTAACGATCAAGAAGTTCCTGAAGGGGTACGACGGCTGACCTGAAACCGTAAAAATGGAAGGCGGAGGGTTCAGCGATAAATGTTTCACCGGTTTTTACATTATAGATAGCATGTTCAGGATACTCGTTAAGACAGGGGTTAATGACTTCATTGAGGATTCGGCTGCGGAAAGTTTCATGTGCTTCAAGCGCAGAGACTGCCTTTTCGCCGAACAGATGGGCGAGCTCCATCGGGGTTTCGACCCGTTTGGCCTCATGACCGAAGTAAATATCAACGGTACCGAACTTTTCTTGTGATTTTGCCCAATCTTGCCGAAAGCCGTACCTTCTAAGAACCTCAACGGCTCCTGAAACAGTCAAGGGGCGAGTGTAACTCTTGATATTTTCGCTGACGCTAAGCGCGTGTGTCATGCTCTGCTCGTTGCCTAGGGTCCAACCGTCGCGTTCAAGCTGATAGCCTATAGGCCTGTCATCGCTTAGGTCAATGCGGCACTCAAATTTATTGAGAGCCTGAAACCATTCCATATTGCTGAGAGCCTGCTCGATGGTTTCTTGAAACTCCGAATCGTTGACGGGAGATGTCAAATCGCGCGGCGGCCGCTGGACGACGTTCTCTACAGAAAGAGACATCCTCTTGATTGGCGAATCCAGAAATTCTTCTAGAAGCGTCGCAGAGTCGGGCAGGTTGCCTTTAAAAATGCATTCTGCAAATGCATCAGGATAGTTACCATGATAGTCGCCATAGCAGGAAAGCACTCCTTGGAGTTCCCCATTCTCGTTTAGGGAGGGGATTATGGTCATAGTACTTTCGAGATTGTAGATCCAATCCTTGTTCTCCAACGCTGGCCCGAGATAGCTGCGGATTGCCTCCAAGCGAAATGCTTTATGGGTTTCCAGTGCGTTGGTCGCAGCGGATCCGAGCGCGGCGGCGAGTTCATCGGGCATCGAGCAGGTGACAATGCCGTCACTACGATTCACCTTGACGGCTCCGTCTCCATTCGGCTGGGCACTATCGCACGGGATGCCGTACTTTTTGAGAACCTCCAGCGCTTCCTCGGCATTGAGCGGCTCGACATAGCTTTTCATGAGCGTCCTTTCGGGGGCAGTTTCATTCCTTTCTACAATTTTCAGACTCCAACCACGCCTGCGACCTACGCGGGACATAAGTAGCCTCACTAACAAGCTCCCCGTAAACCACCTAGCAAAACAAAGGGCGCTCCGAAGGGCGCCCCGCAGCAAAGCAGCTTGTTATTATTTTCTTTATCATTGTTCTCTCCCGAGTGACCCCTGAAGTTCTCTTTATCCTTCTCCTCTTCCTTCTTATTCTCGTCTCTCTAAGGTCATTGACCCATCTCTATAACCTTAGAGAGTACTTTAGAGAGAAATACTGAAATTGCAGGTAGATAGCTTAAGCATTTAGAGAGACGTTTAGAGAGACGTGCCCACTCTCGATGCACATCCACCCAAAACCGAAGCGGGTCCCCGAAAGGACCCGCAATACATCACGCTGGACCGCCTCGGCCCTATTCGACCACGTCATCCAGGCCAACAGGCTCGCTGGAACCAAATCCCAGCATCGTCCAGAACACAAAACCGAAGATGGCAAGCCCGATCGTATAGCCGGTCTCCTTCCCGAAGGCATGGGACAGGTCGTTAAGCACGATGATATTCATCACGAGCTGAACCAATGCAAGCACCCAGCCGAGCGTATCGACCCAGCAGAACACCCACGAGCAAATGAGTACGATGAGGTACGCCATGAGGAACGTCTTGCTCCCATCGCCGCGATGCACGCGCTCGCACAGCTTGTAGTCGGCAAAGACCGGGACAATCGAATACCAGCCGGGCATACAGAGCTTCCCATAGACCTTCCATTTGCCGGCGATAGGTACGAGCCAGATAAACGCCAGCAAGACAACGAGAAGAACGAGCAGAGCCGATTCAATAGCATCGAGCATCTGAAACCCCCTTCCCTACAGGCTGCCCATAGCCTGGATAGCCGACATGGCCGCAGGCGACAGAAGCACACCGAACAGGGCGGGGAAGATCAGGAAGATGATCGGGATGAGCATCTTGGTGCCGATCTTGTTGATTTCCTCCTCCAGCTTCTGCCGGCGGTACGTGCGCACCGTCTGAGCCTGATTCTCGAGCACCTCGACGAACTCGGCTCCGGTCTGGCGTGCCTGGATAAGGGAGGCCACGAAGATGGTGAGCGGCTGCACGCCGGCATTGGAGGCGAACTGCTTGAGCGCATCGGTGATATCCATGAAGCGGGCGTTGGCCAGTACGTCGCGGAAGCCCTCGGCAAGCGCTCCCTCGGAGTTCTCGGCCACTGTGCGCACGGCATCGTCGAACGTTGAGCCTGCGGCCATCGAGATGGACATGAGGTCGAGCGCATTGGGCAGATCGCGCTCGATGTTATTGCGCCATTCGCGGCGCTTCTGGAGCAGGTAGAGCTCGGGCAGGATATACCCGACCATGCCGCCCAGACCGCCAGCCGCGACAGTCGCAAGTCCGTTCAGCTTGGTGCCGATAAGCACGCCGACCATGATGCCGACGGCGATGCAGATGATCTTGGAGGCCCAGAACATCAGCGCCGAGATTTTAAGGCCCGAGCGTTTGATTGCATCTCGCTGGCGCTCCTCCTGTTCACGCGACATGGCACCGAAGAGGGCAGACCCCTGGAACGGCTGGCCGAACTTGAAGCGGTCCTGCATCTCCTCGCTGCGTTGCTTGAGTGTCTTCTGGTTGATGTTGCGTACGGTGATGTCGAATTTCTTCTGCACCGCGAGTGTGGTGCCCAGACCCGCCGCGAGCGACCCCGCGCCGATAAGGCCGATAGTTGTTCCGTCTACGATCATATGAACCACTCCTAGTCGGTCTTGATGTCGAGCATCTTGTTGGCGATGAAATAGCCGAGGACCTCGAGCAGGGCGCAGATGCAAATGACGACCAGTCCCATGGCGCTCGAATAGAACTCGCGGTACATGTCGTTGCCGATATAGAAGACAAGTCCCAGCGCGGGCGGCACGCAGACCATGAGGATGGCCGTGAAACGCGCCTGCGAGGTGCGGGAGCGCACCATCTGGCGCATCTCGCAGCGCTGCTGGATGGTGTTGCCCACCGAGTCGACGATGTCTGCGAGCGAGCCGCCGGTACGCATCTGGGCGCGGACAGCCGAGGCGAACAGCTTGAGGTCGGCCGATTTGTTTCGCTCGGCCAGCTTGTCGAGAGCCTTGTCCACGGGCATGCCGCGGTCCATATCGCGACGGAGCTGTTCGAACTCGCTCTTGATGGGCTCGTCCATGTTCTCCGCGACGGGGCGGATTGCCTGCGACAGCATCGCGCCGCCGCGAAGGTTTGCCGAGATGAGCGGCATGGTCTGACCCAGAAGCTCCTCGAATCGCTTCTCGCTGTGCTTCTTCTTGGCAGACAGGAAGAACAGCGGCAGGAACGCTCCGAATGCCGCGAGCAGCATGACGACAAGCGCGTTCATACCCATGACGATGCCGAGCAGGGGCGGCACCGCAGTGCAGGCCGCCCAGATGCTCATGAACTCGTTCAAGGAGAACTTCACGCCGCTGCCCTCGATATGCTGGCGTGCGACCTCACGGAGTTCGACGAGGATGCTGGAATGCTTCTTCCTGGAAACCTCTTCGCCCTCATGGTAGACGTTGCGGCGCTCGGAGAGGACGCGCAGCTGCCTGGAGACGAGAAGCGCCATGACGCACAGCGTCAGCACCGCGATGATCAGGACGTACGTGACGCCGTAGAAGAAATAGGTGACTACGGTCTGGTCCATTGCTACCACAACCCTCCGTTATCGAACCAGCTGGGCTTGATCTCGACTCCGTTGGAGTAGAAGCGCTCCTTGTGGTCCTCGGAGACGATGCGCGAGCCGGTGGGGCGGAACTCGCCCTTGATGCGCCCGTTGGAATCGACGCCGGTTTTCTGGAACTTCATGATGGAGCCGACGGTAGGCACATTGCCCTGCATGCCGCAGACCTCGCAGATGCTGTTGACGCGGCGGCTGCCGTCGGGGAGACGCTTGATCTCGACCACGAAGTCGACGGCCTCGGTGATGATCTTCATGATGGCATCGGGGGGCATGTTCGCGCCTGCTCGGCTCATCTGCACGAGGTTTTGCAGGCGGTCGAGGGCGGCGCGGGGATTGTTCGCGTGCGTGGTCGTGAGCGAGCCGTCATGGCCCGAGTTCATGGCCTGGAGCATGTCGAACGCTTCCGGTCCTCGGCACTCGCCGACGACGATGCGGTCGGGGCGCTGGCGCAGCGTGTTGATGACCAGCTGCTGGAGCGTGATCTCGCCCTTGCCCTCGTTGTTGGCGGGGCGGGACTGGAGCGACAGGACGTGGCTCTTCGCCAAGTTGAGCTCGGCGGTGTCCTCGACCGTGATGATGCGCTGGCCGTCGGGGATGAAGTTGGAGAGCGCGTTGAGCAGTGTGGTCTTGCCCGAACCGGTGCCGCCCTCGATGACGATGTTCATGCGTGCGAGGACGAGTGCCTGCAGGAAGTCCGCCATGTTTTCGTCCATGGATCCGTTGGCGATAAGCGATTCGGGCGTGAGGGCGTCGTTGCGGAACTTACGGACGTCGAGCGTCCAATGTTTTGCGATACCGAAGGCCACGGCGTTGACGCGGCTGCCGTCGAACGGCGCCCCCGCGCGATGCAGCATGCAGTCGCAAAGCGGGCTCTGGTTGTCGCACCTGCGCCCGTCCGAGGAGACGATTCGTGCGATAGTTCTCTGGACATGCTCCTCATCGAAGAAATGAACGTCCGAGAGCGTGATTTTACCGCGGCGCTCGACCATGACCTGGTCGGGCGAGTTGACCATGATTTCCGATACTTCCGGGTCCCAGAGCAACTCCTCGATGGGGCCGAGCTGGAACAGGTCGTCTACGACGAACTTGGCCGCCTGGCGCTTCACGTCCTCATCCGCGTCCTCGAAGTCCGGCGAGCGGCTGACGTATGCGAGAGCGCGGTCTTGCAGGCGCCCGATGCCGTCGGACACCTTTCCGACGAGAGCCACCTGATTTTGCAGGTCGTTGGCGCATCGCGACATGACCTCGGCGACGGCGTTGTCGTACATCTTATCGAGCATGTTTACTCCTCAGCCGGGGTATCGTCTGCGTCCACGACAGGCGCGGTGCCGGAATCGCTATCGCTTTGCGCATCGAGGGCATCGGGGTCGGAATCGTCCTTCGGGTTCTCACTGAGCGGCTGGGCGGCGAGGCTGATGGAATCGGCGGTGCCGATTTCAGAGAGTTGCTCGGGCGTCAGCTCAAGGGTGACGGTCGAGTAGCCGGCACTCTGCGAAGAGCCGTCGGAACTCTGGAGCGTGGCGTCGGTTGCGAGGACCTTGACGTTCTGGTAGGCGACGGTCTGCTGCGTGGAGCCGTTGCCGGACTTGAAGGTCGCGGTCATGGTGACATAGTCACCCGGCTTGAGCAGCGGCGACATGCTGGCGGCAGCATCGAGCGAGAAGGTTCGCGCGACATGGCCGGAAGCGAGCGCGAGCGAGATGGACGACGGGTTGGACGAACCCTGCACGGTGCCCATGGAGATCGGCACGCCGGCCGACAAGTCGCCGACGGGAGCCTTGCCGATAAGATCGGACTTGCTCGACCCATCGGCCGCATCGGCGGGCACGTAGCGCTTGGGTACCTGCGCCTCCTCGAGCATGTCGGCGGTGATGGGGGTTCCCGCCTTGATGGTCTCCTTGGGAACGACGATTTCGATCATGTCCGCCTGGCTCTTGGCGACCGTATCCTGGGCTACGGTGAACTCCACGGCCGCAAATGCCAGCGAGCCGACCGCGACCGCAGCGCACGCACCGCAGAGCCAAGAGAGCTGGCGGCGGCGTTTCTCGGGCGTCACGATTTTTGCCGCAGGGTCTTTCTCCTTCTTGCGACCGAACGCAGGAAATCCCTTTTTCTTGACCTCCTCGCCCTCCAGAGGCTCAATGGGATCCTTATCCTTCTTGTTGAACATGGTGTTCCTTTCCGGCGCCGCGAGCGCCTGTCTCATCGCTTATGGCTCCGGTACTCACGAGAGTTCCGCGAGTCCCTTGTTAATTGCATCGTTCAGCGCATCGGAGATATCCGAGGCCATGCTGAGCGTCGTATAGGTTTCCTGACCCACCGACTTGTCTGCAGACTTGACAAGCTTGCAGCCATGGCCGGCGGAGTTCTGCCGCCAGACCTCGGTAGATGAATACGGGTTGATGGTGAACGTGATGGTGTTCTTGACGGGGACCGAGGCGAACCCGAACGTCTGGGCGAAAACGCACCTGTACGTGCCGGTAACCGAGACCTCGACTCCGATAAGCCTGTTCATGCTACCGGTCTTGGTTTCGGGTACCTCCCACGAGGTCACGGAGACCTCTGAGCCGCCGAGGTCGCGAAGGTTCTCCGTCAGGGACGAATAGATGATCTCGTCGAGGGCGCGGGTCGAGTCTGTGGCATTGAACTTGATTTCGTTGCTGCGCGAAAGGGCTGATTCCTTGGCGATTTCAATCGCATCGTTTTGACGCTGCGATTTCCACCAAGCGCCCGACGCATCGATCGCCAGCCCCAGCACCATGACGAGGACGGCGGCGACTAGGACAAATATGACGAGCGCCTGCCCGCGTGTGGTTCCCTTGCCGAATCGTTCCATCTATGCCACCTCCCAACGGCGCTCGACGGTGAAGCTCTGCCTGACGGATCTCCGGTAGGGGATACCACCGGCACCCGCAAATCCGATACCTCGACCCAGGTGGACGGTGATATCGGCGCTGATGTCGAGATAGCTGGCGGTCGTCGTCTTCAGCTCGCTTCCGAGCTGCACTGCGGTGCTGTTGCCGAGGTCGGTGCTGCCCTTGTCCTCGAGATGGATCTCGGCGGAGTTGACCTCGATATCGTCCTCGGAAAGCCCCGAGGCGGCCGCGACGCAGCTCTTCACGACCCGCTTGGCATCCATGGACTCCCAACCGCTGGGAAGCTCGTCTGCCATATGCGATACCTGGTAGTCGAATGAGGACTTCTGGAAGGTGATGAAGCCGAAGCACAGCACGGCCATCATCAAAAGGATGAGCCAGATGCCCGCAAAGGCGAACTCTACGGTCGTCTGGCCGCGAAGCCGATGGAATCTCATTGCAGCACACCTTCTTCCGAGGAGCTGCCCACCACGGTCGCCGTGGCAGTGGCGGTATTCCCCTCGCCGAAAAGCGAGGGCAGGAAGGTCTTAATGGTCTTCTTACAGGTGAACGCCTTGCTTTTCGTAACGGTCTTCACATCCGCAGTCTTCCAGCCGCTGGACTGCTTGACGCGCATCGTATAGTCGCTCTCCGCAGCACCGGCGTCCTCCGTGCTGAAGGAGAACTCGATGCCTTCGGTTCCCTTGACGCAAGCGAGTACATGGGCCTTGACATCGGCATCGGATGCATCGGGCCGCTTCGTGTAGAACGCGGCCGCTTCGGTGGCTGCCGTGCGCACGCACATGGCGCTGCGGTAGTAGGCCGACCCGTCCAGCAATGCAAACAGCATGATGATGAGCAGCGGGGCGCACAGGACGAACTCGACGAGCGACTGTCCTTCACATCGATGGCAATTTGGAAAACGTTTCATGGCATCACGCAACCAAGACGAAGGCGAGCGCAGGTAGGAAGGTGAGGGGAGCGAAAGGCAGCGCCGTATCCGATTTCCTGATCTTCAGCACGGCGAGGATAATGGAACACTCGGCCAGCAGGGCAAGGCATGCGGCCAGAATGGCGTTTGAACTGTACACGGCCGATGCGCCCACTGCTCCGATCAAAAGGACATCGCCTAGGCCGAACGCCTCTTTCCCGCAAACCATTTCCGCGCCGCAAGCTGCCAGATACAGGACCACGACAAGGCAGACCCCCTGGGCGAGCCTCTGCGGGATATTCGCGCCGCCGCCCATAAAAAGTCCGAAGAGGGCGAGAAAGGCGATGGAGTAGAGGTCGATGCGGCGGTACCTGAAATCATTGATGCAGATACTGATGAGTGTGGCGACCCAGAAGCCGAAGGAGGGCTCTGTCGAGGCGCTGGCGATGGCACCGGCGGCGACGCCGCCGACAAGGCCGACTCCCAGCAGCCAATCCGAACAGCCCGTATCGAAGCGGCCGTCTTCGCGGCCGCCCCAGAACTTATAGGATTTCTCGATACCCACGAGGTCTTCATCGCTGAAATCGCAGGCGGAGCAGGCGGCGCGGGCGACAGAAGGGCTGACGAGCCCCTTGAACGCCCCGTCGCGGATTTCCTCGACCCACTCGGCGTCCGTCTCAAGACCGTTCTCGATGGCATGGATCTGTGCGGTATCGACTTCCTCCGCATCACGCTTCTTCGCCGCGAGCGAGAAGATGGCAGCGGCAAGGATGAACGCCGCGCCGATACCTCCTATTACTCCATTGATTGCGGTCATAGGGTCTCCTGTCAGTCTCTGTCTAAAAAGAAAAGGCACCAGCCGTCTTTGGGAAACGGACGGTGCCGAAAAATGCAAGCAGCTCAGCCACTAGGCACCGAAGCCGGTACCGGTACCGGTGTTCAAGGTCTCGGAAATCTTGGTGAACTGATTGCGGATGGCGCCTGCGACGGCGGGGCCGGCGAAGACGACGACGAGCGAGATGACGGCGATGATCAGGACGTACTCGATGAGGCCCTGGCCGGACAGCTCGCCGGCCTTGGCGGCGCGGAAGTCACGCACGAGCTTGTTCTTGAGCTGGTTCTTGGCGACCACGGCGCGGGCGCATGCGGAGTTGACGAAATCCATTGGAGTGTTCCTCTCTAGCGGAGATAAATAGGGCAAATATGCCCGATGGACGAGACGGATCGCCCCGTCCATCGGGCATAGACGAAGTCTTGGCGACTAGGCACCGAAACCGGAGGTGGTACCGGTGGTCAGGGTGGTGGCAATCTTGTTGAACTGATTGCGGATGGCGCCTGCGACGGCGGGGCCGGCGAAGACGACGACGAGCGAGATGACGGCGATGATCAGGACGTACTCGATGAGGCCCTGGCCGGACAGCTCGCCGGCCTTGGCGGCGCGGAAGTCACGCACGAGCTTGTTCTTGAGCTGGTTCTTGGCGACCACGGCGCGGGCGCATGCGGAGTTGACGAAATCCATTGGATGAATCCTCTCAGTAGAGAACGATAGAAGGCGAGGGGCGCGCTCCCTCGGCGAACATAATCGGGCTCCGTCAAGCGAGAAAATATGTCGTGCCGCAGCGGCAATCACATTCCTTCATAACTTGGTGGTTTTTAGAGAACCGCCTGAAAGGGGAGCCATAAAAAACGGTCGACTGTATCGGCCGACCGTTAAAACACAGCTATTAGAATCATCTCGCGCTATTCGGGCTTAATGCCTTTCCCCTTGTCGCGCGACTCGAGAAATGCCTTCATGAGCGATTTGGCGCTTGCCAGATCGGAGCAGATGCCGACGAGCGGGCAGTTGTTTGGCTCTCGTTTGATGGAGATATATGGCAGGCCTTCCTTATTGACCAGAACGAAATACTTCTTCACGAAATCGCTTCCTATTTGTAGAGGTTGATGCCATCTGATTCAGGGTCGCCCTCGCCATTCGGACGAGACGCATCGACCTTGCCCTCTTGCTTTGTCTGGACTGAACCCGCAAATTCCCTGCGCGGGCGATGCGCAGGTGGCCTGAACTCGTCAAGCGAGACATCGAGCACCGTGGCGATCCTCTCGATATTCTCGAAGGAGGTCATTCTGCGACCCGTCAGCAGGCGAGTGATAATGTTCTTGGATACCCCAGAAGCCTCAGAGAGCGAACTCTGGTTCATACCCTTTTTTCTCATGATTCGCCAAATGCGAACTCCGAGCTCCTTGTCCCCGGATTCGATGTCACGTCCTGCGATTTGTTCCCTGCAGGTCACGTCTTTGTAGGTGTTCATAAGCAGCCGCCCGTTGAGTTGAGATTTTGCACAAGCCAAAACTTAACCCAGCCAGCCGTAAAAATTAAGTAGGGTCATTCTGACCCCCGCTCAATATGATTCCGCCCGTCCCGAAGATAACATCAGAGCAGAATCAACATACCGTACGATTAGAAACAGATCTGTAGCGGCAAACCCAACCTAGAGCATCCAGTCGAACCCGTTCTTGCCGAGCGTCTGGCGCATGTTCCCAATCTGCATTTCGGCATGGACGCCGTCCTCATCGAAGACGGTGTTCATGCCTCCGAATCCTGGGGTGACCGTCTTGACGTCTCCCGTGGTGAGGTCGATTCTCTGGTTGCCGAATTGCCGTTCGAGGTGCATCCTGCCATCCGAACCGAGAACGTTTTGAAACATAGCCGATTCTCCTATTCTCCTATTCAACGTATTTGTTTCCCTTGCCGCAGTTGCAGTCCTCGCAAAGGGTCTGGAGGTTGTCCATAACCGACTTACCGCCGCGCGAAACGGGAACCACATGGTCAACGTGCAGCTTCACTCCATCTTCGCGACCCCGCCCGCAGCGCACGCAATGGAACCCATCGCGGCGAAGCACGTCGTAACGCATCGCGCGTGTTACCTTCGCATGCTCGGCATCGTTGGCCATACGGCGGTCCTGATATTCCAGTCGCCGCTTCTCCCGCTTTTTCTCGCGCTCACGCTCACGCTTAGCCTTCTTATGCTCGCGCCAGAACATGTCGAACACGGTCTCTATGCCAAACAGGACGATAGCGAGCGTAAAGAACGGCATCATGGCATCGGTCATTTATTCCATGTCTATCCTTTCGGAATATTGAGGGTCTTCCATGCCAAACATACCGAACCCCAATGCCCACCCATAACGTACTGCCGCTACGGCATCACCGATGCAGCATCGCCAAAAGAAAAGCCCGCGCAGGATTACGCGGGCCATTTCTGAAGCACGGTCTTTTGCCTGAAAGGATTAGAAGCAGAAAGCCGGGAGGGCGTAATTCAATCGCGGCGGATTGTCGTTGAGCGACGGATTGCCTTTTATGTTGACCGAAAGGATGCCCGCGGCGTTTGTCGGAGATGCCGAACGCAGCCACCAGCTCAGTTTATATCTGAAACTAATAGCCAGACAGTCGTTCTCTGCATGGTTATTCGTCACCTTGCCCTTGAACGCCTCGTACTGGGTCCCTTCAGAGGAGGTCCAAGGATAGCTGGATGCCCAATAGGAAGTAGGGACGATCTCGGAATAGCTGAGCAGGAAGAGCTTATCCGAGGTAGCCGTGACTGCGGCGTTCTTATCGGTTCCGTTGACGTTGTTCGTGAGCTTCCTGACCGATTTCACCTTGGACTGGAAATCGGACGGCATGAGGTTCCAGATCTCGCCTGAGTTCATCTTCTGGCGCAGCTCAGATTTCTCCCAGACGCCCCTGGTCGAGTTCTTTGCATTCATCCGATGGGCATCGATTGCGTCATTCACAGCCCAAAACGTCAACCCGGCCTTGCCGAAGCCGTCGGCGAGGTCGTCGTGGTTGATACCGATAATCTTATACTCGAGCGTCTGGCCGTTCGTCAGCTTGATCGAGAACTTCGTTCCCGCGTCCATGGCGGCCTTCGCCTTGGCGTAGGCGATAGACGATATACCGTTCTTGGCAATGTCTTTGGCAACCGCCTCCTGTTCATCCAGCGTCCAGTCCTTCGGGTTCTTGGCCACAGCCGCCTGGACGGTCGCGGAAGCGGTGCCTGTGGAGCCTCCGCCGGACGCGCCTCCCTCGATGCCGCCGGCCGTCCCGCTGTTCACCGTGTTGCCGACCAGGTTGAACTGGTTTCGAATCGCGCCCGAGACCTGAGGTCCCGCGAACACGATCACCAGACCGATGACCGCGATGATCAGGACGTACTCGATGATAGATTGCCCTCGGAGAAGGGTACCTCTAGGAGATACCCCCCCCCGAGGCGAAATTGCCGCTGCATGCATATGCGGCTCCCTTCGCTCAGGGTTAATAGAAACGACCAAAGCGTAGGGGCGGCACGGGGTTTTGGGGCGCTCTTGCCGCAGCGGCACCCCAAAGCGATTAGCACCTCACCTAGAACAGCAAACGGGACGCCTTTCTTGGCGTCCCTTAGTACGGCAACTTGTTATTATTCTCATTCTTCTAATGCACTTAGCGTCCAGCCATCCACCCAAGCCATTACCCCTCACCCCAAACCCGTACAAAAAAGCCGTGCCAGATGAAATCACCCAGCACGGTGCCCCAAACACGATGGAGGGCGAGACAGGAAAGCTGTAGAACATGACCCTCCATCTGTTCAAGTATCCCAAACGGCGAGAGGTGGCAACCCCTCGTGCCGCAAAGGCACACCTCAACGCTCCAAGGTAACTTCCACCTCAGCCGTTCCCGCCTGATCCCCGTACACCTCGGCCAGCTCATCGAGCGAGACGGATGGCCCGTCCTGCTCACGGACGGTAAGCCCGCGCCGCTCATCCATGTCCTGGTCGGCGTTGAGCCTGATTCGCCTCGAGACCTCGTCATCCGTCACGAAGTCAGGCAGCTGGTCGATGCAGATAGCAAGCGCGATGAGATAGTTCGTGTCATGCTCGTCGACAACCTCCTCGAAGACATTATAGGGGATCATGGTGGCAGTGCCCGAAGCCCCTGCAAGCGTCTCGGCAAACCTTGCCGCATCGTGCGCATCGCTAAGCGAGCCGCGGTCTTGAATCGCCTCGCCGCACGACCAGATGCCCGCCTCGTCGCGGCTCCATACCGCTACCTGCAGATCCCAGCCGCGGCCAAGGGAGGGGTCTTCGACCGCATGGCAGTCGACGAAGATAGGGGAGCGCTCCGGTTCCTTCACGACCCAAGCGGCGCTATGGTGTACGAGGTCTTCTTTGGCCTGCTCCAGAAAGTACGGCTGATGGTGGGTTCCCATGTTGTCTCCTAACGCTCATCACTTGATAATTTGCACTCCGTGCCGCGACGCTCAGGCTGAATGACCCCATCGATTTCGAGTCCATCGCTATCGCGACCGAACTGTTCGTAAGAATCCTGCGTGATATAGATGCCGAAACACTCGGCAAGCTCTTCCTCGATGCCCAAATCCGCATCCTCCACGCCCACTGCACATACGCCATCGGGTAGACAAAGTTCCCCCGCGTGCTTGATATCGATATCGCCGATTGCGCGGCCTTGGTAGAAATCGGTGAGTTGCAGCGTGTACCCCGGATGGGACGTGCGCGAGAGCATATGCGAGACGCCGCGACCGCTTGACCAACAATACGCATCCATGGCATCGTTTACGAGCCTTGAGATCATGTTCGTCTCCTTGACCGTGTTGCGGGCGATTGCCGCATCCGCCAAGGTGAAGTCATCGGAGATGTACGCCGCATCGATGAGTTCCTCGACAGGTTCGAAGGCGATGGGGAAGATGTTGCGATTGATATCCATGCGATGGCTCCAATTGTTCATCGAAATGCCGATGTCTTCACGATGTATACGGCGCGGTAGTGGATGTTGCCTACTAACGCTCCTGACTCGATATTTCGCGGATAGCATCCCGCGCATCCAATCGAACGGATTCCCCGCGCTCGGGCCCCTCGCCAACGCAGCCGAACCGCTCATACACATCGGGTGTGATATAGATGCCGAATCGCTCGGCAAGCTCCTCCTCGATGCCAGAATCGGCATGCTCGATACCGACCGCACACACGCCATCTGGCAAACTGAGCTCGCCCTTGCCGGCATGCTTGACATTGATATCTCCCCACGCATGACCTCGATGAAAGATGGTAAGCTGGAGCGTGTATCCCGGATGGGACGTACGAGAGAGCATATAAGAGGTACCGCGCGCGCCTGACCAGCAGTATGCGTCCATGGCTCCGTTGACGAGCCTGTGGATTATGACGGCCTCCTTGACCGTGTTGCGTACGATAACCTCATCCGCCGCCCTGAAATCACGCGACCTATATGCTGCCGCTAGGATTTTCCTGACAGGCTCGAAGGCGAGGGGGTGGATGTTGCCGAAGTTATCCATGCGATGGCTCCAAAAGTCTATCTAGATGCCTATGCGCAACAGCTCCATTGCACGGTCGCGGTCGAAAGAGGCGGTGAGCTTGCCAAAGCGCTCGATATAGCCGATATGCTCGAGCCGCTTCACCAAGCGGCGGAACGGTTCGTACTGGACGCCTGCCTGATTCGACAGCTCTCGGATGGTGACGCGCTGCCCGACCGACTTCTCGAGGGCATCGAGAGCCGCCATATAGAATTCCCGTTCCGAGGGGGTCAACTTGAAGCGACTCGGATCGCAACGATCCGAAATCTCATCGGCGTCCGCATCGGCGCGTCGGTACGCCTCGGTCGGGATGTGCCGTCCCGCCGCCTTCTCGAGAAGGGCGAATACCCTGATCGACTGCAATGCGGTGAGGGAGAGGGAGAATTCACAGCGTGTCGCACTCACGGAGCATTTCTTGACGATCAGCTTGGCGATCTCAGTGGACGGCACGAGATTGAAGGAAGAATAGCCGCCGTCCAGCAGGTACAGCTTGGCGAGCATCTCGACAAGCTCATCGCGGCTGAGCGCTATATCGCAGGAGCCTTTGACTATCATCGATACCTCCTATGCAATCGCCACATTGCCGTAAGAATCGAACTCGATGAGCTTCTTGACCTCAAGGGAAGTCAAAATCGACTCGAACGTTGATTCGACCGGCGCGGCCATGATGCCATCTCGAAGCTCAGCGCGGCTCACGGTATGGTCCCTGTTCTCGTATAGGTAGAAGAGAACCTGTTGTTCGGTCCTCTCGAAAAAACTGTCCCGTTCGTTCATTTGGTCTCTTTTCATAGAAGCCTCTCTTTGCCGAACAGAATACGGAGACACGCGCAGGCGCTGACCTTCTTGCCGCTGCGGCAGGTCTACCGGATTGGCGGAACCCTAGCGCCCCACAGACTGGGTCATATTGCCAATCTCATCGCCGACGCAGCACTCGTCCATGCGCTCGGCGATATCGTCCAAGCCCTCCTCGAGCCTGAACCCCTCGGGGACGTCCAGCGCCCCGATGGAGCAGAGCTGCGTGATGGTCAAATTAAGGTAATCCTCGCCGCCATCCTTGGAGAATTTGCCGAGCCAAAAAGGGGAGTTCTCTAGATCGGGCGTCTTGATGGCCATATCGATGTTCCAATCACTCGCCTCGATCCCCCTGTCCTCGAGAATGCCCGCCACATCGGAACGCTTCCATTTGACGGTGGCGCCTTCGATGATTTCAGGGTCGGCGATATCCCATGCGACCGATAGATCATCGACGCGAACGGAATCGCCCGTCCACTCGCCGGTCTTGCTGTCATATCCCTTCACGACCATAAACGGCTCGTCACCGCCGCAAAACAGTATCGCCGTCGAGCCGAACCTCGTGAGTTCGACATTGCCCCTCGGATCGGGTTTGATTTCCGTGCCTTGAATATCGATATCCATTTCTTCCCTCCTAAAATCCAGCTTTATCCCTGCCGCCGCGCCCATAGGGCTGCGCCGAATCGAGCTCGACGGCCTCCATGAGGTCATCGAGCGATTCCATCCTCCCGTTCCCGGAGAAATCCCAGCCGAACACCGCGCAGATATCCCGCTCGACGCACGCGACGTCGCCGCTCATCTCAGCCAGGCGCACGACAAGGTTCTCTGCAGGAAGACCTCGGCGCACCCGCAAGCGTGACATCTCCCGCCCGAGCTCGTCATTTTCCATGGCAATCACCCTGTCGCTCAGCGACTTGGCGATGAAGAGGACCTCATATTTCCCGTTGCCGTGTGCCATGCTCGGTGTCTCATCGAGGATGAGCTTGCCGCCTTCCACGACAAGCTCGAAATCCCGTGCATCGTCATCGAGCCGATATCGCCCAGCGGCGAGTTCGGCCGCGAACTCGCCGACGCTGCGCGGCTGCGCCCTGATGAAGGACTCGGTATCTGAAAACAGGTATTCGCAAAAACCCGAAGCCGAGTCCTTAAGGATGACGATGCATTTGGACGTGTCGATACAGTCGAGAAGGACGCGGACGTTATCGGTCGCGCTCGAATCGTAGAACTCGGCTTCGGATTCGAGGTCGCGACTGAAAGCAGAGCGGATGACGTCACACGCAAACCCGAGATCTGCGCAAAAATCCTCATAGGCGCCCCTGTTTTCGCCCGCCGCGGTGCGTGCGCTGTCCAGAATCTCATCGGTCAGCCCGCTCGGAATTTCGACATCCGGAAAGTGTGATGGGTCGGCGATTCGTGAAACCGCCTCGCGTGCCCAACTCACACCGATGTCGTCGGCGAGCTCTTCCATCCGTGCCGGGCCATGTGCCAAGACTATATGCCTGTCGGTTCGGGTAGGTACCGCCGCGGCAGCCTTGGGGACAACGGCTGCGAGACGGGCGAGGTTGATGAGCCTATGGCTCTCGACTGCCTTGCCCAGTAGCATCTCGTAGCTTTTCTCCGATGGGATATTTCGAAGCTCGCGGACCTTTTCCGTGATGGAGAACAGGCTGCTCGGGATAGCGGAGATTCGAGCAGACGCAGTGTTGCCTCCATCATCTGAGAGAACGAGCTGCCCGTTTGACTCGGGGTAGAGTCGCTCGGAATCTCCGACGAGACTCGACACAAAGTCACCCGCCCGCGACCCGTCTTTCTCCGCTACCCAAGAATCTCCTCGGCGGCAGAGGAGAACCGCATCGGGTACCTTTAGGCCTTCGAGATTGTCTATGGGTATTTCTCGCATCGGCGCCGCTCCCATCATGTTCGATATTTCTGCGATCGTATATCCTGACTTTACGAACATGTATGGCAGACAACCCTTGCGGGGACAGAAATAGACTTGGAGGGCGACCCGAAATGGTTCTCCCTCCGCAATGCTCTGCCTTCCGTGCTCTAGAACTCGACATCCTCGTCGTAGAGCTCGGGTTCGGGTCCGGTGATTACATAAGGCTGATCACCTTGAACCTCGGCAGCCTCGCTGCTCTTCACATCGCACAGATCATTCAGCGGCGCGTCCTCGCCACCGCCCGTCTGGTGATATTCCAAGGCGGCAGCCTTGCTGCCCTGGCGCGACGCAGCGGCATCGCGGTCCTCGAGCATCTGCTTGGCCTCGGCAGCGGCGGGATTCATTTCCTTGCCGTCCGCCGCGAGTTTATCCTCGTAACCCTGGGCGTTGAGCAATCGAGCATCGTAGGCGTCCTCGATGCCGGCGACCAAGGCACCTGCGCTGAACTCCTGCGGGCTACGGTAGTCATAGTCGAAGTTGTCGCGGGAGTCCTCGCCGTTGACGGGATAGACGCGGACGGGCAATTCAGTTTTGAAACTCGCCGTGAAGGGCTTACCGGACTGTGCATAGGGCAGCTGTCTGTCCGTGAGGAACTTGCTCACGATCATGCCGCCGAGATCTTGGTTGCCGACCATGGTATGGGGAGGCAGCTTGCACAGCAGGAAGTTCTTATCGGGGCCGTCCTCAACGGGAACGGTCTTGACCTTCATATCGCAGGGCGCGAAGGTGAGTCCCGTGTATTTGTAGCTCGCGGCACGGTGCGGCTCCGGCTTAGCGGCCTCCTTGCCCTGATAGGCCGCCGACACAGCGGCGGCCAAGTCACTCGGCATGATTGCCGCATCGCCCTCGCCGGGATAGTCGATGCGTTGATTCTGCTCATCGTACTTGAAGAAGCGCACGTCGCGATCGGAGCGAAATCCGTACTTGACCGCCTTTCCGGCATCCTTGTCCTGCTTCATGAACTCGCGGGCGGGCATGGAGACCTTCATGCCGGAAAGGTCCTTATCCCCGACAACGGTACCCTTCGGCATCGTCATGTTGATGCGCAGGCGCTCTTTGCCGTTACGGTCCGTATACGGCTTCACGCGGACGTCCTTGTTCTCAAAGCTGATATTGATGTACTCGGGTTTCTTCGGCTCGAGTTCGTCTACCATATCCTTCTCCTTTTCCTTATTATTCTTCTTCTCTTTATCTTTGTTCTCCTTGCCCTTTTCCTCATCCCGCCCGTGGGTTTCCACAGCCTCCCGCCCCTCAGCGGGTTCCACCTCGCGAGCAGTCACCTCATCGTGGACGTCTTTGCGCCTGGATGCGGCATCGACTTCCGACTGAATCAAGTCGCCCAGACTCATCGTCTTACCCGTAGGTTTCCTGACCGTCTCGATATGGATGCCGCCGTAGCCGTCTTCTAGGGCGCGGTCGACCATGCTCTCGAGCTTCATTCGCATCTCGCTTCCCACGGGAAGGGACTTGATGGCCTCCTGCACGCTGATTGCCGCATTTTTGAAGCCCGTGATGACCTTCTCGCAATCGGGGGCGACATCGACCTTCTCGACATCCTTCACGGGATGCTCCTTGCGGTCGAGGGCGACCTCGCTGCGGACGATATCGATGATGTCGTGGTATCCGTAGTCGAGCTGTCCGCTGATTCGCGGCCTGACCCCGCAATCCCTGAGAAAGGACCTGAACTGAGCAAGGGTATGCTCGGTAAGGCTGCCGCTGGGGACGAGCTCGTACTGGGCGGCATCCAGCTCAAGCGCCGTCTCGATGGCGGCGCGGTAGAAGGAGTCCTCGCGGTCTCCCTTATAGCCCCAGAAGCTATCGACCACAGGTCCGCAGACGATCACCACATCCAGATCGGGGTCGATGAAGCGCCGGTTACGTTCGGCCTGCATGGACGCGAGCTCGACGCAACTTTCGAGGGAGCCGTCCGTGAGCCGGATCGCCCGCTCATCGCCGCCCAATGCAGCGAGCTCCATCTCTCGGCGGCAGGACGGTACGGCGGCGGTACTGTAGCCCATCTCCGCAAGGGCGCCTGCGGTGAGATTGCCGAGCGTGTTGGTATTCGGGCCGTGCAGGTTGATGACCAAGGCCATGATGGCTCCCATCGTTCTCGCATTTCATATACGATTCAAAGTATGGGAGCCAATGGCCACCTGATGATCTATGGGACGGAAGTAGAAAGTGGGTCGCCCGTCTTTACCGGTAGTCTCCCGCGACACCAAAAAAGGGGCGCACCCGCAAATCGGCCGCGCCCCTTTTGCAATAAAGTCGAAACCTAGTAGTTCGCGAGATGCTCCGCGGCATCGAGCATGGGAAGGCCGACACCCTCCATGCCGTACCTCATCGATTCGGACACCTCGGTCTTCTCATCGCAAAGCGAATCGATGCTCTGCTCGCGCATGTCCGCCTTGTCGGGATCCATATACGGCTCGGTCGCCACGGACACGACCAGTTCGGCGAGCTCGCGGTTCTGATCGATTGCGGCGGGCAGCTCAATTTCCTCGATATCGCCCTCGAACCCATCGGGACGGAAAGGCTCGAAGACGACCGAGTCGTAATCCTCCGTACTTCGGGTGCTGTTCGGGCGATAGAAATAGCAGGACTCGCCCTCGACTGTCACCGTTCCTTCGATGAAGTTATCGTCGTTGGTGCTATCGATCTCGACTTGAATATTCGGTACGCCCGCGCGGATGCATTCCTCCGCCCGCGCCCGATCGGCGTTGAGGGCACGTTCCTCGGGTTCGATGCCGAAACGATCTGCCATCGTTTCGAGAAGCTCGGGGACGGACTGCGTGCTGATGACGTCGCTGCCGGGCAGGAGCATAGCCAGGCTGCCGAGGTCGACATCGTTGGAGCGGTCCCGCTCGGCAGAGTCGATAAAGGTCGGCTGAAAGGCGATGGGGTCGACGACAGGTCCGCTGTAGGGGATGTCGGCTACGTTCTCGAATCCATGGAACAGCTTCTCGTAGGCAAGCTCGGACGGGAAGACGTTGAAGACGCACGTATCGCGGTCATGAAGACCGAGCGGGTCGTATTCAGTGGTCGTGACGAGGAGGTTGAACTCGGGAAAATAGCTCACCGTCTCACTCGACGTGAGCTTATCGAGTAGCTCCTTGGCGTCCGCCCCGACCGGACGCTCCGATATCTCGGAAAGCGGCTTGCCGTGCGACAGTTCAAAACTCTCCCGATTCGACATCAGGTGTTTTTGGTAATAAGAGGCGCGACGTACCATATCGGAAATGCTGCCGGCAGTGATGGTCGAACTCCACGAGAACAGGCGGGACAGCATATCGATTCGGCGGTCGTGGAAGGTGAATCCATCGGAATCCTGCTCGTATGAATCGATGATGGCGAGGGCCTTGCATTGCCCGCCCTCGAAAACCATATCGGATACATAGTCGCAGCCTTTGAAGAACTCACCGCTAGCGATCTCGTGGGTTTTGACGTTGAAGATGGCGGTCTGCCGTGTCTCCGGCTCTTCGCTCGGATCGAAACTGGAGGTGACTGCGAGAAGGTTGAACTCGGGGAAGAACGTCATGTTGTCGTCCTTGACGAGCATCTCGAGAAGCTGATCCTTGTCCTGGAAGCCATGGACTCTATACATAGCTACTCTCCGATTTCCGAATTGTCGTGATTGTTATATTCCTGGTCGCGATTGTCCGCATCGACATCCTGCGCAAGAGAGGCGACCTCGCGACGGTCCTCGCACATATCGTCAAGGCTCTCGCCAAGCCCAACCACACTGTCGGCAAACTGCTGGCAGAACTCGTGCGCCTCATCGAGGTCGGCGCAGAAGCGTCCGTTCCCGCAGTCATGCCCATTGGTGAGAACCTTAGCATCGTAGCGTGCGCCCTGCTCATAGGCGAACGAATCCTTCTTTACCTCGGTAATCTGGAACTCCGTTTTCACGCCATCGTGATACATGATGTACTCCTCGGTGGGCATATCAAGTGCCTTCTCGGCAAAACGCGGGCGGGAACACATCTCGGGATTGTCCCACAGGTCATGCAGGAAGGCACTCTCATCGGCATCTCGGTAGACGAACCCCATCGCCTCGATGCCATCTTTGGGAAGATGGAACCCGTCAACTGTCAGGTGATCCAAATAGAGGCGTCCGCCCTTGTCGGTCAGCTGGCGCATCTCCGCGCAGGCGTGTGCACCGAGGAGCTCACAGATTGTGGCGTGTCCATCGGGGAGCGCACCGGTCAGGATCAGCGAACCGTTTTCATCCCAGATGCCGTCGATTATGCAGTCGGCGAAGATGTTGTCCCCGCCGGTATCGGACGAAGAGGTGTCCATCGCATCAACGAAGTCCTCATAGACGGCGAGTACGCAGGGCGTATCGCCATATCCATCGCGACCGCCCTTGACGAGAATGGGGTTTCCCCAGTTGTCGTTGATGAACTCAGATTGGCCGGTGCGGTCGGTATCGAAGAAATTATCGAGCTGATTGACCACCTCAAGATAGCTATCGCCGACCCTTCCGATCATCCTATCGAAAACGATGCGCTGCTTGGGCTCGATCTCGGCATGCTTCTCGATGGCACGGTCGTTTGCCACATCGAAGCCCATCTTCTCGAGGGCCGATGCGATGTATTTACATTCCGAAGCCTCATTGGCAAGTGTCGCGCAATATGTCTCGCTGCAAAGCTCAACGTTGAACAGATCGTCTAGCGCCGCGATTTCAGGATCCTTGAGCACTTGCTTCAGGGAGTCCATATTCTTCTCGCAAGCGTCCGTCAGCTTGTCTGCACGTGCGGCTGACAGCCTGCGCCCGTTCTCCTTGAAAAACGCCGCCTGCACCTCCTTGGTGCTGGCGCCATTGGCGTACGCATTGTAGCCCTTGGATGTGGCGTACGCCACCTCTGCGATACCGATCTTCTCCGCATCGGTATCGTTCCAGCTGGTACCGTTGAAATTCGAGAAGGAAAGTGTTGCCTTTTTATCACCGCGGCTCAAATTGACCTCGATGTCATTGCCATGGTTATGGGAGGAACAGTCCACCTCGTTGATGATCTCAAACGGGTCTTTCGCATCGACAAACAACTCGACATCGGAGCTGACGTCCATAAGCTCATATCGGCTGGCACCCTCGAGCCAATCGATGATATCGTCGATGTTGTCGCGGGCATCTTCGAGCAGGCTCTCGTTGCTGACGGCCTCGAGGTGCCCATATCCGTTGAAGCGGTAGCAGTCGGCATCCGACTCAACGTGGCGGCTCTCGCTGAGAGCGGTCTCCACGTCCCAGCCGCAGAGCTAAGCGGCTTCCTCCACGGAATCATACGTATCGAAATGGCCGTACTGGTTTGCGGTATCATACGCTTTCGCGCAGTCCAGCAAATCGCTATCGCTTGCCTCGTTGAGCAGGTAGTCTTTCAAACCGATGCGGTTCATAGTTCCTCCAGACAGTCAGGGTGGTCACACTCGAATCATCGCGCTCGGCACAAGCTGGAAATCCCAACGGGACACAAGTAGCTCTCGTGATTGCGTAAACGACTTCTACATATGCGAACTAGATTTATAGCCGTATGTGCTACGAACCCTTCCTCATCCGCATATCCCCCTGCTTTTCCTCGTTCTTATCCTTCTTTTTATTTTTCTTCTTCTTATTCTTCTTATCCGTGTAGCTCGGTAGCGCCTTATGCGCCTACCGAGCTACACACCAAGCCGAACCGTCAACGGTTTGCGTCCCCACGCTCCCCAAGATCTTCTTCGGCATCAAGCGAAGCTTCTTCGGTCTTCGCACTAACAAGCTCATCGAGCGACTCAGTGGCCTCGGGCTGCGCCTCGAGCTCGGCAAGGGCATCATCGACCTTCAACTCAACCTCCAGAAGCGTGAGCATCGAAGGCATGGTGAGTGTCTCATCGCCGAAAACCTTCTCAACCGCCTCGCTGGGCACATCGAAGAGGTAGCCGTCCTCATCGCGGAGCGTATCGACACCGGCGGGAGCAAGTTCATGGAACGTCAGAAGGGTCGGCGGTTCGCTGAGGACCTTACACGCAAGGGCTCCGCCGCACTCACCCCAGTCTGCACCATCGCGTGTAAAGGGGTGCTCATCGGGGATTGTATCGGCATCGCTGAGAAGGAAATAATCCCGTTCCCCCTCGGCACCGTACATGCGCTGCACGGCGAAAAACACCTGGCACTCCGAAGGTCGCTTTCCCCGATCGTCCATGGGAAACATAATGTCATCCAATGCAGCGAAGCATGCATCGATGATGGCATGCTGAACTGTCTCATCGTCCTCCGGATATTTGCTTCGAATCTCACCCCCGAAGGGCATGAAATCGTCCATCTTGTTCTCAATCTGACTCATAGCAGGTCCTTTCAAAGCGGTTTACCGCTTCCATACTCGATGTTTGCCGTCCACTGGCGCAGCAACGGGACAGAAGTAGCCCCACACCGCCAAGGCACCCAACTGCCTACTCGCCCTCTGTGAGCTTGCTTGGCATGATCGTCAGCAGTACCGCGCCGCCGCACTTGAATTTGATTTTCACGGGTGCCTGCAGGTCGTCGATATTCCAGATGGCAATCCCGCACGCAGTCTGCCCCGGTTCGACCTCGACCGACTCGGGGTTCCGATAGTTGCCCTCATCATCGTACAAAGCCCCGAATTGCAGGGTATCTCCATTTTGCGACGCAGACAGCATATCGATTGGCGAGATGATCATCTTGGTGTCTGAATTGTTCGTCAGCAGCAGGTCGCAGACGAGTACCTTCTGCGCTCCGAGAGAACCGGACGAGGTTCCCGTCTCCGTTGAGGAATTGACCTCCCAAGACCCGCGTCCCAGGCGATATCCGACAACGCTGATATTCACCGAGGAATCGCCCAGTTCCGCACTCGCAGATTGAATGGTGTTTGATTGACCGCTCTGTATGCTTGCTCCGCAGCCAGCGAGACCCGCACCAAAACCGAAAACGGCGACAGCCGTCATTGCGGAAACGATAATTCGCTTCATGTCTTCATCCTGTCTATCTCGAAAGCCACTTGGGGTACGGCCTATGACACAATGATAGCACGGCGATAAATTGCAGAAAGATTATCGGCTCGCCGTCGGAAATGCCCACAAGATCTATCGCTAGGCGAAGTAGGTGAGAACCAAGCCGAGAACCAGACCCGTCAGGTTGCAGACACAATGCGCGATGATGCTCGAGCTGGTCCCGTCGCGCTGACTGAGACCGCCCAAGACCAAGGCGCAGACAAGGGCATATGCCGACTGCACGACATTGAAATGGAAGCAGGCGAACAGCACGGCTTGGATGAGGTTCGCAACCCAGAACGGCAAGCCGCACCGCTCCAATGCCGCCAGCGAGACGCCGCGAAAGCACAGCTCCTCCGCAACCGGATCGATAACGCAAAGCCGTAGCAGATAGGGGAGTGTGATGGCGACCGTCGCCGCAGTATCGATTTTAGAGACTATCGCGATAGTGCCGATTGAGACGGCTTGCAGCAAGACCCCGGCACTGACAGCGGAAAGCACGGCAACGACCCCGAGACGGTTGAATCCAAGTCCGAAAGACCGGTACAGCCATGCCATGGCCGCAAGTGCGACCAGCGATGAAACGGCATGCGCGATATCCTCGGGCAGACCCGCCGAAAGGGTCATCAGCCCCGCGCCGAGAAGCGAGACATCGAACAGCGCGGGCGCGATGAAGGCAAAGCGCAGAGGGATACCGTTACCCTCGGACTCGGCTTCGACTTGGTTCACGCGAGCCTCCTTGCAAACAGATGCCTGCCGATGGCGCGGATACCCTTCATGCCGGCAAGGATGCCGCCCGCCACGACTGCCGTACCCGCGACAAGTGCGACGACCCCGAGGGCGACCGCGCAGGCATCGATTGGCACCTCGTCCTCGAGGACTTTCTGTGCGATATAGCCGGAGAACCCCAGAGACCCCAGGCATGAGAGTCCCGCCATGATGGCATCGCGCTCCGTGCCGTTCCATGATTCGGTGCGAGGGCGAATGGAGAACAGAAACCCGTTCGCCAAATTGGCGAAGTCGCCGACATCAAGCCCGTTCGTCTCGAACAGGGGGCGGACGAGCCGAAACGCCTCGCCGTTATCCACATGTCTGCCGCAATCGGGCTTCCTGAGCACGATTACCGTGACCTCATTCGCTCTACCCATTGCACCCCTCGTGTCGCGGCACCCTAATTCACCGTTCATTTCCGTTTCCCCTTCTCATCGAACACGAACTCGACCTTGCCTGACTTATCTGCAGCCAGCTTGAGCTTCGCACTGAATTCCTTACCGGTTTTCGACTTGAACCCCGAGATCTTCCCGGTCGTACCGCCCTCGAGAAGCTTGCCCAACTGAGCCGCCGTCAGCTTCTTTCCCGCCACGCTCTTCCAGATCTCGAATCCGCACCCTTCGGTTTGGACCCATTTCCCATCTGCGTCGCGCTTCCCCTTGTTGGATGAGCAGCTGCACGTCTTGGCCTTGGAGCCGCGGTCGATGACGTCTGCACCGCATCGCGGGCATTTCCCGATGACCTTGGACCCAACGGGTCCCAAGCTGCCGAGCTTCTCGCCGTTTTTCTCCATGACCTCGATATCGTGGACAACCATATCGGTGACGGAGTTCACCACATCGTCGGCATCGAGCTCGAACCTGCCGACAGCCTCCATCTGGTTGAAGAGCCTCTCGGTGGCTTCAGGCGACGCTATCTGACACCCTCCGAGCAATTTGTAAGACACTGCGCCGCAATCGGTGAGGGACAGCGTTCCCTTCCTCTCCCTCATGAGGGCGCGGTCCTCGTCCTTGGTGATCTCGGCGAGCGTGCTGGTGCGCGTGGCGCCAGTGCCGACGTTGTATTTCTCGAGTCGCTTGGTGAGCCACTTCATGGTCGGCTTCTGCGGGCGCTTGTTGGCACCTTCAAAGCAGAACGGTGACGCAGTCTTACCGAATTCGGCCGTGTTCTCCTTCTCGGCGCCCTCCTGGGCTTCCTCCTGCGAGGCATCGGAATCGAAAATCGCCTTGAATCCCCGCGACAGCGGTATCTGCGTCGACCCCGTGAACTCGGGAAAATCCTCCACGTGCGCCTTTACGAGTTCATACTCATAGTCCTCCGCGAGCATCGACAGGTAGTTCTTGGCGAGCACGACGTAGATATCGCGGGCGCATTTGCCATATGCATCGAGCGACCCAAGGCATGCGGGAACGTTCGGACCGGGACGGTTAGCGCCGTGCGCACCGCCCTCCTTGACGTGCGTCTTGCGGGCGGTCCTGTGGGAGCAGATAGCGGGATCGACCCCGACGACCGCGCAGATCTTGTCCACGAGGGGCAGCAGCTCATTGAACTGCTCGGGTGTGATCTGCTTGTCCTCGGTACGCGGATAGCTGACCACCTGGTCCTCATACATTTTCTGGTAGCAGGCCAAGACATCGGCGGGCTTGTGCCCGCGGCGGGCGAGGATGCCCGATAGCCCCGCAAGGTCGAGCAGCTTGCCGGGCGCGGTATGTTTTTTCGTCCTCGAGTCCTCGACCACATCCGACACATGGAACGCGCCTAAGTCGACCTTCTCGGCGCTATCGAAACGCCACTCATCCCCGTCCTCATAGGTACGAGCGAAGACGTTGCCGTTCTCGTCGCGGAAACGCGCCTCGAAGAACGGCTTCTTGACATAGCCGTTGTACGCCTCGAGCTGGTCGCCCGTGAGCTTCACCATGACGGATTTCAGGCGCCCCTCGCGCACGACCGTGCGAAACCCATGGTTGCGGGCGATGCAGGTCGCGGCACGCACGAACTGCATAGATGCGAGGTCCCACCGCTCACGCACGTGGGCCTTGACGAAGTCTCCGTCCTCCTCCATGGCCCCGAGCATCTTACGGCCCTTGAAGGCCTTCTGGACGCTCGCGGGAGCCTCGTCGGTGAAGTACATGCGGCTCGTCTTGCCGTGCCAACCGCACTTCTCGAGCGCCTCCCATGCCAAAAGCTCACCCTCGCCGGAAGGGTCCACATCGGTCGCGATGCAGACCTCGTCCACCCCGGCAAGCTCCCGCTTCAGCTCCGAGATGACATCGGAGCAGCCCTTGAGCACGCCCTTCTTCCAAGCGAATTGTCCGAGGTCCCAGGGCAGCCCTTCCAGCGACCATTTCTGCATGGCTTCGGACTGCCCGGCAGGCACCTGCTTGTCGGGCGGGAGCAGGCCCATGACATGACCTCGAAGGGCGCAGATTTTATACTGCACGCCGGCATAGGAGCCGGAGGTCCCGCTGAGCGCCTTTGCGAAGTTGCGCCTAGCACTCGGCTTCTCTGCGAGTATGAGAATCATTGCGGCTCCTTTCACGGGAGGGGAGGGTAGTAACTGGATTCTTCTTTTTACAGGCGCAATCGATATCTCGCGCTTTCAGCACGGCCCGGAGCATCGGCCCCTCATCGCTTCCCATGAGCCAGTCGCAGGGTACCCCCAGTGCCAGCGACAGGCGCAGGATGCATTCATAGTTCGGCAAGCGTGTCCCCGACAGGTACTTCTTGAAGGAGTCCTTGCTGATGCCGCAGACGCGACCGAGCTGGTACAGGTTTTCGTAACCGCACGCCTCGGCGGCCCTGCGCAGACGCACCTTGAAACGGGCTTTGCGCAGGGCGACCGTGCGGTCGGTATCGGGATCGACCGCGACCATGGCTATCAGCCGCCGAGGGCTGCGCGGGCGAGCTGCGTCGATTTAGCTAGGGTCATGGCAACTACGCCACAGCAAGCGATGATTTTGACGAGCGTATGGGCGACATTCCCGATGCCGCTCAGGCCGGTTCCGATATCGCCGACGACAGACACGACCAGATAGGGGAACATGTAGAGGACCACGACCATTACGACGCCGGCGAGACAAAGCGAGAGGAACTGTCGGAGGTATCCCCATCCCCAGCTGCGGGTCTCATCGAAGCCCATGAGGGCGAACGGGATGGGTGCGAACATGGCGGTGAGGTAGATCTCGATGGCGCGGCCGATCATCATGGCGTACGAGATGACCAGGGTGAACTGTGCGACTATATAGGCAATGGCGACTTCGAGCAGGACGACCAGGCTTTCGATGATATTGCCGTCTTCGGGGAAGACGATAAGGTTGTCCTTGCTCCACCAGTCGGTACCGGCATTGGCTCCAAGCGAGCTGGCGGACGTGCTGGCGGTCTTGATGATTTCCAGGACGATGGAGTACAGGTCTTTGACGATTCCGACGCCGTTGCGGACCATGTACATCATGACGGCGCACCAGACGAACAGTGCGACGACCTCGCGGACCGAGGGCATCATGCCGCCGCCTTGGTCCATCTTCTTGGCAATCTTGAGGAGCTGGAGCAGCATGCCCATGGCGAGAAGGGTGGCGGCGACTGGTTTGATGGCGCTGTCGGACACGTTGGTGACCAGGGCGGCGAGGTTGATTTTTCCGCTCGTATTTCCCAAGAGATGGTCGAAATCGCAGAGCAAGTCCGACGCCGAGACGCAATTCTTTATATCGCCCAGCGTGCATTTGAGCATGAGGTTGGCAATAGGTTGGACTAAGGTTCCGTTGAGGAACCTCATGATGCCCTGACCGATGGCCTCGGTCCAAGAGCCGATCATTTCCCCGACCTTGTTGACCAAGTCATCCAAGCCGAAAGCCGCGGCGCAATGCGGGGTCAGCAGCATGAGCAGCAGCATGATTCCGAGCGCCAGCGCGAAAGACGCGCCCGCACGCCTGGCCGATGGGGACTTGATGCCATCGAGCTTGCACTCAACAGACTTTGCGGCCGCGACGAGGTAATGTTTCGCCTTGTTGAGGATGCCTTCATTGCGGGCGTAATCGAGGGCTTCGACCCTGATGGCGGCCACGTCCATCATTGGACATCGACCTCCTCGAACTCATGGGTGTCGGTGTGGTAGATGACGAGAATGCTCGGCAGGGAATCCTCGGCTGCGTTCGTGGCGTTCTTGATGCCGAACGTCAGGGTGCGGGTGGACTCGTTGAAGTTCTCGATGACCGTGCCGTCCCATGTCAGCTCGGTCGTGGTGGAATGGTTTGCGAGCAGATATTCGATAACGGAGCGCTTGAACTCCTTGGTACGGCCTTCGATGGCCTTTTTGAAGTTATCGCCCTCGATGCCGTTGAATTTGGCGCTCTCGGCGCAACGGTTGTTCGAATAGCCGTTCTCATTGTGGAACATATCGCACTTGAGCTCGAAATAGGTGTCGTTGCCCTCGCCGGCGAGTGCGGCGGGGTCCACCCTGCTGAGGGTCATGATGTGGTCGTTGCCGGACGCATCGATTACGGAGAAGACCTCCCAGCTCAAAGCTCCCGTCTGGTCGCCGGCGATGGTATCCACCGCAGTGATTGCAAAGGTCTGGACTTGCTTTTTGGTCTTCTTGAACGAGCCCTTGGACTCTCCGTAAGACTCGGTGATGATGCCGTCCTTGATCGTCATCGAACCGCTGCCGTCATTTGCCGCCCATTTTGAATTCTCGATCTGCTCGACGATTTGCTTGGTAGCCTGGTCGTAGTCTTTGATGGCGGAGCGCTGGCGTTCGGTCGGCTCGGTTTTGGAATCGGCGGCATCCCCCTTATGAGATGGCTGCTCGCTTTTCTGCTCCAGCTGCCCGTGCGCATCGGCTGGGGCATCGTTCCCGCCGCCCTTCGCGACGCAAGACGTGATGCCGTTCATCGCGATGAACAAGACGATGCCCGCCGCGACCGCGACGACCGCCGTGTTGTTCTTGAGGAACTCCATGAATTTATCCATCCTGTCTCCTTTCCGGTCTGAGGTTTATTTCGAAAGGTCGATTCCGCCGATCCAGCCCCACTTGCAGCCGGTGCCGGCACCGTAGAACCTGATGAAGCTATCGAGCGATTTGACCGTGATTGGACCCTCGTTGCTCCTGACCTTGTTGTTGCCGATGTAGATGCCGACGTGTCCGTACGTGAGTCCGGGAGCACCGGTACCCGGGTGGGAGACATCGGCGATGATCATGCCCACCTTGAGCTCCGACCTATTGGAGCTATGGCACCAGGACCGGCACATATCGCAGGCGTTGCCGCCGAAATAGCCGACTCCCGCCGCGCTGAAGACATTGGTGACCCAGGCGGCGCACCAGCCCTGCCCGGGAGACGGAGTGGCGTAAGCCATGTTGACGACTGTCTGCTGGCGGGCCGATGCCCCCGTGATCTGCGGGGCGCCCGTGCCGGAACCATGGTCACCATCGCCGTCTGACGGGTTCGTCAACAGCTCGTAGTATCTGTCGGCAGCCTCGTAGCGCACCTTCAGACGGGGGATTCCAGCACCTTCCCAGCCATAGCAGAATTGCCTGACGGCATCCTTCAGGTCGGTGGACGCCAAGAATGCCCGTTTGCTTCCAGAGACCAGGGTTCCCCCCACGGGATCGAGCGAGCGGTTCTCGGAGCCATCTGGTCCATGCTCGGACCTGATGGTATAGGCACGGCTCCAATATCCCCAGCTGTCGTGGTCCCAGAAGAAATCGAGCTGGACTTGGACCTCCGTCCAGGACTTGCCGACGGACTTTGCGTAGTTCACGAGGTTCGTATGGCGCCCGTTCGTCCATTGGCAAAGGCCGATGCCGTTGGCGTTCGTGCCGCCGCCTTCCTCCGAACCCGGATTCATCCCGCTCTCGGCATACATGTTGCCCATGATGGCGGCGATTTGCAGGTCATCGAGCCCCTTCTCCCTGAAGAACGATACGACCTGCGATTCAACCTCGTTCATTCCCTGAACCTCTTGATCGGCGCTGCCGCCGGATAGGGCCAGCAAAAGGATTAGTACGGGGACGGCGGCGAGGATGAGCATCCCGAAAGTCGAGCCGCCGATAGCGGTCGCAAGGGAGCCGACTGCTCCGGCGAGAGCGGCGGCAAGTGACTTCAGGAGGGCTTGGAGTGCCGCGACGGCATGCTGTGCCGCCGCTTTCAGACCGGCGGTGAGCTTGCCGATGAGCGCGGCCTTTTGCTCGGCCTCGACGGCCTCGCCCGCCGCAGCCTTGGCCCTTGCAATCGACATGGAGCGGCGCTGCATCGATTTCGAGAAGGCGGCACGTTGCCCGTCCTCCGCCGCCCGTGCAGCTTTCTTCTCGGCCTGCGACATGAGCTGCGACTTGCTGCCGCCCTTGGCTTTGGCTCGGGCTGCCTTGAAGTCCTGAGCCTTGCCGCGCACATAGCGGCCGGCGCGTACCGCCTCGTCCGCTTTCTCGACCCCGTCGAGACTGCCTTCCTCATCGAACGCGAAGACCGCCGACTTGGCGGCCTCGGCGGACGAGGAGAAGAAGCCCCGCGCCCCGGTTTGCTTTCCGGCGGCCCTGCTGGCCCTGATAGAGCGGCCGGCGGAGACTGCGGCGCGGGCAGTGGAGCGGATGGCCGTGCCGGACACGGAATCGTCCCCGATGGATGCGGTGGCTGAATTCACCAAGGCGTTTGCCGCAGCGGATTTGAATTTCGCGGCGGCCTTGGCGCGTTGCTCGGCTTTGGTGATGAATGCCGAGGCTTCCCTGTGGGCCTCGACCATATCATCGGAGGCCGCGCGAACGTGCTCCTTCTCGGCGACCACTTTTCGCGCTGCGACCCGGACGCTATCGGGGGCATCGGCGACATTGGAAACGTTACCTGTCTTGTCGCTATGGTTGTCCCCGCCGCGAATCTGGCCGATACGCTCGACGGTTCCACCCGCGCCCTCGCGCTCCGTCTGGGTCATGAAACCGAAGTCGCGCGAATCGGACACCCTGGCTCGCTCGATGCCGTCGGCGCTCGTCCCGAGTCCGTCCTTGAAACCCTCGGCTCTCGCTGCGGAATCGGAAAATGCGGATGTCTGGACGCGCGAGTTCCATCCCGAGGCGTCGAGCGTCTCCAAGGCATCCTTCTCGGCAGCAGCGAAGTCCTGCTTAGCCTGCGAATAGGCGGCCCTCGAGTTATCCAGGTTTTCCTGAATCTTCTTGCTGAGGTGTACGTCGCTCGCTTTGCCGCCTGTGAACATATCGGCAGATGCCCACGATGCGGATGAACCCTGATGCGATCCAAAACCGATTGCCTCCGATACGGCTTCGGTTTTTTCCTCCGCGCCGCCCGTGTCGGCGGCCATGGGGGAGGCACCGCCAAAAGGTTGCTGACCTCCCTGCATAGGCGCCGAACTCTGCCCCGCACCGCTCGCGGACTTGGAAAATCCCGCCGCGCCCGCATCATACGCGCCGGAGAAGGCATCGCGTGAATCGGCCTGCACGGACACGGCAGCGCCCTCGATGAAATCTCGGGAGCCGGCGATACCGGCCGCATCAATGCCGTCGAAAGAGGTCATCATGTTTCGCTGCGAGGCGGCGGCACGGTCGGCACCGCCCGCAAACTGGGTGGCAGTACCTTGCTGCTCCATGCGGGAGGTAAAGGCGCTGGGGACCTGTTGGATTGGCTGTGCGGCAGTCGTGGCGACAGGACCCTGAGATGCCGCAGCAACGAAACCCTGTTCCACGCCGCCTGTTTGCTGGCTAGGCCCCATCACGCCGGCGCTATAGGCGCTGGGAACGGCATCGCGGATAACGGTCGATACCGCGCTGGGCGTGCTTGCCGCATCGGCGCTAGCGGAATATCCAGAACTGGCCACATCGACATGGCGGGAGAAATCTGCGCCAGCCCCGGCTGTGCGTTGCAAGGCATCGTCATATGCCGCCGCGGCCTGCCGCTGGCGCTCTGCTGCAGAGGACATGCTCGCCGTGCTGTCATCCTTCAGGTTAGACGAGGAACTTGCGTTTCCATATTTGGAATCGTCTGGCAAGATGTCCTCCTTCCGAAATCATTTGGGCTACGGTCTCGAAGTATCGACCCGGCACTCGGTAATAGACGGGCAGTTGCCGCAGCGGCAAATGCCCGTCTTCACATTTGGCTACACGTCCGAGCCGTTCTCAAAACCCTGCTTCGGCTCGTTGCGCTTCTTCTTGCGGCCGCGCACGCGCTTGCGGCGGCGGAACTCGTCCTGCGGGGCGACATTCTCGGCCGTGCCGCCGTGCTTTGCCGCATCGAGTGCCTCTCGCGCCTTCTTCTCGGCCCACTCGTTCGGGTCCGTGGAGAACAGCTCATAGAGGTGGTTATCGGTCGGAAACTCGCCCTTGATCGGCACGCGGGCCGAACCGAATACGAGAAGGCCCCAACCGCGAGGGGCGCCCTCGTCGATGCAGGCGACCTCGAGCGGTGACAGGCCAAGCGCATCCGCCCAGTAGTCGCGATCTTCCTTGGACTGCTTGAGCAGCATGATGAAGTCGGAGTTCTTGACGATGGCGTTGGCGTCCTGGTTGCGGATCATGGATTCGGTAGACTGCGTGATGCCCGTCAGGTACATGCCGAACTTGCGGCACTCGTTGGCGAACCGTCGGAAGTAATTGAGTACCGACGGGTACTTGAACAGCGATTCCATCTCCTCGATGTAGAGCCATGTCCTTCGTCCGTGGTCGAAGTTGCTGTACATGATGTTTCGCACCGTCTCGCAAAATGAGATGAGCGCGAAGACAAGCATCGAGTCCGGCACGTCCTTGAAGTTCAGGCCGACGGTGCGGGCCGTGAGGTCGATATCGGTCTCATGGTTGAAGAAGTTGGAGTACCCGCTGACGAAGCGCTCATAGCGCAGGGCGATGTTCTGAGCCATCGGCTCGGGCTGGCGCTTCAGCTCCTCGTAGAAGTCCTCGAGGATAGGCTCGCGCCCGCCCTCCATGTTGTACCGGCGGAAGATGTTCTCGACACAGCGCTGGATGATGGAACGCTCCTCCTCGGAGAATACCGTCATGGTCTCATTGGCGGCGGCAGCCGCCTGCGCGATCATGGCGTCGGCCTTGAAAGCCACCTGCGTGCCGAAATCCTCGGACTCGCGGCGCTTGTCCATACCCAGCGGGTTCAGGTGGGCATCGAGTCCGACTCCGAAGGAGGCATAGGTGCCTCCCGCATGCTCGACCAGCAGCTTGTACTCGCCGGCGCGGTCGAAGATGATTACCTGGTCGTCGGGCTTCGAGAGCAGCGTGCCCTCGATCTCGTTCTTGGCGAAGAATCCCTTGCCCGATCCCGTCTTGCCGGAGATGAAGCCGACGGGACTTGCCAGGTTGGCTCGGTTGCCGAACACGAGGTTGTTCGACAGCTTGTTCTGGTAGTACCAGCTACCGCCCTCCTGCTCGAGCTCCTGGGTGGCGAAAGGGACGAAGATGCACGCCTCCGACGTGGTGAAGGGTCGCGAGATTTCGATATGGTTGAGGCCGAGGGGCAGGATCGAGTTCAGGCCCTGGCGCTGGCGGTACTCGAGGGTCTCCACCTGCACGCCCGCGGAGGACGCAACATCGAGGATCTGCAGTACCTGCTCGGTCAGCTTCTCGGGGGACTCCGCCCACGTGTAGATGAGGCCGGAGAACATGAAAAGGTGCTGCTGCTGGCCTTGGAGCTGCGTCAGCAGATCCTCGGTCTCCTCGCGGGAGTATCGCAGCTCGGAGGGCAGGATCGAGTAGTCGTAGCCCTGCTGCACGGCCTTCTTCTGCTCCTCGATGGTCTCGGCATCGATCCACGCGCGGCGGGTCTTGACGAAGTTGATCGCCTTGGACTTCTCCATGGGCTGGAGATACCAAGTCACCTCGATGGGCATCGACATGTTCACGAGGTTCGCGACGACCGTGTCCTCGAGGGGGGAGTCGTACTTGCGCATGACCAGCACCTGGCAGTACTTGTCATCGACCTTGAAGTACATGTTCGAGCCGTCGGGCTTGAAGTTGATGCTCATCGGCGCGATGAAGTCCTTCGAGCTGTCGGGACTGTAGATCGACAGGTCGCGCTCGTAGTCGAACGTGAACTTGCGGTCGGGGCGCAGCAGGGACTGGAGGACGGACAGGCGCTCGAGACCCGTCATCGGCGTGACATCGCAGCGGATCTGCTCGAAATTGCCCGTCAGGTCTGTGTTGATGCGCGAGAAGCGGGTTCGTGCCTCGATGGGGTTGTTCGCATGGATGCCGATGGTCATGTAGCGGGCTCGCTTGATGTTCGAGACGCCCTCGGCGAGCTTGTCGGAGAGGACCTCGTTCATCGTCTCGGCATCCTCCTTGAGGACGTCGTTCGCCTGACGCGACGGGTCGTAGAACTGGCGGTCGCGGATTTGGTCATGGCGCAGCGGCGTGTTGACGACGGAGAACTGCACCGTGGTGTCGGCGGGGAAATAGTTGTAGATATCGCACATCGCCGCGAGGATGGTCTTCTGGTCGTCGTCGCGGGCGTTCTGGTAGGTGATGTCGTCGAAGGAAAGGGTCTCGGAGTAGTAGCCGTCCTCGACCTCGCAGATGCCGTTCTCGAACATTCGGTTATAGCCGATGGCATCGACCACGTTCTTGGCGTTGTCTCGGCGACGTCGCTGCTCGGCGGTGAGCTTATCGCTCTTGGAGCTGCGCTCCTTGAGCTTCTTGGTCACCTCCGCGGCGCTTTTCGCCTGCGTGCGCTCCGCCTCCTTCGCCGCGGCGCGGGCATCGCGGATTTCGCTGCGCTTGCCGGCGAGCTCGCGGTCGAGCTCCTTATGCACCTTCTTGACATAGCGCTTGCGCTCGCGCTTGCTCATCTTCGCGTACTCGGGATCTAGTTCGAAGCCGACCTCTCCCGGGCGGCGCAGGCCGGCGGCGAGCGTCTCCATGTTCTTGAAGCTCTCGTCTTTATTTGCCATTAGTCGCTCCAAAAGTCTTCAATCTGTCTCTTGTTGGGGTCTGTGGTGTTCATCGGCTCGAGCGCACCGCCCGGCTCCCACATCTCGATGCCGTTGGTCTTGTAGAGCTTCGACAACTCCTTGCCGTTGCTCTTCTTGCGCTCGTCCGCATACGCCTTCTTGAGGGAGTCCGCCTCGGCCTTGAATTCTCCGCGGTTGCTGGCGCTGACGTAGACCAGGCACTGCTCGTTGAAGTTGTGCGCGAGCCACAGCGGCGCGAACTTCTCGAAGTTCATGCCGTGGGGCGTATAGAAGCCGATGAGTGCGGCGGGAGCCGCGGCGAGCCATACGAGGTAGATGACGTCGTTGATGTCCACGTGGAACACGAACGTGCAGAGCATGCCGAAAGCCAAGGCGCAGCCCACCGCCGCTCCGATACAGATGATCGTGCGTGCGGTGAGGCCGCCGATGACCTTGGGCTGATACTCGGTTACATCCTTGTGGACCGGTACCGACAGCACCCGCTTAGCCTCGCACCCAGCTGGTGTCGAGCGTGCCGAAGTAAAGCGCTGCGGCCGAGACGATGACGCCGCCGATCAGCGTGCCGACGCCGGCGGCGATAGCCGCGCCGTTGCCCGAGGCGCCGTTGTGGACGTTGATGCCGATGGTGACGCCGCCCCAGACGACCATGATGGCTCCCAGCATCTGGATACCGCCCTTGAGCAGGGAGGTGATGTTGCCGAGGATGCCGCCTGCCGAATCGAGCTGGCCGAGCTGGACGGTTGCTACGGCAAGGGCGTGGTAGATCGGGTTCATGTGTATTCCTTTCAGGTGTATCGGTGCAGATGTGCTAAATCGACCAAGTAGCTTGAAAATGCCTTATTGGTCCAAATGCGCCGAATGTGTTACTATGCGTATGCGCCGATAAGGCGCCAGGGTGAAGAGGTTCGTGAGAACCGCTGTCATCTCCTGTCTAGCGCACCCATGAACTGTTTGGGGCCCGCAAGGGAATGCAGGTAGGTCGTTCGCGGCCGGGGTGCGCACCGCATGTCAAGGCGTCGGGCCGTCACGGGTCCGGCGCTTTTCTTTTTCAGGTGCTTCGGTAGACATGCGATCCTCCGTACCGGATACAGGGCGGCGGCGTGCCGACCCAATGGACGCCACGAAGATACACGGCGCGGCCGAAAGGCACCCACGTCTTGCCGCAGCGGCAACATCGAGGCATTCGCGCAGTTGGAAACCTCGGGCAGATGCGAAAAAGGGGCTCACCGGATGCTCCCGTGAGCCCCTTGCACAGAATCAATTGAGCCGCGGCCCTCTATTCCGCCTTGCCGGTTGAATCCGTATCGCTAGACTTGTAGTGCTTGCCGACCTCGGCATCCGTTCGACCGCGCAAAGGCGTCCGCCGCGGCATCGACTTGGATTGACTCGCGAGACGTGCGGAGTACTCGCGCTCCTCGCGGCGGCGCTTCTCCGCCATATACTTCTTGATATCGAATCCGGGCGTATCGGCCATCAGCCTGTAGTTCGGATGCTCCGTGAGCGGGTACTTCTCATCGACGATGGGGTTGGCGCCGTTGATGAGCACGACGCATTCCGTCTTGGGAAGCTTTGCCACCTCGGCGGGGTCGATGAGGGCGCGGCCGACGGTCTGGCCGCTCTTCGACCAGCTGCCCTGTCCTCCGTGGCTCTGAGAGTAGTTCTCCTGGAAGACGGTCTGCTGGCCGCAAGAATCGGAGATGAACTCGCAGGTCGAGGTCGTGCCCTTGTTGGCCTTGCCGCCGCCGAGATAAAGGACGGTATCGCAGCAGCCCACGATGGAGTCGGCGGTCGCCTCGTCGTAGAGCTCGGCGAGCTGGGACTTGGCCTGCAAGATGACCGACATCGCGATGTTTCGTGAGCGCAGGACGGAGATGAAGCCCGAGATGTCGGCGGGAAGCGACAGGGAGCGGTACTCGTCGAGGATGAAGTTGACCGGGCGCGGCAGCTTGCCGTTGTATTTCTCCAAGGCCTTGTGGCACAGGACTCGCACCGTCTGGTAGACCATCATTCCGTGCAGAAAGCCCAGCGTCCTTTGGTCCGTGTCGTCGAAGATGGCGAAGATCGCGTTCTTCGAGTCGGGGTCTCCGAAGCGCTCGAGGTGCATCTGATCCTCGCCGACGACAAGCTGCTTCACTTCGGCGGCGGTGAACGGCGCCAGGCGTGCGTTGCAGGTGATCAGAATCGACTTGAGCGTCTTGCCGGCTGCGGACTGGAACTTGCGGTAGTTCTCCAAGGCGTAGTCCTCGGTGGGGTCGAACCCGCGCTTTCCGTTCTTGTGGACGTTGTCATACGGTCGCTTGTTGTCCGAATGACGGCGGAAGGCCGACGGGACGAGGTCGAAGCGCTCGCCGTCCGCGCCGGTGTAGACCGAGATCTCCTCCGGTGCGTCCGAGGGGGTCGGGTTCTGAGCTGCACGCTCCTTGACCTCGGGATTCTTCGGGTTGCGCTTGACCCGTCGCATACCGGTCTCGATTTCGTCGAAGATGAGGTCCAGCGGGCTCTTGTAGTTCTCGTTGGACTCGGATGCCTTGGCCATCGACAGCAGCTTGAGAAGGCCGCCGATGTTGTAGTCCTGGGCGGGGCAGTAGTCGCGCATGAACGCGATGAGCGCCATGTAGAGCATCTTCTCGGACTTCTCCCAAAACGGGTCTCCCGAGCTGGACTTGGGAGGCGTCGTCATGGAGATGAGAAGTCCCGCGAACGACTGGATTTCGAGGTCGGTCCTGACGTAGTGGAGCGGGTTGTAGATCAGGGAGCGGTCGGGGAAGAACGTGTTGAACGAGCGGATCTCATAGCCGTTGTTCGTGAGCATGTTGCCGACATCGAGCAGGAGGTCGCCCTTGGGGTCGGTGATGAACAGGTCGGAATTCATCTGGCACACGTTGGGCTTCACATAGTAGCGCGTCTTGCCTGCGCCCGAGCCGCCGATGACCAGCACGTTCATGTTGCCGTCGTAGTTCATCGAGAAGCCCTCGCGGCTCCAAGCGCGACCGGTGCTCTTCGAGAGAAGCAGCGCGTTCGCAGATCCTTGCGGATTTTTATCCTCGATGAAAGGCGCGAGTTCCTCGGTGGTGGCCCACCGCGCCGAACCGTGCTCCTCGCCGACTCGGGTGTTCTTCTGCCCATAGACCAGGCACACCATGGCAATTGCCCAAGGGATGCAGATTCCGAGGAGCATGCCGAGCGTGCCGGCGTCGTTCGTCAACAGACGGAACGGATGGGCGGCGATGAAGCCCCACATCTCCGCAGGGGCGGCCGTGAGGCCCTCGAGCATATCCGAATAGGAGCAGGCGCAGTCGACGAACCTGTTGCCGAGGTAGGCGAAGGGGAGGGTGGCAGCCGCCGCGCCCAAAAGCGGCGCCACCTCTTTCGTGACCTTCATTAGCGGTTCACCGTCTCGAGCGAGACGTCCTTCTCGGCTTGGGCAGCGGAGCGGGATGCGACATATGCGGCCTCTTCGCCCTTGTCACTCATCAGCTCGTCGATGTTGCGTTCCTTCATGCTGACGGGCTCGTAATCGGGGTCGTCATCGATACATTCGGCATCCGAATCGAGCTTGTCGGGCATCCCGTCCCCATCGCGGTCCTCGGCGGCATCGCGAATGCCGTCTCCGTCGGAGTCCCCGGTGCCGGGGGCATCCTGCCCATCGGCATAGGGCGTGGAGAGGTCACCGTTATGGGCATCGGGGCGAGCCTGGACGCAGTCCGCCGTGGTCTTGCTGTTGGAGATATCCTCGTGTAGCTCGGCCTTGCGGGTCTCGCGCGACAGCGCCTCGTCCGCATCGGCGGCGCTCAAATCGCCATCGGCTCGGACTGCCGGCGCGGACTCCACCGTCTTCTCGGCCAGTTCCTCCTCGGCGATAGCCTCCGTGGATTCAGGTCCGGTCTTGCCGTCTGCGGCGTTGCCGGCGGGACTCTCCTCACCGCGTGTCTCATCGACGTCATCGAGACTCGGGGCGAAGACCCCGCCATCGTCCGGGTCGCGCACATCATGATCTGGGTCTACACCCTCATCTGCACGCTCATCGGCATCTGCACGATTATCGTCTCCATGCTCGGGCTCGACCTCGGACGTCGGCATATCGACACCCATATCGCCGCCTGCCTCGTCATATCCATCAGTCCCATCTTCGATGAACGGAGGTTCGAATTCCACGCCGATGCGGTCCTTGTAGCGCTGGCGCATGAACAGCTCGCCGCGCTCGGGTCCCATGGCTTGGATCTTCTTTCCCTCGATATCGAGGGCTTCCAAGGCGTGATCTGCATCGCCTTTGTTGACGATGACTTGGTTGCCGATATGGCGGGCGTTGATGTCGTAATCCTGCAAGATGGAGCAATAGTAGGCGGCGTTGAACGAGGATGCCTCGTTCTCGAACTCTCCGAACGTGAAACGGGTGCAGTCCCCATCGGGCAGGCTTTTGATATAGCCCTTGTCCGCTTTGCCCTTATCGAGTTTGTCGAGATTGATGATGCGGGCGGCATATCGATGGTCTCGGCTGATGTCGTAGATGGCATCTTGAATGGTGTGGGTGCGCTTCCCGTGACTGTCCTTTCCGTCTTTCGGATGGACGAGGAAGTGGCCGACGACGGTGGAGTTGGCAAATAGTTTCGGGGAGATCTGCTTCAACTCGCGAAGGGTCGCCTGCGCTTCAGCGGGAGAATCGAACCAAGTCGTCGTATAGTCTTGTTTTTTCATCCCCTTGCCGTTGTTCGATAGGCCCTTGGCCGCCGACTTGGCGTCTCGGGCTTCTGCTCGCAAGCGGTTCGACTCATTGATTTTGTTCCTGAGCATCTCCCTGCCGAACATCTCGAGTATGTTGAGCAGCTTGATTCCGGCCTCATCTGAAATTGATGGCATATCCTCTACCTCCGAAGGTCGCTGTGACCAAGCCCAATGCTCAGCCACAGCGCAGGCTACATCGGAGAGAGAAACCCCCTTCGGGTCGTGCCGCAGCGGTTAGATTCAACCGTTTCGCATCGACTCAACGGGAGTGAAGGTGCCATCTAGCGCCAAACGCCCATCGATACGGACTGGCCGTGCTCGTTTTCGGCGAGGATGCTGCCGTCGGACTTGTAGATGAGCTTCTTGACGAGGAACTTCTGGAATCCCGACCCAAACGCGACGGTGGTCACCTCCCCGGGGAGAAGCCCATGGGGTAGGGCGAGGCTTTTGACGCCGTCGGCTTCCTGCAAAGCCGCCGAGGCCCCGTCCGCACGCGATGACTCATCGGCGAGCTTCATGTTGACGCGCTCGAGTTCCTTGGCGAGTCTGCTTGAATCCCGCTCGGCCGCACGTGCGCGGCCCTCGGCATCAGTCGCGCGTGCGGTGGCTTCCATCAGCTTGGACTCCGCATCCTCGAGGTCGTCCTTCAAGTTCGAGCATACCGAAAGCTGCTGCCGCAAGGCGCCGACCTTGCCCTTGTAGCTTTCCAGGTCTTCCCGCAGAAGCTCTACGGCTCGCGCCTTGCCCTCGGCTCGGTCGGCTCGTTCGCGCTCGGACTCGACCTCCTTCTGGAGACGCTCCAACTCATCCTTGTGCGAATCGCTGACGGCACGGTTGACCTCTTCCTGCTTGGAATCGAGCGCCTCCTGAAGCTCCGCGATACGCTTTTCGTATTCCGCCGCGTCCTCTTCGAGCTTGCCCTGTGCCGCCTGCACCTGCTCGCGTAGCCGCTCCTGACCGCGCACCAGCTCTCCGATTTTCTGATCGTAGTCATGGCGCTGGCGGTGGTTCTCCTCCCGTGCCGCCTGAAGGTCCGCCTTGATCGACTCGCTGTTCGCCTGCACGGCCTCAAGGGCTGCGGCCGCATCGGCTCGTGCCTTCTGGGTCTGGGCGAGACTTTTTCCGAGGGCCTCGTTTTCCCGCGCGAGGTCGCCGATCTTGTCGGCGCTCGACTGTTCGCTGTCGCGCAGGTGGCTGGCGCCTTGCCGCTCGACCTCGAGCGAAGACTCCAGCTCCTCGATCCGGCTCGATGAATCGCCGAGCTTACCCAGCAGTTCGTCCCGCTCGGCCGAAACCGTCTCGAGCTCGGCTTTGGTCTGGGCGACGGAATCGTGCAAGGCGGCGTTGTGGTTCTCGAGCCTCTTCATCTGCTCATCCGCAGCGGCCTTGAGCTGCCAGCAGCTCTCCCGAGCTTCCTCGAGCTGCCTCTCGCGGTCCTCTGCCTGGTTTTGGAGGGTGGACATGTCGAAGGCCAGCTCGCTAGCGCGATTCTCGGCCTCCTGTGCCCGAGCGACAAGGCCGTTGACCTCATCTATCGACATCCCGCTCGTGTTCTCTAAACGGGAGCGCAGGCCGAGAACTTCCTGACGGAACTCCTCCTTCTCGCTGCGTTCGCTCTCGATTTGGTCATTGGCCTCACCGAGACGTTCCAAGAGGCCCTGCGTCTTGCTCCGCTCGCTATCAAGGAATTCGAGCGTCTCCGCATTGATGCGCTTGAGGTTCTCAATCTCATCTGCGGCTGCGGCGTTATCTGCCGCAGCCTCCACCGCCGCAGCCATCTCGGCACACTTGTGCTTGAACTCCTCGCATTTGCGCTCATGCTCTTGCTTGGTTTTCGCGAGCTCGGCCTTTACGGACGAAAGTTCGGCCAAGGCCGAATCGCGCTTATCACGAGCCTCGTCAACGAGCCGTCTGGCCTCGGCGCGAGCGGCCTTCATGCGCCGTGCGCGGTTACGTGAGCTGTGAGCGCCCTTGCAGGGGGCGTCTGCAGGCAATTGTCCCATTGCTTCTCCAATCGGATCTTAGTTTTCCGTCAACTCGTCGATATCCTTCGGCACCTCGATGCCCTTGACCGAGCACATGTAGCGAAGGGCCTCGCGTCGGTTCTTCGCGCGGGGGGCGATCATCGCCGAGTGGTAATCGCCCATGAACGTCCAGATGATGCCCGAGGTCGTCTTGTTGGCGGTGAGGCAGTACTTCCTCGCAAGCGCCTCGGCTTCATTCGCGCATTCCGAATCGTTTTCGGGCGCATCCTCGTGGCTGGTTCCCGCAGATTTTCCGCTGGCCGCTCGGACCTTCTTCAGATAGAACCTAAACCCGTCCGCGCGGCGAAGCCAGTTGAGCGGGAACATCGCGTAGCGCTTGAAGGCGGCCGAGCCGCCTTCGGAATTCTGCGTCATGAGCTCATCGAGATAGAGGTCCCACGCGTCGCATATCTCATCGGCATCGGCACCCGCGTTCATGGCATCGCGGATCGCGTCCATGGTCCTCTCGAGGAAGATGCCGTCGCAATGCTTGGGAGACGAGTCGGCGATGAAGCGGGCCGCATAGCGGACCTCGGCGCTCCAGCCGCCTTCACCGCCCGGCTCGCCGTTTCCACTCCCTTCGCAATGTCTATCTCCCTCGTTGGGATTATCAGAAGAATAAGAAAAATAATTATCATTATTATTCTTATTATTATTTATATATACGTCGCGTTCAGAAGAAGACAGGTCGCTATCCTGCGGTTTTGCTGCATCTTCGCAGCTAGATGACGCTGCGGTATCTTCATCAGATTCGACGTTTGCGCAGGTCGCGCCGATACGACAACTTGGCGCATCGTTGTGACAAAATGACGCATCGTTGCGCCAAGTTGACGCATCGATGTGACAACTTGGCGCATCGTTGTGACAAAATGGCGCATCAGCCTGACCTGCGGATTGTTGAAAACTCGAGTTTTCAACAGCCGAGATGTGACAAGTTGGCGCATCAGCCTGACCTGTGCTTTGTTGAAAGTCGAAATCGAGGATTTGCCCGCCCCGCGAGGCGGAAACGGGTATCGTCGCCTCAATCGCGGCATTGATTTTCTCCTGGACGGCGAAGTAGGAGCGCGGCGATTTCATGCCGTTCGCCTCCCTGCCGGTACGGTACAGCTCGGTGTAGCCGATGAGGCCCGCCTTGCAGAGGCTGTCGAGCGCACGCTGGACGGAGCGGCGCGAGATATACAGATCGAGGGCGAGCTGGTCCTGCGTGACGTAGTAGCCGTATGCCGAATGATGGCTCATCGAGTAGATCTTGGCGTAGACCGACAGCTCGGCGCTGGATGCCTTGAGACCCAGCCCGGCCGGGTCCACCATCCAGTCGAATACGGTATAGAAGTTGCGGTCGAGCGCGTTATCAGGACATCTTGTCGTAGGCACCGTCGTCGACCTCGCTCTCGCTTGACCCGTCAGCCAGCTTTGCATCCTCGGTGCCGCTGTCGGCATCGGCGAGAACCGATTCCACGGCATCGTAATCGCACTTGAAGCTCATCGACAGGCCGTCCTCGTCCATGACGGCGCAGACGAGTCCCTTGGCAGCAAGCTCGTTGAGCGTCTTGAAGACTCGCGCGATGCCGTGCTCGGCCGCCCTGCGACCGCGGGCTGGGGCAGGGCAACCCTCATCGAGGGCCTGCGCGATATATTTCGAGGTGATGCGCTCACGGGCGGGGTCGTCGGTGCAGTCGCGCTCGAAGATGAGCGCGAAGACGATTGCCTTGGCGTTGTTGAGGCCGAGACGGCTCATCCAGCCGTACTGCTTCCAGTAGGTCTCTTGCTCCAGACGGTTGTTGCTACGATTGTTGTACGCGAAATCCATGATAGTCCTCCTATTTTGCTATCGACATGACTCTGCTCCGGCTGTTTCGGCCGGAAGGCGTTTCGATAGGAGAGGGAGAGCTGGGTGACTGCTCGCCGACACATGCGACCCAAGTGCTCGGCTCGTTCTCGCCGACATGGGTGCGCTCGATGTAGCCGCGTTCGGACAGATCGCTCAGAACACGCCTGACGGTCGTGACCGATGTGTTGCTGAGGAACGCGAGCTTAGGTTTTGAGACGCTGAGGCCCTTTTCGCCCGCTTCGCAGACCAGGGCGAAGATGATGAGCTCGTTTCCCGATAAATCGAGATCGCGCATCATCCACGGGTCGATGGTGAAACTCATTTGAGATCACCTGCCAAAGTGCACGTGCATGGCGAAAAGACCCCGAAGGGCTTGATACCCTCGGGGTCGATAGCTAACAGATTGCACGGATAGGCGGCAGCGTTCACAGCTGCACGCCCAGCAGGGCGGGTCATGCAGTTCATCTCCTATCGTCCGGCTTGGGGAACCGGTATGCTTTGATTTTGTGGCGCTATGCCGAGCTTGTCAACTAGGCATTTTTGAGAAGGGTCTTGAGTAGCAGCTTGCCGAGCTGGGCTTCTCCGATCTGGTCGATCAGTGCTTCGTCCACCTCAACTTCGTCGTTTTTCATAAGAGCCGCACTATCGGGCGCACCTGCGCCCAGAAGGGTCTCGCCTCCGAAGATATCCACGCCGTATTTTTTGAAGAGCGGGGCGTACTGCTCTTTGATTTTCTCCCTCGCAAGGCAGCGCTCGCTCACGCTCTTGTAGAGAGCCTCGTAGCTGATCCCCGCGAGCTTGAAGATATAATCGCGGTTGAAGGTGAAGCGGTTTTGGAGGCGTTGGTACTCGACGGTATCGGCGCGACACATTGATTGGAGCTTCGAGCGGCTGCAACCGAGGACTTTGGCGGCCTGGTCGGAGTTGAGAACGAGCGGGAGCTGCAAGAGCTCCTCATCGCTGAAGGATGCGGACTTGGCGCTCTTTTTGACTGCGGTATTCATCACGCTACATCTCCTCCGCGACAGACGCGAAGGATGGATTTGCCATGCGCTGCATCTGCTCCTCGACGGCAGAGTCGAACGCGTCCAAAAGACGGGCGGCGCCTTCCGCGGGCAGCATCGCCCTCACAAACACGAATTCACTAGCGGTCGGCTCGCGAAGGAAGTTGCACTGACAGTCGAGAAGCTCGGCCCCGCCGACCGATTCATTGATAGCCGTGGCGAACAATTTCGTGTCCTCGACGTAATCCAAGAGGATTTTGGATGCGGACTCCAGTACAGGGTTTGCGGTCATCATGTCTCCGTAACTAACGAACTACTTGGGGCATAGTTGACGAATGTGGAATGGTGTTCCTCATTCGTAGCTACGAGCGAGATATTAACCCTTTTTTCTATTCTGGGCAATATAATTTGGAATCGTAATTTACATACGTGGAAATTACCTATTTGCGCGATTTATATCTACATACGCGAAAATGACTTCCAAATCATGTATTCTGTAGCCGGGTAGTAACCTGATCTACAGATAGGGGAGACCATGACCTTCAAGGAGATTCTTGAGAAGTACGGTATCACGGCATCGGAACTCAGCCGCAGGTGCGGGGTTTCGACTTCAACCTTGAGCACCTTCGTGAACGGCAGGTCGAAATGCCAGAACATGCAGATCTCCACGTTTCTGAGGATATGCAAGGGCTTGGACATTCCGTTTGAGACATTTGTGGAAGACCTGTTCGATGGTGAGGAGGAGAACCCAGGAAAGAAGGCGCTTCTCTCGGGCGACGAGGAATCCCTCGTGAGCGATTTCAGGGGCTTCAACGCGCAGGCGAAATCCTGCCTCATGCGCGTATCGAGCGCCATGAAATTGGATCCCACCAACATGCAGAGAAATCACGAGGTGCAGGTCGAGAAGATAGAGCCTGATGACGTGGAAACAAATCCGGATGGCGCAGGGGAAGCCGATTAGCTCGCCAGGCGGCACCGGCGCTTTTCAAGCTACAGCTACATGGCTACATATGTAGCCATGTAGCTGCATAGCCGCCTACATGACGCTATACAGACATATCGAGAAAGATAGGAGTTCGATACCATGGCTGGGAAAAAGCCCACCGCGGCTCCGAAAAAGCAGGTAGCGGGCAAGGACCGCCCCTACTCTAAACTGGAGTCGCTCATCAAGGGATCCGGATACTCAAACAGCCAGGCGGCAAACCTTGCCGGCATTCCGGTGAGCACGTTGACGACGATTATCCGCCCTGAAACCGACTTGGGAACGGTCCGCGTCTCTAACTTGCTCGCCCTTTGCCGGGTCTTGAACATAACCATAGAGCAGCTCTTCGACACCGAGATGCCGGTAGCCGACGACACCGATGCCCCTGTCGGGCAGAGGCTTGAGTTGGTCACGCTGTTCAATCGCCTCAATACCGAGACCCGCGGCGAGCTGATTGGCATAATGAGGAGCCTTGCGAAAGACCCGAACCGCCTGATGGTCTGGCCGAGCGAACGCGACTGACCGATTTTACAGGTAGCCGTGTAGCTCGATACTCAACTACACGGCTACAGAGCTACACGCCTACCTAGCTGCCTGAATACCCGTGCTACTTCAGGCAGACGACATACCACTTGCCGCCGTCGGCGATAATCGACCTGCGGTGCGTCCTGTTCCCGCGACCGATGACATAGACATCGCGGACATACGCGAACCTGCCCGCGGTACGGGACGGGCACATGAGCGGCGCACCGCTACTCGAGATGGCAAACCTTCGCCCATCGGGCCAGATGATGCATGTCGGGTTGCCGCCCGCATCCTTCTCAACCGACACCTCCACGAGATTCAACTGATCTCCAACCATTCGCCCTCCACAAGACAGACATCGCCATACGCCCGCGAAGCCGCGGGCTTTATTGATTAAGCGTCCCACGCGGCTACCGTCCACATGGGGCGCTTGCCGCAGCGGCATGCTCCACGCTCATGTCAAGCCACGGCGATGGCGCTCGCTCGGCCTTTTCCTTCCATCGCTATGCATCAAAGCCGGCTACACAGCTACACGGCTACCGTGCATGTCACGTAGCCGACTACCGAGCTACACGGCTACAGCCAAGCCGATTCCGCTGCTAGACGGCGCTTTACGAGGCAATCCCACGCAACCTTGACCGCCACCTGCTGCCGCTGCGGCAACAGGTGAATGGCAATGCATGGATTGGCGTATTTTCACGGGGCTAGCAAAACCTCCGAATGGAAGGAGACCTCGATATGCGCAAACGCGAGGCAAAGAACAAGAAGACGATTTTGAAGCCGGCGGTGACCATGGCCGTGACTGCAGGCCTCATGCTGTCCCCGGTCATGCAGACCATGGCATTTGCCCAGACGGCATCCGCAGACGGCGATCAGCTAACCACCCAGACCGACATCCAGAAGGTCACCGAGCAAGCCGTAAAGGATGCCAAGGCGACCATGGATCTCGCCAAGGGCAAGCTGGACGAGGCAAACGAGCAGCTCGATACCGCGAAGGCCGCCATGAATGCCGCACAGTCGGCACAAGCCGACGCCCAGACCGCATACGATCAGGCAACCGCCGACGCTGAGGCAGGTGAGGCCGATGTACAGGCCGCGTCCGATGCCAAGGCTGCAGCCGACCAGAAGCTGACCGAGGCCAAGGCCGCATATGATGTCGCCGCCGCAAAGCGAGCCGACGCTGCAAAGGCTGCCGAGCAGGCTGCTGCAGCCTACGAGGCCGCAAAGGCGGGACGCGCAGGCGCGTTCGAGAAGATCGAGACCACCAGGCAGGTATGGAACGACGCCAAGGCAGCGGTCCATACCGCGAAGAAGGCCGTCGAGAAGGCCCAGCAGGGCGTCGACGAGGCCGAGGCTAAGGTTGCCGACCTCGAGCAGCAGGTATCCGATGCCCAGGCGGCCGAGGATGCCGCCCGCAGTCAGCTCGATGCCCTCCAGTCCGAACTCGACCAGGCAGACGCCGAGCTTGCAGACGCCCAGAAGACGCTCGATGAGAAGCAGGCCGAGTTGGATGCGACGCAGGCCGACATGGAGGCCAAGAAGGCCGATTGGTACGGCAAGGTCCACGCCTATCTCGATGCCTTCGGCAAGTGGGGCGATGCCGCTATCCAGAAGCTGACCCAGGCTAAGGATACCGCCCAGTCCAAGGCGGCAGATGCCCAAACCGCCCTCGACCAGGCGAACGTCAAGCTCGAGGCGGCCAAGCAGGCCGTCGCCAACGAGCAGACCCGTCTCGATGCCGCAAATGCCACCGTGCCCGCCGCCGAGCAGAACATCGAGAACGCCAAGGCCGCGCTCGCTGCCGCCCAGGACGAGTACGACCTCATCAAGTCCATCGCGGACTCCCTGCCCCAGTATCACCAGAACCTCGATAATGCCCAGCAGAAGCTCGAGCAGGAGCAGACCGCCTATACCGCAGCCGCAGATGCCTACTACCAGGCTCAGGTCGCAGGCACCGCGACCGAGGACGAGCTGACCTCCCTCATGGATGCGGTCAACGCTGCCCGCGGTACCTTCCAGCAGGCACAGGACATCTACAATGACATCAAGGCCACTGTTGACGAGCGTGAGGCCCAAGCCGCCACGCTCGGTGATAAGCAGGACGCGGTCGATGTTGCCCAAAAGGCAGTCGATGCCGCCCAGGCCTCCTACGATGACATCGTGAACAACTACATCCCGACCTGCGAGGCACAGCTCAAGACCGCCATGAATGATCAGGCGGCCGCACAGCAGGCCGTCGCGACCGCAACCGATGCCAAGGCCGCAGCCGACAAGGCCGCCAAGGATGCGTCCGGTGCGCTGGATGATGCCCTGAACCATGCCGGCGACCTCGAACAGCTGAATCAGGCTCAGCTCGAGGCGAACAAGGTCTTTGCCGACGCTTCCTCCAAGTATCAGAGCCTGAAACCCAGTGTCGAGGCAGCTACTGGCGTCCGTGACCAGGCGAACGCCGCCGCAGACGAGAAGCAGGCCGCCTACGACCAGGGCGCGGACGAATTCAATGCCGCGCATGGCAAGACCGCTCAGCTCCAAGGCCAGCTTTCCGATGCCCAGACCGCCTTGGTCGAGGCTCAGAAGTCCCTCGAGGATGCCGTGGCCGAGATTGACGTGAAGAAGGGCGAGCGTGCCGCCGCGAAGGCCGCCTACGAAAAGGCCTTGGGTGACTACGAGGATGCGGTTACCGCTGAGCAGAAGGCGCTGGATGCCAAGGAGGCCGCCGATGCCGACCTGGCTGCGGCCCAGCTCGCATATGACGAGGCTGAGACTGCCTACCAGAAGGCCGCCGTGGCTGCCGCTACCGCTGCCGCAGGCAAGGACGAGGTGGAGCAGAAGCTCGCCGAGCTCAAGGCCGCTGCCGACAAGGCCAATGGCACGTTGATCGAGGCAACCGCCGCCGTCAAGCTCGCTCAGGGCGATGTCGACACCGCTTCCGCCGCCGTGGATGAGGCTCAGGCCTACTACACCGCAGCCGCCCAGGACTACAAGAACCTCTCTGATGCCTACGAGGCTTCCAAGACCGAGAATGGCAACGGCACCATCGCCGGCGGTAACACCGAGACCGGCACCGAGGACGGTAACGCCAACGGTGCCGGTGGAGCCGGAACCGACCAGGCTGCGGGTGCGAACGGCAAACAGGCCCAGGGTGAGCAGGCTCAGGCCGCTGCCGCTTCCGACCAGAAGGCCCTGCCCCAGACGGGCGACTCCACCGCGCTCGAGGTGAGCGTCATCTCCGGCATGGGCGCAGCCGCGATTGCCGCAGCGGGCATCGCACGCCGCCGTGGTCTCCATGCTGCACTCTAGATCCTAGCGGTCTAGACCCCAAGCCCTTTCCCCTCGAGAGGAGGAGCCGCCGAAATGGTGGCTCCTCTTTTTTGCTTCACTGCGTAGCTGCACGTCTACCGAGCTATCTTGTTACACGACTACGGAACTACAGAACTATTCGGCTACACCGCTGCCAAATGATTACATTCGAAGAGACTCCCTCATATCAGATGATTACTTTTCTTATTCTTCTTATTCTTTTCCTCATTCATCTGGACAATCGTTTGGCAAGCTCGTCTATGCGTCTATGCGTCTATGCGTCTATGCGTCTATGCGTCTACAGAGCTACCGAGCTACATAACTACACGCCTACTGAACTGCGTGTTCACACGCAGACTGTTGGCAAGAAAAGAGCGCCCCGGAAGGCGCTCTTTGAATTCAGCTTGAGTTCCGTTGAGATGCCTAATGCTCATCGACCGCCGCGATACGCCTGCCAATCCATCTCATGACGGGAACCGCCATGGAATTGCCGATGGCCTTGTAGCGCGGCCCATCGGGACATTCCTCGGCGGGCTTGCCCTTCCAAGCGATCAGCGTATGCCCATCGGGGAAACCCTGCAGGCGTTCGCACTCGAGCGGGGTGAGCCTGCGGACGAGCATAGGGTTAACCTCCGCGGGCTTGTCCGCGATTTCAGAGGCAACCATATGCGGGTGGTTCGCGAGCAGCGTGAAGGCCGGGTCGCCGTCCGCACCGACCCCAAGGCCCGTCCCGCGACCCAGCTTCTTGTCACGGGTTGCGATTTGCTCATTGATGGGATAGGTGCCGCCCGTGCATGCGAAAGTGGCCTGCTTCATGCCGGGTCTGGCGGCAAGCGCCCCGCTGAGGGTCCCATCGCCGACGATGCGCACCTCGTTGCACACGTTCTGCGCGAATCCGAAGGGCGGCAGGATGCCATTCTCGCGAGCCCAGACGGCGGGACCGTATGAGGTATCGAGGGTCGGGAAGACATCGGACTCGCCGACCCCCAAGCCGTTGCTGCTCGAGTGGGCGAGCTCGCAGACATATGTCTGAATATTCGTGCCGTCCACCACAACGGGGGCGTCGTCCTTGCCCATATGTGCGGTAAGGCATCCCGCGATTTCATCGCTGATATGGCAGTGCGCCTGCGTGCCCGTCATGCAGACGATGTTTTGGCCCCTATCCGCGCACGGGGACGAATCTCCTCGGGCCGTGAGGCACCCCGCAATCTCCGTACCGTACTGGGACATCGCCATGACCTGTTGGTCGGTGCCAGTCAGAGGCAAGACTGCCGGAGCGTGCCAGTCAGCCGTGAGCGTGTTCGCCTGTTCCTCCGCATAGCCTATCGTGTTTGCTCGGGGCGCAGCGGAGTACTTGAAGCCTGCGCACGCAGCGCTGCGTCCAGCTCGGCGGGCAAGCTCCTTCCTCTTTTCACGGCTCGATTGAGGATACCCTGACAGGCAGTCGGGCTCAAAGAGAACCTCTGCGGGGGATTCGGCTCCAAGATGTCCGACAAGAAACAGACGGCGGCGTCGCTGGGCCACTCCGAAGAATTGCGCGTCCAGAACTCGCCATGCGAGACTATACCCGAGTTCATCCATTTCGCTGAGCAGCTGTCCGAAAGCCCCCCCATCTTCGCTCGTGAGCGCTCCTGGGACGTTTTCCCATAGAAACCAGCGAGGACGAAGTTCCTGTACGCATCGAATGTACTCGAACATAAGGCCGGATGCGCCTTTGAGGCCTTCGCGCTTACCCGCCACCGAGAACGATTGACACGGGGATCCGCCAACAACAAGGTCGATAGCTCCATCGATTTCTTCCTTCCAGTCGATTTTGGTGATGTCTCCGAGGTTGGGGACGTCTGGCCATCTCTCGGCCAGCACGGCGCACGGGAACGGCTCGATTTCCGAGAAGGCCAACGGCTCCCAGCCGAGTGGCTCCCAGGCGAGCGTCGCCGCCTCGACGCCTGAGAAGATGCTTACATAGCGAAAGCCCAAGGGGTCCTCCTGACCGCGAACCAACAACGGTTCCCAGTCTCCGGCACCCCGAAAAACCCGACGGAGTCTTGCCGCAGCGGCAATCTCCCAGCTAGATAGCCGTCTACCGACCTATATCAAAGTGAGGTTTTCGCCCTATGCGGCTACATTTTTACCGAGCTACACTACTACATACCTACCGAGCTACACAAATAAATAGAAAGCCCGCAGCTCGATATCTACTTCGTCCGATAAAGTAGATCTTGACTTATATGTACCGAATATGTATCATGTCAGTATGATTAAGAACGGATACATAGAATTCGAGTGGGACGAGCGCAAAGCTGCCGTCAACGTGAAGAAGCACGGAGTGAGCTTCGAATCGGCGGCAGATGCGTTCTCGGACCCATATGCCCGCGTCTTGCCAGATGCCAGGCATTCAGACTACGAAGAGAGGTTCTTTCTGATAGGGATGGACTTGGAATCGCGGGTACTGACGGTCTGCCACTGCGAGAGGCATGGTGGCTCCACCATCAGGATAATCTCGGCGAGAAAATCGACGAGGACAGAGGAACGGCAGTATTGGAGGTATCGAAATGAATGGTAAGGACGAGATTATGGAGATGCCCGCCGAGGTCGACTTCTCCGATAGCGTTCCGAACCCCTACATCGGCAAGGTCCGTCGCCGCGTCACCATGAACATCGATGGCGAGAACATCGACTACTTCAAGGCGGAGGCCGCCCGTACGGGCGTGCCGTACCAGGTCATCATTAACATGTTTCTCACCGAGTGTCGCGAACAGGGAAAGCATCTTGTATTCTCCTAGCGTACTGGTTGGAGAGTGGCGCGAGGTGAGAAGGCGAGATACGCTAGGATAGCCGCAATAACGTCTTAAGGGCCGGGCTGCAAGCTCGGCCCTTTCTCATAACATCCCTCGATGCCTATTGCTATTGCAGATCCGCTTAGACTGCGGTTCTCCCTGAGCCATACGCCTATCGAATTATGGACTACCTCACTACACGACTACCGAGTTACCCGCCTACACAGCTACACAGCTACATAGCCACAAGCCTACCGAACTACGCCGCTATCGAGTTGCATGTCAACACAAATGGATGCAGATTCATCGATAGCATCGCTGGCATGCTCGCAAATTTGGTCGAGCGATTCTGAGTGGATGTCGTCCGTCGCGGTTTTCTCATCCCATGCGCTGGTGACGATTTGACAGACAGCTTCGATACCGGAGATTGAGCTCTCATAGGTAGATTTGAAGTCTTCGATGATTCGGTCGACCGAGGGAGCGTCCGGGCATCCCGCGGCGATAAGCGCCTCCTCGACCGGATCCCAGCTGTAGACGAGATCGCGGACTGCAGACATCCAATCGCTGGCAGAGTCCATATCTTTGCCGCGCAGGTCGATGGTGAGTACGAGATCGTAACCGGTAAGGTCTGTTTCCCGCTCGATTTCCAGATATCCGAGATTGCGTACGTCATCGTCGGAGACAGTCCATCCTTCCGAATCGAGGGCGTCGGCAATCGCTTCGGGAGGCGAATCGAATTCCCGTACGACCTCTTTTTGCTTGGAGAATCCATCGCAGCTGCGTTCGACCCTGTCAAGCCAATTGTCGAACGGTTCGTTGCAGACCAGTTCGAACATCTCTGCGATAGCCTCGCGGGCGGACGGGTTTGACTCGCTGTAGAGCTTGAGGACGCTCTCTCCGAAACCGCCGAGGTTATCGAGTAGAACAATGCTGTTGTTTACAGCTGCATCTCGTGCGCTATTTGGCAACGAATCGAGCTTTTCGATAATCTGACTGACGGGACTTTCGGTGGTGGGAAAATCCATATCGACCTCCAAGGAGTACTAACCTTATTCAAACGTTAGCGACCAATTTGGCAGAACGAAACAGTGGGGCAAAGGTAGCGACATGTAGGCATACACCGTTACACGGCCACATAGCTACACACCCACCGAGCTATCCGCCTACACCGCTACCGAGTTACCCGCCTACACGCATAGCTACCTACTCTTCCCAGCAGCAGGGGAGGGCGGCGCACCCTTGAACTGATCGCGCTGCCGATTGAGCTTATTGAGTTCCTTGGCAAGTGCGGTCTTGTCTTCAGCAAGCTCATCGATGCTCATGCCCTCATTCGAACTCAACCCCAAGACCTCATCCATGATGGACGGGTATGCCTTCTTCAGTTCGTCCGTATTTCCGAAGCTGCGGATAATGAAGCCGAGGTTCGCCGGACTCTGTTCAAGCAAATCCCTATCGGCATATAGGAGGGTATCGTAGCTTTTGGCTGAGGCATCCTTGCTGAGCATGGCCGTAATCGGCAACCTTTTACCGCATGACTTCTTCTCAACCTCGGCGGGCTTCAGGAGCTGCAAACTGCTCGGCACAAAGCAGGACGAACTGTGGTATTGGGCATCCACCTTCAGACAGCCTATGGCAAACTGCGCCGTATCGCCCGATACCCAAATATCAGCATTGACTCGCGTTGATAGGGGATTAACCTCGCTGACGTCGGTGGCCGTGCTGATAAACGCGTTCATCATGCGCGCGGCGGAGATTTTAGACGGAAAGTACTGCGAAAGCGAGCTTCCCAGATCGTGGGACGTCAACGTACCCGCAAGTGCCTTCTTATAGAGCACCCACGGCTTAACATTACATCGGTTTATATCGATCCCGACGAGGTGGTTAAAGCGCTTCTTGGAAAACGTCACCTCGAGCATACGGGCGTCGTCTCCCGAACCGTAGTAGATAAGGAAGTCCTTGCCGCACAGGTTGTGGTCATATCCCCGAGCGAGATTGATAACCCGCCGGACATCCCTCTCGTTCGCTTTCATGGTGGCCTCCTTGTCTTTTCGACAAGGAGGCCCGGCAAAGCGGAATCCCGATTTCCATGCCGCAGCGGCGCCGGTCACCTATACAGAATCGCTCATGACCCACATCGGCAATGTCCAAGCTGTATTTCTCAGATTTCGGCGATATGCCAAAAAAGAGGGAGGAGCTTCACACCCCTCCCTCTGGACAGCCTATATCCCGGTTCCCTGCCTGCCAGTTCACACTCTCCGAAGATATCGGAGCGCTTGGGGTCGTGCCCCTATTCATGGGAAATTCTATCGCGGCCATGCCCGCTAGATACGTCACGCACACCGTATCGAACGTCAGGTTTACCAGCCGGGGCTGAACTCTCTTCCGAGAGCAAGGATATTATAGTATCTACAAATCCGAAATGTCCTGACACATTTGAATACAATCGGACTACCCAGCTACATGGCTACGGAGCTACATGGCTACGCAAAGGGAAGAATAAGGGATCACATCGCTGTTCAGACCGTTGGCGCGATCACGCCGGGAGCACCAGCATTGAATTCAGTACGGTCGACAGAGATTGAAACATCCCAATTCGAGCAATCGAGCATTAAAGAGCGGCAATTAGAGAAGGCATAGCGGGCGTTTGTCATTTTTGAGAAGTCGAGTTCGCCGAATTCAACGCTGTCGAGGGCGCGGCACTCTCCAAACATTATGCCGATGGAGGGCGGGATGCTATATGAAAATGCAGGACTGCTGGTTGCGAAGTCTTCATGCAGTCGTGGGAGAGATTACCGCCGCGCTTGGTCCAGAAGCGCCTTCGTCGTGTAGTACGTATCGGCCTTGTTGTCCGGGACAGAACTCGAGCTGTAGGCGTTGCCGTCCGAAAGGGCATACCAGTTGCCGTCGGCACCGGTGACCTTCATCAAGGAATACGTATTTCTAAGGAGGTTGCCCACATGGTCCCAACTCGCGCCGATCTTGACGCACTCGAGATCGGAGTAGCCCCCGCCGGAATGCCCGAAAAGCACATACCCCCAGGACTGCGATCCGGGCTTGCACGACCTGTTGGACCAATGCGAGATATCGAGACGCTGAAGGCCGGTGCAGTTGTAGAACGCGCTCGAGAAGGAGACACAGGATTCGGTGCGCCAGCCCGATATGCTGGGAATTTCGGTCAGTCTCCGCATACCGTCGAAGCAGGCATCCATGCACTGCACATTGCCCGTATCCCATTTTTCCAAGCCACGCAGGTCTGCCGTTGCGACCGAACCGCAAGACGAGAAAAGTCGTTCAAGTGACACGCACTCGCTTGTATCGATATTTCCCAAATCGAATGATTCGCAGCGGGTGAACTGGTTGAACCACCAAGCCATACTCAGCGGCTTGATTCCTGTGTCAACAACCGAAACGCATAAAACCTCATTATGGATTGAGTACCAAGGGCAGTTATCGAATGGCCAATTGCCTTCATACGTCCCCGTCTCAAACCCCGTGTAAACATCGGTCACCCTGCGGTAGTTGAACATGTCTCCCGCCTTGGGCACACCGCGGCGCTTGTAGAACATGAGGCTATTGTCATCGGCTGAGTAGACCGCGAACGCGGTACCCTTGTTGGGGTCGGGGATGTCCTCGGGCTCGTAGAAGTTCTCGCCCGTGGTGCCCGACCCGATCGCGCCGGTCACGAAGTTGAACTGGTTCCTGATGGCGGACGAGACCCACGGCCCCGCGATCAACACCACCAGGACGATGATCGCGATGATCAGGACGTACTCTACCGTCGACTGCCCCTTCGGGCGGCGGGTAAATCTCGGAGATACCCCCCCCCGAAAGGAGTTTCCACTGTGTTCATGTGCGGCTCCTCTCGGTTTGCTTTGAAATCATGGGGAAGCGTAGCCCGCAACGTGCCGCATGGAACCGATGTGCCGCAGCGGCAATCAAATATCCTGCGCTACAATAGAACACGCGTTCGTTATAGATTCCAAAGGAGTGCCGCATGGAGCAGAGCGAGAAATCGATACGTTTAGTCACAGCCCTCGTCGAGTGCCGCCCAGACGGCGAGTACGCTCCTTGGGGTATCAAATGGTACGACGGTACCGTCTACCCGTTCGACCGCATCGAGTCCTACAGCTCCCGCTCGTGGGCGCTCGGCAGGAACAGGCAGTCCGAGTCTTGGCGCGTGGTCGTCGGGGACGGTACCTGCCGCGACATCTGCCATTACCAAAACAGCTGGTATGTCGTTCACGACCCAGACAACGACGTGCCTGCGGATCGCGCCCCGAAGGGGCCGTGCAAGTAACACGGTCAGGCATTAGGGCTGTAGGCAGTCTCTGATAGCCGCCGCAAGCGCGTCGGAGAGCCTCGCGACTTGCCCCGACACATACTCGACTATTTGCTCCGGCTCGGCCATATCCCCATGAGCGGCGGCGTCGAGCAACGCAGCCATCCCGCGCATCTCGTGGTACACATCGAATACCCTGTCCTTCATTTCCTCGTCCATGTAGCCCTCTCCCTGCGTTGACCTCGCTAGCCCATCGGCCGAATCCTACATAGCGAAGTCTCCCACAATTCCCGAAGATCGCTATCCTTTGGCCCAGGGACGAAAGGGGAGATATGGCCGAGGGAAACCACAGCTTCACCGAACAGGATATCCGTAAGCGCTTCGGTGCCATCGTCGGCCATACCGTGACCGAGGTTGATACCGCTGGCGTCCTCACCGCATCGGCGGCGTCCCGCAACAAGGGACGCATCGGTGCAGTCATCGAGCAGTCGGTGCTCGGCTATCCCGCGGACTCCGACCGCCGTCCCGATATCGTCATCGACGGGCAACCCTGGGAGGTCAAGGCCACGGGTCTAAAAGAAAGCGCCCGTGGCGGCTGGTGCGCGAAGGAACCCATGTCCATCACCGCCGTGGCGCCCGAGGGCATCGTAACGGAGAGTTTCTCTACCTCCGCCTTCTGGCACAAGGCTGAGCGCCTGCTCGTCGTCTACTACCTCTACGTGCGTCCCGGAAGGGGAGTGGCGGTCGAGTACGCCGGCTTCGAGTTCAAGGGCTACGACCTGCACACCTGGCGGGAGGTCGACCGGTGCCGCCTGGAGGCGGACTGGACGGTCGTCCGGGACTTCGTCCGCATCGCCCTCGCAGGCGATGTCGATGCTGAGATGCCGAACCTCTCCACGCTCATCAACCCGCAGCTGCTCTACCTCGACACCTCGCCGAAGTGGCCCAACAGGCCAAGATTCCGTCTTAAGGCATCCCTCGTTACCCAGATGGCGCGTGAGCGCCTAGATGACGGCATGCACATGATTCCCGACCAAAACGGACTGTCGTCAATGGGCAAACTCAAGGCGCACTTGCACGGCATCTCCGATACCTGCGCCGGTCGGACGCTGGAAGACCTCGCGACACCGTTCAACCTGCCAATCAAGACGAAATCCGGACGCGAGAACAAGTCTCTCGCCGAACAGGTGGTGGTCAGGCTCTTCACAGGACACGCCGGCAAGATCTCGCAGGTACCGCTTTTCGCCAAGGCCGGACTCGTATTCAAGACGATGACGCTGACTCCTACGGGCGGAAGGACCGAGGACATGAAGCTTAATCCCTCAATCGACTTCGATGAGCTGTGCGATCCCTCGGTGGAGTTCGAGGACTCCGCATTCGCGGCTCCCTTCATCGACTCCACCATGGTCGTGGCGGTCCTTGAGGAGAGATATCGAGACTGCCCGCTGTGCCAGTGTATTTTCATGGGTTTCAAGACCCTTTGGCTCGGGACCTACCTCGATGCCGCCAGGGCGCTCTGGGACGGCATGCGCGACCTCATATTCAGCGATGGCCTGGTAGATGCCCCCGTCCTGAAAAAGGACGGCACACCGCGCGTGACACCCAAGACGGGAATAGCCATGACAGCTCCCAACTGGCCGAAGAGCCGCGACGGCGTCCTGTTCGTCAGAGGCACCGGCAACGATGCGAACGACAAGCCGGTGACGGTCAACGGTGTCCATATGTACCGTCAGAATGTCTGGATTAAAGGAAAGGAGTTGGCCAAGCAATTCGGTCGCGAGCCTTCTATCTAACTTTTCAGCATCCCCACCCAACTTTCCAACTTTCCACCCAACTTTCCAGCTTTCCAGCTCAAGTGTTAAGTTAAGTGGAAAGTTGCAAATTTAAAGCAATAGCCTGTCGCAGCGGCGACCCGCCAGCCGACACAAATTTCGCTTCGGATCTTTACCTTGTCCGCGAGATCGGTTATCATCGATCACGCAAGAACGGACACAGCAGCGATTGGAGAAACGTGTCTGAAATCAAGATCGCCGAGCTCTTCGCGGGCGTCGGCGGGTTTCGCTTGGGCCTCGAGGGCTTCGCGGACCCCAAGCATCCCGAGTTCTATATGAAGCCCGCAGGGCCGTTTACCACCATCTGGGCGAACCAATGGGAACCGCCTGGAACCGAGTCCCGCCAGTTCGCCGCCCGCTGCTACGCCGAACGCTTCGGCGATGGCTCCGTGGTGAACGAGGACATCAACAGGGTTTTGGAGAAGGCCGAGGCGGGGGAGACCAAGATTCCCGACGTCGATATGGTCGTCGGCGGCTTTCCGTGTCAGGACTACTCCGTGGCTCGTCCCCTCAACCAAGCCCACGGCATCGAGGGTAAGAAGGGCGTCCTGTGGTGGGACATCTACCACTTCCTCGAGATGAAGAAGCCGCGCTTCGGCCTATTCGAGAACGTCGACCGCTTGCTCAAGTCCCCCGCGTCCCAGCGCGGGCGCGACTTCGCCATCATCTTGAGCTGCCTCGCCGACCTTGGCTACACGGTCGAGTGGCGCGTGGTCAACTCCGCCGAGTACGGCTTTCCCCAGCGCCGCAAGCGCATCTACATCTTCTGCGAGAAGGATGCCACTGATACCGATCTGACCGAGCGCATGCGCCGCGGCGTTATGGCCAAGGCGTTTCCCGCTATATATCCTGACGAGATAACCGAGCTCGATGTCCTGCCCGACCCCTACGAGAACTCGACCCGCTTCGGCGGCAACCAGAAGGTCTCGCAGTTCAAGGCCGCCGGCGTGATGCAGGGCTGCCACGTTCTCACCTGCGACTTCGCCGAGGACTACCACGGCGAGCGCCGCGTGCTGGGCGATGTGTTGGTAGACGAGTCGGACGTACCCGAGCAGTTCTACATCGCCGAGGAGAAGCTGCCCGACTGGCGCTACCTCAAGGGAGCAAAGCGCGAGGAGCGCACCAACAAGAAGACCGGCTTCACCTACACCTACTCCGAGGGCGCTATGAGCTTCCCCGATTCCATCGAGAAGCCGAGCCGCACGATTCTCACTGGAGAGGGCGGCACCGGCGCGAGCCGCTTCAAGCACGTCATCGAGTGCCCCGACGGCCGCTTCCGCCGCCTGGTGCCCGACGAGCTCGACCAGTTACAGGGATTCCCCAAGGGCTGGACCGATATCAGCATGACCGACGGGCACCGCGCCTTCTGCATGGGCAACGCCCTCGTCACGGGCATCCCGCACCGCATCGGCAAGGCCATGGTCGAGGTCTACGGCCTATAGATACCAAAAGGGGAGGGCTTGGACCCTCCTCTTCACTTTCCGCAGATGGGGCAGTTCCCGCCGCCTGCCTTCCTCCGATAGACGACCGCCTGCCACTCATGGCCATCCCGGCATTTCCACCAGACTCTTTTGGATGAACCCGCAACGACATCGGTGGGCTCCAGTTCCCCATTGCGTCCGTGATTCCATTCCGCCGCGATTTGGGGATGCGTGGTCGCTAGGTCGTTGACACCCTCCACCGCCACCCTGTTCGTGCAGCAGGGGCATGAGCAGGAGCGCAGAACCGTCGCGGGAAACGCATCCCAAGTGTAGCCGCAGGTTCGGCAACGGATGGTCAGCCTCGTGTTGGCTCCCGCATACCTGCCTGTGATTTCGATATCAGGGCAGCAGGCCACCGCCCGCTCGGCAAATGCCTCATGCGTCAACATCCTCGATTTCCCCGATGACTTGCCCGCAGCTACCCGGCCGCATTTGGGGCATCGCGCGTTCCGGCGCAGCATCGAGTCGGGGTTGCCGTCCCATACGTTGCCGCACACAAGGCAGCGACATGGGAGGGGAGTACTGATACCTGCGTATTCACCGAGTACCTCGAACTCCCCAGCGGCGTAGTGCGAGTTTTGCTCCCGCAGCCGCCCGAGGAACTCACCTTGGCTTATTTTCCCCATCTTTCTCTCCCCGAGATCTAGACGACCAGATGCGACAGCGATAGACTTTTACCGAATAGAACTTCCAAGGAAGAGGTTAAGCCAAATGGAGCAGAACGAGAAGACCGACCAATCAGCGATTGTCATCTGGGTGACCGCACTCGAGGGTGCGTCTTTCGAGACCTACCGCGCCGACCCGAGTGCAGGCGCCGAAATCCACCTGCCCATGACACCCGCCGAGCTAGAAAACGAGCTCGAACGCGAAGCCGCCCGCGAAGGGGTCGAACTGAAATCCCTGCGCCTCTGCGGATGGAAATACCTCGGTCGCTTCGTGCCTTTCGAGTGGCTCCCACTCAATGAAATCGGTACCGCCGAGGACGCGAACCTGCTCGCAGCGGCGGTCATGCGCGACCCCGACATCGATTGCGATGTCCTCTTCCAGTACTGCGACCTCCGCGAGATCTTCGAGCCGCTCGGATACATCAATGTCGCCCTCCAGTACGATGCCCTCCCGTACCGCAAATGGACGTCCCCGCTTGACCTCAAGGAAATTGGGATGGACTTCCTGAGCCCGAACGAGGTATGCGACCTGCAACTCGGCTGGGAGATGGCGGGTAAAGATACCGACCGCGACCGCAGCGATATGTCCGTTGTTGAGCTGATTGAACTCGGCGAGAAGGAGGCAGAAAGTCGGGATCTAGTTGTCTGGCGGTATGGCTACATGGATCCCTACGAGGGCGAAATCGACACCGCAAAGTATTCCAAGGAACAAATCATCACAACATTGTTCCCTAACGCCTAGATTGCCCGCCCAGAGAAAAGGGGCGCCCTCGCAAGAGACGAGGACGCCCCTTTACTAGCAGCACCTGCTAAATCTAGAAACACCAAGCGGGGCAGACGCAATACAAGTTCGTCGCGAGGTCGAACTTGCCCGTCGGATCGCCGTCGGCGCCGACACTGAGAAAGCTGTCATAGTCGTTCGGGCTCACAGACACCGAGCGCTCCCACCAACGGTTGCCAATGGCAATGGCAGAGTTCCCCGAAAAGCTATTCGTCACCTTGCCTTTGAAAGCCTCGTACTGGGCACCCTCGGAGGAAGTCCACGGGTAGTCGGAAGGAGTCCAAGGATAGTCGGGTGCCGGTTCGGGGTCGGGTGTGTCGGGGTCGAGAGCGTCGGGTGCCGGGTAGTCAGATGCCCAGCAGGAAGTTGGGACGATCTCGGAATAGCTGAGCAGGAACAGCTTGTCGGCTGTCGCCGTCACGGCGGCATTCTTGTTCTCACTGCCGCCACCGACGTTGTTCGTGAGCTTCCTGACAGTCTTCACCTTTGACTGAAAATCGTTGGACATAAGGTTCCAGACCTCGCCGGAGTTCATCTTCGCGCGGAGCTCAGACCTCTCCCAGCCGCCGGCATTGGTGTTCGTGGCGTTCACGCGGGATTTGATTCCCGTGGAGGTAGCAAGGAACGTCAGGCCAGCCTTTCCTGATCCATCGGCCAAGTCATCGTGATTGATACCGATGATGCGGTATTCGAGCGTCTCGCCATTCGCGAGCTTAATCGACCATTTCGTCCCCGCATCCATCGCGGCCTTCGCCTTGGCGTAGGCGGGCGAAGCCTCACCCTTCGCCGCAATATCCTCGGCCACGGCCTTCTGCTCGTCGAGTATCCAGTCCTTCGCGTCCTTGGCCACCGCCGCCTGCACGGTCGCGGATGCCGTGCCGGTATCGCCGCCACCAGATGCGCCACCGCCTTCGGTACCACCGCTGGCCCCGCCGTTCACCGTGTTGCCGACAAGGTTGAACTGGTTGCGGATGGCACCGGAGACCTGCGGTCCCGCGAATACCACCACCAGACCGATGACAGCCGCGATCAATACGTACTCGATGATTGATTGTCCTTGGAGAAGAGTACCTCTAGGAGATACCCCCCCCCGAGGCGAAAATGCCGCTGCATGCATATTGCGGCTCCCTTCGCTCAGGGTTTGCAGATACGAGCCAAGGGTAGGGGCGGGCGTAGATTTTTGTGGCAGTCTTGCCGCAGCGGCAAGGTGTCTTCGCACGTACTGGACCGCACCCCTACAGGACTACACTGCTTCACCCCTACAGAGCTACACGCAAAGCATCTAGCAGGCATCTAGTCCAACAAAAGGGTGCCCTTAATGGCACCCCGCAGGATAGCTAGTTGTTATTATCCTTTTGACATCGAGAGCCTTTAGGTTTACCTGTATCTCATTCTTTTTTCTTCTTATTATTCTTCTTATTCCTTTTCTCTTTGATAGATCGCTACGGGAACCACAGGTCAACCCGCCAATTCCAACAAAATAAACTCCATCCAGCCCAAACTTCCTGTTGCAACGTACCCCCTTTGGGGGTATACTTATAACCAACAACAAGGCGCGGGTCTAACCCGCAAACCGAAAAGGGGAAAGCGTCATGAACGACAGCGAGCTTTGCAAGATGTTCGGCACGACCGTCGAGCAGGTCGAGGTCGACTGCGAGAAGTACGAATCCGGTGATTTCTCCGGCTGGGAGCTCGGCAAGCCCATCGACGGCAGGCCGAAAGCGCCCATGAATGCCGCCGACGATAAGACGTATACCGTAAGCAGCCGCGAGGTTATTTACAAGGGCGCCTGCAACGACGTCGACCTCAACCCCTACCGCGACGCCGTTTTGTGGTACGTGGGTAACGACAGGGACGAGGTCCTCCGCATCGCCCGCAAGTACGCCGCAGACGTACGCGACACGGGAAAGGTCGAGGTCTGCAAGAACGGCATTTCCCGCAATGTCTTCGAGGTCTGTGAGACGCAGCTCGACGAGGACGGAGATATAGTTGACGAGGATACCATCGAGACTGTGGACCCGCTCGACCGCATGCCCAAGCTGCGCGAACTGGCCGACAAGGCAGACCGCTGCAAGTGCCAGCTCCCGAGCTACATCACCGGCGAGTACAAGTGGGTCGATGACGTCGAGATCGATGGCAAGTGCTACGGACTCTACCGCTTCGAGCTTTCCGCTTTCGGCAATTTCAGCGCGTACACCGACAACGGCGGCAGCGTCTGGCTTCCCGCCGCTTTCTATGATTTCGACCTCAAGAACGCCGCCCAGCTCAAGGAAGTGCTCGAAGAGGTGCGCAGCGAGTGGTGGCAGGACTGGCAGAGTGATGACGAGTTCGACCAGATTATCTACAAGCTATTCGCCGCCGAGTGCTAACGCTCGGCTGGAACATTTTGAAACGGGCGCGGTCGCATGGTCGCACCCGTCATTGAGAAAGGCTTAAGACCATGGCAAAGCGCTACCCGCTTTCTCGGGCATCTAAGGAATACGACCGCTTGACCGGTTTCTATCCGCAGCTGCCCAAGCTCGTCACCCCGTACCCCCAGATGAACTCAGGCGATAGGAACTGTCTCGAGATGGCGCTTGATATGCTCGACGCATGCTCCGCGAAGACCGGAATGCCGATTGACCTGACCGATACGGCATCGACCGTTGACGGTCGATGGGTCATGTCCGATGACCTCCCTTGGATTGCGAGGTGGCACGCATGCAGGCAGGTCTACAAGATTGACCGCACGGTGTCCGACACGCTGGTCGAGCAGGAACTAGACGGAGACCTGCCGGTAGAACTGCTTCATCGCATGCCGTATCCGATTATCTATGTCGATGCACATGTGCCGGTGAGCTGCCAGACCACCAAGCGCTGGGCAGATGGCTTTTTCGCCTACTTGGACCGCGACCTCATGGGCGAACTCGACATGACGTTCGTCTACCTCATGGACGATGGGACGCGGTCGCGCATGTCCTTGGTAATCGAGGACGGTGCTACGCTCGAGACGTGCTTGGCGCATATTGCCGACGTCGACGATGTGCTCGATGAGCTGACGGGTGGCGCGATGGCAAATAACAAAATCACCGACCCCGAGGAGCTGGCATGCCTGCGCTATTGCGCCACGGCCTCACTGAACCTTCTACTTTTCGTACTTTCTGCCGAGAACGGCGCGGAGATTGTCTACACGCCGCCGAAAACCCCAAGGGGGCAGAAAGTTGGCAAGCGCACGAACACCGAGACCGTCCGTATGCTCGGAGCCAAGATTGGCAGCGCCATCGGCGCGGCACGCCGAGTCAGATACGCTCCGCATCAGGGGACAGGAGAGCGCACCGTGGCGCCTCACGTTCGCCGAGCCCATTGGCAGAGCTTCTGGACCGGAAAGCGCAAGGGCCGCGAGGACGGCAAGTTCGGTGACGAGCTGGTGGTCAAGTGGATCCCGCCCATTCCCGTCAACCAGGGCGCGGGGGAGGTTACCGAGACCGTCCATCTGAACTCGACCGAGGCAGGCGAATAGGATGGCGAGGGGAAAAGCCGATTTCAGGGCCCGCCGCGAAATGCTGGGGCTCACCCAGCAGGACGTGGCGGATGCCCTCAACGCCAATGTGAAAACAATCAAGAACTGGGAGAACCCTCGCCAGACGAGATACCGCATCTCCGATGCCGCATGGGAATACCTCGACCGTGCCGCCGATATCCAGGCTCAGCAGGTGGCATACGCCCGCTCCGTAATCGAGAAGCACGCCGAGGTATTTGCCGAAAGCCCGATTGTTGTGCCGATAACCTACTTCAGGGACCAAGCCGCCTATGACGAGTGCGGGCGGAACGCAGGCCCCTACGGTCAGGCAAATGCGACCTCCCGCGCCATCGCCCGCGAGCTGGAGCGCATGGGCATCCAAGTCGAGTTCCGCTATCCCGATGACGAAACCGCACCACTTGACTCCGTCCGCTGATTCCAGACTGAAATCGAAGGGCATCCCCAACTGTTAGGTAGGGGATGCCCTTCGCTAAGTAATGCCCCGCTCAAAAGGCGTTGCAACTTCTATCAGACCACTGTGGCCTCGGTCGGGATCGCCCCCAGCACGGCGGCGTACTCGGTGGGGTAGAGCCGGCTGATTGTCTTCACGTCGCGGATGACGATATTGCGGTCGTCCGGCTCAGTGATGCCGTACCCGAACGCCTGGAGCGTCTCGACGGCCTCCTGGATGCGCTGTTGGAACATGGGACCCGGATCGACCCGAAGCCCGAGGTAGCCGCGCCAAAGGCATGGCGAGACGCGCAGCATGTTATGGATTTTGGAGATCGGCTCGATGTCGGCGTAGACGTTGAGCGTCACCATGGCGTCCTTGTGCCCTAGGATTGATTGGAGCGCCTTGATATCGCCGCCCTGGCGGATCCACTGCGTTGCGAACGTATGGCGAAGGCCATGGAACGTAATCAGCTCGTCGTTGGTGCCCATGAGTCCGTTGGTCTCCGAGAACGTCTTGAACGCGCGGCGCACGTAGCTGGTCGTCGCGAAGGACGCGCCCGGCTCAGACAGGATATAGCAGTCCCCGATTTCGGTCGAGCCCGCCAGACCGCGCGAGCGCAGCTTATCGAGGTCTATGCCGTGAATCTCCTTCAAGAAGGGGAGAAGACCCACCGGGTCGATGGGGATGGCCCTGCAATCATGGGTCTTGGTGTCCTTGATGAACGAGCCCATCCCCTTCGCATACGCCACCGAGTGCCTGACCGAGATCAGCCCCGCCTCGAAATCCACGTCGCACCACCGAAGCCCGCAGACCTCGCCGATGCGCATGCCGGTGTGCAGGGCGAGCACGACCGCCCGCTTGAAGCGCGAGTCGGGCATCATGGAGCAGATGGAGTTGAGTTTCGGCACGAGGTCCGACCTGAGCGCGTTGCGCGGCCGTCCGATGATGCGCGGGGCCAAGGCACCGTCGAACGGGTTCTTGCCAATGGTGTCGTTGCTTCTCTTGACAAGCACCGTATAGAGGCGCTTTCCCAATTTAAACGCCTTGTTGAGCGTATCGGGGGCGCAACCGAGCGCGATCCTCCGCGCAGACCATGCGTTGATGTCGTCGGTCGTGACCTCGTTCACGGGAATCGCCCCCAGCTCGTCGCGCTCGATGTGCAGGGCGCTGAAATGGTAGTCATCGCGCGTGGTCGGGGTGATTCGGTTCATCTGCAAGCAGAAGTCGATGAATTTCTCGAGCGCGACCCCCAAGGGGAGAAGCGCGTACTCGTCCGCCTCGAGCTGCGCCTGCCGCTCCTCGGCTGCGACCCTCAAGCCCTCGGCCTCGGCGAGCTCCGCCGCGATCTCGTCCCTGAACTCCGCCAAGGCATCCAGAGCGGCCTTCTTGCCGCGGGTGCTATCGCTGAGGCATGCGATGCCCGTGTTCCTCGTCCTCTGCGTGCGTTCCCCCGTCTCCTCGTCGATGAGGCTAACGACGGCCTGCCACCTCCCCTTGTTCTTCCTGACCGACCCGCTTCCACATATGCGTAAAGTCTTATTGCTCTCTTTTTCGCTACCCATTTTGCTCCCAAAACACTTCGTGATTCCAGATAGGAATATCTACCTGCGGAAACTCAAAAGTCGGTGATTCCGGAGCCTCCGGAGTCACCAGAGAATCACCGACTGCGCTATGAGTTTGTAAGTCGAATTATAACGAGATGTAGAAACCTGTGTTTACCTGCGATAATTTACATATGCGGAAACAGCTTACATGCGCTATTTGCGCGTGCTATAATAAAAAAACCACAGGTAGAGCCAAAAATAGGGGTCTGGGGGTCAAGGGGTCGCTGGTTCGAATCCAGTCGTCCCGACCAGAAGTTTGCAGGTCAGGCACCTAGTGCCTGACCTTTTTTGTTTTAAGCAATTGCTTAATTTTCATTAAGCAACAGGGTGCCAAAAATCTACCTACGCGATAGTCGCCTTTTGCGGTTACTTGCGCGTTTTGCACGCACTTGAGCCGATTTATTACCGCGATATGAATCTACATACGCGTAGCTGGTATACAGCCGAGTACGGGCTGTATTTATCGCGGCGATTTACACAGATATAGCGACTGTAACGAACAAGCGTGTCGCTGTATTTATTCCAGTAGTTCACTTGATCGGTGGACAAGTGGGCTGTTGCAACGAAACGCTAACCAGGATGGGCTCTATACGATGACGCAGAGGAAATGGCGGGGGAGTGCGGCAGACGCTCTGAGAGCCGCTGTGTGATCCCATGTCTCCTTAACTCGATAATTTGTGATTCAAGCCACGAATCGGTCGAGCAATTGCCAAAAGAACGGCCCATGCAGGATTGCACGGGCCTTACATCAGATCAAATTTGAGCTAGAAGCACCAAGCGGAGCAGACGCAACACCATCTCGTCGCGGCCTCGGCGAGCGACATATCGCAGTCGAGGTAGACAACGAGGAAGTCGTCAGATCCCGCACAGGGGGACCGCGATGGTGACCACCGCGCCGCCCGAGGGGCTGTTGGCGAGCAAGACGGAGCCCCCGTGGGCGCTCGCGGCCTCGGAGGCGACGTGGAGGCCGAGCCCGTAGTGGCGGCCTCCGTCGCGCGAGGAGCGGGACGAGTCGTCTGTGAAGAGGCGCTCGCAGCCGCGTTCGAGGGCGGCGGGAGAGAAGCCCGGTCCGTCGTCGGCCACCTCGATGACGAGGTGTCCGCCCGCGACGTCGCAGGAGACCGCCACGCGCGAGCGTGCGTGCTCGGCGGCGTTGGCCACGAGGTTCGCGGCGGCTCGCGCCAGGGCGGTTCGGTCGAGCGGGGCCTCGGGCGCGTCCGCGACAGCGGGGCCCGTGGCCGCGTCGAGCGTCACGCCTCGCGCCCGGGCGATCTGGGCGGCCTCGGCGAGGACCTGTTCGCAGAGCTCGGCCGGCCGCATGGGGGCCCTCTCCGCCCCGCCGGACCCGCGCGAGGCCTCGATGAGCAGGCGCACGTAGCCGTCGAGCCTTTCGACACCGCCGGCTATGTCGCGCGCGGCGGCCGAGAGGTCGCTGTCATTCTCGTCTTCCAGCTCCTCCGCCACGAAGTCGGCGTTGGCGCGCAGCACGGTAAGCGGCGTCTTGAGATCGTGGGCGAGCGACGCCATCTGCTCGCGCTGCCCCCGCTCCGCGGCCCAGCGGGCCTCGAGCGACTCGGCGAGGGAGGCCCGCATGGCGTCCATCGCGGCGAGGACGTCGTTCACCTCACGCACGTTGGTGCTGCCGACCGCGAAGTCGAGCTCCCCCGCGCCAACGCGCCCCGCCGCCTCCGCGAGCGGCGCCATCTTGCGCGAGATCACGCGGCTCGCACGACGCGCCACGAGCGCGAGCGCGAGCGCGCTTCCCACAGCGGCGCCGACGAGCATGAGGTTCTGCGGGTTGGGAAGCAGGCTGGCGAGATCGCGCGAGACCCACTGCGGCAGGTACTCGCTGACGAGTGCGCAGGCCCCGCCGCCCTTGAGCGGGAACGCAGCGTAGGTGAAGCCCGAGCCCCCGCCCTCGATCTCCACCGTGCCCGGATCCGCGGCGAGTGCCGTACTGGCCATTTCCGTCGCATCCTCGAGCCGCGTGCCCTCGAGGTCTGTCATCAGCACGTATCCGTCCTTGTTCAGGATGAGGTAGCGGTAGGCCGTCGGCACGTCCTGCTGCCCGCAGACGCCGTCGCGTGCCAGGCCCTCCGCGACCTCGCGCGCATTGGCCGGCCCCCAGCTTGCCTCGTAGACGAAGCCCGCGTTGATCGCCGCGGAGAGCGCCATGAACGAGGCGAGCCACGCCGTGGCGACCGCCGCGAACGCGTAGGCGAAGTAGCGCGCGATGACGAAGGAGAGCGGCATGCCCCCGCGACCTCGCGCCCCGATCCTCAGAGCTGCCACTTGTACCCCATCCCCCAGACGGTCGCGATCGGATCGGCGCCGGCCTCGGAGAGTTTCCTCCGGGCGCGGCTGACCTGCATGGATATGGCCGCGTCGTCGGCGTCGCTCTCCCAGCCGAGCACAGCCTCGCGTATCTGCGCGCGGCTCATGACCTGCCCGGGGTGGCGCGCGAGGTACTCGCAGATGGCGTACTCGGTGGGCGTGAGCGGCACGGCCTCGCCGCCCACGGAGAGGCCGCGCGCCCCGAGGTCGATCCGCACCTCCCCGAAGGAGAGGGCGTGCGAGCGCGGCCGGCGCTCACGGCGTAGATGGGCCGCGACCTTGGCGCGCAGTTCCGCGGCCCCGAAGGGCTTGCGGACGTAGTCGTCGGCGCCCAGGCCGTAGGCGGCCACGGCGTCCTCCTCGGCCACGCGCGCGGTCAGGAAGACGATGGGGCCGTCGAAGTCCGGGCGGATCTGCCGCACGAGCTCGAAGCCGTCGAGCCCCGGCATCATGACGTCGCAGAGCACGAGGTCGAAGCGCGAGAGGTCCATCCCCGGGACCGTCGTCGGGTCCGCCGCCCTGACGACCTCATGGCCGTCGCGGCCGAGGACGCGCGCGAGCGCGTCGAGGATCGCCCGTTCATCATCCACTGCCAGTATCCTCGCCATGTTGACCTCCTGAAACTCTCGTCGGAATTGTACTAGCGCCGCGCTCAGCGGTCCAGAGCCCCGCGCGCAGCCGCGGGTGCCTCGGCCGCGTCGCACACGCGGAAGCGCACGCCCGAGCCGCCGTGCGCCTCGATCTCGAGCCAGCCCTCGCCGTCCGACTCCCGCCCGAAGAAGATGAGCTGGAGCTCTCGGACATCGCCCCTGTCGTCCGCCGCGTCCACCAGGTAGACGTAGTTTGCCCCCGCCCCGGTGGCGTCGGCGTAGGAGCTCGCGTGACTGCCGGACTCGGGCGCGGGCGCCCACATGGCGATCTCAGTGTTGGGCAGCACGCGGTCGGCGATCGAGCGCAGCGCCGACCCCCAGCCGGCGTCGAGCAGGGCATTCCCGCCCAGAAGGAGAGCTACGGAGAGGAGGGCGAGCATGGCGGCGAGCGGCCTCCTACGCATCTGCCCTCCCGTCCTCGAAGCGGCAGAACCAGGCGAGAAGGACGGCGGCGGCTGCCAGGGTGAGCGCGAGGCCAGCGAGCGCAGTCGTGAGGAGAGGGCCCGCCGCGCGTGCGGCGTCGATGAAGGCCTCCACCCCGAGCGACCCCAGGCGCGCGGGCCAGGCGAGCGGCACCCAGCTCAGGGGGGTCGCCAGGGCACCGGTGAGCTGGCCGGTCATGAGGCCGTGCGCAAGTCCGCCCACCGAGAAGAACGCGAGGAGCACCCCCGCAGCGCCGGCGCCGATGGCGGCGTTGCGGCCGAGGCGCAGGGCCACGCCGAGCCACAGCGCGTAGAGGGGCAGGCTGCCCAGCACGATGCCCGCCCACGCGGCCGCAAGCGGAGCGGGCCCGAGCGGCAGGCGCCCGGCAACGGCGAGCACGGCCCCGAACACGCCGAGCGCCACGGCCAGCGCGGCGGCGCCGAGCGCCGCAAGGGCGAGCAGCTTCGCCGCGACGGCGCGCCCGCGCGAGGGGACCGCCGTAAAGTTGGCGAGGCGCCCGGCAGCGCGCTCCTCGTCCACGGCGAGCCCGCAGACGATGGCGGACATGAGCGGCATGAGGGCGCCGAGGAACTGGGCGTAGGCGTCCGCGCCCAGCGCCGGGTCCCATCGGGCTACGGAGAAGTACTCGCCGCAGGCAAGACCGGCCGCCAGGCCGCAGGCGAGGTGCACCGCCGCGAGCGGGGAGCGTGCCAGGCGCAGGGCCTCGGAGAGCAGGGCCCGCGAGAGAGTCATGCGCGGCGTCGGGTCGGAGAGTCGCGTCACGGCCATCACCTCTCCTCGGAGCGCGCGAACCAGGCCGCGCCCGCCGCCGTGAGCGCGGCGAACGCGAGCGCGCAGACCGCAAGGCCCGCCAGCGTGAGCATGCCATCCGCCGCGAGCGCCCCGCCAAGCGCCATGTCCGCCGCGAGTGGCTCGCCGCTCGGCAGCACGGGGATGAAGCTCGTGGGGATGACCATGCTCGCCGACGGCGGAAAGAGCTGCGGCAACGGCACCAACGACCAGGCGAACCCACCCACGAGCTGCGCGGCGAGCGGGCAGAAGATGCCCGCGAGCATGCCGAGCCGCGCCGTGAGGAAGAGCCCTGCGGGGATCATCCACGCCGCGGTCACCGTGTTGACGAGCGCGCAGAGGAGCATCGTGAGCGTACCCGCGGCCGTGAGGCCCTGCGAGGAGAACGCCGATCCCGCGAGGTAGATGCCGAAGACCACGAGGTTCGAGAGCGTGCAGAGCGCGAGGCACCAGAGCGCCTTGGCCCACCAGGCGCGCCCGAGCGGGAAGCCCAGGCCTAAAAGCCCCCGCATCCGCGTGCGAGCGTCCGCCCGCGCGACGCACGCCACCACGAGCGAGAGAGACACGGGCAGGAAGAGCGCGTACCAGTAGTTCCACGCGCTGAATATCTGCACGCCCCGGTAGGGCATCGCGCCGAGCAGCGGCATCGGCAGCGCCATGAGCACGGCCAGGCGAACCGGCGCCGCGTGGCGCGACTTCAGGGCCTCGGCGCGCAGGCCCGCGAGCAGGCCGCCTTTCTCGCCCATCATGCCGCCACTTCCCCGCGCGCTCGTCGCCCTTCCCGGCAGAAGCTCATGAAGAGTTCCTCGAGGTCCTGCCCGGGCCGAAGCGCATCCTCGTAGGCGAGGTGCCCCCCGCAGATGATGCCGATGGTGTCCGCCATCTGCTGCACCTCGGAGAGGATGTGGCTCGAGACGATCACCGTCGTACCCGCCGCCGCGAAGCCGCGGATCTGGTCGCGCAGCTCCTCGATGCCGATGGGGTCGAGGCCGTTGGTGGGCTCGTCGAGCACGAGCAGGCGTGGCCGGGCGATCAGCGCCAGCGCGAGCCCCAGGCGCTGCCGCATGCCCATCGAGAAGCGCCCGGCGCGCTTCTTCCCGGTGTCCGCGAGGTCCACGGCGGCGAGCACCTCATCTATGCGGCTCTCGGGAAGGCCCAGCAGCGTGGTGCGCACGCGCAGGTTCTCGCGCGCGGTGAGGTTGGGGTAGAGCGGCGCCTCCTCGATGAGGCTGCCGATTGCGTAGAGGTCCTCGCGGCACCAGGCTTGCCCGGCAAAGAGGATCTCCCCGGCCGTCGGCCGCAGCATCCCGCAGATCATCTTAAGCGTTGTCGACTTGCCGGCGCCGTTGGGGCCGAGCAGCCCGTACACCTCGCCCTCGCGGATATGAAGGTTCACGTCGGCCACGGCGTCCTGCGCCTGGTCGCCGCGGCCGAAGCGCTTGGTGAGCCCGCGCGTCTCGAGCATGTAACCCATGGGTTCGTCCTTTCTCTTCCGGGCGCGCGGGCCGAATCGCCGTGCCCGCGCGCCTTACCTTTCGGGTTCACCATCCATGGTGGGACGCGTTTCTAACGAATCCGTAACGGCCGTTGGGTTCTTTTGGCGCAAACTCTTCTCGACCCGCACATCATGATTAATTTGCTTGAGGCAACAACTTTCCCGATCGATGTAATCACCGAATCAAAACGTGTACATCACCCTCCAAAAACGACATTTTTCGACATGTTTGGAGGCTGATGTACACGAATGCGAAAATCCCCGCCGCCCATAAGCGCCCTCCACATGTCTGGACTCTCTATGCTTACACTGGATAGACATCGCCGGAACGGGTATAGTATCGAAAGTTTTGTCGTTAACCAGCGGGGGAGTCCTGTGGGCATCAAAAAGAAGATCAAAAAGGAGCTTATCGGCACTTCCGATTACCCGTCGAATAAGATCTTTACGATCTCCAATTTCATCACCTTTACGCGCCTGATCCTCACCCTGGTATTTCTGTACCTGTTTGTGACGGATAACAACCGCGTCATCGCCATCGTAATCTACGCCGTTGCCGCCTCCACCGACTGGATGGACGGCCAGATCGCCCGCATGACTAAGACGGTCTCGTGGCTCGGCAAGGTCATGGATCCCATTTGTGACCGCGCGCTGCTGTTCACCGGCGTCTTGGGGCTGGTGGTCCGCGGAGAGCTGCCCATCTGGGTCTGCGTGCTCATTATTGGCCGCGACATCTATCTGGGCATTGGCACGCTTATCGTGCGTCATTATCACCGTCGCCCCATCGATGTCGTCTTTCCCGGAAAGATTGCCACTGCACTGCTCATGACCGGCTTCTCGCTCATGCTGCTCGGGTTCCCCGTTATTGACGGCCTGCATCTTTTACCTTCAACCCTTACGGCCTTCCCGGGCCTCAACGGAAGCTCGGTGCCCCTCGGCATCTTCTTTGTGTACGGCGGCGTGATCTTCTCCATGCTCACGGCTGTCATCTATTCCATTAAGGGCGGAGTGGCCATTAAACAGGCTCTCGCGCATCCCGAGGACGAGGACATCGACTTTCTGAACCCCGAAATCGAAGACTGATTCGTTGGGGTATGATTACGTACGGTTCATTATTTGCGGCACGTCCGCGATAAGTTAGGGGTTGTCATGGACAACATGGTTAACAATATGCCTCAGAATGATAAGACTGCTGACGCTACCTGCGTATTCCGCGTGCCTTCAAGCGACGTCACCGTTCCCGACCTCATGGCCAACGTGCGCATCACCGCCCCCGTTCTGTCCATCGTCAAGGGTCCGCAGACTGGTGCCGCCTTTGAACTCGAGGACGACGTGACCACCATCGGCCGCGATCCTGCGAACGGCATCTTCCTCAATGACATGACCGTTTCGCGCAGCCACGCGCGCATTATTCGCGAGGGCCTCGGCGCCCGCATCGAGGACCTGGGCTCGCTCAATGGCACCTGGGTCGACGGTGCCATTGTCAACGCGGCCCCGCTGCACGACGGTTCTTCCGTTCAGATCGGTACGTTTACGCTCATCTACCACGAGAGCACGCCGGAGCGCATCGAAACCGGTGAGTAGGGCATGGCCGAACGCAACTATCTGAGTATCGGCCAAGTCGTCAACCTACTTCGAGGCGCATACCCCGATCTTTCGAACTCAAAAATTAGATTTCTAGAAGATGAGGGGCTCATTACCCCTCATCGTACGCCTAAGGGATACCGTCAGTACTCCAAGGAGGACGTTGATCGCCTGGAGGTCATTCTGCACCTGCAGAAGACTCGCTACATGCCGCTCAACGTGATTAAGCAGCGCTTGGAAAACGCCACGGACCTGTCAACGCTCGCCTACGAGGTGGGCTTGCTGTCCGATGTTCCGCTCAAGACGGAGCCCAAGGAGACTAAACAAAAGCTGCATCCCATCGAGACCATTCCCGATATGTTGGGCGTCGAGATCTCGTTTATCCGCTCGCTCGCCGAGAACGACCTCATTCGCATCATCAAGAGTCCGCAGAACCGTGAGCTCGTCGATGGTCGCGATTTTCCGATCATCCGCTACTGCTCCGAGCTGTCACGCTTCCATATCGAGCCGCGCAACCTGCGTCAGTACGTGTCTTCCGCCAACCGCGAGTCCTCGATGTTTGAGCAGGTGCTCGTGAGCATGCTCGGAATGGATACCTCCGATGACGAGCGCGACGCCAAGCTCGAGCGTGCGTTTAAGAAGCTTCACGACCTCACCGAGGCTGTGCATACGGCACTGCTCAAGAACCGCGTTTTTGAGTCGCTCAACGCCGTGGTCGAGGATGCCGACATCGATGCACTCGATGAAGAAATCGCTCGCTCCGAGTCCACCAAGGCCAAAAACGAAGAAACTGCCGCGCCGGCTTCACACGAGGATTCTCTCGTAAAGCCGCTCAAGGTTGTCGCCCCTTCGCAATCCGACACTGTCACCGCGGGCAAATAACAGCTACCGCTTATCCGGCAACCCATTGAAAGGTCATGCAATGTACGACTTCGAATCTCAAATCGTCGACATCCCCGACTATCCCGAGCCCGGAGTCATCTTCAAAGACATTACGCCGCTCTTTGGCAATCCCGAGGCGCTCAAAGCCATGACCGATGCCCTCGCCGAGCACTTTGCCGGCATGGGGATCACCAAGGTCGTGGGTCCCGAGGCCCGTGGCTTTATGGTTGGCGTACCGGTGGCTGTGGCCCTTGGTGCCGGCTTTGTTCCCGCACGTAAACCGGGCAAGCTACCCCGCAAGACGGTGAGCCAGAGCTATGAGCTCGAATACGGCACCGACTCTATCGAGATCCATGCCGATGCCATTACCTCTAAAGATACCGTGTTGATTCTGGACGACTTGGTCGCGACGGGCGGAACCGTCGAGGCAACAGGTAAACTTGTGCGAGATATGGGCGCAAAGCTTGTGGGCTACGGGTGTATCCTTGAGCTTGCGTTTCTCAACCCGCGCGAGAAGCTCACGCCGACTGACGACGATGTTGAGCTCTTTAGCCTGGTGACGGTGGACTAGCCGTTACCCTTAGTTACTGGAAAGGAAGCTACATGCGCACAGCAAACACGCACAAAAACATGGCACGCTGCGCTGCTACGGCAACCCTCGCTTGTGTTTTGAGCTTGGGCCTCGCGGCTCCTGCCTACGCCGATACCGCATCCGACCTTGCCGCTGCTCGTACGAAGCTCGAGCAGATCGGTACCCAAACCCAGCAGATTTACGATGATCTCGCCACGCAGACGCAGGCGCTCGATCAGACTGCTGGCGAGATCACGCAAAAGCAGCAGGAGATCGCTGACGGTCAGGCCAAGCTCTCGACCTATGTCGCCGGCGAGTACAAAACCGGCGGTCTGAGCCTGCTTCAGGTTCTGACCGGCGTCGATGACCTGAGCGATATGCTCAACCGTCTGTTCTACTACGGCAAAGTTTCCGATAAGCAGGCTCAGACCATTCAAGAGGTCAAGGAGCTTAAGCAGCAGCTCACCGATAAGCAGGCCGAGCAGGAGAAGAACGTCGCCACCACGCAAAAGAAAGTCGACGAGCTTAACGCTCAGCAGGCTGAAGCCCAGAACGTCGTAAATTCCTTGGATTCGCAGCTGCAGGCCGAGCTTGCTGCCGAGGCCCAGGCCAACGCCGCGCTGCAGGCTGGCATAAATGCTAGCACCGCCGAAAAGGCCACGGTGAGCAACGACACCGCCGGTACGAGCGAGAACACCAACAAGGGTGGCGGTACGACCAACGACGGCGGCGGAAACACGCCCGCGCCCGCTCCCACTCCGCAGCCCCCGACGCCCGCTCCGGCTCCGGCTCCGGCTCCGACGCCTTCCGCACCGAGCCAGTCCGTTGACGGCGGTTCCGTTGTTTCGCGTGCCTATAGCAAGCTCGGATACGCTTACTCTTGGGGTGGCATTGGGCCGAACAGCTTTGACTGCTCCGGTTTTGTAAGCTATTGCCTCACGGGACGCTACTGCCGTCTGGGCACCACGGTCGACTTCATGGGTTGGACCCGTGTGTCCGATCCGCAACCCGGCGATGTTGTGGTTAACTCCTACCATACCGGCATCTATATCGGTAATGGTCAGATGATCCATGCTTCCGACTACAAAACGGGCGTCATCATCAGTTCCGTCGCAGCCGGTATGAACAACAACTACATTTTCGTGCGCTACTAAGTCACTCTGTATAGCGAACGAAGGTGAACCTCGTGGCCTTTGAGCTGCGAGGTTCATTTATTTATGACCGTGCTCCATACATGATCCTAATGTGCTAGTTTTCAATACTAGATGCACGCTTCATCGGTGAGCAATATAGCTATAATGATTGAGAAGCATATAGAAAGGACCCTCTATGAGCTGGGCACTTATCTCCGATTCGAGCTGTAACCTCCGCGATTGGCAACCGACCGCGCCCCATACCACCTTTGCATTTGCACCCCTCAAAATTCGAGTGGGGGAGCGCGAGTTCGTCGATGACCTCACGCTCGACGTTCACGAACTCAATTGCGCCGTGCAGGCGGAGTCGAGCGCTTCTTCGAGCGCCTGTCCGAGCATAGGCGAGTGGACCGAACTCTTTAGGCTTGCCGACAAGACGATTTGTATGCCCATCTCGGAGGGCGTATCGGGGAGCTATAACGCCGCCGCCACGGCACGCGATTTGGTTCTTGCCGAGGAGCCGAACCGTCAAATTCATTTGGTCAATTCACGCGGAGCCGGCGGCAAAATGGACCTGATCTTACTGCTGTTCGACCGGTATCTTGCAAGCAATCCGGATGTCTCATTCGAGGACGCTTGCGCATACTTCAATAGCCTTGAGCAGAACAGCAAAATCCTCTTCAGCTTGTGCAATTACGAAAACCTGGCCAAAGCCGGACGTATCCCTAAGGCAGCCGGCGTCATTGCCAACAAGCTCAATATTCGCATTTTGGGCACGGCGAGTGAGGCCGGTAAAATCGAACTCGTCGGACACACGCGTGGCGAAAAGAAGATGTTCAACAAGATCATCGACACCATGGAAGCCGAGGGTTTTACGGGCGGCGAGGTCGTCATCGACCATGTCGAGAATGAGGCAGGCGCCCAGGCACTTGCCAGCCGCATTGTGGAGCGCTGGCCCGGCTCCAAGACTATCATCATGCCCTGCAACGGCCTGGATTCCTATTACGCCGAGATGCACGGTCTTATTATCGGCTACGGCATGGACGTGGCTTCGGGCCAATAAAGTCCAACCAAGCAAAAATACGGGCGGGACAAAGTGACAGATGACCCTTTGCTCCGCCCGTTTTATACGTCGGCTAGCTATTAAACCCATTAAACTTTAGATAGCTCATCAGGTACGCCTTCGAAACGAAGGATGAAACCGCACTGCGCACAAGCAGCGACTCACGCGTTACCTGATGCGCCGTATCGGGAACCGGCGTCTGCTCGACGGAAAACGCCGAACGAATCGATGCCTCGAGCTGATCGACCACATAATCGAAGGCCGTCGGGGCATCGTAGCTCAAACGCTGAATGTTAAAGAGTGCCTGCACCGCAGCAATAGGTAACACCTGCTTAAAGAGGCAGATAGCGATCAGGCGGGCAATCTGCTCGCAGCCATATTGCTTTTTGACCGGAGCAGGCACCAGGCCGACCTTCACGTAGTTATTGATCATCGATGGCGTAATGACAGGGTGCTCAACGCAAATGGACAGCGGCTCCATCCACAGCGCAACATACTCAATGACCTGGTCGCGGTAGAGCGTCACATTGGGCAACTGGTTATAGCGCGGCAGACTCAACGTATTGAGTTTACGCACGATATCGGACTGAATGAATGCATCGGGTAGCACCGTGGGCTGAATATCCTCAGGCTTAATACTGACCGACGTATCGGACATCGGGATAACATGTTTAGCATGGTTCATAAGAGGCCCCCGTTCGTTTTCTATATTGTATTCTAGGTTATATAGTTTTGCATACTACATAGCCGCAAAGTAAAAGTGGTTGGACGGCACATTGATGCACTGTCCAACCACTATGTTTAAAGATAGCAACCTTACATAAGATATATTATCGTACTTATCCACGGAGAAACGCGTATGCGCTCGTTGCCGCTATGGCTCCGTCCGAAACAGCGGTCACAACCTGGCGTAAACGTTTGGAACGGATATCGCCAGCGGCAAATAGACCTGGCGTGCGGGTCGCCATGGATTCATCAGTCAGAATGCCGCCATCAGGCGCCAGATCGACTAGATGCTCAACAAGCTCGGTATGGGGCTGCGTTCCGGTAAAAACAAAGATGCCAAACGAGCCGGGCTCAAATGACTCGGTATGAGTCTCGCCGGATGCATTGTCCTTAAAGGTAATCGTCGTTGGCATGGCTTCGCCCGATAGCTCCACAATACTAGTTTGGTACCTAACTGTAATATTGTCCTTTGCGAGTACTTTCTGAACAACACCATCGGGCGCACGGAACTGGTCGCGGCGCAGCACGATGGTCACACTGTTGGCAATGTCGGACAGGAACAGAGCCTCTTCGCATGCCGAATTGCCACCACCGATTACAAAAACCTGCTTGCCGCGGAAAAACATGCCGTCACATGTTGCGCAATATGAAACGCCACGACCGCGATACGTATCCTCGCCTGCGAAACCTGCCGGACGCGGCGTGGCACCCATGCAAGCGATAACGCTCGGGGCCAGCGTATCGCCCATATCGTGATGCACCGTAAACAACGCTGCATCGGCATCGTAATCGACACCCGTAACCATGCTCCATGCAACCTGTGCTCCCAGGCCCTCTGCATGCTGCTGAAAACGCTCGCCGAGTTCGGCGCCACTCAGGAGCGAGATACCCGGATAGTTCTCGACCTCATTGGTTGTGGCGATCTGCCCTCCCGACATGCCCTGCTCAATCACGGTCGTCGTCAGGTTAGCACGCGCAGCATAAATGGCGGCAGCATAGCCCGCGGGGCCGCCACCGATAATCGCAACATCGATCGGCTTATCGGTAGTCATGAAGCGTCCTTTCGTCGAAACGTTGTCGTTCTTTGCGCTCATACCCAAATTTACGTGAACGTGACACTCATGCACTACAATGATAAATCCGTATTACAAAGCTGAAGGGGAGTTATCGATGGACCAGGCGCAGACGAGTGACGACGCTCCCCTGCTCACGCACAGCACTCCCCAATCGGAGCAAACCACGCTCCTGGCTCAGCAAAAACCTCTCGTGACCATCGTGCACGCCTCCGTTGGCTCGGGCCACAAGGCCGCCGCAAATGCGATTGCGCAGGCATTCGACCTCATCCGCGGCACCAATGGCATCCCCGAGGATATTGAGATTGAAGTGCTCGATATCCTTGATTTTGGACGTATTAAATTCGACGGCAATAAGACCGCGGCTTCTTTTACGGGAGCCACGCGCCCCATTTACGACCTGACCTGGCGATATACGCTTACGGGACATCTTCTCTGGGGTGGCGGAACGGCATGGTCGCGAATTATGTTCCCCGCCTTCAACGAATATATTCGTAGCCGCAGGCCCATAGCCGTGGTTGCAACGCACATCACAGCAGCCAATGTTGCCGTGGGCGCCCGCGTAATTACGGGTATCGATTATCCGGTCATCTGCGTACCGACCGACTACGAAGTCGAGGGATGGTGGCCCCACAAGGACACCGATTTATTCTGTGTTGCCAACGAATTTATGGCCGAAACGCTGCGTCCGCGCAAGGTGCTCGAAACAAAGATTCGCATTACCGGCATTCCTATTCGCGCCGGATTCGACACGGATTATGATCGCGAAGAAGAGCTAGCTAAGTTCAACCTCCCCACCGACAAGACCGTCGTGCTGGTAATGGCCGGTGCCAGCTTGCCTCAACCGTACGTTCGCTTTCGCGCGGAGATGGACCGCACCCTCCCCTTCCTACGCAGCTTCGAAGACATGCACTTTGTCTTTTTGCCGGGCAAGGATAAGGAATACGCCGCCCGCCTCAAGACACTCTTCGATGCCATGAAGCTCGAAAATGTCACGGTGCTGGACTATGTCGACGACATGGCGGCCCTCATGCACGGCTGCGACCTGGCAATTCTCAAATCGGGCGGACTCACCGTCACCGAATGCCTGTGCGCACACCTGCCGATGATCCTGCTGGGCAAGTCCTATGGCCAGGAAAAGGCCAACACCACCATGCTCACCGGCATGGGCGCCAGCATGCATGTCACCACCGCACGAGAGCTCATCGTGACGTTGCGTCATCTCCACGATCATCCTGAGTCGCTCAAGGCACTGCTCATCAACGGCGAAGTACTACGCCGCCCCCACGCAGCCGAAGACATAGCCATCGCAACCATGGAGCTCGTAGGCAAACCCCAAAAGCGCAAACGAGCCTTCTGCCGCTTCTACTGGGGCGAAAAACCTGCGCATATCAGGTAGCGTCTTAATGTCCGCTTACCTGTGGGAGGCCCCTATATATCATCCCGTGCTCAAACATTCTCGCTTCGCTGCGAAACTGCGCGCGGGACGATATATAGGGGCCTCCCGCAGGTAAGCTGCGTTAACGTACCAGCGGCTATACCAGATTCCCCACCAGTAGAATCTGCAAAGGGGAACCAGAAAATACAAATACAGTAAGTCGATGCGACAAAGGAGGCGTCCCTTCATCGCATCGACTTACTAGAAAAGTAAATATTTTTTCAAGCGAGTAGCCGCCCGCCCGGGGCTTACCTATATCGTTCCACGCACAGTTTCGCAGCGAGCGAAGCGACGCGAGAATGTTTGAGCATGGAATGATATAGGTAAGCCCCGGGCGGGAGGGATACGAGCGCCCTAGGCGATGCCGCTGGAGCCGAAGCCTCCTTTGCCTCGGTCGGTTTTGTCTAGTTCTTCTACTTCTACGAGGTTGACCGTGGGGACTTCTTGGATGACGAGTTGGGCTATGCGGTCGCCATTGTTGATTTGGATGTCGTTGGTGGGATCCAGGTTGATGAGGATAACCTTGAGTTCTCCTCGGTAGTGGGCGTCGATGAGGCCCGGCGTATTGACTATAGACAGGCCCTGCTTGATGGCCAAGCCGCTGCGGGGCTGGACGAAGCCGGCGTAGCCATCGGGCAGGGCGATGGCCAGCCCCGTAGAGACCAGACGGCGTTCGAAGGGCTTCAGGACGCAGTCCTCGTTGGAGCGCAAATCCAAGCCGGCATCAGTGGGATGGGCGTATTTGGGAAGCTCGACGGTGGGATCGAGACGCTTTATGTTGACGGTAATGTTGGACATGGAATCACCTTAGCTTGTCGAGCTCTTGCAGAAACTCATCGACGTCTTTGAAATCGCGGTAGACCGAGGCAAAGCGGATGTACGCCACCTTGTCAATCTTGGCCAAGCGCTTGAGCACCATGTCACCCAACTCATGGGACGTGACGGCCGTCAGCGTGCGAGAGCGCAACTCGACCTCGATGTCGTCGATAATCTCATTGAGCTTCTTAGTGTCGATATCGCGCTTGATGGTGGCTCGCATCAAGCCGACGAGCAGCTTATTGCGATCAAACCGCTGCTTGGTTCCGTCTGACTTAATGACCTCGATTGGGTCTTCGCATCGCTCGAACGTTGTAAAGCGGTAGTTACACGAGCAACATTCGCGACGGCGCTTAATGGTGTTATTTGACTCCTGCATACGGGAATCAACGACGCGGGTATGTGCCTTGCCGCATTTGGGACAGCGCATGGTACCTCCTCTTAAACGATAACAAGGGTACCATGCGCAGCGCGATAATGATTACGAACGAGCAGGAACCTTAAGATGCGCACCGGCGGCGAGCGAACCATGCTCCAGATGATTGACGTTACGGATCATGTCGGAAGTCTCTTGCGTGGAAAGGCCTTCGATTGGATATTCCTCGGCAAGCGACCAAAGAGAATCGCCAGTCTGAACGCGAATGGTCTCGTAAGTAATGTTGGAAACGGACTCGGCATACGCGGCGTGACGAGCGCTAAAGACCGAAGTAGCGAGGACAAAGAAGAGCGTAAGCGCAACGGCGACGGCGACAATCGTCGGAACCCTCAGGGCAACGCGGGCCGGCGCGACTACAGCCTGCTGATTGCGAGCAGGCTTTACGGTCAAAGGTTGAATGCCGGAGCGGCCACCCTGAACAACCGTAAAAGTGGGTTCTGCAGGCGTCTCGAGCTTAAGGGCGAGGTTTCCCTGGACCATATTCGTTGCGTTCATCATGTTCTCCTCTCGCGTGTTTTGCTGAGAACAGTTTTATCAAGCCGCGCGGACAAAAATGTCTAGCGCGAGAACGAATGTTCGGTTATTATTATCTTCGAACAGTTGTTCCTGTCAAGCAAAATTCGAGCATTTGTTTGACATGGGTAGAGAGGATGCCCTGATGGCTCGCAAAATTACCAAGCGTCAGCAGCAAATTTACGACTTCATCAAGGAATATCAGCAGGAGAAGGGTTATCCGCCCAGCGTGCGCGAGATGGCTTCTGCCGTGGGCCTTTCCTCCCCAAGCACCGTGCACGCCCATCTCTCTGCCCTGGAGGCGCGCGGGCTGCTCAAGCGCGATGCCACCAAGCCGCGTGCCCTGGAACTCTTTAACGAGGACGGTTCCTCTGTCTCAATTTCTAAATCTGACGAGCCCACCGCACCTCGCGGAACGGTCTCGCTACCGCTCGTTGGTCGCGTCGCAGCTGGGATCCCCATTCTGGCCGAGCAGAATATCGAAGACACGTTTACTATCCCGACCGAAATCGCCACTGATCAGGGTTCCTTTATCCTTGAGGTGCATGGGAGCTCAATGATCAATGTCGGCATCTTCAATGGCGATTACATCATCGTCCGTGAACAAAAGAGTGCCATGAACGGCGAAATTGTCGTGGCCATGATTGATGGTTCGGCGACCGTCAAGACGTTCTACAAGGAGCAAGGACGTGTGCGCTTGCAGCCCGAGAACGACACTATGGAGCCTATCTATGCAACGAATCCCGTTATCCTGGGCAAACTCGTCGGCTTGATGCGCCGGTTCTCGTAATGCAAAAACGCATCACCATCTTTGATACCGTCCGCGGGTTTACGATGATTTCTATGGCAGGTTTTCACGCTTGCTATGATCTTGCCTACCTGTGCGGCTGGGATATGCCCTGGTTTACCCAGTCAGTCTTTCAAGACATCTGGCGCGCCAGCATCAGCTGGGTATTTTTGTTTATCGCGGGTTGGATGTGCACTCTTTCGCGCAACAATATCAAACGTGCCGCCAAATACGCCTTAGCAGCACTCGTTGTCTGGTTGGCAACAACACTTGTCTCAGTCGACGATTCGGTTAATTTTGGCATCATCTACTGCATGGCCGCATGCACCGGCATCGTGGCGTTGATCGATCCCGTCCTTAAGAAGATAACGGCGAGATGGGGCATGCCCCTATGCCTTGTGTTGTTCGCCCTCACCTGGAGCATCCCCAAAACGATCTACCCTGTCCCTTACCTGGCGTGGCTGGGATTTCCGAGCCCTGGGTTTGTCTCAGGTGATTACTACCCCATCATCCCGTTTATCTTTATGTATCTTGCAGGATACTTCGCCGCACACATAGCGCAGGGAATCGATAAGACCGTCCCCAGCTGGGCCTACGCCAACCCCCTGCCGGTGCTCGCCGGCCTTGGACGTCACGCACTCCCCTTTTATCTGCTGCATCAGCCCATCATTCTGGGCATTTTGGAGCTCGTCTACTCGGTGCGATAACGCTCGAGCCGCGGTGCAATACGAGCCGGCAACTTCGCCACAATGCGAACGCCGTCCTCGAGATATTCCTCATGCAGAAGGGCTCCCTGCTCATGCACCAGCGTGATGAGAGCGCCCTCGCGATACGGGATATCAGCGGAGAGCAACACATCGGTGGCAGCTGCCTCGCGAGCAATGCGATCGACGAGATCGTCGAGCCCCTCGCCCGTTTGGGCCGAGAACAGAACGGCCTCCGGATAGCGACGACGGAAACTCAATCGATCAACGCTATCGAGAAGATCGATTTTATTGAATACGGTCAGCGTTAAACGCTCTCCGGCGCCGATCTCATCAAGCACGCGGTCGACAGCCTCCAGCTGCCGCTCATAGTCCTCGTCAGACGCATCTACGACTTTGAGAATTAGATCGGCACCCAAAACCTCGGACAGCGTCGATTTAAAGGCATCGACCAGACCATGCGGCAGCTTTTGAATAAAGCCGACGGTATCGGTAATCGTCATGCCGCGACCGCCGGGCAGGCGATACGAACGCGTCGTAGGGTCGAGCGTAGCAAACAGCTTGTCCTGCGAAAGTACCGTAGAGCCGGTCAGACGATTGAGCAACGTCGATTTACCGGCATTGGTATAACCGGCTAACGCGACGCGAAACGCCGGTGACTCAATGCGGTTCTTGGATTGAATATCGCGACGCTGTTCAACCTGCTTGAGCTCACGACGAAGCGCAGCGATCTTATTACGAATGAGGCGACGGTCGACCTCGAGCTGACTTTCGCCCTGACCAAAACGTGAGCCGATGCCGCCGCGCGTCTGCTCCTTGGCGAGATGGCTCCACATGCCACGCAGGCGAGGCAACAAATATTGAAGCTGTGCCAGCTGTACCTGCAGGCGTCCCTCACGCGTCTGAGCATGCAGGCCAAAGATATCCAGGATCAGTGCTGTACGATCGATAATCTTTACCGGCTCGCCCACGGCTTTCTCCAAATAGGATTGCTGCGAGGGGGTCAGGTCGTCGTCAAAAATAACGACATCGGCATCCATGCGATGCACCAGGCCGCACAGCTCTTCAACCTTACCGGAACCGATAAACGATTTTGGATACGGCTTTACCAAACGCTGCGACAAGCGTGCCACGCACTGGGCACCAGCTGTGTGGGCAAGACGCTCCAGCTCATCAAGCGAGCGATCGAGCGGCCATGCATTGTCGCGCCACTCAACACCAACTAAAATGGCACGCTCGGGCTCGGGTGCCGTGGGAACAAGGGGGAAACGGGCCATTAGGCAGCCTCAATACGATGCAGGATATCCTCAACGACCTCATCGATCGTACATTCATCCATATCAAACCACACGATACGGTCATCGCGCTTAAACCACGAAAGCTGACGCTTGGCATAACGACGCGAACGCATCTTAATGAGTTCGCGGGCCTCATCCATGCTCATCACGCCATTGAAAGCATCAATGATCTCTTTATAGCCAATTGCCTGCATCGACGTCAGGGCATCTCCCAGACCCTGGGCCATAAGACCGCGGACCTCATCGACAAGACCCTGCTCAAACATCAGATCGACGCGCAGATTAATGCGCTCGTAGAGCACCTCGCGATTACGCGTCAGACCAAACCATAGGGCATGATAATGCTCGCGCGGAACACTAAACTGACTTTTTTGCTGTGCATAGGAGATACCATCATCATGCATCTCGAGCGCACGAATCACACGGCGCACGTTATGGGGATGAATAACAGCAGCCGATTCTGGATCGCGCTCGGCAAGCAGGGCATGCAGTTCTTCCTCGCCAATACGCTCGGCAAGCTCCTGATAGCCCGCACGGCGATCGTCCTCAAGTTCACCCGAGGGAAAGTCCATCTCATCGAGGGCTGCCTTGAGATATAGCCCCGTACCTCCGCAAAAAACCGGCAGGCAACCCGAACCAAGGAGACGTTCAACATGCGCGCGAGCGTCAGCCTGATAAAGCGCAGCAGAATATGCCACACCCGGCTCTACAATGTCGACGAGACGCAGCGGCGCCGTGCACTCATCGGGCGCCATCTTTGCGGTACCGATGTCCATGCCGCGATAGATTTGCATCGCATCGCACGACAGCACTTCGGACGAAAGACGAGCTGCCAAACGGTCGGCAACATCACTCTTACCAACCGCCGTCGGACCGACAATCGCAACGGCGGAAAGACCTGCCCCGGAAGAAACCATTAGCGCGGCTCGCCCACAACGGAACCGGATAAATACCAGGTCTTGGCAACGTCAACGTCAACATCAACGATCTTACCAACAAGCTGATCGATGCTGTAACCCTCGGGGATAGGCGCATGCACGGTCTGATTCTTGGGACTCTTGCCCAGCAGGACCGCATCGTTCTTTTTACTCGTTCCCTCAATGAGCGCGGGAACCACAGTATGAAGCTCGCCCTGGTTATACTCGTGTGCCGTGGTCTCGATAACCTTAACCAGGCGGTTGAAACGCTCGAGAATAACCTCATGCGGCGTAGGATCGTCAATCTCGGCGGCCGGGGTACCGGCACGCTTGGAATAGATGAAGGTATAGGCCTGAGCATAGCGGACCGTCTCAGCAAGCGAGAGCGTCTGCTCAAAGTCTTCTTCAGTCTCGCCCGGGAAGCCAACGATAATGTCGGTCGAGAGCGCGATATCGGGCATGCGGTTGCGAATGCGATCGACCAGGCCCAGATAGTCCTCGCGTGTATAACGGCGATTCATCTCTTTGAGGATCCGCGTCGAACCTGACTGGACGGCCAGGTGCAGTTGCGGCATTACGGCAGGTGTCTCGGCCATGGCGTCGATGGTCTCGGGCAGCAGGTCCTTAGGATGCGAAGACGTAAAGAAGATACGCTCCACACCCGTATCGCCCACGGCACGCAGCAAATCGGCAAAACGCGGCTTGCCAAACAGATCGCGACCATATGAGTTAACGTTTTGGCCCAGCAGCGTAATCTCACGCACGCCCTGGCGCACCAGACCGGTCACCTCGTCGACAATCTCCTCGAAGGGGCGGCTCTTTTCGCGACCGCGTACGTACGGCACGATGCAATAGGTGCAGAAATTATTGCAGCCCGTCATGATGGGCACCCAGGCGTGATACTGGGTCTCGCGATGCCACGGCATGCTCATGGCGTCCGTATCCTCATGCTCATTGGTGCGGATATGACGCTTACCATCAAGGAACGCCTCGGCAATGAGCTCGGCCACATGTGCAATGGAATGCGTGCCAAAGATGACATTGACGTTATCGACGTTGGTGAGCAGGCCCTCGCCATCGCGCTGCGCGATGCAACCGCCAACGGCAACCACGCGCTTGCCCGAAGGCGAAGGCGGCAGGCTTTTGCAGGAATTGCACTGACCGTACAGGCGAGTATCGGCGGCCTCGCGCACGCAGCACGTCATGAAGACAACGATATCGGCATGCGCGGGATCGAGCGCCATGAGGCAGCCATACGAATCAAGCAGACCGCTCACACGCTCGGAGTCGTGCTGATTCATCTGGCAGCCAAAGGTGCGGATATAGTAGGTTTTACCGGCAAGAATATCGCGTACGGAACGCTGGTCCATGTGCATAAGTCCTAACGATGGGGAGCGAAACAAGGCAAGCAGAAGCTATGCCACAGGCTTAACATCATCCATGACGACGTTATCCATAGCAGCTCGATTGATCTGGTGAACGTAGATAGAAAGGCGGATGGCCGTGCGCGACTCCCCGTTAATGAGGATGTCGGAGAACACGGGCGCGCAGGAAATATCAAAACCGGTTGGAATCAAAAAACCGCGCGCGATAGCAACGGCCTTAATAGCCTGGTTGACGGCACCGGCGCCGACACACTGGATGTTGACGGGTACACCATCCTTGACCATGCCGGCGATGGCGCCGGCAACGGACGCGGGCGATGATTTGCTTGATACCTTCAGGCAATCCATGAAGAAACTCCTGCATTTAAAAGTACGTTTTAACTGCAATAACTGTATCGTACCGAGTGGACTCGGTAAAGGCACTATTCCTCTTTGGCAAGATCAAAGGTCACGGTGATTCGATCACGCGAAACACGGATCTTTGGGTCGCCGCAAAGGTTGAGATAGTACCGGGTGGCAAGGTCATTAAAGTCGCGTTCCACAGCGCGCGAAAACTGTGCCATGTCATCCTTGGCAATACGTAGCCCGCGACGATCCTTCGCGAGATCGACAGGAGCCGGCGCATGCGAGGACGAATCACGCTCGCGCAGCAGACGCGCGGTCACACCGCGAACGGGCTTAATCTGCCCTGCCAAAATGCGATGGGCCGTGCGCTCGGACATCTCAAGACCCAAACCCGAACAAATACGGATAAAGTCCTCGGCATCAGAAGCAAGGCCTAAACGATCGACAACCGGAAGCTCGCTCTCGTCATCAATGAACAGGAGACGAGACGTATCGAGCCGACTTGACGCTTGAGCATAAAGGGTCGCGGCAATCTCAGACGGAGAACCGAGATAGACATCGCAACCACGCAACTCCTCGAGCGCAAACTCACAAGCAGCGCGAATAATATTATGTGGACCGCGAGCGCAGACATAACGTCCGTCCTCATCCTTGACGGCCTGGGGCCAGCTGGACTGATCGGCACGCTCACTGAGGTGGTCGGCCGCAACGCTCACCTTGAAGGCTGAACCAAGATCGACGCCGGACGTGACCACACGGGCCTCGTCGGTGTTCTGCTTAATCGAAAACAATGCCATGCCACGACCGTGAACGCCCCAACGGTCCATCTTCATGCTCTCGAGCTTGGAGGTAACGCGGGCATCAAAGATTCGCTCTTGCATATCCTGCGGAACGCCAGAACCGTTATCCAGAAAGACAAGCGTGCGGACGCCATCTTCCTTGGTCGTGGCGAGATAGACCTTGTCGGCGCCGGCATCGCGAGCATTACGGAGCATTTCGATGACGATGTCCTCGACATGCTGAATGTCGTGCTTAGCCTGGCGCCGCTCGGCCTCCGAAACGCGGAGGCGGACATACCCCTCGCCAAGGTTCTCCTCGACGCGAAGGTTGCCCTCCCCCGACATCGACGCGATAAATGAGATGAGCTCGTTCGCGTCGCTCATGTTATTTAGCGATATCGACAGCGCGGCTCTCGCGAATCACGACGACGCGCACCTGACCGGGATACTCCATCTCTTCCTCGATCTGACGGGCGATATCGTGAGCCAGGACCGTGGACTGGGCATCGGAGATCTTGTCCGGCTGGACCATGACGTGGACCTCGCGACCGGCCTGCATGGCATAGGTACGTTCGACGCCGTCATGGGAGTTGGCGATCTCCTCAAGCTTCTCAAGACGCTTGATGTAGTTCTCGGCAGACTCGCGACGGGCACCGGGGCGAGAGGCAGAGACAGCATCGGCGGCCTGCACCAGGACATCGAGCACCGTGTTGGGGTCGACATCGGCATGGTGAGCCTCAATAGCGTGGACGATAACGGGCTTCTCGCCATAACGGCGGGCAAGCTCGGCGCCGATGACGGCATGCGGGCCCTCGACGTCGTGGTCGATTGCCTTGCCCAGGTCATGAAGCAGGCCGGCGCGCTTGGCGGTCACAACGTCCAGGCCAAGCTCGGAAGCCATCACGCCGCACAGATCAGAGACCTCGAGGGAATGCTGAAGCACGTTCTGACCAAACGAGGTACGGTAGCGCAGGGCACCAAGGGTCTTGACGATCTCGGGGTGCAGATCGTGGATGCCGGTATCGAAGGCAGCCTGCTCGCCAGCCTCGCGCACGCGCTGCTGAACCAGGTCGGCGGCCTTGTGATACATCTCCTCGATACGGGCAGGGTGAATGCGGCCGTCGGCGATGAGGTTCTCGAGGGCGACACGGGCGGTCTCACGACGGACCGGGTCGAAGCTCGAAAGAACGACGGTCTCGGGCGTGTCGTCGATCACGAGGTTGACGCCGGAAACCTGCTCGAAGGTCCGGATGTTGCGACCCTCGCGACCGATGATACGGCCCTTGAGGTCATCAGAGGGAATGTGCACGGAGGTAACGGTGACCTCGGCAGTGTGGTCGGCAGCGCAGCGCTGAATCGCCAGAGACAGAATCTCCTGGGCGGTCTTGTGGCACTCGGCGCGAACCTGCTGCTCGGACTCGCGAATGATCGTGGCGGCCTCGTGGGTGACCTCGCCGCGAACCTTATCGAGGAGCTCCTTGTGGGCGTCCTCGCGGGTAAGGTCGGCGATACGCTCGAGCTCGGAGGTCTGCTTTGCGCAGAGCTCCTCGAGCTCACGGGAGCGCTTCTCGACCTGACCGGCCTGGCTGGACAGCTGATGCTCGCGCTTGTCGAGAGCGTCGTTGCGGCGATCGAGGGATTCCTCGCGCTGCATCACGCGGTTCTCGAGCGTACGAATCTCATTCTTACGCTGCTTGTCCTCGGCCTCGGCGGCCTGCTTGTTCTTGATGATCTCCTCTTTAGCCTCGAGCAGAGCCTCTTTTTTGAGGGTCTCGGCCTGACGCTTAGCATCACCGATCAGGGACTCAGCCTGTGCGTGTGCCGACTGGATCTTTTCGTCGGCCTCGTGAAGACTACCCTGCTTGGCGGTGCGCATGTAGGCAATGGCGGCGATGGCACCAAAAATGATGCCAACGAACGCTGCGATGATAGGCATGCTCACTCCTTTTTATGGATTCGTTACACAGCAAAGCGAACCGTCCTTACGAACGGCTCGCGACATTTGAGTAATATGGGCGCAGCTTATGCGGGTCGGATACAGATAAACATATAAACAAACTCATCACAGATGAGCACATATCACAAAGCAAATGACAGTGTTTATCGTACGTTGAACCACAACAACTGTCAAATAAATGGCCCCAGCACGGCGGCTAAAACGCGGTGAACGGCAGGGCCACAAAACGCATACGCCTAAACCGCACATTCCTCACGTTCGGCATCGAAACGTGCCTTAACGGCATCGGCGGCGATGTGATACGAGAAGCCCTTGCCCATCAAAAACCGAACCAGTTTTTCGAATCCGCGCGTCTCTGGAACACGCCGCTTGGCGAGCAGGGCTGACGCACGCGCCAAATCGTCTTCGACGGCAAAATAATCCTCGGGATAACCGGGAATGTCATCGAGCACGACATGACGGCGCTTGAGCTCGGTCTCGATTTTACGCTGTCCCCAACCGCGCCGCTTGCGTTCCTCGATAAAGTACGAGCAAAAGCGGTTCTCGTCTAAAAAGCGATACTCGGTGGCGCGCTCGACGGCGAAATCGATCGCGGGCTGGCGAAAGCCGTAGCGTGCCAACTTGTCACGGACCTCACCCGTCGCATGGTCGCGTCGCGATAGCATCTCGGTCACCATGGTAAGTGCACATTTACGCTCGATGAGCTGCACCGCTTCACGAAAGTTATCCCAATCACAGGGAAGATCGGGGCGATTTTTGACATACAGGCGCGCGACCCGCACGGGAATCCAAATGGACCGCTCAAAACCGCCCTCAAGCTCACAATCGATATGTGCGCAAGGCTTTTTGGACGCATACCCGCTCGAGAACGAGGAGGCCGCCTTCTTATCGGGAAAGACGACCGTGGCCTCGGTCACCGTATACGACATGAGCGTAACCGCTACTCGTCGTCATCATCGAGCATGGCGGAACCATCGATGGCGTAAAGCTCGTCAAACTCCTCAGGCGCAGGCTGATCGGTCAGCTCGACCTCGGACGGAGCATCGTCATCAAACTCAAGCCCGCAGGCAAGGCGGACCTTATGCTCAATCTCGTCGGCGCAATCGGGGTGTTCGCGCAGGAACGCCTTGGCGGCCTCGCGACCGTTGCCGAGCTTGTCCTCGCCATAGGCAAACCAGGAGCCCATCTTCTTGCAAATGCCGCACTCGACAGCCATGTCCAGAATCGAGCCCTCCTTAGAGATGCCCGTACCGTACATGATGTCGAACTCAGCAGAACGGAACGGAGCTGCCACCTTGTTCTTAACGACCTTGGCGCGCACGCGGTTACCGATAACCTCATCCTTAAGCTTAATGCTGTCGATGCGGCGAATGTCGATACGCACCGAAGAGAAGAACTTAAGGGCGCGGCCGCCCGTCGTGGTCTCGGGGTTGCCGAACATGACGCCGATCTTCTCTCGCAGCTGGTTAATGAAGATGCATGTCGTGTTGGACTTGGACAGCGAGCCGGCGAGCTTGCGGAGCGCCTGACTCATCAGACGAGCTTGCAATCCGACCGTGGTATCGCCGATCTCTCCCTCGATCTCGGCACGCGGGGTCAGCGCGGCGACGGAGTCGACGACGATGGCATCGATGGCGCCGGAACGCACGAGCATGTCAACAATCTCGAGCGCCTGCTCACCCGTATCAGGCTGGGAAATCAGTACCTCGTCGATATCCACGCCAATGCGCGCGGCATACGTGGGATCGAGCGCGTGCTCGGCATCGATAAATGCCACCACGCCACCCATTGCCTGGGCTTCGGCCAGGATCTCAAGCGAAAGCGTCGTCTTACCGGAGGACTCAGGACCGTAAATCTCGACGATACGGCCGCGCGGCACACCGCCGATACCCAGAGCGGCATCGAGTGCCAGAGCGCCCGTGGGGATGGCCTCAACCTCAAGCTCGGGGCCGCCGTCACCATACCTCATGATGGAGCCTTGACCGAACTTCTTCTCGATCTCGGCCTTGGTGGTGGCGATCATCTCATCGCGCTCTTTACCCGTCGTGCGAGCATGAACGGTACGTACGGGACCTGAATTCTTGGCCATGAATAGCCCTCCTCTTAACAACCTGCATCGATAATAAACGAACGACTGTTCGTGGTCAACCGTTCAGGCCAATCATATGCAGGCAGTCTTTCCAAAACCCAACCAAACGCCGACCAAACACTGACCAAATGCTTGACCACAAAGGGGCAAATAAGAACAAGAAAGGCAAAAATACACCTATGACCAGCGCAAACGCTAAATTCGTCAGGGGTCCCTATCTCCACAATTAAGGGGCCCTAAGGCCCCTTAAAACACGTCTATTCCATAGAGTTGAGCACAAGGGCAATGCATCCCAATGCCTCCGCGACCGCATGAGCACGAACACACGAACGGTCGCCCTCATAGTGGCAGCGCACAGAGTCCACGACCGGCACTTCCCCATCAGCCGCGCGATACGCCCAGCCAATATAGAAAGTGCCAGCCGGATCGTCCTCAGTGCCGCCGCCGGGGCCGGCATAACCCGTTGCGCTCACTGCAATATCGCTCTGGTACAGCTCCAGCGAACCCGCCGCCATCTCGCGCGCGGTCTGATGCGACACCGCGGTATAGCGGTCGAGCGTCTCCTGATCAACACCCAAAACGCGATGCTTGATCTCATCGCAGTAGGTCACCGCACCGCCACGCAGCACCGCCGAGGCGCCCGGGATATCGGCAATCGTCGAGGCGATCATACCCGCTGTCAGCGACTCAGCCGTCGAAACCGTCACGCCCCGAGCGCTCGCGCGCTCGACAATATGACGCGCCAGCTCCTCGTTATGTGCGGAAATCTGATCAAAAGAGTCCGTCATACCCACCAGGACCTAGACCGAAAAGACGATCTTGCGGCAGTTCCAGAAGTATTGGGCGCCCGAGATAACGGTCAGGACAACGGCAACGGCGTACAGGAAGCGCGACACCGAGTAGATGCCGAGCGTCAGCACCAGCGGGCCAAGGTGCAAGCCGGCCATCGCAAAGACGCACAGGTAACCGCAGATGGAGACCATCGTGGTCGCCGTCTTGTACTTGCCAAGCTTATCGGCGGCAACGACCACGCCGGCGGCACTCGCAACCATGCGCAGGGCGCTTACCAACAGCTCGCGGAACAAGATGATGAACACGGACCAAACCGACACGGCGCCAAAGTCCAAGAACAGCAGCAAGGCCGAGAACACGAGCAGCTTGTCGGCGATGGGGTCCAAGAATTTACCGAAGTCGGTAATCTCGTTGCGCGAGCGCGCCAGATAGCCGTCAACTTTATCGGTGCACGACAGGATGACGTACAGAATGAAGGCTGCGGCGGCGAGCGGGCCGTCGAAGGTGCTCCAATCCGTACCGGCAACGCTCATGTGAGACAGCGCCGACACGATCATGAACACCGGGATAAAGACGATGCGAACGCACGTCACGATATTGGCGGGCGTCCAGACACTCGTCAGTTCCTTATTGCTCTCGTTTGCCACGATGCTCTCCTACTCCACAACATGGCCGATAAGCTCATAGCAGAAGCTATCGGTAAACTCGACCGTCAGAATATCGCCCACGGACGCCTCGCTGGCGTCCAAGTGCACCGCGCCATCGGAATCGGGCGCCTGGAACCAAGCATGGCCGATCAGCTCGGCGCCGTCCTCGGTCTCCTCGATGCCGTCGACGATCACCTGGGCGCGCTCGCCCACATGTGCGGCGGTGGCGGCAAAACCGAGCGACTCGGCCAGGTCCATGGCCTCCTGGGCGCGCTCGAGCTTGACCTCTTCGTCGACCTGGCCCTCCATCTTGGCGGCCAGGCTGCCCTCCTCCTGCGAGTAGGCAAAGACGCTCGTGTAGTCAAAGCCGACGGTGTCCATAAAGTCGATAAGGTCGCGGAACTCGTCGTCGGTCTCGGTCGGGAAGCCAACCATGGCCGTGGAACGGATCACGATGTCGGGGATGCGCTCACGCAGATCGCGGAACAGGTCCTCGAGCTCCTGGCGCGAACCGGAGCGACGCATGGCCTTAAGGATGCGTGCGTCGCAGTGCTGCACGGGGATATCGATATAGGGTAGCACCTCGGGGGTATCGCGAATCGTCTCGATAAGCTCGTCGGTCATGCCCTCGGGCTGCAGGTAGAGAACACGGACCCAGACGTTCTGCGGACGCACGGCCTCGGCTACAGCGCGCAGCAGCTGCGCCAGATTGCGCGGCGAGCCCTCGGCGACGTCATCATCCGCAAAGTCGGTGCCCCAGATGCCCGTGTCCTGGCCGATCAGCACGATCTCTCGCACGCCACCGGCAACCAAGTCGCGCACCTCGGAGATAATGCTCTCGGCATTGCGCGAATGATAGCGACCGCGAATATAGGGGATCATGCAGAAGCTGCAGAAGCGGTTGCAGCCATCGGAAATCTTGACGTAAGCAACGGCGCCCTCGACAGTGCGCTTGACTTGCGGAATATAGGCGGCGATCTCACGCTCGACACCCAGCACGCCATCGATGACCGCCACGATGCCGTCCTCCTCGTCGGCCTTCACAAAGGCAGCGACCTCGGGCAGCTCATCGGGCAGGTCGTCGCCATAGCGCGACGGCACACAGCCGCACATGACGATGGGACAAGAACGAACGCCGTCCTGAACCTCGTTGGCGAGCTCGAGCGTGGTCTCGATGCTCTCGGACGTTGCGGAGGCGAGGAACGAGCATGTATTGACGATGGCGATATCGGCATCCTGTGGGTCGGATGCCTCCTCGTAGCCCGCGGCGGTCAAAAGAGAACGCATGCGGTCGGTGTCAACCTCGTTCTTAGCGCACCCGAGGGTGATGTAGAGCACGGAGCCCAACGGTGTATCCATGTTGGAGAGCAGTCCTTTCGAATGATATTAGCGGTAGTTGGTGAACTGCAGCGGCTGGCCGTAGTCCTGGTCGCGCAGGAACTGGATAACGGTCTGCAACGCGTCCTTCGAAGCAGAGGAAACACGCAGCTTCTCGGCCTCGATGGTCACCTTGACCTTGAGCTTTTGGTCCTTGATGTCCTTATTGATCTTCTTGGCGGTCGCCTGGTCGATACCCTCGACGATATGGCCGAACACGCGCACGGTGCCGCCCGATGCCGCCTGGGGAGCATCCCACGAGACAGCCTTGAGGTCGATGCCGCGCTTGATGAGCTTGGAGCTCAGGACATCGATGATCTGCTTGGAGACAAAGTCGGCCGGGGCGTTGATCGTAAAGAGCTTGTCGCCCTTCGAAAGCTCGATCGTAGCGCCGGAATCCTTCAGGTCATAGCGCTGGGAAATCTCGCGCGTGGTCTGCTGGAAGGCGTTGTCGACCTCTTGCATGTTGACCTCGGACACGACGTCGAAGCTGGAATCTTTAGCCATGATGTTTCCTTTCGCGTACGAGCGGCTTAGTAGCTATCGTACGAATAGTCAGTAGAATCGGTGGGCGTCTGGCCGTCAGTTGCGGTATCGGCGCCATCCGTGGACTGGGCATCGGTGCCGTCGGTGGTGTCGGTACCATCGGTGGTGTCGGCACCATCAGAACTTTCACCATTCTCGGAATCAGTCGTCTCCTTCTTGGGAACGGCGATCGTCACACGCGCCACGCCCGAGGTCTTGGTATCGTAACGGACCTTTTCGCCGTTCTTGGTAACGGTGACATCGGAAGGCTTGGACGTGGTGATCTCGATCGAGGACTCGGGCGTGTACTCCTGCTCAAAGGGGCCAGTCGCCTGAGCGCCAAAGACCGACTTGCCGTCGACCTTGACCTCAATCCACGCGGTCTTTCCCTTGGCAACGGAGACCTTAACCTTTGTGACCTCGTTCTCTTCCTTCTTGGCCGTCGTCTTGGTAGCGTCCGAATCAGTCGACTCATCCGTCGCCTCATCGGTGTCTTCGTCCTCGTCGACCGTTTCGGTCTTCTTAGAAGACTTCTTGGTCGTCGTCTTGGTAACAGCGGGCGTCTCGGGCGTGGTCTCGGGCGTCGAAGATGCGCAGCCGCGCAGAAGTACCACGATGAGCACGATCAGCAGCAACGCCACGGCACCGATGCCGGCGTAGACGATACGCGGATCGAGACCGTTGTTTTGAGGAGTACGGGAACCGCCGCGTCCACGACTGGAACTGCTGCGGCCGCCTCCCTGAGGCATACGACCACGATTGCTGTCGGAACGGCCGCGATAGCCACCCTGGCCCTGAAGGCTGCGCTGACCCGAGCGGGGCGCAAGTTCACCGCGGCCTTGATAGCCACGCTGGCCCGCACGCGGAGCCGAAGAGCGCTGGCCATACGGCTGTGATTGAGAGCGAAGACGCGGCGTCACCTGCGTGGCATCGGCGTCCGCATAGCCACTGCGAGAACGTCCGGTGGAGATACCACGGTGACCGCGATCGGAATAGCCGCCGTCGCCGTAGCCGGCACGAGGGTCACGCGCCACGCCGCGGGCAGCGGGAAGTGCACGGTCCTCGGGCATCGGCGTACTGCGGAACCGGTCACGCTGTGAGCGAATCTCCTCGCCCGAACCCGTCTCGGTAATATAGCCAGCCTGCTGCGGACGCTGACCATAACGCGTTGAGCGACCACCCTGAACCATCAAGAAGCGCCCATTATCCACCGAGGAACGTGAATTGACATAGCCGGCGGCGTCCTGAAAACGACCGCCCTGCTGCGACGTCTCGCGCTCGTATGCCATCAGCTCGTCAAAGTAGGCATTGACGACCTCGCGCGGATTGAGGCCCAAAAAGCGAGCATAGCTCGAAATCATGCCCTGCGCATAGCCGCGCGGCGGCATCGAAGCAAAGTTACCGGTCTCGAAAAACTCGATGATCTGCGGCCTGATTTTGATGGTGTTGGCGACCTGCTGAATGGAAAGGCCCATTCGGCGACGCTGCTCGAGCAGCATGTCACCAAAGCGTGCAGCCATCAGAATCCTCCAAACTCACGATCTTCACGTGCCATCTCGGCGTCGACAGATTCCAGCGCGGCAAGCCCCTCCTCGTCCAACAGGACCTCGCGCGGCTTGGAACCGTCGGGCGGGCCGACGACACCCTTTTCTTCCAGCATGTCCATAATACGCCCGGCACGCGCATAGCCAACCTTCAGACGACGTTGCAGGCCAGATGTGGAGCCAAGCTGCGATTCCACCACAATATGGGCGGCTTCCCAAATGAGCGGATCATCGTCTTGCGGCTCGGCTACTCCGGTGCGGACAATGCCGCCGCCACCCGCCATGGACATGGAAGCGGGCGCCACGGCAGACAGGATCTCCTCGTGGTAGTCGGGCTCACTCTGCGACTTGACGAACTCGACAATCTCGTTGATCTCATCATCCGAGACAAAGCAGCCCTGGATACGGCGGGGCTTGCCCCAGTCGACCTTGGAGAACAACATGTCGCCCAAACCGGTGAGCTTCTCGGCGCCCATCTGGTCGATGATGACGCGCGAGTCGATGCCCGTGGCGACGTTAAAGGCGATACGGTTGGTGATGTTGGCCTTAATGAGGCCCGTCACCACGTTGGAGCTGGGTCGCTGCGTGGCAACGATAAGGTGAATACCGGCGGCACGGCCCAGCTGTGCAATACGCACGATCGAGGCCTCGACATCCTTACCGGCGACCATCATCAGGTCAGAGAGCTCGTCAATGATAATGACAAGGTAGGGCATCTTTTGCGGCGGATTGTCGTAATGCTCAAACTCGCCAGCAGCCTGCTTTTCGTTGTAGGTCGAGATCTTACGCACGTTGAGACGCTCGAAGACCTTCAGGCGACGCTCCATCTCGGACACAGCCCATTGCAGAGCGCTCGCGGCCTGCTTGGGCTCGGTCACCACGGGCACATAGAGATGCGGCAGACCGTTATAGCCCGCAAGCTCGACGCGCTTGGGGTCGACCATGATCAGGCGAACGTCCTCGGGAAGGGCGCGCATGAGCAAGGTCGTGATGATGGAGTTGATCATCACCGACTTACCAGAACCGGTCGTACCGGCAATCAACAGGTGAGGCATCTTGGCGAGGTCGGCGACAACCGGCGTGCCCTCGGCGTCGCGGCCGATGGCGAGCTCGAGCGGACCGCCCTTCACATAGGGCAGCACGTCGCCCAGATTGACGTTCTGGCGCTTGCGGTTGGGAATCTCGATACCAACGAGAGAGGTGCCGGGGATCGGGGCAAAGATACGAACCGACTGGGCGGCGAGCGAAAGCGCAATATCGTCCTCGAGGCTCGAAATCTTGCTCACGCGCTCGCCCTCGCCAGGTTGCAGCTTAAAGGTCGTCACCGTGGGGCCGGCGATCCAGCCGACCACGCGGGCACTGCGGCCAAACTCAAGCAAGGTGGATTGCAGTGACTCAGCGGTCTGCTCCAGCTCCTTATCCGAAGACGCGGCAGAAGCCGACTGCGGGTTGGCATGTAGGATTTCGAGCGGCGGAAGTTTGAGGCCGTCCTCTTCTTCGCCCTCGTTATCTGCGGCGCCGCCGTCCGCTCCCCCATCACGAGCCGCAGCCGATTCGACAGCACTCGTGGCAGGCGCATCGGCAACCTTGGGATGCTTTAAGAAGTCGGGAATCTGAGGTGCGGCCGAGACGGGATTCACGGCAAACGGCGGCTCGGACTCGTCGATCTTATCGGGGTCGTCCTCCATCGAAAGCTGTCCAGTGACCTGACCGCGCTTGGCGTGGCGACGCGGCAGCAAGGTTGTCTTGGCGGTCTCGAGCGGAGCCTCGTCGTCCTCGTCGTCACCCTCGGTGAGCTCAATCTCGCTATCGGACCAAGACGGGTCGGGCTCGCTTGTGTTGAGCTTGGGCGCAGCCTTGCCCTTCTTGGCATGACGGCGCGGCAGCAGCGTGGTCTTGGCCCGCTCGGCTTCAACCGACTCGGATACGTCGACAAACGGGTCATCGTCCTCGTCGTCATCCAAAACCGGGTCGACATCGCCACCCATGACCGTGGTCACCGCGGCGTCAGTCCCCTTCTGGCGCAAAATGCTCAGGTGCGGACGAGCGACGCCGGGAACAGACAGGGCCTCTTCATCGCCCCACGGGCTCGCATTGACATCGGCACGTCGACGCTCGGCAAAATCGGCAGCGCGATCGCGTGCGGAGCGCAAAACGCCACCCACCGAAAAGCCGATAATGACCAAACCAACGACGACAAGCCCCAGCAGGACAACCATGGCGATAGGTTTACCCAAGGCGTTTTGCAAGGCACTTGCGATAAAGGCGCCAATGTAGCCGCCCGACACGGAAAGGTTCTGCGGCGTAAACATAAGGTCGCACGAATCGCTCGTGCCCGGCACCATCAGCGAAAGAATGGAGACGACGGCGATAAAGACCAAGGCGCCGCCCGCAACAGAGCGCACGTTGAGCGGCGAGTCCTCACCCAAAAAGAGCGTGGCGGCAAACAGCAAGATGACGATCGGCAGCACGTAGGCGCCCAGACCAAAGCCCAGGTGGTAGAAACCGGCAACCGCAGCCGTCACGGGCGCTGTTGCCGGAGAGATCACGGCAATGAAGGACGCGATCGCCAAAACGGCGATGACCACACCGGCGATATCGCGATTGGCCGAAGGCTCGACCAGGGGCTCAAACTCATCAAACTCGGACTCGTGGCCCTTATTGGCACGCAGATGGGAACCGGCACCCTTAGCAGATGCCGGTTGGTTATTGGCCTTATTGCCTTTGGCGTTTTTTGCAGATCCGCGCGCCAAACTAAACCTCCATGACGACCGGGATGATCATCGGACGGGTGCGCGTACGGCTCCAGATAAAGTTAGAGAGCGAATCGCGCACGGCCTTGCGAATGGCATCGGAACCGCTGCTGGTAAAGCTAAACTTACCCTTCTCGATCGTCTTCATAATGGACGCGGAGGCATCCTCGGAGAACTGGTCGTCGATGGCAAACGAGACGCCGCGGCCCGAGAACTCGATGGCCTCGATCTTCTTGTGTTTGAGGGAGACAATGGCAACGGCCGTGACCATACCGTCGTTGGCGAGCTTCTGGCGATCGCGCAGGACGATGGGGTCGGTATCGCCGATACGCAGGCCGTCGACGTAAACGACACCGGACTCGACGGGCGTACCGCGCTTGACGATACCACCGCGCATCTCGAGCGTGTCGCCGTTATCGAGGATAAAGATATGATCGTCCTTGATGCCCATCTTGCGGGCCAGCTGCGCATGGGCGCGCAGATGCACGGCCTCACCGTGAACCGGCATAAAGTACGTGGGCTTGGCCATGGCCATCAGGAGCTTGAGCTCCTCCTGGCTACCGTGACCCGAGACGTGGACGAGAGCGCGGTTCTTATCCCACACGTCGCAGCCGAGCTTGGCCAGGCTGTTGACGACCTGCTGGACGGCCTTCTCGTTGCCAGGAACGGGAGTTGCCGAAAGGATAACGGTATCGCCCTCGTGGATGGAGAGCGTCTTGTGCTCGCCATTGGCCATGCGGGACAGGGCCGACAGCGGCTCGCCCTGCGAACCGGTGCACATGACGACAATCTTATCGTCGGGCAGGTTATCGATATCGAAGGCATCGATGATATCGGCGTCATCGATGTTGAGGTAGCCCAGCTCACGCGCCACGCGGGTGTTCGTGAGCATGGAGCGACCGGTCACAACGACCTTACGGCCGCACTTGCGGGCGGCATCGCAGATCTGCTGCAGACGATGGATGTGGCTCGAGAACGACGCGACGAACACGCGACCCGGGGCGTTCTTGATGGCGTGCAACAGGTTGGGACCAACCTCGGCCTCGGACTTGGTAAAGCCGGGAACCGTGGCATTGGTGGAGTCGGAAAGCAGCAGGTCGATGCCCTGCTTGGCAAAACGGCTGATAGCGGCATAGTCGGGCGTGACGCCGTCGATGGGAGTCTGGTCGAGCTTAAAGTCGCCGGTGTGCATAACGGTGCCCTGATTGGTGCGGATGAACACGCCCAGAGCGCCGGGGATGGAGTGCGTCATCGAGAAGAAGTCGAGCGAGATGCCGCCGAGGTTGACATGGCTGCCGCCCTTGACCTCGCGGAACTTAGGCGCGCGGATGCGGAACTCGGAGAGCTTGCCCTCGATAAAACCGAGCGTCAGCTTGCTCGAGAAGATGGGCACCTTGTTGTTGAGGTCCTGCAGCAGGTACGGAAGCGAACCGGTGTGGTCCTCGTGGCCGTGAGTAACGATGATACCGCGGAGCTTCTCCTCGTTCTCCAGAACATAGGTGTAGTCGGGAAGCACCAGGTCGATACCGGGCTGGGAGTCATCCGGGAACATAAGACCGGCGTCGACGAGCACCATGTCGTCGCCGCACTCGAAGACCGTCATGTTCTTGCCGATGCCATCAAGGCCGCCGAGCGGGATGATCTTCAAGGGAGATGATTTTTTAGCTGCCATAGGTGAGTGTGGTTTCCTTTCTTCGAAACGGGTCTGGAACAACCGACGGGGCGCTTCTGGCAAACCGACCGCCGGGAACGTACAAACATGCATCACAGAGTCGATGCAATAACCACAGTATGATACCCATTTGCCCACCAACAGACCACCCATGCATGAAAGCCCCATCTGAACTGGTCTATCCCGCCGGTCTGGTCTCAGCGGGCCCGGCACGGGCTAAGTTTCCTGCTCTACAGTCCTGCGCAAGACGGAAAGCACATTAAGTGCTTTCCTTTGCGTGCGGAACTCGCGATAAAGTTCATATGCGCCGCCCGGCTCCCGCGGCTCTCAGGGGCTCCCATCCCAAATGCGGAGCAAAGCTCCGCACATCATCTTTTTCTTTCAGCTAAAGCACGCCGGAAATTCGACGCAGCTGGCTAACCTTGCCGGACGTTGTCGACGCCAAACCAGCTCAGAAGCTATATCGATACAGAAAGGTCCCCGGACGGAGGGGCCGGATATAAGGTTTATCGCGAGTTCCGCACGCAAAGAAGGCCACTTAATGTGGCCTTCGTCTTGCGCAGGACTGTAGAGCAGGAAACCTTATATCCGGCCCCTCCGTCCGGGGACCGCGCCGTACCAGCTACAGCGTCATGTTTGGATCGGCGTCGACGTCGAACGGCGAGATTTCTCCTCGGTCGAATTTACGGCGAGCAACCCCTGCGATCATGGCGGCGTTGTCGGTGCACGCCGAAAGCGGTGGCACCGTTACGCGGATCCCCTGACGCCCAAGCTTCTTGATCATCATCTCGCGCAGATGCGGGTTGGCCGAGACGCCGCCACCGATGCAGTATTCCTTGCATCCGGTGGCATGCAGCGCGTTCTTGGCCTTCTTGTACTGAACGTCAAAGACGGCTGCCTCAAACGAAGCCGCCAGATCGGGCAGGTGAATCGTGCGCCCAGCCTTGGTCTCCTGCTCGATGTAGAGCGTCACCGCCGTCTTGAGGCCCGAAAGCGAGAAGCGATAGTCCCCCCTGCTGTTAAGCGCGCGAGGAAAATCGATCGCGCGGGGATTGCCCGTCTCGGCCAGCTTGGAGATGATGGGGCCACCGGGATAGCCCAGACCCAACGCCTTGGCTACCTTGTCGAAGGCCTCGCCCACAGCATCGTCGAGTGTCTCACCAAGTACCTCGTAGTCGCCCCATGCCTTCACGTGCACGAGCATGGTGTGCCCGCCCGAGACAAGCGTAAAGATAAACGGGGGCTTGAGGTCGGGCTGCGCCAACAGGTTGGCAAACAGGTGGCCCTCCAGATGATTGACGCACACGAGCGGCTTGCCGGCAGCATACGCAAAGCCCTTGGCAAAGGCGACGCCCACCACCAGGGCGCCAACCAGGCCCGGACCCTGTGTCACGCCCACGGCGGCAAGCTCGCTAGGGGCAATGGCTCCACCCTCAAGACCAAGCGATGCTGCGGCATCCTCGAGCGCCGCATCCACGACGCTCACAATCACCTCAACGTGTTTGCGCGAGGCGATCTCGGGCACCACGCCGCCAAAGCGGGCGTGAAAATCAATCTGTGTCGACACCTGGTTGGCCAGCATATTGCCATCTGCATCGATAATCGCCACCGCCGTCTCGTCGCAGGAGCTCTCGATAGCGAGCACTAGGCGGCGATGCTCAATCTCGACACGTTCCTCGGCAGAGCGCTTGGGCGCAGACAGGGGCCATGCGCGTTGCTCGGCTGCCGTCGGCTCGGGCGAGGCGTTATCGACCGGAAGCACGAGGGGAAGTGGGGCCGTCATGACGATGGCGTCCTTGCCGGCACCGTAATAGCCACGACGACGGCCAGCCTCGGTAAAGCCCAGAGCGTTATAAAGCGCGATCGCTCCCTCGTTACCGTCCTCGACCTCGAGCGAAGCCGTAGTGCAGCCGAGCATCTGGGCATCATAGCTCACGTGCGACAGCAGCTTGCGGGCAATGCCCTCACGGCGATGTGCCGGGTCGACGGCGACATCCAGAATCTGCACATCACCGTCCACGACCATACCGCCGGCAAGGCCCAGCAGCTTGCCGTCGTCGTGTGCCACCCACCAACTACGCGGCGCAGCGACGTCCTCGCCCAGTTCGGACAGGAACATGCCCGGCGTCCATGCCTCGTGTCCGGCACCTTCAAAGCAGGCAGCCTCCAGCGCGCTCGCGCCCTCGGCATCCGCCGCGCCCATGGGACGGAACTGCAGATGACGACCGGCGAGCTCATCGGCAACACCCGTAATTTCGCTCTGCGCACTCTCGGCAAGACCAAGACGCTTGCGCTCGTTTTCCTCGGCATCCGAAAGGCGCGTGTAAATCGGCAGGACGCGGGCCGGATCGCCGTCACCCGCAGCGTGCGCGAGCAGCAAGCCCTCGCCCGAAGGCCACCACAGGTCGCGCTCCACGCAGCGGGCGGCCTCGTCCTCATCCAGCAGCTTGCCATAGCGCACGAGACCGTCACCGGTCAGCTGAACCTGGCCCCAGTCCGCTGCTTGGCGCCACTCATCGAGCGCCACGGCGGCCTTGACCACGTGTTCGCGCTCAAATTGACGCTCGGGACCCTCATCGACCAGCATATACAGCGCCGGATATACCTCACCGCGCATAGCATCGGCCAAGATACCAAGCTTGCCGCGCACGCCAGCCTTCCACGCCGTCCAAGCGCAAGCGTCGAGCGTCGACACGCCCAGCAGCGGAACATTGGCACCACGCGCGAGGCCCTTGGCAGTGGAGATGCCGATGCGCACACCCGTAAAGGACCCCGGGCCGCGGCCGACCACATAGCAACCAACATCGCTGCGATCCAGACCGGCTTGAGCCAGCACGCCATCAACGGTATTCACGAGCTCAACGTTGGCGTGACGGCGACACATGTGGTCGCCACTCACGAGCTTCGTCTCACCCGTCTGCCCATCAATCCAGCTTGCCGCGCAGGCAAGCATGTCGGTCGAGGTATCGAGCGCCACCACCAGCGCGTTGTCGTTATGCAAGCTCATCTTGTACAGCCTTATCAATCAAATGGGAAAGCTCCATTGCGCGGTCACCGTGCGCCTCGAGCGTTATCGTTCGCACATCGCTGTCGCCCTCATCACGCCTGAGCGTCACCGAAAGATACTCATCCGTCAGCTCGTCCTGGAATTGTTCGCCCCATTCCAGCAGGCAAGCACCCTCATAGCCCAGCACATCGAAAATGCCCGTATCCTCGAGCTCGTAGGCATGCTCCAGGCGGTATAGATCAAAGTGAAACAGCGGAATACGACCTTGATCGTGAACGGCCATGAGCGCAAACGTAGGACTCGTAACCATATGCCCATCGCCCAGCCCGCGCGAGACGCCCTTGGTAAAGTGAGTTTTGCCCACTCCCAGGCCACCGGTCAGGATGAGCACATCTCCGTCCTCAAGGCACGGTGCAATTAGCTCGCCAAAGTACTCCGTATCGGCAGCGCAAGTCGTTTTGTAAGTACCTACCCCCAGGCGCTCCAGGGACATATATGCTCCTTATTATTCCGAGGCGTCCTCTGGTGCGGGATGTCGCCCCAGATAGTCGCCCAGCATCTTAAAGTCTTCCTCCAGCAGCTCCTGCCACGCTGGATTGCGTAGCGCTGCTGCCGGATGGAAAGTGGGCATCACCACAAAGTGCCCCATCTGATGGAACCTGCCGCGCAGCTTGGTAATGCCGATCTCGGTCTTGAGCACAAAGTGCGTTGCGGGGTTGCCGAGCGTCACGATGATATCGGGCCAGATGCTTCGAATCTGCTCGCGCAAAAACGGCGAGCAAGCCAGCACTTCCTCGGGACGCGGATTGCGGTTTCCCGGCGGGCGGCACTTAAGCACGTTGGCAATGTAGACGTCTTCGCGTTTGAGCCCCGCCAGCGACAAAATGCCGTTGAGGTCCTCGCCTGCCGCCCCCACAAAGGGCTCGCCCTGCAAATCCTCATTACGGCCCGGCGCCTCGCCAATAAACATCACGCGAGCGCGGGGGTTTCCCACGCCAAACACGATGTTGTGGCGCGACTGGTAAAGCTGGCAAAGGTGACAATCGCCCAGAACGGCCTCGATCTCCTCGAGTGCGACCTCACGCGGCGCCTGATGGCTATGGCCGGGAATGTGCATGACGCCCATAGCGACTCCTACACGTAGACCTTGTCGAGACGCATACCAAAGCCGCAAGCGACCTCGTAGTTAATCGTGCCGCGTAGGCGCGCCATCTCGTCCATGGTAATCTCGGCATCTCCATCGCGGCCGACAATGATCATCTCGTCACCATACTCGGCCTCGGGAATCTCATGCGCCGGGTTGGACTGAATGGCGACCATAAACTGGTCCATGCAGATATTGCCCACCTGACGCACACGCTCGCCGCGATACAGCACGTCCATACGATTGGAAAGCGTACGCGAAAGGCCATCGGCATAACCGATCGGAAGGGTGCAGATCTGAACGCGCGTGCGCGGTACGCGGTAGGTAAAGCCGTAGCCCACGCCCTCGCCCATCGCAGGGTGTGCCACGCGCGTCACACGCGCGTGGACGCTCATGACGGGATCAAGCTGCATCACGCGACCACTCAGCTCACATGGCTGCAGACCATACAAACCGATGCCGGCACGAATCATGTCAAAGTGCATTGAAGAATCGAGCATCGAGGATGGCGTATTGGCACAATGCACGATACCGCATTCAAAACCTGCGTCCTTAATGGCCTGAACGGCCTCGGTAAAACGCTGGCACTGCAGCTTGTAGTCCCAGCCCGAAGGTTCATCGGCCGTGGCGAAGTGCGTAAATACGCCGTCGCACTGAATACCGCGATGGAAATTTATACCGCGGACAAAGTCGAGCACCTGCGTGTAATGTACGCCAATGCGGTTCATGCCCGTCTCGATGGCAAGATGGTACTTGCCCACTTTGCCCGCCGCGACGGCACATTCTCCATACGCAAGAGCAAAGTCAGACGTATAGACCGAGGGCATGATATCAAACTCGAGCAACGTCGGAATGGCCTCGATAGGCGGCTCGCTTAGGATGAGGATGGGTTTCGTAATCCCGCCCTGTCGGAGCTCAACGCCCTCGTTAACCGTCGCCACGGCAAACATGTCGGCACCGGCCGAATACATGATCTTGGCGCACTCAACAGCTCCATGACCATAAGCATCAGCCTTGACCACGCAGCACAGGCGCTGACGCGGATTCAACAAGTTCTTATAGGCCCTCGTGTTGCGACGGAGCGCCCCGCGGTCGATCTCGACCCAGGACCAGCGCGTCAAATCGGCTTTATTCATGATTAGTCATCCGACCCTTCGTCCATGATTCCCAGATCTTCGAGCGCATCCTTTGCCGCCAGCTCCATGGCAGGACCGATCAAGTCGATAAGATCGGTCGCGATAACGCTCTTCTCACCATACTCCGTCGCCGCAGCAAAACCGGCGTAGCTGTGAAGTGCAACGGCGTACGAATACAGCAACTCCCAACGATCCATCTCGTCGCGCATGGTGGCAAGCGTGCCGGCCAAAATACCCGCGAGAACATCACCCGAACCGGCAGTTGCCAGAGAAGCCGGACCCGAGAGCGGCAGCAGCACGCGCTCAACGCCACAGATAGCCGTCGTCGGCCCCTTGGCAATGACCACCAGATTGTCGGAGCCTGCAGCCCAGACAACCTTCTGCGCGGCCGCAATCGCGGTACCAAGGTCGTTCACCTCGTCACCGGCAACCAGGCGCGAAAGCTCACGATAGTGCGGCGTCATAACCAACGGCTGCTCGCGGCGATACATCTCGGGGTTACTATCAATACCGTCAATGGCAATCTTAGCAAGGCAGTTGAGTGCATCGGCGTCCAAAATTAGCGGTACATCAAGCTCGAGCAAGCCCGAAACCACCTGCATAGCGCCGGCAGACGTCGTCATACCGGGACCGCACAGCACGCAGCTGTACTTCTTTGCGATCTCGCACACCGTCATGCGCGCAGCGGCGCCAAAGGAGCCGCGGGAATCAGACGGAATAGCAAAGACCGGAATCGAAGGAAGTGCCATGCGAATGAGATTGGCGCAGGCGTCAGGAGCCGCGACTGCCACGTAACCAGCACCCGCGCGAGCTGCAGACTTGGCCGCCATAATGGCAGCACCAGGATATTGCGCAGATCCGGCGACAATAAGCACGGAGCCACGGGAATACTTATCGATATTCGATGGTAGCGGAGCAAAGTAATCAACTAAGTCACCGGGCTCGACAATCTCGGCGGCGTGGTCGACATCATCGATGACCTCGTCAAGACGGTCGTAAAGATTGCCGCAGATCAAATCGCCAGCATACTCAGGACCATCAGCGCTATACAGACCAATCTTGGGCGCAATCATCGTCACCGTGCGCTCGGCACGAATGCAGTCGTCATCAACAACGCCCGTCTCTGCATTCAGGCCCGAGGGGACATCAATGGATACGACACAATCGGCGCATTCATTGACCGTAGGAATCCAAATGGAGAACGGCGCACGCAGATTCCCGTGGAAACCGGTACCAAAAATGGCATCGACAACAACATCGGCCTTATCGATCAAAACCTCGAGTTCATCACGCGAGGGGCCGACGCAAACGTGCACATCGCGGCCGGCAGTACGACGAGCAACATGACGTGCCAGAGCAGCAGGAATCTCATCCGGTTCAACCGGAGAAACGATATCCACGTCCACACCCTTATGGCTCAGGATATCGGCGGCAACCCAACCGTCGCCGCCATTATTACCAAAACCGACCAAAACGAGAACCCGATCGGGATTGAGCTTCAAGACCTCGTTAGCGGCAAACTCACCCGCTAGCTCCATAAGCTCGGCCTTCGAAGTCCCTTCGCGTTCGATGATATCCTCGAGACGAACGACTTCTTCGGTACTCAAAACCGGTTTCATCTATGCTCCTAGCGTATCTTGCGAAGCATCGCCCAGGTGCTCCGTCAATGCTGAATTCTGCAGCTGCTCGAGCTCATCTAATACAGAGCGAGCCTCTTTAAATGTCTGCGCAACGCGTTTCTTGGTGCTCACCTTTTCATCTTTTGGCTTAGGCCGAGCATCTTCGGTAATCGCGATGGCATTCGCAACGGCCAAGTCTCCCGTAAGCGTAATGGAAAGAGCGACCTCAACAACGCCCAGTTCTTGAGCGATCTCGAGAGCACGGCCCGAAAGCAGCGCCTTCGGCTTGCCGAGTTTATCACGCGTTACCGAAACATCCTTGCGACCCACGCCTTGACTAAAACCCGTGCCGAGAGCTTTAAGCACCGCCTCGCGCGAAGCAAAGCGGCTCGCATAGTGAGCAGCGGGACGCGATGATGCATCGCAATACGCACGCTCTTCTTCGGTAAACACACGCCGAGCAAACGACGGCGTCTTTTCAAGAATTGATTTCATGCGGGAAATCTCGACGATATCAACGCCGATACCAGCTTCAGCCATGTTCACCTCCATATCGCACAGACTAAGTTATTGTAGCCCGTTCGCAGAAGATGCGACAAACGAGGGTTATAAAACACAGCTACTATGTGAGACAAATTGCCCGAGATACAAAAAAGGGGGAGGCCGCGAGGCCTCCCCCTTCTTCAAGTCATCCGACGGCTCGGTGCCGTCCACCGGTCAGCGGCGCCCTGGCCTCCCACGGGCTGGCCCCGCAGTACTCTCGGCGCGATGGGGCTTAGCTTCCGGGTTCGGAACGGGACCGGGCGTGCCCCCCATGCTCTGGCCGCTGACCGGTGGGCGGCGCCCACCGTTACGGTGTCCGGTTTCACATCTACGTGCCCTGGGGGCCGCATGGCGCATAGGAAAGGTCTGACTCGGGGGCATCCTCGTGCCCGGACCGCGCATGAGCGCTGGGTCCCGCGGGCCGCGAGGTGCGGTTCCGGAAGAGCTCGGGCGATTAGTGCGGCTCGGCTGAGGACGTCGCCGTCCTTGCACCTGCCGTCTATCGACCAGGTAGTCTACCTGGGCCCTTACCGGAAGGAGAACTAATCCCTGGAACGGCTTCCCGCTTAGATGCCTTCAGCGGTTATCCGCGCCGCACGCGGCTACCCGGCCGTGCCGTTGGTCGACAACCGGTTCACCGGAGGTGCGTCCACCCCGGTCCTCTCGTACTGGGGGCAGCCTCCATCGATTCTCCTGCGCCCACGGAGGATAGGGACCGAACTGTCTCACGACGTTCTGAACCCAGCTCGCGTACCGCTTTAAACGGCGAACAGCCGTACCCTTGGGACCTGCTCCAGCCCCAGGATGCGATGAGCCGACATCGAGGTGCCAAACCTTGCCGTCGATGTGGACTCTTGGGCAAGATCAGCCTGTTATCCCCGGAGTACCTTTTATCCGTTGAGCGACGGCCCACCCACTCGGGGCCGCCGGATCACTAGAGCCTGCTTTCGCACCTGCTCGGCTTGTGGGCCTCGCAGTCAAGCCCGCTTGTACTCTTGCATTCAAAAGGACGGTTGCCGACCGTCCCGAGCGGACCTTCGCGCGCCTCCGTTACCCTTTAGGAGGCGACCGCCCCAGTCAAACTGCCCGCCTGGCACGGTCCCCGAGCCGGTTGACGGCCTCGGGTTAGGACGCCGGTCGCGCGAGGGCAGTATTCCAAGGGCGGCTCCCCGGGGGCTGGCGCCTCCGGATCTGCGCCTCCTGCCTATCCTCTACACGCGGGACCAGCGGCCAATGCCAAGCTGCAGTGAAGGTTCACGGGGTCTTTCCGTCCTTCCGCGGGTAAGTCGCATCTTCACGACCAGTGCAATTTCACCGGGTCCATGGTCGAGACAGCGCCCAAGTCGTTGCGCCTTTCGTGCAGGTCGGAACTTACCCGACAAGGAATTTCGCTACCTTAGGACCGTTATAGTTACGGCCGCCGTTTACCGGGGCTTGGCTTCGGGGCTTCGCCGAAATGGCTAACTCCTCCGCGTGACCTTCCGGCACCGGGCAGGCGTCAGACCCTATACGTCGCCTTGCGGCTTCTGCAGAGTCCTGTGTTTTTGGTAAACAGTCGCTTGGGCCTCTCCACTGCGGCCCGCCTCCGCTCCCGGAGCAAGTCCGTTCACGTACGCGCGGGCACCCCTTCTCCCGAAGTTACGGGGCCATTGTGCCGAGTTCCTTGACCATGGTTGACCCGATCGCCTCGGTATGTTCTACCCACCCACCTGTGTCGGTTTGCGGTACGGGCGCGCACGCGCCTGCCTAGGGGTTTTTCTAGGGACCTCGGGCTCACTCGCTTCGCTCAATCGCTTCGTCCGGAGCCTCGCCCTCGTGCGGACCGGATTTCCCTGGTCCGCGGGCCGCGCTCCATCACGGGGACGTCCAGAACCCCGCCGAGCCACCCCCATCCGTCGCCCCGTCGGTCGTAGCGCCGCGTGCGCGGTGCAGGAATGTCTGCCTGCTGCGCGTCGGCTACGCCTCCCGGCCTCGCCTTAGCCCCCGACTGACCCTGGGAGGATTAGCCTTGCCCAGGAAACCTCGGGTTCACGGCGGACGAGTTACTCTCTCGTCTCTCGCTACTCATGCCAGCATTCTCACTCCCATGCGCTCCACCGCCGGTCGCCCGGCGGCTTCCCCGCCCATGGGAAGCTCCCCTACCGATTCTGAAAATCAAAATCCCGCCGCTTCGGTGTCCAGCTTAGCCCCGTGTATTGTCGGCGCATGTCCACTCGACCAGTGAGCTGTTACGCACTCTTTGAATGCAT
>CABQQR010000002.1:0-230512 GCA_902466395.1 uncultured Collinsella sp.
TGTCGTAGACCGGCAGCAGCTGCTTGGAGGTCACGAGCGTGAGCGGGTACAGGCGCGTGCCGGACCCGCCAGCGAGGATGATGCCCTTCATTGGCTATAACCTTTCATTTCTTGCAGCCCTGCGGCCAGCGCGATTTCCGAGAAGGCGAGCGCAGCAGTCGACTCCGAAAGCAACGAGCTCGCCAAGACTTCCCTCTCGTAGAAGTTGCGACGAAACCATCTTGGCGAGCCGGCCGCCTTCACCAATCTCACTTGCATGCATGAGTTCGTCTGCATGCGTTTCGAGAAAGAAGCCAACAGCGCGGTTGCGGGCAAACTGTTGGGAAGGTGTCAAGTTATGCGAGTGATAGACCTCGGCACGCGGCTCGTAAGCCACCTTCAACCCGGAGGCGATAAACCTTGCCGCCATGAGCATGTCCTCGTTGGTGTTGACATGATCGAATCCACCGCATTCGAGATATGCAGTTCGTCGATAGGCGGAACAGACATCAGATGCAAAAAACGTCTTAATACCGAGTTTCTCGAGATCACATTTGGAACGAACGGATGGCCAGTCGGGATAGTTAAAACCACGCACCAGCTGTTCAAAACGTCGGGCATCCGCCTTAGGCAGCTGCCTGCCGCTTACGAGAGCGATATCGGAATCATCAAGCATGGGAGCAACAAGCCGCTCCAGGTAATCATCAGAAACAGGCACGGCATCTTGGGTAAGGAAGCATACAAAGTCACCCCTCGACTCCCTTAGTGCCATGTCTCTTGTGGTGCCGTGGTTGAAATCCTGGCGATCAATCTTCAGAAGGCGGACTCTTTTGTGCTGCCGGACCAGCTCTATAGTTTTATCTTCCGAAGCGGAATCAACGATAAGGATATCAACCGGCTGAATAGACTGGTGTTCGAGGGCAATTAAAAGCCCATCGATTTCATGCTCAGCATTAAGAGTCGGAATGATGATGGATATTTCCATCTATCGGCCCGTCCTCTCCTTGCCAAACATGGCGCCGAAAGTGCCAGCAAAACACTTCCAATCCATTCGGAAACAACGGTTCCGCACGTAATGCAATTCGATTTTTTGGCGCAGACCGCTTTCAAATGACGCATCGTTGCGATCCGTCGCCTGCCATAACCCGGTAATTCCAGGTTGAACCGAAAGAAATACAACCTTATCCTCATCAGAAAAATGCATTTCGAGTTCATCACGCGTAATGGGACGAGGACCGATAACGGATAAATCACCATTTAAAACATTAAGAAACTGCGGCATCTCATCGATAGAGCACTTACGAATAAACTGCCCGACCTTAGTGATGCGCGGATCGTTATCGACCTTGCGCTCAATTTCCCACTGATGCAGCTGCTCAAAATTTAAATACTTCTGAACATTGCCAGCATCGGCAACCATGCTGCGCAACTTAAAGATCTTAATGACCTTGCCATTTTTGCCAATTCGCTCCTGGGTGTACAAGGGACTACCCGGAGACTCTAGACAAATCAGGACGCACACAAGACCCACTGGAATGAATAAAATAGCGATCGCCATAAGACTAAACACAAGGTCAAACAGCCTCTTGACGATGCGATACCCAAGCGTACCGCTCGGCTTTATCTGATTGAAAGCCAGCGCACCAACCGTTGATGTACAACTCTCTGTTACTTCTTTAGCAGCCACAATAAAACTTACGTTCCTGTCCCCAGGAACCCCCCCCCCATCTATGAATCCAAAAACCAAGTAATTTGCCGGTGCAACGTCTCCCTTACGTTTTGCTGGGAACGTCGAGCGGTAGCAGCTCCCTAAATGCGGAGCCGCCTTCGCCTACGTCCACCAGGCACCAGCGTTTATGACGGTCGATCTTCTTTACACGGGCCTCTTGCCCCACCAAGGGCCCCTGCTCTATGTGCAGCACACCGTCTTCTATGCGCGCAACGCTGTTGCGCACCACGCCGTCGTCGTCCAGCACGCTGCGGTACCAATCCTGCGCATCGTCCGGCATGGGCATGTACGCCCGCTCCCTACTGCCGGCGATGCGACAACCAAAGCTCAACTGGGCCAAAGCCCTATCGAGCGCGGCTGCATCGTGCGTGGCGACGAAGAAATATTCCTTGTACATAGGTTTGGTTTGGAGCGACCAGGCGCCGTCCCGCTTAAACCAGAACTCCTTTTGCATCACAAAAGCGTCCTGCATCAGTTCGTGCGGGATAATCCGGCGGACCTTTTCGCAGGTCTCGCGCTCTTTTCCATGGGGGGTGTGGACCAGATACCAGCGGACGCGGCCGTGCTGGCTGTTGGTGGTAACGCCGTTAAATGCGCCCGGCAGCTGCTCTTGGCGCCGTGCCATCTGTTCCATGTTTTCGCCCCCTCTTTTGGCTTTGCGATGCACGCAAATGCAGGGGCGTTTAGAACAGGCTTCTCGCTCGCAGCTAGGCGCAGTCGCAAAAGTACAGGTTTTTGTATCTTTCGACAAACGACATTATACGGGCAATTAATCAGCGTTTGCCCAGATTACGCAAAATGTACTGCAAGTAGGTATATCTCCATACCCCTCTACAAAAACCTGTACCTTTTTGTGCAACAAAAAAAGCCGCTCAACCAGCGGCTTTTCTTATTTGGGCATGAAAAAATGCGACCGCCCTTTGTGAACGGTCGCATTTATTAATTGTTGTGAAGTTTGCCTTAGGCGCGAGTCTTGATCTCCTCGAGTACCTTGGCCACAAACTCGTCAACGCTCATCTGAACGGTCTCGTTGGAGCGGTCACGGACGGAGATGTTGCCGGCCTCGACCTCCTTCTCGCCCAGGATGAGCATGTAGGGCACGCGGTCGATGCTGCGGGCCTCGCGGATCTTGTAGCCGATCTTCTCGTCGCGGTCGTCGCAGACCACGCGAATGCCGGCCTCCTCCAGCTTGGCGCACACCTCGTGGGCGTAGTCGCGGCTCTTCTCGGAGACGGGAAGCGCCTTGACCTGCACGGGAGCCAGCCAGGTGGGGAACTTGCCCGCAAAGTGCTCAATCAGAATACCGATGAAGCGCTCGATGGAGCCAAAGCACACGCGGTGCAGCATGATGGGGCGCTTCTTGGTACCGTCGGCGTCCACGTACTCCAGATCAAAGTTGAGCGGCATCTGGAAGTCGAGCTGGACGGTGCCGCACTGCCAGGTACGACCGAGCGAGTCCTCCAGGTGAAAGTCGATCTTGGGGCCGTAGAAGGCGCCATCGCCCTCGTTGACCTCGTAGTCCATGTGCAGCTGCTCCAGAGCGGTGCGCAGGCCCTCCTCGGCGCGCGCCCAATCCTCGTCCGAACCCATGGAGTCCTCGGGGCGGGTGGAAAGCTCAACGTGGTACTTAAAGCCAAACTTCTGGTACACGGAGTCGATGAGGTTGACCACGCCCACGATCTCGTCGGTCAGCTGGTCGGGACGCACAAACAGGTGGGCGTCGTCCTGGTTAAAGCAGCGCACGCGGAACAGGCCGTGCAGGGCACCGCGCAGCTCGTGGCGGTGCACCAGGCCAATCTCGCCGGCGCGGATGGGCAGCTCGCGGTAAGAGTGCGGCTTGGAGGCGTACACCAGCACGCCGCCCGGGCAGTTCATGGGCTTAATGCAGTACTCTTCGTCGTCGATGACAGTGGAGTACATGTTGTCCTTGTAGTGGTCCCAGTGGCCCGAGGTCTTCCACAGCTGCTTGTTCATGATGAGCGGCGTGGAGATCTCCACGTAGCCGGCCTTGTGGTGGATCTCGCGCCAGTAGTCCAGCAGCGTGTTCTTAAGGATCATGCCGTTGGGCAGGAAGAACGGGAAGCCGGGGGCCTCGTCACGCATCATAAAGAGGTCCATCTCGCGACCGATCTTGCGGTGGTCGCGCTTCTTGGCCTCCTCCAGCATGTGCATGTGCTCGTCGAGCTCTTCCTTGGTGGCAAAGGCGACGCCGTTGATGCGGGTGAGCATCTTGTTGTCCTTGTCGCCCTTCCAGTAGGCGCCCGAGACGCCAGTGAGCTTAAAGGCCTTGAGCGCCTTGGTATAGCAGATGTGGGGGCCGACGCACATGTCGATGTAGTCGCCCTGCTGGTAGAAGGTGATGCGGGCGTCGTCGTCCAGGTCGCCGATGTGCTCGACCTTGTACTTCTCGCCGCGCTCCTCCATAAGGGCGATGGCCTCGGCGCGGGGCTTCTCGTACACGGAGAACTTGAGGTTCTCCTTGACGATCTTTTTCATCTCGGCCTCGATCGCGGGGAAGTCGTCCTCGCTGATCTTGACGCCCTCGGGCAGGTCGACGTCGTAGTAGAAGCCGTTGTCGGTCGCGGGACCGTAGGCAAAGTCGGCCTCGGGGTACAGGCGCTTGATGGCCTGCGCCATGATGTGCGCGGCGGAGTGGCGGATGACGTGCGTGACCTCGTCCTGTGGGAGCTCGGCCACCGAACCGTCATTGTAGAGTGCCTTCATGGGTATGTTTTCTCCTCTCGGATGCCTGATGCAAGTGCGTGCGATGCGCTCGGCGTTTTAACTTGCATCATTATAGGCAGGTTGCCTTGGTATACAAGCGCCCGCCGCACCTTAATGGCACGGCGGGCGATTTTCTACGCATGCTTCATCGTGTGGGGGCGGAGTGTGGGGCGCGCGTGGCTTGCGGCGCCCGTGGCTTGCGGCCGACCCGACGATGGATGCGTTACTGGATGCGAGTTCGGCAGTAGGGGCAGACCTTCCAGTGCGCATCGAGCGGGCGATGGCAGCTGGGGCATACGTTGCGAACCTGGGTGTCGCACACCGGGCAGACGACGAAGTCCTTCTCGATGGGCGCGCCGCACTGCGGGCAGGTGCCATACTGGGCAAGCTGGCGCTCACGCAGGGCCATGTCCAGCTCCTGCTCCTCGCGGTCGGACGCGTAGGAGTGCGGGCGCAGGACCAGGTAGGCAATGAGACCCACAAACGGGATAAGGGCGATGATGCCCCATGCCACGTAGGCGCTGGCGCCGCGGCGGCGAGCGTCGATGAACACATAGACGACCGACAGCACATACAGGGCGATGATAAAGCCAACGAAGGCATAGACGACGCCCATAAGCTGCGGCGACATGAGCTCGGAGATGTACTTGGACATTACGGGTACCTTTCGGAATATTAACAGTCCGGTCAAGTTTACCACGGGGTTTGTTTATATGGGACCACGGCTAGACGCTGGGCTGGCGCGGACACAAACATCTCAATCTGTAACAGGTGGAGGCGAAATCCGGGTCTAGATGTTACAGATCGAGACGAACGGAAGGGGCGCCAGACTAACGTCTCAATCTGTAACATCTGGAACCCAAATCCTCGTCTAACTGTTACAGATCGAGACATTCAAAATCCGCCGGAAGGTTTGTCTTGATCTGTAACATCTAGAACCCAAATCCTCAGCTAGCTGTTACAGATCGAGACATACGAATAACCCGACGGGATAATGTCTCGATCTGTAACACGTAGGACCGCAATTCCCCTCCTACTGTTACAGATCGAGACGAACGTGCGCCCGTGGTCTCAACATCTCAATCTGAAACTGGTAACGGCGCGGACCGCGAGGTTGGGTGGAAGGAACTCGCGGTCCAACGTGGCCGGCATCCGTGCTGGGCGGCCCTCGTCTGCCGTTGGCGGGTGTTGCGGAGCTGTTCGCCGCATTGCCGCCGCACTGGGGGTGTGCAGACCGTAGGATAGTCTTATTGACAGCCTGTCAACTTGTCTAGGAGGCACCGTGGCAGAAACGTTTGATATCGCGATTGTCGGCGCGGGCATCACCGGATGCGCCATCGCGCGGCAGCTCGCGCGCTATGACCTGTCCATTTGCGTGGTCGAGGCGGCTAACGATATTGCGCTGGGCGCGTCGAAGGCCAATGGCGGCCTGGTGCACGCCGGCTACGATCCGACACCGGGCACCGTAAAGGCGCAGGTCAACGCCCGTGGCTGCGAGTTGTACGGTGCGTGGGCTCAGGAGCTGGGCTTTCTGTTCCGCCGCACCGGGTCGATGGTGTTGGGCTTTAACGACGAGGACCGCGCGCATCTGGAAAAGCTGCGCCAGAATGGCCTGGCCAACGGGGTGCCCGAGCTGTCGATCGTCGGACCCGACCGCATCCACGAATTAGAGCCGCGCGCCAGTGCCGATGTAACGTGCGCGTTGTGGTGCCCATCGACTGGGTTTGTCGACCCGTTTGAGGTTGCCATCGCCGCACTGGAGAACGCCGCGGCCAACGGGGTGACGTTTATGCGGTCTGCGCCGGTGGAAGCGATTGAAGTCGCGGGCTCGGGCGACGACGCGCGCTTTACGTTGGCGACGCCCGCCGGAGACGTGCGCTGCCGCTACCTGATCAACGCCGCGGGCAACGGCGCCGCCGACATCTCGCATATGGCGGGCGCCGAGGAGTTCCAGATGGTCTGGCGCCAGGGCAACATCGTGGTGCTGGACAAAGAACCGCGCGCGCTGATGCCACTCTACCCCGTTCCCACGCCGGTGTCCAAGGGCGTTATCGTCACGGGTACCGTACACGGCAACACCGTGATTACCGCGACCGCCGCCGTGCGCGAGCCGGGCGATACACAGACCTACGCGACCGATATCAACGCGCTCCTGACCGGTGCGCGCAAGCTGGTGCCCGATCTGGACACGCGCCGCGTGGTGCGCGCGTTCGCCGGCGGGCGCCCGGTCATTCAGGGTACAAACGACTTTTTTATTGGGCAGTCGGCCGTGGTGCCGGGGCTATTCCAGGCGGCGGGCATCCAGTCGCCGGGCGTGGCGAGCGCACCGGCCATTGCCGAGCGCATGGAGCAGGTACTGCGCAATTCCGGCGTAGCCCTGCGCGAACGTGCCGATTGGAACCCGATCCGCCGCGCGCAGGACGACTTTGACCTCGCGCCGCTTGCGCGCAAGGAAGAACTCATTGAGTCCGATCCCGCGTGGGGGCAGATCGTCTGCCGCTGCGAGACGGTGCCCGAGGCCGAGATTGTAGCCTCGATTCGACGCCGTCCGGGCGCGGTTTCGGTCGAGGGCGTCAAGCGCCGCTGCCGCGCCGGCATGGGTCGATGCCAAAGCGGCTTTTGCCAGAGCCGTGTGGTGGCGATTCTTGCCCGAGAGCTGGGCTGCGACCCCAGCGAGGTATTACTGGAGGACACCGGATCTTGGCTGGTTGAGGGACCGCTGAAGGGGGTGCGCTAGGATGGCGGAATTCAAATCGAGCGCGATTGATAGCGATGACGTTGAGTCCGTGGCAACGCAGGCGTTCGACGTGGTCGTTATCGGCGGCGGACCTGCCGGCATGGCGGCCGCGCTGGCCGCGCATAAGGCCGGAGCGCGCGTGGCCATCGTGGAGCGCGAGCAGCACCTGGGCGGCATCCTCCGCCAATGCATCCACCCCGGCTTTGGCCTGTCGCACTTTAAACAGGAGCTCACCGGTCCCGAGTACGCGCAGCGCTTTATCGACCAGGTGCACGCAACCGACATTGCGCTGTTCCTGAACAGCATGGTGATTGGGATTGATTCCGGCGAGCCTGCGGAAGACACCGCGGTCCACACCGTCACGCTCATGAGCCCCACCGGCATGCTGCAGCTCACCGGACGGGCGGTCGTCCTTGCCATGGGCTGCCGTGAGCGTACCCGCAGCGAGATCAAGATCCCCGGCAGCCGTCCCGCTGGCGTGTTTACGGCCGGCCTGGCGCAGCGATACATCAATATCGAAAATCTCAAACCCGGCTCGCGCGCCGTCATTTTGGGTTCGGGCGACATCGGGCTTATCATGGCGCGCCGCTGCACGCTCGAGGGGATTTCCGTCGAGGGCGTGTACGAGCTCATGCCGTACGCCAACGGTCTGCGCCGCAACGTCAAGAACTGCCTGGACGACTTTGGAATTCCGCTGCACCTGTCCACCACGGTCACGCGCGTGATCGGGCACGACCGCGTGAAAGCCGTCGAGGTAAGCCAGGTCGACGAGCGCCTGGCGCCCATTCCGGGGACCAAGCGCATTGTTCCGTGCGACACTCTGCTGCTTTCGGTGGGCCTGATTCCCGAGAACGAGCTTTCGGTGGGCGCGGGCGTTGAGCTAGACCCGCGCACGCGCGGCGCCGTGGTGGACCAGAGCCTCCAGACAGGCGTGCCGGGCATCTTTGCCTGCGGCAACGTGCTGCACGTGCACGACCTGGCCGACAACGTGACGACCGAGTCCGAGAGGGCTGGCGCAGCTGCAGCGGCGTACGCGCTGGAAACCGGCGCGGGCCTCGTTCCGGACTGCGAGCTCACCGTCTCCCCTGCCGGCATTGCGGGATACGCGCTGCCGGGACGCATTACGGCCGCGGCGCTCACCAAGCTCAACTTCCGCGTGCGCCGACCAGTCGACGCCGCCCGCGTGCGCATTCTGGCAGGCGACGAAGAACTGTTCGCCGGCAAGGTCCGCCCGTTTAAACCGAGCGTTATGGAAAGCTTCCCGCTGCCGGCAAAGGCGATTCAGCGCGCACTCGACCTGGGTGCCAGCGGGATTGTCCTGTCCGTCGATCCCGTTGAGGAGGCATAGCTCATGAGCAGGAATGCGACCGAGACCTTGCAGTTCAACTGCACCACCTGTCCATCCGAGTGCCTCCTGACCGTAGAGGTGGAGCGCGACGCAAATGGCGCCGTGGTGGAAGTTCGCTCCGTGACCGGTAACAACTGCCCGCGCGGCGATACGTTCGCACATCAGGAGCTCACCTGCCCCATGCGCGTGCTCACGACGACCGTGGCCGTCTCCGGCGGCGACGAAGCCCTGCTCCCCGTGCGCACGGCCGAAGCCATCCCGCTAGAACTCCACGCCCAAGCCATGGCCCTCATCCGAGGCCTAGTCGTCAACGCCCCCATCCGCATGGGCGACGTCGTGCTGAAGGACCTCCTCAACACCAATATCAACCTAATCGCCAGCATGGACATCGAGTAGCTAAATTGGGACGGGGCTCTTTTAGCTGCTTTTGCAAGGAGTGTCCCCCGGTGCCGTCATAAAAGGAACGTCCCTATGTGCCGGGCTTGGGATACCATGGTGGCAGCCTAGCGAAAGGACGATGTATGGCACATATCGATGACCAGCGTGTGGTGCGCGTGCTCGATGCGCTCGAGGCTCAGCACCCCGGCGCGCAGCTGCTCGTAAACGACCCGTGGTCGATTTATTACCTGACCGGCTTTTATGCCGATATGTTCGAGCGTTTTTGCGGCGTGCTGCTCGCGCGCGATGACGAGCCCGTGATCTTGGTCAATGCCCTGCATCAGCTGCCCGAGTACGACAATGCCCGCGTCGCCTACCACACCGATACCGATGTCGTGACCGACGCCATCGCGAGTGAGATCGACCCAGCCAAGCCGCTTGGCATCGACACTGTCATGCGTTCCGGCTTTTTGATGCCGCTCATGGAGCGCCACGCCGCGAGCGAGTTTTTCCTGGGCGACTTTGCCGTCACCGCCGCGCGCACCTACAAAGACGCCGCCGAGCAGGAGCTCATGCGCGTGTCCTCGGCAGTCAACGACGCCGTGATGGCCGACGCGATCAAACTCGTCCACGAGGGCGTGACGGAGCGCGAAATCGCCGACCAAATGCTCGGCCTGTATCGCAAGCACGGCTGCGAGGGCTTTAGCTTTCCGCCCATCGTGAGCTTTGGCGCCAACGCCGGCGACCCGCATCACGAACCCGACGACACCGTGCTCAAGCGCGGCGACGTGGTGCTGTTCGACATTGGCGGACGCCGCTGCAACTATTGCTCGGACATGACGCGCACGTTCTTTTGGGGCGAGCCGGACGAGGAGACGGCACGCATCTACGACATCGTGCGCCGCGCCAACGAGGCCGCCGAAGCGCTCATCGCACCGGGCGTGCGCATGTGCGACCTGGACCGCGCCGCACGCGATGTGATCGAGGACGCAGGCTATGGGCAGTACTTTACGCACCGCTTGGGACACTCGATCGGCCTGCAGGACCACGAGCCGGGCGACGTCTCGCTGGTCAACGAGCAAGTCGTAGAGCCAGGCATGACGTTCTCCATCGAACCGGGCATCTACCTCCCCGGCCGCACCGGCGTCCGCATCGAGGACTTGGCCCTGGTGACCGAGTCCGGCGTCGAGATCCTCAATGCCTACCCCCACGATCCGGTCCGCCTAGACTAGGCAATGCGGCAAAGGGGCTGTCCCTTTGCCGCATCACATGAATGCCGCCACAAAAACGGCCTATCTACTACGTTTAGCCCGCATGGGTCGACCATACCCGTGTTTTCGCAAAACTGGTAAGCCATCTACCTGCGGTTTTCATTTCGCAATTCTCGGTGTGGTCGGGGGTAGTCGGTAAAACGTAGTAGATAGGCCCATTTCGTGGCAAGCGAGTCAACTCGGGGCACAGGGCAGCCAAAAAGCCCCGTCCCAAATTGACTGCTTTTGAGTTGCGGTGATATACGGACTGTTTGAGGCTTCTTGCTTGTAAAACAGTCCGTTTTCACCGCAACTGATGTGGGGATGGGTTAACGGAGCAGGCCCGCTACTTCGCCGGCCAGGGTGATGGTGCCGGCGGCAACGAAAGGCTCGCCCGCAGCATCGAAAGCGGCGAGAGCCTCGGATACACTGGGGTATACGCCCGCGAGCTTGTCGGCATCTACCAGGGCAGCGAGCTCCTCTGCCGGCAGGGCGCGATCAGAATCGGTCTGCGTTACGACTACACGCGGGAAGGCCGGGATCAGCACGTCAACGATACCCGCCACGTCCTTGTCGGCCAGCGCGGCGCACAGCAGCGTGGGGCGATTCTCTACACACGGGTCGATCTCATCCAGTGCGCTCACAAAGTTCTCGCAGCTCTGAGGGTTATGGCAGGCATCAATCAGCTTGAGCGGATCGGTTCCCAGCACATCAAAGCGACCCGGCGTGGGGCAGCCCATAAGCGAAGCGTCGAGCTTTTCATGGTCGAGCTCGCGGCCAAGATAGCCCTCACACAGCATAATCGCGCACGCGGCATTCTGCGGCTGATAGGCCGGCTTGACCATGCTCGACGTATAAATCGCGCGCGGCGTGGTGCAGCTAAACTCAACCGTATCGCCCACATGCGCCGGCACCTTGGTCGTGGCGTGGCTCACCACGAGCGGCACGACGCCGCACTCGCGGCAACGGGCATCCATCACGCGCTGAACGCTCGACTCGTGCGTGCCCTCGCCTAAAACAACCAGGCGTCCGGGCTTAATGACCGCAGCCTTCTCCCCCGCAATGGCCTCGAGCGTGTCACCCAGGATGCGCGTGTGGTCGAGCCCGATGCCCGTAATGGCAACGGCGACGGGATCGGTCGCACTCGTGGCGTCCCAACGTCCGCCCATGCCAACCTCGAGCACGGCAACATCCACCGCGGCCTCGGCAAACACGACAAGCGCGGCAGCCGTCAGCAGGTCAAACGGCGTGATGGTATAGGCGCGCTCCCCCACCGCCACACGACGAGCATTCACGCGATGCCCCGCCTCGACGGCGGCAGAAACGCCACGGGCAAACGCCTCATCGCTCACGACGCGCCCATCGACCTCCATGCGCTCGGGATAACGCACCAACTGCGGAGACGTATACAGCGCGGTCTTTAACCCCTCGCCGCGAAGGATGGCAGCCGAAAAACGCGTAGTCGAAGTCTTGCCATTGGTACCGGCGACCTGAATGCAATCAAAATACTCATCCGGACGTCCCAGCTCATCGAGCATATCGACAACCGTCTCAAGCAGAGGCCCAGCATCCCCAGAAATCCGCCCCGTATCAGCAGCAAGCCCCACAGCCTCGCCAAACGAAAGCAAATCAAACTCAAAAGGAACGGTATACAAGCCAGAACGCTTAGGCATTTTTAGAACCGCCATTCATAGAAAAAAACAGTATAGGTTGAGGATAGTCAGCGAAAACGCCTCTGATGAGCCAAGGTGCCGTGAAACAAGGGCGCATAGGGCTTATGCCCATGCGCCCGAAGTTGAACGGCAGATTGGCCATCAGAGGCGTTTGCAGCGTCGAGTCAGCCGCCGTTCGTTAGAACGGCGGAATAGGTGTTCGCAGTAGCGAGCAAAGCCCCAAACCGCGTCCCCCAGTACCGCCTACGAGAAGTCAGCAACCTGAGCAGTCAGCGCCGCCAGAATCTCCTTGAGCTCAGCTGCACGATCCCTCTTCTTCTGGACCACGGCAGGCGCGGCCTTGGCCACAAAGCCCTCGTTGGCCAGCGTCTTCTCGCAGCCGGCAAGCTCCTTCTGGGCCGCGGCAATCTCCTTCTCCAGGCGCGCCCTCTCGGCCGAAAGGTCAACCTTGCCCTCGAGCACCACAAAGACCTCGACGCCGCTGTCGACCACGGCAATGCTCGCAGCCGGCTTCTCGACGTCGGTACCCATAACCAGCGAGGCGGTGTTCGCCAGCGGCTCGATGGTCGAGCGCAGGCTCTCGAGCTTCTCAATGTCCTCGGAGCCGGCGCGCACGACCACGTCGAGCTCGGCCTTGGGGCTCAAGCGGTAACGCGAACGGGTAGCGCGGGCAGCAGACACGACGGTGCGGCACAGCTCAAACGCACGCTCGGCGTCCTCATCCACGTACTTAGCATAGTCGGCGGGCTCGGGCCACTTGGCGATCATGAGCGCCTCGGCGCGGTTCACGTTGCCCTCGGCGTCCAGATCGAGCACGCTCGCCGGCATGTTGTCCCAGATCTCCTCGGTGACAAACGGCATGAGCGGGTGCATCAGGCGAATGGAGGTGTCGAGCACAAAGATCAGGTTGCGCTGAGCCTGCAGACGGCCCTCGCCCTTCAGGCGGGCCTTGGTGACCTCGACGTACCAGTCGCAGACCTCGTTCCAGAAGAACTGCTGCACGCCACGGGCCATGTCGCCAAAGGTGTAGTTCTCAATGCCCTCGGTGACCATCTTGACGGCCTTGGCCAAGCGGCTGAACATCCAGGCGTCGGCCGGCGTCTCCACGACGGGCTCGCCGGGCGTGTAGCCCTCCATGTTCATAAGCAGGAAGCGGCTGGCGTTCCAGATCTTGGTCACAAACGACTTGGCCTGGTCGGTGCGCGGGCTGTCGATGAGCTTCTTGGTCTTCTTGTCGATGTTCGCGTCGAACTTAACGTCCTGGTTGTTGGTGCAGAGCGTGAGCAGGTTGTAACGCATGGCATCGGCGCCGTACATACCGATGAGGTCCATGGGGTCAACGCCGTTGCCCTTAGACTTGGACATGCGGCTGCCGTCCTTGGCAAGGATCGTCGGGTAGATGACGACGTCCTTAAACGGCACCTCGTCCAGGAAGTACAGCGAGCTCATAACCATGCGGGCAACCCACAGCGCGATGATGTCGCGCGCGGTGACGAGCGCCGTCGTGGGGTGATGTCCCTCGAGCAGCTCCGGCTTTTGCGGCCAGCCCTGCGTGGCAAAGGTCCACAGCTGCGAGCTGAACCAGGTGTCCAGCACGTTCTCGTCCTGATGCACGTGATGGCCGCCGCACTTGGGGCACACGTCGGTGTCCTCGGTCAGGGCGTCCTCCCAACCGCAGTCCTCGCAGTAGAACACGGGGATGCGGTGGCCCCACCACAGCTGACGGCTGATGCACCAGTCCTTGAGGTTCTCCATCCAGGTGGTGTAGGTCTGCGTCCAGCGCGCGGGGTGGAAGGTCACCTTGCCGGAGTTTACGGCGTCGAGCGCCGGCCCCTTGAGCTTGTCGACGGCCACAAACCACTGCTCGGACAGCCACGGCTCCAGGGCGGAGTCGCAACGGTAGCAGTGCATGACGGAGTGATCGAGGTCCTCGACGTGATCGAGCAGGTCGTGCTCCTCGAACCACTTGATGACGGCCTCGCGGCACTCGTCGCGGTTCATGCCGGTGAACTCGCCGTAACCCTCGACGACCACCGCGTGCTCGTCGAAGATGTTGATCTGCGGCAGGTCGTGCGCCTGACCCATGGCGTAGTCGTTGGGGTCGTGGGCCGGGGTGACCTTGACGAAGCCGGAGCCAAAGTTGGCATCGACGTGCCAATCCTCAAAGATGGGGATCTCGCGGTTGACGATCGGCAGCATGACGGTCTTGCCCACGAAGGCAGCCTTCTCGGGGTCCTTCGGGGAGACGGCGACACCCGTGTCGCCGAGCATGGTCTCGGGGCGCGTGGTGGCGACGACGATGTAGTCCTGGCCGTTAACCGGCTCGGTCAGCGGGTAGCGCAGGTGCCACAGGTGACCCTTCTCGTCCTTATACTCGGCCTCATCGTCCGAAATGGCGGTGGTGCAGTTGGGGCACCAGTTGACGATGCGCTTGCCGCGGTAGATCAGACCGTCGTGGTACCAGTCGCAGAACACCTTGCGCACGGCCTGGGCGTAGTCCTCGTCCATGGTGAAGCGCTCGTTGTCGAAGTCGACGGAGCAGCCCATGCGCTTGATCTGCTCGACGATGATGCCGCCGTACTCGTGGGTCCAATCCCAGCAAGCGTCGACAAACTTGTCGCGACCGATCTCCAGGCGGCTGATACCCTCGCTCTTGAGCTTCTTGTCGACCTTGGTCTGCGTGGCGATACCGGCGTGATCGGTGCCCAGCACCCAGCGCGTGGACTTGCCGCGCATGCGGGCCATACGGATGATGGCGTCCTGGATGGAGTCGTCGGTGGCGTGGCCCATGTGGAGCTTGCCGGTCACGTTGGGAGGCGGAATGGTGACGGTGCAATCGCCCACGCCCTCGCGGCGCTTGTAGTAGCCGCCGTCGAGCCACTTCTGCAAGATCGCCGGCTCGTTGGTCGACGGATCGTAGTTCTTGGGCATCTCTTCCATATATCTCTCCCTGTCCCGCCGGGGAGGAATGTAGGCCCGCTAGGGTCTGCATTCCTCCCCTTAGGTATCGATTACTTCAGTCTGATATGACTTCGCTGAGGCTTAAACAAACACACAGAATAACACAGGTAGTTGGGGTTACTGCGTATATATAAAATAGCCTCCGGCCGCAGGTGGTCGGAGGCTATTTGCAAGCACGTTTTTGGCTGGTTTAGCCGTAGATGCGCTGGGGCTGCTCTTCGCCCTTTACGGAGGCTTCGGTCACAACGACCTTGGAAACGCCTTCCTCGCTGGGGAGGTCGAACATCGTCTGCTGCAGCACGTCCTCGCAGATGGAGCGCAGGCCGCGGGCGCCGGTCTTGCGGGCAAGCGCCATGCGGGCGATCTCGTGCAGGGCAGCGTCCTCAAACTCAAGATCGACATCCTCGAGCTGGAACATCTTGCGGTACTGGCGCACCACGGCGTTCTTGGGCTCGGTCAGAATCGAGACCAGGTCGTCCTCGTCGAGCGCCTGCGTCTGGGTGACAACGGGCGTACGGCCCACGAACTCGGGGATCATGCCAAAGGCGTTGAGGTCCTGCGGAAGCACCTGGCGCAGCAGGTCGTTCTCGTCGACCGAGGTGGGGCCGGCGATCTCGGAGTTAAAGCCCACGCCCTTGTTGCCCACGCGATCGGCGATGATCTTGTCCAGACCCACAAAGGCACCGCCGCAGATGAACAGGATGTTGGTCGTGTCGATCTGCAGCAGCTCCTGCTGGGGATGTTTGCGGCCGCCGGTGGGCGGAACGCTGGCCACCGTGCCCTCAAGAATCTTAAGCAGTGCCTGCTGAACGCCCTCGCCCGAGACATCGCGGGTAATAGAGAGGTTCTCGGCCTTGCGGGCGATCTTGTCAATCTCGTCAACGTAGATGATGCCAACCTGCGCGCGCTCAATATCGCCATCGGCAGCGTTGATGAGCTTGAGCAGGATGTTCTCCACGTCCTCGCCAACGTAACCAGCCTCGGTGAGCGCGGTAGCGTCGGCGATGGCAAACGGCACCTCGAGGATGCGCGCGAGCGTCTGGGCCAACAGGGTCTTGCCGGTACCGGTGGGACCGAGCAGCAAAATGTTGGACTTGGCGAGCTCTACCTCATCCATATCGTCATCGAACTGCGAGCCCATGCCATCGTCAAAGGCAGACACCGCGGCGCCGCCCTCGATCACGCGGCGATAGTGGTTGTACACGGCAACCGACATGGCGCGCTTGGCGTCTTCCTGACCCATGACATAGGCCGAAAGCTCGTCATAGATCTCGTGCGGCGTCGGCACGTGCGTGATGACCTGGCGGTCGTCCTCGAGCTCAAAGCCCTCGGTCTCGGGGTCCACAGCGGGCTGCCCGGCAGCCTGGCCGTGGTCGTTGAGGAAGCCCGGCAGCTTGCCATTGCGGGCAGCGTCCATAAAGTCCGAAGCCAGCGACTCCTCCAGAATCTCGGAGCAGGCGGCGACGCACTCGTCACAGATAAAGATGTTGGTCGGGCCCTTTACGAGGCGTCGGACCTGGCCCTGCTCTTTTCCGCAGAAGGAGCAGCGGATGGGGTTGCCGTTCTCGTCAAAGTTGTCCTGCATGTTTCCAGCCATCCTAGGCGTCCTTCGCGGCGAGGTCGCGCGAGGTAACGATACGGTCGATCAGGCCGTAGTCGAGGGCCTCGGCAGCGGTCAGGTAGTTGTCGCGCTCGGTATCGGCCTGGACCTTCTCGATGGGCTGGCCCGACGCGTCGGACAGGATCTGGTTGAGCTCGCGGCGGGTCTTCTTGATCTCCTCGGCAACGATCTCGATCTCGGTCTGCTGGCCCTGGGCACCGCCGCTGGGCTGGTGAATCATGACTTTGGAGTGCGGCAGGCAGAAGCGCTTGCCCTTAGCGCCGGCCGAAAGCAGCACGGCGGCCATGGACGCGGCCATACCGACGCAGATGGTGGAGACCTGCGGCTTGATGAAGTTCATGGTGTCAAGAATCGCCAGGCCAGAGTAAACCTCGCCACCGGGCGAATTGATGTAGAGCGAGATATCCTTCTCGGCATCCTGGCTCTCAAGATGCAGCAACTGGGCAACGACCAGGTTGGCGCTGACGGAGTTGATCTCCTCGCCCAAAAAGATGATGCGGTCGTTGAGCAGGCGCGAATAGATATCGTAGCTGCGCTCGCCGCGCGGCGTCTGCTCGATAACGTATGGCACGAGGGCGGAATCGAACTTAGCGATCATACGCATCTCCATTTCTCTCTTGCGGACCAAATTGGTTCTAGATAAACGTACGGTGCCCGCATGCTATGCATTGGCTGGCACCGTACGAAGCAACCGGATAACCGGTGTATAACTTTACCCCATCACAGGCGCACGCATGCGCTCGCGGGCAAGGTGGCGAGAATTACTCGGCGTCCTTGGCGGTCTCGTCAACCTCGGTCACCTTGGCGTTCTCGACCAGGTGGTCGACGGCCTTGGAGCGACGGATAGACTCACGGACGGCAGGCATGCGGCCATCGGCGATGAACTCGGCCTTGGAAGCCTCGACGTCCTTGACGCCGGCCTTCTCGAACTCGGCGTTGATGTCGTCCTCGGTGACCTCAATCTTGAGCTCGCGGGCGAGGGCGTCGAGCGCCAGGGACTCACGGGCAACGTCGTTGGCCTGCTTGTGCAGGTCGCCGATGAACTGCTCCATGGTCAGGCCGGAAGCGGGCAGCCAGGTGTCCAGCGTCATGCCGCGGGCAGCGAGGTTGGACAGGAAGTTCTGGCCAAGCTCCTCAAAGACGGACTGCTCGTAGTCGGCATCCATCTCGTCGAGCTGCAGGCGCTCGGCGAGAGCGGAGACGCAACGGTTCTCCTTCTCGGCCGGGAGGCGGGAAGCCTTGTCCTGCTCGATCTCGATCTTGATGGCGTCGCGCATAGCGTCGATGCTGTCAAAGCCAAAGTCGGACTTGACGAGCTCGTCGGTGAGCTCGGGGGTGTTGCGGACCTTGATGCCCTTGACGGTGACCTCGACGGTGTGGGTCTCGGCCTCCTCGCCCTCCTCGGCCTCGTCGGTCCAGGTGACGGACTTGACGTCGTCAACGTTGGCGCCGATCAGAGCCTCGTTGAACTCGGCGGGGTTGCTGTCGCTACCGGCGATGAGCATACGGCCCTCGGCGGCGAAGTTATCGGCGTTCTCGACGGCCTTGAGGTCGACGGTCACATAGTCGTCAGCCTCGACAGCGCGGCCCTCGACATCCTCGAAGGTGGCACGGTAGTTGAGGAGCATCTCGACCTGGTTGTTGATCTCGGACTCGGTGACCTCCGCAGGGGGCATCTCGATCTCGACAGCGTCGAAGGAGGAGAGCTCAGCGGCGGGACGCAGGGAGAACTCGACGGTGTAGGTGTAGTCCTCGTGATCCTTGGCGAGGTCGAGCTCCTTGTAGTCACCGCTCTTGGTGGGGACGATGTCCAGCTCGTTGAGGACGGCGGGCTCGTTGGCGGCGATCAGGTCGTTGGTGGCCTGAGCGAGGGTAGCCTCGGCGCCAAGAGCGGAATCGATGACCGGACGGGGAGCCTTGCCGGCACGGAAGCCCGGGAAGCGGTACTTCTTGGCGGTGTCCTTGTAGGCCTTCTTGATCGCGGCGTCGACGTCGGCGGCCGGGATGGTGACCGTAGCGGTGAGCTTGGCGTCCTTGACGTCAGAAGCGGTGATGTTCAACACGTTCCTCCTCATACTGCCCAGCTTATCTGAGGTGCTGGTACCTTTATGCAACAAAGAGTCGCGACGGCCGAAGCCGACGCAGATGCGTTGGTGCGGGCGAAAGGACTCGAACCTTCACGGGAATCCCACCAGAACCTAAATCTGGCGCGTCTACCAATTCCGCCACGCCCGCATGAGCGCACAGACTAGGAATGATAGCAGATACGAACGACAAGCGCACGCACACGTTTTACAGGCTCACGACCTCACCACGAGTGCGAAAGGCGGGGCGAGTTGCCCCGCCCCGCCCATTACGACTTGTTCGCCGACCCGCTACTCCCCCAGCAGGGCCTTCTCGGGCGTGATCGGCAGCGAGCGCACCTGGTGGCCGGTGGCGTGTGCCACGGCCGAGGCCACGGCGGCGAGCGGCGTGTTAATGACGACCTCGCCGATCGACTTGGCGCCAAACGGGCCCGTCGGCTCGTAGCTCGGCTCAAAGGCCACGCGAATACTGCCGATGTCCAGGCGCGTGGGCAGCTTGTAGCTCATAAAGTTGCCGGTGCGCAGGCGGCCGCGGTCGTCGTGCTCGACGATCTCGTAGAGCGCGTGGCCGATGCCCTGGGCAATGCCGCCCTCGGCCTGGACGCGCGCGAGTGCCTCGTTGATCACGGTGCCGCAGTCCACAGCCGCCGCGTAGTCCACCACAGTCACCTTGCCGGTGGCCTTGTCGACCTCGACCTCGGCAATGCCGGCCATAAACGGCGGAGGCGAAACGGGCAGGCAGGCAGAGGCATGCGAGGTGAGCGCGTCGCCGCCCGCGATGTTCTTGACGCACAGGTTGGCAAAGTCGCGCAGCGTGAGGTAGCGGTTCTGCTCGCGCGCGGCGCGCTCGTCGGACAGGCGCACGTACTGGCCATCAAAGACCACATCGGCGGCGTCCACGTCCCACATCTGGGCGGCCTTGGCGCAGATCTTCTCGCGCAGCTCGGTCGCGGCGTTCTTGGCTGCCAGGCCCGTCACGTACGTGCCCGAGCTCGCGTACGAGCCGGCGTCGAACGGCGACACGTCGGTGTCCACGCCGCGCACCACGATCAGCGAGCTCTCAACGCCCAGCTCCTCGGCGGCAATCTGCGCCAGAATCGTATCGACGCCCATGCCGTTATCGGTGGCGCCGGTCGAAAGCGTAATAAAGCCGTCCTCTTCCAGGCGCATGTCGATGCCGGCGATGTCCACGTTGGAGATGCCCGAGCCCTGCATGGTGAGCGCGCAGCCCAGGGCGCGCACGCGGTCGCCCAGGTCCACGGCCAGCGGCTTGTCGCGCCAGCCGATCATGTCCATCGCACGCAGCAGGCAGCGGTCGAGCGCGCAGGCGTTGAGCTTCTCGTTGTAGTACTGCGGCATGACCTCGCCCTCGCGCACGATGTTCTTAAGGCGCAGGTCGGCAGGGTCCATGTGCAGCATGTCGGCGAGCTCGTTGACGGCGCTCTCCACGGCAAACTGGCCCTGGGTAGCACCGTAGCCGCGATACGCGCCGCCGCGGTTGGTGTTGGTGTAGACGGCGTCCCACCTAAAGCGGCTCGCCTTCACATGGTTGTAGATGGGCAGGCTCTTGTGGCCCGAAAGGCCGATGGTCGTGGTGGCGTGCTCGCCGTACGCGCCGGCGTTGGACAGCGTATGCAGGTCGATGGCCGTGATGGTGCCGTCGTTCATGGCGCCCAGCTTAACGGTCATCTGCATCTGATGGCGCGAGTTGCCCGCGGTGATGGTCTCCTCGCGGGTGTAGCAGCAGTAGCTCGGACGACCGGTCTGCTGTGTCACGAACGCCACGAAGATCTCACAGCAGCCCGTCTGCTTGGAGCCAAAGCCGCCGCCGATGCGCGGCTTGATAACCTGCACCTGCGACTGCGGAATGTCGAGCGACTGCGCGACCATGCGGCGCACGTGGAAGGGCACCTGCGTGGAGGAGGTCACCGAGATGCGGCCGAACGCGTCGGTCGTCGCGAAGGCGCGGAAGGTCTCCATGGGCGCGGTCTGCGTGGCCTGGCTGGTGTAGGTGCGCTCAAAGACGATGTCGCTCTGGGCAAAGGCCTCGTCCAGGTCGCCAAAGTCGCTGGTACCGCTGCACACCAGGTTACGGGGAACGTCGCCGCCCTGCGGGAACATGAAGGTCACGTCGCCCTCGGGGTGGACCACGATGTCGTTATCGAGCGCCTGGGTAAAGTCGAGCAGGGGCTCGAGCACCTCGTAGTCGACCTTGATGAGCTTGAGCGCCTTATCGGCGGCCTCCTCGGTCTCGGCGGCGACGATCGCCACCTCTTCGTTTTGGTAGCGCACGAGGTTCTCGAGGATCAGACGGTCGTAGGGACTCGGCTGCGGATAGCTCTGACCGGCGATGGTAAAGCGACGCTTGGGCACGTCCTCGTAGGTATAGACGCCCACCACGCCGGGCACCTTCAGGGCGCGCGACGTGTCGATGGAGCGGATCTTGGCGCGGGCATACGGGCTGCGCTTGAGCTTGACGATCAGGGCGCCGGCGGGCACCAGGTCGCCCGTGTAGACCGGACGGCCCTCGAGCAGGGCCTTCGAGTCCTTCTTGGGCTGTTTGTGGGTGATTTGCTTGTAGGAGACGCCGTCGCAGCTGGTGTCGTTGACCGGCAGCTCGGGCATCTCAAAGCCCACCTGCACGCCGGACTCGTTGAGAAAGCGCACGATGGCGCGCAGCTGGCTCTCGTAGCCGCTGCAGCGGCAAAGATTGCCGGCGAGCTGGCGCGAGAGCTCCTCGCGCGTGGCGACGAGCGTCGGGTCCTCCTTGGCGGCGCGGGCGAGCGCCAGCACGTTCATGATGAGGCCGGGGGCGCAAAAACCGCACTGCTCGGCGCCTTCGGCAGCCATCGCGCGGGCGAGCGCCTCGGACTCGGCCTTGAGGCCCTCGAGCGTGGTGACGGAGCGGCCCTCGACGCGCGCGGCGGGAACCGAGCAGCTCAGCACCGGGTCGCCGTCGAGCCACACCGTGCACAGGCCGCAGTTGGTGGTTTCGCAGGCGCAGCGTACCGACGCGCAGCCCTGCTCGCGCAGCAGCGCAAAGAGCATGGTGTCGGGGGCAATCTGAACCTTGACCTTGCGACCGTTGAGCGTAAAAGAAAGATCGATGAGTTTGGCAGCCATTAGCGCACCTCGCTAGAATCGACGCCGGGCACGCGGCGGCAGGAATACTCGTCCGTGGCGTGCTTGGGAATCTGCACGCCCTCGAGCTCGCGGGCAAGCGCGGCCGAAAGCTCAATGCCGGCGGCGCGGCGCACGGCCTGAATCGCCAGCGGGGCCGAGATGCGGCGGCGGTAGTCGGCCGAGCCCCACAGGTTGGTGCCGTAGCTCAGGGTACGCACGGATGCGGCAAGGGCGCACAGCTCGTCCTCGGAAGGCTGCTCGTTCACCAGGCCGCATGCCTCGCCCCGCAGCAGGGTCGCGCGCAGCGGGCGGGCACCCACGGTGACGTGCCAGGAGCCGTCCCACCAGGCGGCGGTGACGTTCAGCGAGGGGAAGTCGGTCGCGGCCTTGCGCACGGCCTCGTAGCTTGCGCGGTAGTCGTGTTTAACGACCACAACATGCTCGATCACGTCGCGCACGTAGCCCATGTTCACAAACTCGGCGAGCGGCACGCGGCCGGCACCTGTCAGCTTAACGTATGAATCGAGTGCCAAAAAAGCCGAAAGCACGTCCGAGAAGCCAAAGCGGCCGTAGATGCTGCCGCCCACCGTGGCGGTATTGCGCAGCTGCACGCCCACGATATCGTGGACGGCAAACTCAAAGACATTGTTGACGAGCGCGTTGAGCTCGGCATGGCGCTCGAGCTGGCGTAGGGTGCACATGGCACCGATGCGAAACTCGGTCTCGGTCTCCTCGATCTGATCGAGTCCGCAGGCCGAAAGGTCAATCGCCGTCGCCACGCGACGCGAACCCAGGCGCATCCAGATGCCGCCGCCCACAATCTTGTTGTTGCGGTTCTTCTGTAAGAGCTCATAGGCTTCGGCCGCGTTTCCAACACGGACGTAGGTACCGAACTTGAGCACGTTCTCCCCCATCTCTTTACTTGTCCAGTACCCCTAAGTGTACCAAACGAGGGTGCACGGCCCTCACCACCATAGAAAAAGGCTCCCAGCACAAATGCTGGGAGCCTCATCAGGTGCTATGTCGAGCTGGGCTTAGCAGACGCCCTGGGCGAGCATGGCGTCGGCGACCTTCAGGAAGCCGGCGATGTTGGCGCCCATGACAAAGTTGCCCTCCTGGCCATACTCCTTGGCGGTGTCGTCCACATTGTGGAACATGCCGCGCATGAGCTGCTCGAGCTTGCCGTCGACCTCCTCAAAGGTCCAGGACAGGTGCTCGGCGTTCTGGCTCATCTCCAGGCCGGACACGAGCACGCCGCCGGCGTTGGCAGCCTTGCCGGGCATAAAGGCGACGCCGTTCTCCTGGAAGTAGTTCGTGGCCTCGATGGTCGTGGGCATGTTTGCGCCCTCGCCGACCACCTTGCAGCCGTTGGCGACGAGCGCCTGGGCGTCCTCGAGCAGCAGCGTGTTCTCGCGAGCGCAGGGCAGCGCGATGTCGCAGGGCAGCTGCCAAACGCCGCGGCCGTCGCCCTCGTGCCACACGGCGTTGGGTTTCTCGTCAACGTACATGGCGAGCGTGACGCCCTTGTCGTGGCCAGAGCGCTTCTGGTTGTAGACGTGCTCGAGCACGGAGTAGTCGATGCCGTCGGGATCCTCGACCCAGCCGTGGGTATCGGAGCAGGCCAGCACCTTGCCGCCGAGCTGGGAAACCTTCTGGACGGCGTAGATGGCAACGTTACCGGAGCCGTGAACGACGACGTTCTTGCCCTCGAAGGAGTCGCCGCGGCTCTTGAGGTACTCGTCCACAAAGTAGACCAGGCCGTAGCCAGTGGCCTCGGTGCGGGCGAGCGAGCCGCCAAAGGAGAGGCCCTTGCCGGTGAGGACGCCGGTCCACTCGTTGGTCAGGCGCTTGTACTGACCGAACATGTAGGCAACCTCGCGGCCGCCAACGCCCAGGTCGCCGGCGGGAACGTCGGTATTGGGGCCAATATGGCGATAGAGCTCGGTCATGAAGGACTGGCAGAAGTGCATGATCTCGTTGTTGGACTTGCCCTTGGGGTCAAAGTCGGAGCCGCCCTTGCCGCCGCCCATGGGAAGGGTGGTCAGGCTGTTCTTGAGGATCTGCTCCAAGCCCAGGAACTTGAGCATACCCAGGGTGACCGTCGGGTTAAAGCGCAGACCGCCCTTGTAGGGTCCAATGGCAGAGTTGAACTCGACACGATAGCCGCGGTTGACCTGGACCTTGCCCTGGTCATCGACCCAGGGGACACGGAACATAACGATGCGCTCGGGCTCGACGAGGCGCTCAAGCAGGGCGGCCTCCTCGTACTCGGGATGGGCGTCGAGCGCCGGCTGGATGGTGCCGAGGATCTCGGTCGCGGCCTGGATGAACTCAGGCTGCTCGGGATAGCGGGCCTTGAGCTCGTCGAGAACTTTCTGCGTGTAGCTCATGCTTCCTCCAATTGATGGAAAAAAGGTGTCGTTCGCGGCGCCCCATGCGCCGCGAGCTTTATCGAGTATGGATAATATCGCACTGTTGCAGCAAAGTTTCGCATAAGCCGACGAGCAGATGTTTCGTTTTGATTACGATGCAGGTAGAAGCGTTTTTGAGCACCCGACGTACAAATCGCGTGTTTCGAAGCTGTTTCGTCCACATGGTCCATACCACCACAAAGAGGACAGGCACCTTTGTGGTGGTTGGCAGGATGCGTTGGCGGGAACGTATGTGAATCGAACACATCCAAGACGTTTTGCACGCCTCACAACGGTTTTGAGGACCGCGGGGCCCACCGGAGCCCATCCGTTCCCAAACGTGGCGGTATTTTACCAAACCCAACAGACCACAACCGAAAAGAGCGATGCGGAAACCGCTAACGCAGCGATCTCAGACCGCCGGCCTCCTTGTCGAGTACTGTAAAGCGCACGGCATCCAGGTGCTCCAAGATGCTAATGGTTCGTTTGCGCGACACGCCCAGGGCTTCGCGCAGCACACTCGTGGTGGCGGCGCCGCCAGCAGCCTCGATAGCCGTCGCAACAACCTCACGCGCATGGGCCTCGGCAGCGGCGGACAAGGCAACGTCGCGCTCGACCTTAACGATCGAGTGGTTGAGCGAAAGCTCGCGCAGTGCACGCGTCATGGTGTCGCGATCGAGCTGCAACTGTTCGCTCACCTCGGGAAGCGTCGGCGCATTAAGACCGGCCTCATCCAGCAGGGCCACGATACGCTGGCCAGCCTCGCGCACCACGCGTATCGCCGCGGCGGCGGAATGCGGGTCGAACACCTCGGCACCGTCGACGGCGCACACGCCACGTGCACAGCCCTCGGCAATAAGTGCCATCGCGACATCGTTACCGGCGCCCGGCCAAGCCGCGTGCGCGACCGCACCGGACGTAAAGCCGATCTCCTTGGGAGCCGCCGCGTGCATGGAGGACAAGGCCGCAGCCAGCACATCCATTGCAGCATCGAGAGCCGAGGCATCTGCGTAGAGCACCGCACCGCCCGCAGCAAGCTCGCACACGGCAGCCTGGTCCACAAGCCCACGCAAAACGATCTCGACCTCGCCGGTAACAAGATCGAGCGCTGCGGCAACACAGGCAGCAGCAACAGGCAGCGTTTGCAGCGCCAGCCACGCGTGTACGCCGTCCGCGACATCTCCGGACTCAAGCGCCGCATACAACGCGCGCTCCCCCGCCGACAGGACCCGCGCGCGGCGACAGCGCGATAGCAGGACGCGTCCGCCGCCAAGCAGCGAAATCGGCGAATACGACAGAATGACGGCATGATCGCCGGCGCGCAACGGCAGCGGCCGTTCCAGGCGCACCTGCACCACACGCGTCTCGCCGACCGCAATAGGCGGCTCGTCGTCTAAAAGCATAATGCGGCCGAGCACCTCAGCCGTGCCCGCCATAACGTGCACGCGTGTACCCGAAGCAAGAACGCCGGCTCGCACGCCATCGCGCCCCACATATGTCAGTTGCATCAAAAAGCGCAGCGTCTGGCCCACGCGACCCTCGACGCCGAGCATCTCGCCGCGCTTGAGGCCCGCCACGCCATCGCCCACCAGGTTCAGGGCGACGCGCTGGCCGGGAACCGCGCACTGGGTATCCCCGTGAACCTGCACCCCGCGCACGCGACAGCGCGTTTGCGACGGCAGCGCAACGAGCTCATCGCCAACCGAAACGGGACCGTCGTGCAGCGTACCCGTCACGACGGTTCCGGTGCCGCGGATGCTAAAGCAACGGTCGATGGGAAGACGGGGCGCGGCGCCCGAGCCAGCGGTCGCCTCCAGATGCTCCGACCAGCACGAACAAACCGTGTTATCGAGCGTCGTAAGCAGCTCGTCCAGGCCCTCGCCCGTCTTGGAGGACACCGGCACTATAGAGGCACCCGCAAACACGGTCCCGTCCAGAAACGCCTCGACATCGAGCTCCGCCAGCGCGGCAATCTCGTGGTCGGCCAAATCGCGCATCGTGAGTGCGACGACCATGCGCGTCACACCCAACAGCTCCAGAACCCGAACGTGCTCGCGGGTCTGCGGCATCACGCCCTCAACGGCCGAAACCGCCAGCAACGCAACGTCCACGCCGGTGGCGCCCTGCACCATGGCGCGCAGATAGTGCGCATGCCCGGGTACGTCGACCAAGCCGACAAGCTTGCCGCTGGGAAGCTCGAGCTCGCCAAAGCCGAGCTCAGTGGTCATGCCTCGGCGCCGTTCGACCTCCAGACGGTCGGGATTTTTGCCGGTCAGCGCCTCGATAAGGGCCGACTTTCCGTGGTCGACGTGTCCTGCCGTTCCGACGATAACGGGACATTCGACAAGCTCGCGCGCGGTCATCGACGCAAACCTGCCCGCACGGCATCCGCCAACGCAGACGCACACAGGTCAAGGTCGGTGTCGCGCAAAAGCGTGCGAACGTCAAAAAGCACCTGGTCGTGCCGCACGCGCGTCACAACCGGCGTATCGGGCTCCTGTACCATAGCGCGCTTTAGGCCATCGGCGGATAGACGCCCATCGACGGGACAGACGGCAACGCAAAAAGTTGGGAGCTCGACGGTCGGCAGCGAACCGCCGCCCGGAGCAGACACGCCCTCGACAACCTGCAGCTCCACCGCCTCCTCACACTGAGACTCGCGAAGCTTGCGCAGCATGCGGTCATGCAGGCGCTTGGCCTGACGCTCGAGCGGAGCCGGCGCGCCGGAAAGCATGTTGAGCACCGGGATCTCCCGATGCGCTGTATCGGATCCGGTCACATACAGGCGCAAAGTGGCCTCGAGCGCCGCGAGCGTGAGCTTGCCGGGGCGAAGCGCGCGCATAAGCGGATGCGAGGCACAGGCGGCGATTACCTGGGCTCTACCGAGAATAATGCCCGCTTGCGAGGCGCCGAGCAGCTTGTCGCCCGAGCACGAGACGACGTCAACGCCGGCGCAAAGCGAGGCGGGCGTGGGCTTCTCCCCAGCATCGACGAGCACCTCATCTGTAAGCAAAGCGCCCGAGCCCTGGTCCTCGTACAGTAACAGCCCGTGCTCATGCGCCAGCGCAGAAAGCTCCGCCGCGGAAACCTCCTCGTGGAAACCCTCGATACGGTAGTTAGAAGGATGAACTTTCAAGATCATCGCCGTATTGGGCGTAATGGCGCTTCGGTAATCATCCAGATGCGTGCGGTTGGTGGAGCCCACCTCGACAAGCTTGGCACCCGAAGCCGCCATGATATCGGGAATGCGGAAGCTGCCGCCCACCTCGACAAGCTCGCCACGGCTCACGATGACCTCTTTGCCGCTTGCATGCGCGGCAAGCACCAGCAGCACCGCCGCGGCGTTGTTGTTGACAACCAGGGCGTCCTGCGCCCCCGTGAGCGTGCGCAGCAGACGCGCGGCATGCTCTTTGCGGCCCCCACGGGCACAGGTCGCGACGTCATACTCAAGCGTGCTGTAGCCGCGGGCGACATCGGCCACCGCCTGCACCGCTGCGGGAGCAAGCGGAGCACGGCCCAGATTGGTGTGAATCACAACGCCCGACGCGTTGACGGCAGGGCGCAGGGTCGGCAGCGACAGTCGGTGGCACCGCTGCTCGATGGCCAAGGCGAGCTCGCGCTTATTCCTAGCGGGGACGCCAGAGCGAATCGCCTCGCGCTCGGCATCGAGCTCGGCATCAATCGCCTCGCGCACAATCATGTCGCCCGCATCGCCGGCAGCCTTCATGACCGGCCACTCGGCCAGCAGCTCGTGAACGGCGGGAATGGAGCGCAGGCGGTCGCGCACCTCGGCAGGCATGGATTCGCAGTCGCTCATGGAAAGCCTTTCGACATGTTCAATAAAAAGCGGGTCCCCTTTGTCGTCAGCAGCAAAATGCGGCAACGCACATGCAAAAAGGGACAGGTCCATTATGGCAGCTCGTGACAAGACGGCGCAGCGCCTCGCTCAAAACCTGCCAAAATAAACCTGTCCCTTTTTGGTCGGTTATGGGTTGGGTCCTTTAGGACTCTTTGTTGGCGTAGATAAACCAGTAGCCCAGCGCCACGATCAGGGCGCCACCCACGATATTGCCCAGCGTGGCGACCGTAAGGTTGAGCGCCAACCCGGCAGCGTTGAGGGCATCGGCGCCAGCGACATCGGCTCCATAGCCGCAGGAGTGCATCAAAATACCCATGGGCAAAAAGTACATGTTGGCGACGCAGTGCTCAAAACCGCAGGCCACAAAGGCAGCGATGGGCAGCAAAATGCCCACGACCTTGTCGACCACGGTCTTGCCGGCAGTGCCGATCCATACGGCCAGGCAGACAAAGATGTTGCACAAAATGCCGCGGAAGAAGATGGTAACGGCGTCGATCGCAACCTTACCGGCGGCGACGCTCACCATGGTATTGGCGACGGCCTCGCCGTTGAGCTTATAAATAGCTGCCATGTAAATCAAAAAGACAACGAACAGGGCGCCGGCAAAGTTGCCGATCCACACAACAGCCCAAGCCTTGAACATCTGGACGAGCGTAATCTTTTTGCTCTTAAGCGCGCATACCATAAGCGAGTTACCGGTAAACAGCTCCGCGCCGCAAATGAGCACGAGCACCAGTCCCAGGCAAAAAGCAAGACCGCCCACGAAGCGCTGGGCGCCCCAGCCAAGCGTGGGATCGCTCAGAAAGACCGTGAAGAACAGGCCGCCGAAGGCGATAAACGCTCCGGCGAACATGGCGAGCAAAAAGGCCTTCGAGACCGGCAGGTTGGCCTTGGTAACGCCGGCAGCCTCGGTCTTCGCCTCGATCGCGGCGGGCGCCAGACAATCGGGGGTGGGGTATTCTGCCTTACTCTGTGCCATGGCAATCACTACTTTCTTACGATATGGGACAAGCGTTGCTCATGAACATGTCCCGCTGGGGTGGACAAAAACAAAACAGGCCAGAAGTAAACGTACCTCTGACCTGTAAATAGCATGGAGCGGGCGACGGGAATCGAACCCGCGTCATCAGCTTGGAAGGCTGGGGTTCTACCATTGAACTACGCCCGCAAGATATGGTCGGGACGACAGGATTTGAACCTGCGACATCCTGCTCCCAAAGCAGGCGCGCTACCAAACTGCGCCACGTCCCGAAGGTGTTGAGCAGCTAAGGCATAAACCTTGCGTGTCCCAAAGCGAAGGAAATTATAGGGGAGACTTCCCGCCTGTGCAAGCGGCGATATTCTAGCTCCTCGAATGTGCGACAAACCGGCTGTGGAGCAGGCCTATCACAAACGCCACCACGGCGACCGGCGCCCACGCGGCACCGATATCCGCCAGCGGCAGCGCATCGAACGGTAGCCACGCGCCAGCAAAGAACGCGTCGCGGACCGAGGTGATCACGCTCTGCACCGCGACGACGCCGCCGACCCAGACCCATACCTGCGGATGCGCGTCGCAAAAACCGTGCACCAGGCCCATAAGCACCAGCACAATGGCAACGGGATACAAGGCATTGAGCATGGGCACCGAGAACATAAGAATCACGTCGAGGCCCACGTTGGAGAGCACGCACGAAAACGCTGCGAACACAAAGGCGAGAACCGCAAAGGGGCGGCGCATGGCCTCCTCAGAGGCCTCCGCTCCCCCTTCGACCACATACGTCTCGCAGAAGTAACGCGAGCAGCAGCTGATGAGGCCGATGCACACGTTCATGCAGGCGAGGAAAAAGATCGCAAAGACCACGACCGTGCCGGCAAGCCCAAAATGCATGGAGGCCGAACGGGCGAGGATGGCGGCGCCGTTGGTAGCGTCGGGCATCACGGTGCCGAGCTGCATACCGGCAAGGCCCAAGCCGCAGTAGATGATGGCCATGAGTACGCCGGCGATCACACCGGAACGCGAAATCTCGAAGGCCACGCGCTTGTCATCGGTAACACCCAACTCGTGGATGGTCTCGGCGATGATGATGCCAAAGGCGAGCGACGCGAGCAGGTCCATGGTCTGATAGCCAGTCAGAAAGCCCTGCACGGCAGCGCCAGCATCGTAGGGGGCCTGCGGCGCGGCAGCGGGACCCAGCGGCGAGATCACGGCAGCACCAACGACCAGCACGATGAGCGCAATGAGCGCGGGGCCCGTAATGCGGCCGAGCACGCGTGTGATGACGCCCGGGCGCAGCGTGAGCGCAAACGCGACGACAAAGAAGCCGACGGCAAACACCAGGCGCGCCGTGCCGAGCGGGACGCCCTCGGGCAACAGCGGCACCAGCATCTCGAAGGCCGTGGAGCTCGTGCGCGGAATGGCCAGGCACGGGCCGATAGCCAGATACACCGCCGCGACAAAGAACTCACCAAACTTGGGATGCGCGCGGCCGGCAAGCTCACGCGCCGTTCCGGCAAGTGCCACGGCGATAAAGCCCATGACGGGCAGGCCGATAGCGGCGATGAGAAAGCCTAGCATGGCGACCGGCGTGGCAGAACCTGCCTGCAGCGCCAGCAGCGGCGGAATAATGAGGTTGCCAGCGCCAAAGAGCATCGAGAACAGGGCGATACCGACGGTAACGACATGGTCGGAGCGCAGGCCGCGCGGCGCGGATGAGGCCATGGGACCACCTTTCGGGTCGAAACAAAAACGGGACGGGCAAAAGGCCCATCCCGCAAGTATATACGCTTTAGCAAGCTAAATCGCGCAAAGCTTCAATCGCGGCGTCAACTTCCTCGTCCGTGTTGAAATACCCAAACGAGAAGCGAACGACACCCTGGCGCTCGGTCCCCAGCGCACGGTGCATGAGCGGAGCGCAGTGGGCGCCGGGGCGCGTCGCAATCCCCCACCCTTGCATGAGTGCGTCCGAGATCTCGGCCGAATCGATATCGCCCACGTTGAGCGAGACGATCGCCGAGCGCACGGGCTGGTCAAACGCACCGTAGAGCGCAATGCCGTGGATTTCGCGAACACCGACGAGGAAGCGCTCTGCAAGCGAGCGCTCATGCGCCGCAATCGCCTCGACCCCGCCTTGTGCCTCGATAAAGTCGAGACCGGCGAAGAGGCCGGCGATACCGTGACCGTTGAGCGTGCCCGCCTCGAGCCGCGTGGGCCAATCAAGCGGCTGCAGTGCATCGAAACTGTGCACGCCCGTGCCGCCCATGGCCCAGGGAGCCACATCAATGCCCTCCGCCACGGCCAGGCCACCGGTCCCCTGCGGGCCCATGAGCCCCTTGTGGCCGGTAAAGCACACCACGTCGAGCCCCATAGCCCGCATATCGATATGCGCCGTGCCGGCAGATTGCGAGGCATCGACGATCACAAGCGCACCGGCAGCATGGGCCATGGCCGCCACGCGCGCGATGTCGATCGCGTTGCCGGTCACATTGGAGGCATGCGTAACCACCACGGCACGCGTACCGGGCGTGACAAGCCGCTCGAGTTCGTCGTAGTCGAGCACGCCGTTGGTATCACAGCCTGCATGCTCAACGGTCACGTCCCGCTCCGTCGCCAAGCGATTGAGCGGGCGTAACACCGAGTTGTGCTCGAGCACCGTCGTGACCACGCGGTCGCCAGGGCGCACCACGCCATTAATGGCGGTGTTGAGCGCCGCCGTGGAGTTGGGCGTAAAGCACACATGGTCCGCCCTCGGGCAACCTAAAAGGCGCGCGAGCTTGACACGGCAACCGTGAATCGTACGAGCGGCATGGAGGGCGCCCGACGTGGCGCCGCGCCCGGCATTGCCGAGCGAGCACATCGCCTGCGTCACGGCATCGATGACCGTCTGCGGCTTGTGCATGGTCGTCGCCGCGTTATCCAGATAGATCATCGCACGACCTCCCACATATCAATCACGGTATAGCCCTCGGTGGGAATGCCCGCTGCGGCAAGCTCGGCACGCAGCAGCTCCTCATCGGCAGGCAACGCCTTCCACGCCAGACCGCAGCCGGCAGCGACCTCCCCGGGCACGGGAATCGTTCGCCCGGGAAGGCCGCGCTCGATGCAAAGGGACTCGCAGCCCATGGCGGCCGCCGTGGTGGGAAACGTGATGACAAGCGCCGGGCGCTTCTCCCTCATAGCAACTCCAACCAATACGCTACGGGCGCACGACGCGCACGGCCTGCTCCATCTTCTCCACGATCACGTACATGTTGGTGACCTCGCCCACCGCAAGCTGGTCTTTAATGCCAAAGTGGTCCAGGCAGGTACCGCAGGTGAGAATCTCGACACCCTGCTCCGCCAGGCCCTTCAGGTCATCGAGCACCGGCGACCCCTCGACGGTGAGCTTGGCGCCGCCGTTGTAGAACAACATGGTCGCAGGCAGCTCCTCCTGCTGCGTCACGGCAAAGATAAACGCCTTCATGAGCTTGTGGCCCAGCTCGTCGTCGCCACGGCCCATGCAATCGGTGTAGACGGAAATGACGAGTTTGCCCTTGCCGGCGCTAGCGTCGCAGAAAGCGGCACCGTCCTGCTCGGGGTCTGCAACGGCCACGGCACCGGCGGTCGCGACAGTCACGTGCCACTCGGCGTCCGAGATCTTCTCGACCGAAGTCGTGCAGCCCTTCTCCTGCGCCATCTTGGAGATGTTCTTGACGGCGGTCTCGTTATCGACCGAGGTCACGACGGTGCCCTCGCCATCGAGCTGCTTCAGGGCTTTGAGCGTCTTGACGACGGGCAGCGGGCAGGCATCGCCCATGGCATTGACTTCAATCTTGGTAGACATAGCTTTTTTCCCTTTCGAATAAATCGTTCTAGAACGGTGCATAGTTCGATAAACGTGTCGTTAACGGGCAACGCGGACGGCAGGGCCGCCTGGCACCGGCTCGCACACGCGACCGACGACGGCGGCGATACGTCCTTCGGCATGCAGGCGGCGCGCAAGCTCATCCACATCGGCAGCAGGCGCCGCGATAAGCAGGCCACCAGACGTCTGCGGATCGTACAGCGCATCCAGCATGCCCGGCTCCAGGTCCTCGTCGGCAGCCACTCGCAGGCCAAAGAAGTCCTGGTTGCGGTAGGCGCCGGCGGGGATAATGCCAAGACGCGCCATGTCGAGAACCTGGTCAAAGAGCGGTACCGCCCCCGACGTAAGCTCAACCTGCACACCCGAACCCTCGGCCATCTCGCACGCGTGCCCGATCAGGCCAAAGCCCGTAATGTCGGTGCAGCCGTGAAGTTCGAGCCCCTCGGCCAGACGGATCGGCGCTTCGTTAAGGGTGCGCATCGAGTCAAACATGGCTGTGGCCTCGTCCTGCTCGATGAGCTCGCCCTTAATGGCCGTGGTGATGATGCCCGAGCCAATCGCCTTGGTCAGCAGCAGAACATCGCCCACGTGCGCGCCGCTGTTGGCGAGCATGCGGTCGAGCGCGACAAAGCCGCTCACGGACAGGCCATACTTGGGCTCGTCGTCGTTGATGGTATGACCGCCCACGATGGAGCAGCCGGCCTCGACGCACTTGTCGGCGCCACCCGCCAGAATCTGGCCGGCAACCTCGACGCCCAGGCAGCTCGGGATGCACAGCAAGTTCATGGCATGGCTCGGCCGCCCGCCCATGGCGTAGATGTCCGACAGCGAGTTGGCCGCGGCGATCTGGCCGAACAGATAGGGATCGTCGACCATCGGCGGGAAGAAGTCGATGGACTGCACGAGCCCCAGGTTCTCCCCTACGCGGAAAACGCTCGCATCGTCGGAGGTATCGAACCCCACGAGCAGATTGTCGTTGGGCACATTTGGCAAGTCGCCCAGGACCTGGGCGAGGGCTCCGGGAGCCAACTTGGCGGCTCAACCGCTCGCGGCAGTCATAGACGTGAGCTTAATCTGATCGTTAGCCATCGATACCTCCTCTCATCGGTCAATCATTTTCTCCCAGTATACGCATGAATGCGAGCCTGGGGCGGATGCATTAATTGAGCGCCTGTGCGCGAATCGCCGCGCCGATGGCACCGGCAAAGCGAGCCTGGGGCGAGGTGGTCACCGGCGACCCCAGTAGCTCGCCCAACCGCTCCACAACGTAGGCGTTCTCGCACAGACCTCCCGTCAGGTAGTACGGAGCACCCGCCGCCTGCCCGGCCATGGTCGCCACGCGCGAGACCACGCTGTCGATCACGCCACGTGCGATGTTCTCGCGCGGCTCACCGCGACCGATCAGGCTGATAACCTCGCTTTCGGCAAACACCGTGCACATGCTGCTGATCTTGGTAGGCTCGCCGGAACGCGCCAGGTCGGCCATCTGCTGCTGGGAAATGCCTAGGCGGTCGGCCATGATCTCCAAAAAGCGCCCCGTGCCGGCAGCGCACTTGTCGTTCATGGCGAACTTGGCCACGCGGCCGCCCTTGAGTTGGATGACCTTGGTATCCTGACCGCCCACATCGATCACCGTGCCGTGATCACCAAACAGGCGCACGGCACCGGCGCCGTGGCAGGTGATCTCGGTCACGACCTTGTGCGCATAGGGCACGGCGACACGACCGTAGCCGGTCGCGATCACGCGCACGTCGTCGTCAGCCACGTCATAGCCAGCCGCTGCCAGTGCCTCGCGCAGCCGCTCGGAAGCATCGACCGAGGAGAACCCGGTTGGCTGCACGCACGTCCACGCCACCGAACCCGCCCCGTCGACCACAGCAGCTTTAGCCGCCGTAGACCCGATATCGATCCCGATCCCTATCATGGCTCTCTCCTAATCAGCAAGAAAATCAAACGATCAGACACTGCTGCAACAACGGCCCTCTGGCGTCTGAGGTGCCCGAGATTCCGAGCGACAAGCCCGACGAAGCGTACTCAAGGTACGCGAGGAGGGTTGGAGCCGGAAGGTCGGGTGCCTCAGACGTCAGAGGGTTTCGATAAAGGCGGCGATACGCGTCTCGATCTGGCCCATGTCGCCGTTGCTGTAGTCGGTCTCGATCTTCATATACGGAATACCCGCACCCTCGACGGCCTCCTGCATGCGCGCACTCTCCACGTTAAAGGTGTGGCATGCCTGCAGCACGCTCTCTACCACGCCATCGACATGATACTTCTCGCACATGGTCAGCGTGTTTTCCATACGACCGTCATTGGGCGTCATGACCGAGCAGTTGATGTCAAGGTAGCGGTCGGCGATGGCGCGCAGGATATCGGGAGCCTCCGGGTCGATCATCATGGCGGCCGTGCGCTCGCCCGAGCAGTCGTCCATGCACACGACCACACCGCCGTTGGACTCGATAGTACGGCCTATCTTGTTGATCACGCCTCCCACCGGGCAGCCGGTGATCAGAATGCGCTTGGCATCCGCCGCAACCGGGCGCTCGCCGGCCTCGTAGGCCTCGCGCAGCTTGGCGACCTTTTGCTCCAGCTGCTCCGTATAGGCCACGATATCAAAGCTGAACGTACCGGCAAACATGGTGCTCATCAGGTCGACGCCGCTCATGGCCGCCGGCTGGTTGGCCTGCAACGCAAACATCTCGAGCTGGGCGGCACGCAGGCGGTTGCGACGACGCACGGCGGCGCGCAGGTCATCGTCGGTGATCGTGATGCCGTAGAAGTTCTCGAGCTCCTCCTTGAGCAGGCGGCACTCCTCGTACCAGCCCTCACGCTCATAAGCGCGATCGCGGCCCTGCGGAAGATGCAGGATGTGCGTGCGCTTGAGCTCGTTGAGCAACTCGTACATTTTCTTTTTGCCGTCGCAGGTGGTCTCGCCGATGATCATGTCGCTAAAGTACGTAAACGGGCACTTTTGCGAGTAGGCAAAGCCGTACGTCGATTTGATGAGCGGACACAGATTTGCCGGCAGCACCTTCTCGGCCTCGGGAATCACCTCATCGGACGTACCGCACAGAGCCACGCTCGCAGCCCCCGCGGCATCGATAATCTCGAGCGGCGTATAGCTGCACAAAAAGCCGACCAGACGATTACCCGCCTGTTTATAATCCTTGACGCGAATGAACGCCGCCTTGCGTTGCTCGTTGAACTCCTCAAACGTGCTGGGCAACGACTGCTCAATATTTTCCGACATATAACTCCTAAACCTTTTAACCAACCAAGGAAACGGCTTTCCCAGGTGCCCGAGGTTGCCGTGAAAGAGGCGCGCCGCGTACTTTGGCACGCAAGCGACGGTTTGAACGGCAAGATCGGGTGCCTAGGGAAGCCGCCGGGACGGATAGCCCTAAATGGTTTCCAAGAAAGCCTCAATTCTGGTTTGCAGTTGGCCTGCATCCTCACCGGCGTAGTCGGTCGTGATGTGCATAAACGGAATGCCGGCTTCCTCGGCGGCCTTCTCCACGGCAAACGACTCCATCTCGTAGAGCGTGCAGAACTGCAGGGCCACGTCGACGATGCCGTCGGCGTGCAGGTCCTTGGCCATCTGGACAATGTCCTTCATACGCTGGTCGTTGGGCGTAAAGACGGCACAGTTGATCTTAAAGTAGCGCTCGGCGATGGCATCGAGCATCTTGTCAACCGTCTCACCGGACTCGTCGACCAGGTCCTTGTAATGGCGCGAACCCGTGCAGGACTCCTCGCCTACCACAACGCCGCCGGCCTTCTCGATGAGGTTGAACAGCTTCCAGTTGGGCACGGCCATGGGCGTGCCGGTGTACAGGATGCGCTTGGTCCCCTTGGGCGCCACGCCCTCGCCGGCCTCGACACGCTGCTCGCACTCAGCCGCCATATCGTTGATGGCCCCGGTCAGACGCGGCGTGTCGTCCATAAAGGCGGCCTGAACGGTCAGCAGACTGTCGAGACCGCTGATGGGCGCTGGGTCGGCAGCGCGCGTGGCAGCGAGGCGCTGCAGGGCGCGACGCTTCTCATTGACGGCGCGGATGGCGGCCTTCAGACGCTCAGGCGTAATCTTGACGCCACACTCTTCCTCGATCTTGGCTGCGAGCTTCTTGACCTCGGCCTTCCAGGTCACGAGCGTCGACTCGTCGTGTACGTTGGGAATATCCATGACGTACATGTTCTTTTGCGTGGCAAAGAACTCGTAGGCTTTCTTCTTGCCGTCGCAGGTGTTCTCGCCTACCACCAAGTCACTCGACTCAATGTAGGGGCAGACCTCGCCCAGCTTAAAGCCGGCAAAGCTCTTGATGAGCGGACAAGTGTTGCGCGGCAAGTGCTCCTCGACCTTGTCGGTCGCCCAATCGGCACCCGAGCACAGACCCACGGGGATACCGTCGCAGGCGAGCACAATCTCCTCGGGCACGTAGACGCAGAAGCTGCCCACGATCTTGGTGGCCTCGCCGGCCTCCTTCTTGTCGAGCATCTCCTTAATACGGCCGCTGTGGATGTTGGTGGCGACAAAATCCAGGTAGGACGTGGACTTGGGGCGATTGTTCTGCGTCAGGAACATATCGCCGTACATCTGGCCCACGGCGCCCAGCAGCATGTCGTGGTCGGCAAGATTCATGCCGAGGCTCTCCCACATCGGATGGAAATCAATTTCTTCAGCCATAACGGTTCCCCTCTCGAACCAAAAACGGATAACAGCGGTATCGATGCACGACGGACGGCGATTGCCCGACCGTGCTCAAACCCGGAATTTTAGGGAACCTGCTTTGCGGTCGATTATTTAGTTGTGCGTCGTCTCTCCCGGAGCCGTGAACATACCTGCTCATATGCGGCTCCGAGCCATATATAGGGCACGCGCGGCAACGCGGCGAATGTATGTCGTCTGCGGCATGTGCGCACCTTCCTTTACAAGTTGAGGTCAACTATACCAACGGTCATCGACCATGCGAACACCGTTGACATTCGTACGACAGCGTCGTGTGCCTTCGTTTAATAAATAATTATCTTGATTGATAAGAGTTTGTCATTCCTCATTCGGCGAACGGCAAAAACAAAGCCGCCGAGGCTTATATTCCCCGACGGCATTACCCGGCGCTATCGACAAACCAAATGGATCCTGCTGGCATCAAAATGCATGCGCAGCGTCTCGCCTGCTTGCGGCAGCTCGTCGACAGGCATGCGCACTTTGTTGACCTTCCACTGCAGGCGCGTCGGCGCGTCGGCGCGCGGCACGTCCAGCAGCACCAGGCGCTCAAAACGTGAATCGCTCACGCGGGCCACATGCAGGTCGTAGCTGTTGCGACCCCGCTCAGCACGGTTGTCCACATGGAAGTAGCTCGCACGAATACCCAGGTACGCCACGTTATCGGGAACCTCACGACCCACGTTGAAGGTCATGCCCCAGTCGAGGGCCTCAACTTCTTCGTCGCCGATCTTGCGCGCGCGGCTCGTATTCTTGCAGCCCGTCAGGCGCAGCGCAGCCAAGGTTTGCGGCCGGCGGACCACGTCCTCGACGGAGCCGATCTCCTCCATATGCCCGTCGTGCATCACACAAATGCGCCGGCACAGGCGGCACGCTTCGTCGATGTCGTGGCTCACGTAGAGCACGGTACGGTTGCACACATCGAACAGGTCGAGCATGTTCTGTTCGAGCGCGCTCTTGAGATACGCGTCGAGCGCGCTCATGGGCTCATCGAACATAAAGATGCCCGGATGCGCCGCCACCATGCGCGCAAGCGCCACGCGTTGCTGCTGACCGCCCGAGAGGCGCACGGGGTAGCGGTCGACAAAATCGGCCAGACCGAAAATGCCCAGATAACGCTCGGCGAGCTTTTTGCGCGCGGCGGCGTCACCCGCATCCTTAACACCGGCGCAAACGTTATCGGCCACCGTCATGTTGGGAAACAGCTGATAGTTTTGGAACAGCAGGGCGCATTTTCGCTCCTGGGGCGACAGGTTGATACCCGCCGCCGAGTCAAAAAAGGTCACGCCGTTGACGACGATCTTGCCCTCGTCGGGTGTCTCCACGCCGGCAATGCAGCGCAACGTGCAGCTCTTGCCGCAACCCGAGGCGCCCAGCAGCGCCACACGCTCCTCGCCGGCATCGAGCTGAATGTCGAGGGTAAAGCCCGGATAGCGCTTTTTGATATCCAGAACGAGCGACATGGCTTATCGACCTCCCTTTGCGACCGCGCCATCGCGCATAAGCTCGGCCAGCGCCTCGCGATCGATACGCAAGGCATCACCGCCCACCGGGTCAAGCGAATCGCCCTGTCCGGCGAGCTCTTTGGCCTGCTTGCGCTCCGCACGGGAAAAGCCCCGTTCGCGATACTTTTGCGAATGCGCCGTGTACATGTTGATGAACAGGATGACCAGGAAACTGAACACGATTACGACAATGACCCAAAAGAGAGCTACCGACGTGTTGCCGCCCATCCACTCAAAGTAGATGGCGATGGGAATGGTCTGCGTAATGCCGGCATAGTTGCCCGCAAAGAACAGCGTGCAGCCAAACTCTCCCATGGCGCGGGCAAAGGCGAGCACCGTACCGGCGGCAATCGAGGGCCAGCCGAGCGGCATCATAAGCTTGGTAAAGATGCGACGTTCGGACCACCCGAGCGTGCGCGCGGCGTCGAGCATCTGCGTGTCGAGGCTCTCGAAGGCTCCGAGCGCCGTGCGGTAGACCAGCGGAAACGACACAACGACGGCCGAAATGACCGCCGCGGGCCAGGTAAAGACGATCGAGATGCCGTGCGCGATGAGCCACTGGCCCACCCCGGTCGAGCGGCCAAACAGCATGAGGAGCAGAAAGCCGCAGACCGTGGGCGGCAGCACCATAGGAATCGTAAAGACCGAATCGAGCAGGCCCTTGATGCGACTCGAGGTACCCATAGTCTTCCACGCGGCAAACAAGCCCAGTGCAAAGGCAATCAGCAGGGCAAGGCCGCTCGTTTTGATAGACACCCAAAACGGGCGGTAGTCGATGCCGCCTAAAAAGGAGGCCAAAGAGGTCAAGGGCCCCTGCTCATTCCGCAACACGACTGACGATGCTTCTACCATTTGAGCGCTATCAAGCCAACGCGCGCCGCCCTTGGCATCACCCGAGGCCGATGCAATCACCACATAGCGGTCCCCATCCGCACCGCGTTCGTCAAAGCCATAGGTATACCCGCCGGCATCAAACGTTGTTTCCGCCGTGACATACCAAGGAAGATCCACGTCCCCCAGCTGCGCACCTCCCATGCAGTTTGCGCTGTCGAGCTCACAGACGAGGGCCTTGAGGCCCGATACGCACTCGTTGTCCTGCGGATCCAATCCATACTTCTCGACCGCCTTGGGCGATATCCACACCACAACGCGATCGGCAGCAGGCGCCACTACAAGGTCCACGTCCTCGTCAACGGGAAACCGGTAGCCCTCAGGCTGGCCCTCCATGGCACGAGCGGTCCCCTTGGCCAACCGCTCAAAACCCTCGATCCCATAGGAAAGCCCATGAGCGGTCGCAGCAACCTGGGCCCCGTCCTCGGCGTCCCCAGCAAACGCAAATCCCGGCACCCAGCAAAGCGCGAAGGTCAAAGCACAGGCGACAAGCATGCGGAATCTATTAAGCACAAAAAGCTCCAAGAGAATACAAGGACGGAGTTAAACACAAAACGATGGAATTATCGCGCCAAGCCGCACTACGCGGAAAGCTCAAAGCCGTATTTGGCCCAAATCTTCTGGGCCTTCTTGTTGGACAGGCAAAAGTCGATAAACGCCTTGGCCTCGTCGGCATGTTCGGAGCCATCGGCGACAGCGCCCGGATACACGATGGGCTTATGCGAGTCCTCGGGACACACAAAGGCCTCCTCGATGCCGTCGTAGCGGTAGATGTCGGAGCTGTAGACAAAGCCAGCCACGCAGTCGCCTGTAGAGACGTAAGACGCAGCCGTGCCGACCTTGTCGGCCAGGGCCACCTTGTCGGCGATCTCGGGGGCGTACTCGCCGTCGTCGCCCTCGGTGCCGGTGTAGAGGCCCACGGAGGCCAGGGCCTGGTTGGCGTACTTGCCGGCGGGAACGGTCTTGGCGTCGCCAATGGCGATCTTGCCGTCCAGATTCGCGACGTCGGCGATGGCCTCGACCTTGGTGTCGGAGCCCTCAGCGCGAATGATCACGAGGTCGTTGACGAACATATCCTCACGGGTGTCGGCGTCGACGAGCTCGGCGGCCTCGGCGTCATCCATGGTGCCCTTGGAGGCTGTGATGAGCACGTCAACGGCGGCACCGGCGCGCATCTGCTCGACGAGGTCGCCGGAGGCCTTGAACTGCGTGTCGGCAAAGGCGGTGCCGGTCTGGTCGGTATAAAGCTCCTGAACCTCGGGCAGAGCCTTCTCGAGCGAGTTGGCGGCAAAGACCTGCAGCTCGACAGCTTTCTTGGAAGATGCCTTAGCAGAACCGGCATCGGATCCGGCCGGCTCGGACGTATTGTTGCCCGAGCAGCCGGCAAGACCAAGGCCGGCAGCGGCGACAGCAGAAAGCGAGACGAATCCGCGGCGAGAAACCATATCGAACATGTTCAACCCTTTCGGACCTTGTGCCCGGGTACCCCACCGCGAGCTTTATTCTGTAATTAGATTATACTTTCGTGCGAATAATATCAGTGATAAAGATTTCTCGCCTGATAATTTTCTTTTACCAATAACCACGAGACGGCCCGCGCTGTCGATGCATAAAAAGGCGGAGCGACTCGCAAGGTCGCTCCGCCGCAGGTAGTGCGCTTATTTGGTGTGCCCGCCGCCCGCCGTCATCTGGGCCGCATGCTCCAGCTGGTCGCTCACGGCCTCCCAGCTTTCGCGGGCCGCTTTCGTGGATCCCGGAAAGTTGATGACAAGCGTATACCCACGCTGCATGCACACGGCGCGCGAGAGCATGGCGCGGCGCGTCTTGGTCATGGAGTACGCACGGATCGCCTCGGCAATACCCGGCACATCGCGATCGCAGACGGTACGCGTCGCCTCGGGCGTCACATCGCGCATCGAAAGCCCCGTGCCGCCGCAGGTGAGCACGACATTGGCGTGGCACTCATCGGCGGCTTCCACAATGGCATCACCGATCTCGCTGACGTCGTCGCGCACGACCACATGCGAGGCGACCGTCCAGCCCTGCGCCTCGATAAGTTCCTCGAGTGCGGCTCCAGCCTCGTCCTGGGCAAGATCGCGCGTATCCGAGCACGTCACGATCGATATCTTCAGCTCCATAGCATTCCTCTTACAACACGGCGCCCTCGGGCAGGTCGACGCGAACAACGTCCACGACATCGCCCACCTTGAGGTCGCACGGTCCTTCGTCAACACGCAACAGGCAGTTAGCCCGCTGCATCGTGCCGAGCAGCGCCGAATTCTGCGTCTTGGCCTCGGTCACCAACAGCTCACCGGTCTCGGGGTCGCGCAAAACCGTGGCGCGATCGAAGAAGCGGCGATGCTGTCGCTTTTTCACGCCGTGCGTGAGCGTCGCCTGCTGCACGGGACGCGTACCCTCGGCAAAGCCGCGCATCTTGCGGATCGCCGGACGCGCAAGCATCTCAAAGCCTACATACGCCGCGGCCGGATTGCCTGAAAGTCCCAGGTAGGGCTTACCCCCAAGCAAGCCAAACGTGATGGCCTTGCCCGGACGCATCGAGATGCGATCGAACAGCACCTCGCCCTCGCGCCGGACGAGCGCCGTCACGTAGTCGTAGTCGCCTGCCGAGGCGCCACCGCTCGTAATGACAAAATCGCACTCCAGCACGGCGCGATGCACCAGCTCGGCAATCGCCTGCTCATCATCGGGCGCAATGCCGTAGAACACGGGCTCGGCTCCTGCATCGAGCGCTTCGGCCATCAACGCCGACGAGTTGGAGTCGCGAATCTGCCCGCGCGCCGGCAGCTCACCCGGCGCGACCAGCTCCGTGCCCAGCGAGATAATGCCCACACGCGGCGCGGCATGCACCTTCACGCTCGCATACCCGGCGCTCGCCAACAAGCCGGCGCCCGCCGGAGCCACGACCTCGCCGGCGTGCATCACAACATCGCCGGCATGGGCCTCCTCGGCGGCAGAGCGAACGTTCTCCCCTACCTTGGCAGGCGCCGAGAACCTCACACGCGAACCCTCGTTGCCGTCACCGACGAGCACATCGACGATCTCATACTTCACCACGGCATCGGCACCTTCGGGTACCGGCGCGCCCGTCATGATGCGGACCGTCTCGCCCGCGCCGATTGTGCCCTCAAACACATGGCCCGCAGCCTCGTGTCCGATAACGTCGAGCGTCACCGGCGCCTCGCCAGATGCCTGCGCCAAGTCCGCCGAGCGCACGGCATATCCGTCCATAGCGCTGTTGGCAAACGGCGAGATGTCGATATCGGCCACCGCATCCTCTGCCAAGGGAAGACCGGCGGCCTGCCACACGGGAATCTCGACGACTTCGGTGCGATTCACGTGCGACAAGACGATCGCCTGCGCGTCCTCCAACGGAATGAGTTTCTCAGCCATATACACCTCTAGCATGCTGCGGCGCGCAACAAAAGCGCCGATTCTTTATGTTTCTCTCAGTATAATCCCTCGCCGCCTGCTCAAGACCTGGCCCGCGGCCGCGAATACATCTGTCGGCCGCAAGCCGCGAAACAAAACCAAAACCAACCCACCGGCTCGTCGCGTTTACCGCGTTTTATAATGCTCGTGTTGCAACCCAAAAGAGGAACGTATGACTTTTACCGACAAACCCGAAAGCGCAAACGAAGCGCAGGATCATTCTCAGTCGCTCGACGACGGCGGCTTTTTCTCCCTGAACGACGTCATCATGGCCGGCAGGCATCAGCTCACCCGCTCCGAGCATCTCTTGGCCGCCGACACGCGCCGCAACGCCCGCAACCTACTCGCGAGCGCCAAGTTGCTCACACTCGTCGTCATCGTCTCGCTCGCCATGGGCGTTGCCGCCTGGGCGTTTTTGACCTCGCTGAATATCGCGACCGACTATCGCGAGCACCATGCATGGGTCTACGCCTTGCTTCCCGTTGTGGGCGTTGCCACCGCATGGGTGTACAAAAACCACGGCCTTGCCGCCAAACGCGGTAACAACCTGGTCATCGACTCCGCTCTGGGCACACGCCTCATCCATATGCGCATGGCCGTTCTCACCTTCGTCTGCTCCACGCTCACGCACCTAACGGGCGGGTCGGCCGGTCGCGAGGGAGCTGCGGTGCAGATTGGCGGCACCATCGCCAGCAACATCTCGAGCCTCGCCCACCTCAAAAAGCATGACCACCACGACCTCATGCTCGCCGGCATCTCGTCGGCCTTTGGCGCCGTATTCGGTTCACCCCTTGCTGGAGCTTTCTTTGGCATGGAGATGTGCTTTATCGGCAAGATCGACTACACCGCGGGCATCTACTGCCTGGTCGCCTCGTTTACCGGCTACTTTACGTCGCTTGCCTTGGGAACCGAGTACGAGGCGAATGTCATCGCCAGCGTTCCCAACATGACACCACGGACGGTTGTCATCGTAGTCATCAGCGCCATCATCTTTGGTCTCACCGCACGTCTCTTTGCCTGGTCGGTTCGTACCGTCAAGAGCCTGTACGGCCGCTTTATCACCAATTACCTCGTTCGCGCACTCATAGGCGCACTCGTGGTTTTGGCCGCCTACGCCCTCCTCGACGCCTGGGACTACGCCGGCCTTTCCACGTGGCTTTCCGGCGCCGGGTTTGCAGGCAACACCACCCTGGCGGACGCAGCCATCAAGTTGGTCGTCACAGCGCTTACCCTGGGCGCCGGCTTCCAAGGCGGCGAGGTCACGCCTCTGTTTGGCATCGGTGCGGCGCTCGGCGGCTGGATCGGCTGCCTTACCGGGCTTGACCCCAGTTTTCTGGCGGCTCTCGGCATGCTCGGCGTGTTCTGCGCCGGCCTCAACGTGCCCATCACCACCTGCATGATGGCCATCGACCTGTTCCACGGCACGGCCGCCGGGTTCTTTGTCATCGTGGCCTTTATCAGCTACCTAACCGGCGGACACCGCGGCGTGTACCCCGCCCAGCGCATCATCTCACCCAAGCGCCGTTCGCTTATTGTGGATGAGGGCGGTACGGTAGCGGATGCTATCGAGCGCCACAACGACCTGATAGAGTAGATGTAATAATCGCCGTGCAGCCACAATCGGGGCTAATTCGACCTGAGCGCGACCGCACCGTCATGTCACACGCCGGGAGTCGCCCCATGCACGCAACTGATTTTGGTCGCACGCTCATCATCGCCAACCCAGCCGCCCAGTCGGGTGCGGCACGCGAAGTTGCCGAACGCCTGCAACGCTTTTTGGACATGACTGCACGCGCATCCCAGTTTGACCTGGTGTTGACCGAGCGTATGGGACACGCCAAGGAGCTGGCCGCACAGGCTCAGGGCTATCGCACCGTTATCGCACTCGGCGGCGACGGCGTGATTCACGAGGTCGTCAACGGGCTTATGACGCAAAAGGAGAACGCCCGCCCCGCTCTTGCCGTCCTGCCCGTGGGCTCCGGCAACGATTTTGCCCAGACGCTCGGCATCGACGATTTCTCCGGCAAGGATTTTGGCGCGCTGCTCACCTGCGAGCTGCAGCGTCAGGATATCGGGCGCATTCGCTCGTGGAGCCCTGCGAGCGGCAGCGGCGAGGCTACCGTTGAGTACTACGACCAGACGCTCTCGGTCGGCATCGATGCTGCCATCGGCCTTAGCACCACCGAGCTGCGCAAAAAGACCGGCTTGACGGGCGCGCCGCTCTACACCCTCTCGGGACTTGAGCAGTTTGGCCTACGCTATCGCAACTATCCTATGACAGTCAGCTTTGACGGCGCGCCCACAGAGCGCGTGAGGGCGATCATTATGGCGATACAGCTGGGCCCCACGTATGGCTCGGGCTATCGCATCTGCCCCGATGCCGACCCCTGCGACGGCATGCTCGACGTCTGCTACGCCTGCGGCCCCGTCCCTCGCGCGGTAGCCCTGCCTATGTTCCTTTCGGCCAAGGACGGCCACCATACCAAGTTGCCACCGGTTCGCATGCGCCGCTGCCGCCATGCCGAGCTAACTTTTGAGGAGCCCGACTACCCCATCCAGGCCGACGGCGAGCCCATCGTCGCCTCGCGCATCGAAGTCGACATCCTACCCGGCGCCCTCCAAGTCTGGCACCCCACCCGCTAGCAAGACCAGCGAAACAATCGGCTACTCGTCGCTCCCCGGCTTGCGACGGTTAGCCTTTTTAATCGCATTGAAGTGCTTGTCGTTGAGCCTGCGCTGGCGCGATCGCTGGGGCACTTTGGTCTTGACGCGACGGCGCGGCGGACGGCCACGACGCTCAAGCTCTGCGCGCAGCTTACGCAGGCAGCTCGCGCGATTCTGAAACTGACTACGGCTCTCGCGCGCCGTCACGACAATCCCCGTGGGCCCATGTTTCATGCGCACAGCAGAGTCCGTCGTGTTGACGCCTTGTCCGCCCGGACCCGTCGCGCGAAACACCTGCACCTCGCAATCGCGCGCCAACTCCTCGGCCGACATCTCGGCATAGCGCGCATACTCGCGCCACCCCATCTTGTTCTCATCCATATCAACACCTCCCCTCATACAAAAAATGTGACAAAGGGACAGTCCCTTTGTCACATCGCATACCAATCGCTTGTGTTGCGCGCTTAGGCGAAGGTGATCTCGCCGGTCTCGCAGTCCATATCGGCGATACGGGCCAGGCTCTCAACGCGGAAGCCGCGCTCGCGGAGCTTATCGCCACCGCCCTGGAAGCCCTTCTCCACCGCAATGCCAATACCGGATACCTCGGCACCCGCAGCCTCGCAGATCTTGATAAGACCCTCGAGCGCGCAGCCGTTGGCCAAGAAGTCGTCGATGATCAGGACCTTGTCGCCCTCGGACAGAAAACGCTTACCAACGATGACCGGGTACTCCTTCTGCTTAGTAAAGGAGTAGATGGTCGTGGCATACTGCTCGCCGTCGAGGTTGATGGACTGTGCCTTCTTGGCAAAGACCACCGGCACGCCGCCAAAATGCTGGGCTGCGATGCAAGCCATGCCAATGCCCGAAGCCTCAATCGTCAGGATCTTGTTGATCTCGGCACCCTCGAACAGACGGGCCCACTCGGCACCCATGTGGTCGAACAGCTCAACGTCGCACTGGTGGTTGAGGAAGGCATCAACCTTAAGGACGTTACCGGCCTTTACGATGCCGTCATGGCGAATACGATCCTCAAGCTCCTGCATGGCGCAACCCCTTCTCGCGGCAACGATACCGCGCGATTAATAAACGTTGTTCGATAGTCTACCACGGACCGACCCCCGCCCGTCCCACAAGCCACATCGCACCACAAACCAGTCTTTTTGGGACGGCGCGAATCGTGGCAGACAGCCTCCCAACACGCTAATGGCGGGCGCGCATCTTCACCAAACGCACCATGGCGAGCGCAAAGCCCACGGCTGCCACGGCCATCAACACATAGAACACCGAACGAAAACCAAACAGGAACACATCCGGACGGCCCGCAACAAAACTGGTCACGGCCTCGCCCATCGCCACGCTCATCTGCCCATACAGGATATGCGACGCCGCCGTAATGCCGAGTGCCATGCCGGCGTATCGCGCCAAACTGCCCAAGCTGCCCGCAAAACCGAGTGCTTCGCGAGGAGCTGAGCCCATATACAGCGAGTTATTGGGGCTCTGGAAAATCGACGTACCGCACGACATAAACGCGACGCAACACACGATCACAGGGATAGAAGAGCGCTCGTCAAGCGTGCTTACCGCAAAGAGACCGCACACGTACACGCCTAGACCGACCGCCGTGGGTCCCTCGCAGCCAACGCGGTCCGAAACCGTACCCGAAAGCGGGCCGATAAAGGCATTCACCATCGGCAGCGCCAAAAAGAGTAGTCCAGAGATATCGGAACCAAAGCCGTGAGCGTCCTGAAAATAGAACGGCAGGATAAACTCGGATGCGCCAATACCAACGAACACGATGAGCATGCAAGCAAGGTTGATGGTGAAGGCCGAATTTGCAAAGCAGCGACGAGCAGCCTCAATCAGGGACATGGGGCGCTCGCCGGCCTCCGGCTTAACATGCGGTAGTGTATAGAGTCCCACGATAAACGAGATGACGCCAATGGGCAGGTTGATGAGGAAGATGCTCTCCCAGGGAAAGCTTGCCACCAGCATGCCGCCCAGCACGGGGCCACACATCATGCCGAGGGCCACGAAGGTCGCGAGAATACCCATGGCACGACCGCGCTCGCGCGCCGGAAACGACTCGGTGATGATACCCATGTTGTTAGCCATGGCCGCCGCGCAGCCGACGCCCTGCACAATGCGTGCCAGAATAAGAACTTCTAGCGAACTCGAAAGGCCGCAAAGCAGCGAGCCGACCGTAAAAACGATTACGCCCAGCTGGAATACGCCCACCTTGCCGCGCACGTCGCCCAAGCGGCCAAACGGCAGCATAGCCACGCATGTCGCAAGCAGGTACACCGAGCTCACCAGCTGGATGCGGTCGAGGCCCACGCCCAGCTCCTTTTGCATCACGGGCAACGCCACGGTCACGACGGTCGAATCCAGACACGACATAAACGTCATGATGAGCACGGTAAACAGAATCGCCCATTTGTTCTTGCCATGGGTATCGCCCTCAAGGGCAATGTGCTCGCGGCGCAGCTGCTCTGCAGTTTTCTCCATATCCATCCTTTCGAGTGGTGCAACGCAAAAACGGGGCCCCAATCGCCTGCGAACAGTCGCGATTGGGGTCCCGCCTACGGAATCGGAACTATATGTCACCGGAACCCCAAGAGGCTCCGTCGCTTCATACGAGAAGCTAGCCTAGCACTGCTCGAGCGCCTGCTCAAGGTCGGCAATCAGATCGGCCGTATCCTCGAGGCCGCACGACAGGCGCACCATGTCGGCGGAGATGCCACAGGCGATGAGCTCCTCATCGTTCATCTGGCGGTGTGTGGCATTAGCGGGATGCAGGCAGCAGGTGCGGGCGTCAGCCACATGCGTGGCGATCTGGGCAAGTTTAAGGCTCTTCATAAAGGTCTCGGCCGCCGCGCGACCACCGTTAAAGCCAAAGCTCACCACGCCGCAGGTACCGTTAGGCATGTACTTCTGAGCGATGTCATAGTACTTATCGCCCTCCAGGCCCGGATAGCTTACAAAGCGCACCTTGGGATGGCTCTGCAGGAACTTAGCAACGGCCAGGCCGTTCTCACAATGACGCGGCATACGCACATGCAGGCTCTCGAGCGAGCTATTCAGGAAAAACGCCGCCTGCGGGTTCTGCATGGGGCCGAGGTCGCGCATGAGCTGAGCGGTTGCCTTGGTAATGAAGGCACCCTCGCGACCGAACTTCTCGGCATAGGTCACGCCGTGATAGCTCTCGTCGGGCGTGGTGAGACCCGGGAACTTGTCTGCATGGGCCATCCAGTCAAACTGGCCGTGGTCGACGATCACGCCACCCAGGTAGGCAGCATGTCCATCCATGTACTTGGTGGTGGAGTGCGTAACGATGTCGGCGCCCCACTCAAAGGGACGGCACATCACGGGCGTCGGGAAGGTGTTGTCGACCATCAGCGGCACGCCGTGGTCATGTGCGGCCTTGGCAAAGCGCTCAATATCGAGCACGGCAAGGGCGGGGTTGGCGATCGTCTCGCCAAAGACGAGCTTGGTGTTGGGCCGGAAGGCTGCCTCCAGCTCCTCATCGGTGCAGTCGGGGGCGACAAACGTGCAAGTCACGCCCATGCGGCCCATGGTGTGGGCGAGCAGGTTATACGTACCGCCATAAATAGCAGAGCTAGCGACCACATGATCGCCGGCACCGGCCACGTTAAAGATCGCGAGGAAGTTCGCGGCCATGCCCGAACTCGTGAGCATCGCAGCGGTGCCGCCCTCCATCTCACAGATCTTGGCGGCAACGAGATCGCATGTGGGGTTCTGCAGACGACTGTAGAAGTAACCAGACTCCTCCAGGTCAAACAGCTTGCCCATGTGCTCGGACGTGTCGTACTTCCACGTGGTGGACTGGTAGATGGGCACCTGGCGCGGCTCCGCGTCGCCCGGGTGATAGCCGCCCTGAACACATGTAGTACCGATGGTCTGCTCGCTCATATCCAACTCCCTTACTTGGGTTTTGTTTTTATTCGGTTCACGATACCGCTACCCCGCACCCCTCTCAACCCATCCCGCCGATAGGTTATGGGACAAATTAATCAGGTTTATTTGTCCCAAATCTTAAGAAAGTGTTCGATGGCGAAAAACAATGAGATATGCACTGCGGTCTCGATAAGCGAATGCGCCGGCAAGGGTACCATAGGCGGGTACACCATGAACAAGGAGACAACGATGAAGCAGATCGATACCACCCAGCTCAACACTGCCGCCTGCCAGGCTCAGGCTGCCGAGTACCACGCCCGCGGCTTTAACTGCGCCCAGGCTGTCGCTTGCACGCTCGCGCCCGCTGTGGGGCTCGACCCCCAGATCGCCTTTACCCTCACCGAGGGCTTTGGCGCCGGCATGGGCGGCATGACCGAGACCTGCGGCGCCATCTCGGGCGCCGTGGCCATCATGGGCTTTGTGATGAGCGATGGTATGGAGAACCCCAAGACCAAGGGCCAGACCTACAAGCTGTCGCGCGAGATTGCCAAGCGCTTTGGCGAGAAGAACACCACGACCGTCTGCGGCACGCTCAAAGGCGTCGGATCGGACCAGGGTCCGCTCCGCAGCTGCCCCGGCTGCATCGACGACGCCGTCGACATCGCCTGCGATGTGCTAAAGCAGCTCGCCGAGTAAACGGCGACAACATAAAACGACGGCCGGCGCGCTTGGGATTCATCCAAAAGCACGCCGGCCGTCGTCGTTAGAACTCAGCAAACTCGGGAGCGCTGACCTCAATCTCCTCACGCCCCGCCATAAGCTCGCGCATCTTAACGCAAAACGGCTCCTGCTCCCCCGCCTTAAACACCAAATGAATCGTCACGGCATCCGCGTAATCGGTATCCGAAACCTTGGCATCCGAATCCTGGGCCAAACGAAGCACTTGCTCATACTGCGGATAGGCCACACGCACATCAACCGGCACGACGCTCGTCATCTCAACGATCTGCCCGGCTTCCTGAGCCGCAGCCACCGCCGTCTGCGTCGCCGCGGTATAGGCGCGTACCAAGCCACCAGGTCCCAACAACGTACCACCAAAATAGCGTGTCACTACGCAGCAAACATTTTTGAGCCCCGCACCGCGCAGCACCTCGAGCGTCGGCATACCACTCGTGCGGCTCGGTTCACCATCATCGCTCTGGCGCTCGCGTCCATCGACCAAAATCCACGCGGGAACATTGTGTCGAGCGTCATAATGACGCTTGCGAACCATCTCGATAAAGGCATTCGCCTCGTCCTCGGACTCAATATGGACCAGCTGGGCAATAAACCGGCTCTTGCGGTCCACAAACTCGCCCGAAACCTCAATATTCGATTGCAGAGTAAAATAGCTGTCCAACAAAGCCCCTCAACAAAATAAAGCGCAGCAACAAACAGCCTCAATAATACGGCAAAGGCCGTACCGATTGTCAGGGTAACAAAAATGCCAAGTGGGCCTGTAAGCCGGGTTCTGTCGTGAACGGTCATTTATCTTGTCTGCACGTTACCGTGCAGCTCCACGCACGCTACCCGAACGCGGACCGGGCCGGCCCATAGCGTTCCTATTCGCGCTTGCTCCGGATGGGGCTTGCCAAGCCGCCGTGTTGCCACGACGCTGGTGGTCTCTTACACCACCGTTTCAGCTTTTCCCTTTACGCCTTGCGACGCAGGTGGGAGTCTTCTTTTCTGCGGCGCTTTCCGTCGGATCACTCCGCCCGGCCGTTAGCCGGCATCCCGCCCTCTGGAGCCCGGACTTTCCTCACGCGTACCGCAAGCAGTACATCGCGCGACCGTCTGGCCCACTCAGCAGTGCAAGAGTGTAGCACACCGCCGCCACAGGCAACGGCACAACACAAGCGCTCGACACGATAAACCAAGAAGCGCCCATGCGCTACAATAATCCCGTCGATGGGCAACGTTGTCAGTCGAGACGCGACCGCGCTCCGCACCCCTCCGTCTACTCGGTGCGTTCCCGCCTCCTCCCCGAGGCGGGATGTCGGCTTTTTTCATGCACCGACAATTCAATAGCCTGTGGACAGCCCGGCAGCATTGCGCATCTCGGTGCCAAATGCAAAAAGGGACCCGTCCATTACGGACGGATCCCTTAAAACAAGTGATCGTCAAACCGATTTACTCGGCGTCAGTCTCCTCGTCCTTCTTCTCGGAAGGCAGCGGGATAACCTCGATCTCGACGCCCAGAGTCTCAGCAGCGGACTTCATGGACAGGGAGATACGACGACGGTCGAGGTCGATCTCCATGACCTTGACCTGAACCTTGTCGCCCACGTGGGTGACCTGAGAAGGCTGATCGACGTGCTTGTTGGCCATCTCGGAGATGTGCACCAGGCCCTCGATGCCCTCGCCCAGATCGACGAAAGCGCCGAACGGGACAAGCTTGGTCACAGTGCCCTCGACGATAGCGCCGACGGGATACTTCTTGACCAGTGCGCGCCACGGATCCTCGGTGGTCTGCTTGAGACCCAGGGAGATGCGCTCGCGGTTGAGATCGACGTCGAGAACCTCGACCTCGACCTCCTGGCCGACCTTGACAACCTCGGAAGGATGGTTGACGTGGTTCCAGGAGAGCTCGGAGATGTGGATGAGGCCGTCGATACCGCCGAGGTCGACGAAGGCGCCGAAGTCGACGATGGAGGAAACGGTGCCCTGGAGACGCATGCCAGACTTGAGCTTGGACAGGATCTCGGAACGCTCGGCCTTACGGGACTCCTCGAGCACGACGCGACGGGAGAGGACGACGTTGTTGCGGTTGCGGTCCATCTCGATGACGCGAGCCTCGATGCGGGTGCCCATGTAGGAGGTGAGGTCCTTGACGCGACGGAGGTCGACGAGGGAAGCGGGCAGGAAGCCACGCAGGCCGATGTCGAGGATCAGGCCGCCCTTGACAACCTCGATAACCTCGCCCTCGACGTTCTCGCCGGAGTTGAACTTCTCCTCGATGCGGTTCCAAGCACGCTCGTACTCGGCACGCTTCTTGGACAGGACCAGACGACCGTCCTTGTCCTCCTTCTGGAGAACGAGGGCCTCGATGGGATCACCGAGTGCAACGATGTCTGCAGGGTTAGCGTCCTTGCGGATGGACAGCTCGCGGACCGGGATAACGCCCTCGGACTTAAATCCGATGTCAACGAGCACCTCGTCATGCTCGATCTTAACGACAGTGCCGTTAACGAGATCGCCCTCATCAAAGTCGGTAATCGTACCGTCGATGAGGTTGTTCATCTCCTCCTCGTTGACATCGTCAAGAGAGAAAATGGACGAGTTCTGAATCTCACTCAAAGGTGGACCCCTTTCGAACTACGGGGCCCCGATTGCTAGGACCTACAGAAGGGTGCGACAAGCACACAACGTTTAGGAACACTCGGGAGCCGACAGATACTGATGTGACGCTTATGCAATCACGTCCGTATAGATTACGGGGAAATCACTTCGATTTCAAGCGTGAACTGCGATTTTTTACTCGTATGGAGACTTTTTCGCAATCTTATGAACACACGTCTCCACAACTTGACGATAACCAGCCAGGCATTTGGCTTTGGGGTAAAGTATCCGGAGCCAACGACTCTAGATCAAATTTACGAGAAAGGTGCCCGCGTGCTCAAAGCAGTCGTTTTCGATATGGACGAGACGCTTCTTAGCATCAACCTCAACGCATTCATCCTTCGCTATTTTAAGGATGTCTCGTCGATGCTCGCGGATATCGGGCGACGCAGCCGAGGCGGCACGATGGCACGCCTAGGCACAATTCTGGTCGATCTCAACGCCAATCGCCGCAGCAGCACGGACAATCGCACCAATCTTGAGTTCTACCAGAAAGAGGTTGAGCGCCGGTGTGGAATCTGCCTCTCCGACCCCCTCATCTACGAGGCGTCTACCTACTACGACCGCGAAGTCCTGCCACACAAGAACGATGACATGATCAATGCGAGAGCCATGCCAGGCGCACATGCCGCGCTCCAGGCCGTACAGGATGCAGGACTGCGCTGCGCGCTCTTTACCAACCCCAGCTTTCCGCAGGGGGCCATCGAATGCCGCATGGGCTGGGGCGAGCTGACAGACGCGCCCTTCGAGCTCGTAACGCACATGGGCAACGCCACGCGCTGCAAGCCCGATGCCACATATTATCTAGAGCAGCTGCAGGTCATGGGGCTCGAGCCACATGAGGTCCTCATGGTGGGCAACGACCCCAAGCGCGATTTCCCCAGCCCCGACTGCGGTATTCAAACCGCCTATGTGGGCCAAGGAAAGCCCGGCCGAGCCACCTGGCGTGGAACCATGGAAGACTTCGCCCGCGACTTCAACGCCGTAATCGAAGCCTTCTACGAACACCAAGTAGCCGACGAACTGAGCTAACGTTCAGACTTAATAGTCGTTGGGGACGTTCTTAAATGACTAGTCAAACAAGAACGTCCCCAATGACTACCCCGATGTTTAGGCAAAGTCAGCGAAAACCCGCCAGAGCGAGCAAGGTGCCTTGAAACGAAGCGGCATTGATCTTTTGATCATGCCGCCGAAGTTGAAAGGCAGATTGCCGCTCTGGCGGGTTTGCAGCGTCGAGCCGTTACGCGGGTTGGTAAACCCGCGTAACTAACGAACTAGCACACTCGAGTCTTGCCGATCATGATGTTGAGGATCTCGACGTCGGTATCTTTCATGCCCACACGGCCTACGTAGCCCATACTGGCGATTGTCTGCTCAACGGTATCTTGGATCAGGCCCTCGCCGGCGCGGAAGCCGCGACCCTGCATGGCCATATCATGGCCCAGAATCGCTGCATCGACGGCAGCCGAGATCTTGGCGGCACAGCTCGCCTTGGCGCCGTCGCACACGATGCCGCCCACGTTACCGAGCGTATTCGAGACCGTCGCGCCAATCTGCTCGCGCGTGCCACCGCACAGCCAGGTAATCGCAGCGCCGGCGCCGCACGCGGCGCAAATAGCACCGCAAAACGCCGAAAGCGCACCAATATAGCTCTTGATATGCACGGCGATAAGATCGGACAGCATCACGGCGCGCACCAGACGCTCGTGGTCGCAGCGCAGGTACTCGGCATACTCCATGACGGGCAGTGCGCAGGTAATGCCCTGATTGCCCGAGCCGCACACAATGGCGACCGGCAGCGCGCAACCGTTCATGCGGGCGTCGGACCCGGCGGCCGCACGGGCACGGGCACGGCAGGCGACGTCATCGGCACGAGCACCCAGCAGCGTACGACCCACCTCGGCGCCCCAAGCGTGCGCAAGGCCCTCGGCACTGATTGCGCCATTCAGCTCAATCTGACGCTCAACGGCAGCGCGGGCGCCCTCAATGTCACCGTCCTCGATAAAGTCGATGATGGAATCAATGGACATGGGCGTATCGGCGTTATCTGCCGCACGCTCGGCCACCACGCGCTCGGCGCAGGCGGCGCACTCCCCCGCCGACTTGCCGCATACCGGAATACCATCGAGCGTATGGCACGTGACATTAGTGTGGTGATCGGTAATCTCGACGACCGCGGTATGGCCCCCGGCCGTCGCAGTCACCTTGATGTAGAGGTTGGGCACACCCTCGACAAGCGACACATCGCAGTAGCCAGCGTCGGCGAGGAGCTCGGCCACGCGAGCGCGGTCTTCATCGTTAACGCTCTCGAGCACCTCGAGCGCGCTCTTAGCGTCGCCGCCCACGGCACCCAGCACGGCCGCGGCTTCAATACCGTGCATACCGCCCGAGTTGGGCACGGTCACGCTCTTAACGTTCTTGATAATGTTGCCCGAGCAGGCAACATCCATATGATCGGGTTCGCAACCGAGCGTCTGGCTCGCCAGCGCCGCTGCATAGGCAACGGCAATGGGCTCGGTGCAGCCGAGTGCACAGACAAGCTCGCGGTTCAAAACATCGCAAAACGCGGCATCACGGATGGAATCGGTAGGCATAGGTATCTCCTGCTTGCATAACGGGCTGGACTCTCAAAAAAGTTGGCTCCTTTATTTGATAACAATGCATCAAAAACCGCAACCATGGTTCCGGCGGACGGCGCTCAAGCACAAACTGGCGGCATTCATTCATGAAATGCGGGTCTTGTTGCCTGCTAAAGCGTTTGATCAAAAAACGCCCGAGCGTTTACACAAAAGTCGCGCTATCATGCAGTCGAACGCGGTAAACACCTTTAGCATTTGCGCCGCACAGACCAGAGAGGAACCATCTATGAAGATCGGTATCGGTAACGACCACGCCGCCGTCGAGCTCAAGAACATCATTTCCGAGCACCTGAAGGAGCGCGGCCGCGAGGTCGTGAACTTTGGCACCGACACCTCCGAGAGCTTTGACTACCCCATCGCCGGCTACAAGGTGGGTAAGGCCGTTGCCAACGGCGACGTCGACCTGGGCATCCTGATCTGCGGTACCGGCGTCGGGATCAGCCTGGCTGCCAACAAGGTCGAGGGCGTACGCGCCGTCGTGTGCTCCGAGCCCTTCAGCGCCAAGCTCTCCCGCATGCACAACAACACCAACGTGCTCGCCTTTGGCGCCCGCGTCGTTGGCTCCGAGCTCGCTAAGATGATCGTCGACGAGTGGCTCGACGCCGAGTTCGAGGGCGGCCGCCACGAGCGTCGCGTCAACCTCCTCAACGAGATCGACCAGACCCGCGGCCTTAAGGTCGTCGACGAGGCCTAAGCCGCTCAGCGCCACATGCCAACAGCAAGGGGCCCGCTCGGAGCACATGTCCGAGCGGGCCCCTTCTTAGTAGCTTTTTGAATAAAAAGAGCGCCGCGGATGGAGTTCCGCGGCGCCCAAGCCACACGCTAACAGCTTTAAGGAGTCAAAGCTGGTTTAGCCAAAGAAGCGCTTGATCTCGATCTCGGCGTTCTCCAGGCAGTCGGAGCCGTGAATCACGTTGGCGTTGACATCGACGGCGAAGTCGCCGCGGATGGTGCCGGGCGCAGCATCAAGCGGGTTGGTAGCGCCCATAAGGGTGCGCATCTTGGAAACAGCGGAGAGACCGGAAACGACCATCTTGACGACCGGACCGCTCGTCATAAAGTCGCAGAGACCGCCAAAGAAGGGCTTGTCGGCCAGATGGGCGTAGTGCTCCTCGACGGTAGCGCGCTCGAGCGTGGTCATCTCCATGCGCTCGATGACAAGGCCGCTACGCTCAATACGAGCAACGATCTCGCCGATCTTGCGATCGCGCACCGCGTCGGGCTTAATCATGATGAAGGTCTTCTCGATAGCCATAAGGTAGCCTTTCAAGTAGGTTCGCGCGTGCCCAAGTCCCATTCCGGCACCCGCCTGGACTGCATCGTAACAGAGTTTTAGCTGCAGTTAAACAAAAAGCTGTTTATTGAAACGCTGCAATTTATTAAAGCGCTCCATATGTGTCACTTCTGTTTCGAAGCCCGATTAGAGTACCATCCGACCGCTCATCAACCACATGGAACAGAGCGGGCGGTCGGTTGCCACCCGCGAACGTACCCCCTTCACAACCTGCCCAAAGGTCCTACAGAAGTTCTCGACAAGCCCCTCCCCCATAGCAGCAAAATAGGGGCGCCCGCATCAGCAGACGCCCGTAAAGCTAAAACGATTTATCAATAAATGGACAATACGTCTTCAGCCAAACCTCTACTTTGCCCCGTGACCCATCTCGACAACCTTGGTTAGCGATCCAAACACGCCTTCGTCGGCCACGAGCTGCGCCTCGGCACGCTGCAGCTGCACGGCAACGGCGGCAGGGGCGGTACCGCCCTCGGTCGTGCGCGCGGCGACAATCGACGGGATATCGAGCGCCTCGGTAATATCGCGCTCAAAGAGCGGGCTTGCCTCCTGGAACACCTCAAACGGCAGGTCCTCAAGATTGCAGCCGCGCTTCTCACACATCAGGACCAGGTGCCCCACCACGGCATGTGCCTCGCGGAACGGTAGACCGCGCTTTGCCAGGTAATCGGCAACATCGGTGGCGGCAAGGTGCCCCACGCCGCACTCGCGCGCCATGGCATCCTCGTTGACGGTCCAGGTCGAAATCATTCCGGCCATAACGGACAGGCACTGCATGAGCGTGTGAGCGGTATCGAGCGCGCCCTCCTTGTCCTCCTGCAAGTCCTTGTTATAAGCGAGCGGCAGGCCCTTCATGGTTACCAGCAGCTGCATCAGGTTGCCGTACACGCGACCGCTCTTACCGCGGATAAGCTCGGCAAAGTCGGGATTCTTCTTCTGCGGCATGATGGACGAGCCGGTGGAGTAGGAGTCTGAAAGCGTGATAAAGCCAAATTCGGAGCTCGACCACAGCACGATCTCCTCGGAAAGACGCGACAGGTGCATCGCCATGACGGATCCGGCGTAATGCAGATCGAGCAGGAAATCACGGTCGGAAACCGCATCGAGCGAGTTGGGAATCACGCCCGCAAAGCCAAGTTCGGCAGCCGTCATCTGGCGATCGAGCGGATAGCTCGTACCGGCAAGCGCGGCAGCACCCAGCGGGCAGTTGTCGGCGGCATCAAAGGCGGCCTTCAGGCGCGTAAAGTCGCGCGCGAACATCCAGGAATACGCCAGCAGATGATGCGAGAGCAGCACGGGCTGAGCGTGCTGCATATGCGTGTAGCCCGGAAGAATCACCTTGTCGTACTTCTTGGCCGCATCCACCAGCACATGGCGCAGCTCAAGATTGGCCTCCATGAGCTCCTTGGCCAGCGCCTTGACGCCCAGGCGCGTATCGGTCGCCACCTGGTCGTTGCGCGAACGCCCAGTATGCAAGCGCTTGCCAGCCTCGCCGATACGACGCGTCAGCTCGCTTTCGATGGACATATGAATGTCCTCGTCGTTGATATCAAAGGTGAAGTTGCCGGCATCGATATCCTGTTCGATTCCGGTCAGGCCCTCGGCAATCGCCTGCTCGTCCTCGGCGCTGATAATGCCCTGGGCCGCCAGCATCTTGGCATGTGCCTTAGATCCGGCGATATCCTGCTTATAGAGATGTTTGTCAACCGGCAACGACGCGCCAAACTCCTGCGTGACCTCGGCCACGCCTGCCTCAAAACGACCGCCCCAAAGAGCCATGGAACCGTCCCCTTTCATCAAATCCCAAAACAAGCGCCCAAAGCAATGCGCCCTGTCGCTAAAGCGATTTCTCAACCGCTAGTTTTGCATATTCCCCACCATGTGCGAGGCCATATAGCTAATTTGCAAAGAAGTGACGCGCCATGCACTTGGCGCCCAACGTCTCCCTCCGGATGTTGCCCTGCGAACCATCGATCCAGGCCTTTAGGCTCATAGGAACGTCCTCGACCTTTGCAGCATCGAACTCGGGCGCGAGGGCAAGTAAAGCATGCGCGATAGCATTGAACATAATGGATACTCCCCATATATATAGGCGCAGGGCCGTCAAATTGATAGGAGGAGCCCCGCCGGACAACCCCGGCGGGGCTCGGACTCAGCCGCAGACGCGGCATCATATATGCGGGCGGAACGTAGGGGCCACCGATGTTAAGAAGTGTCAGCAAGCATAACGAAAGGTAGGGACCCCATGCGCCCGTTATGTATCACGCGGATGGGCCGCGCGGATACCAAAGGAAGGAGGCGCTAGGCCTGGGCGGCAGCAGAGCTGGGGCCCTGGACCTTAGCCCACGTCTTGAGCGACAGCGTATCGATCTCGATAAAGCCGGCGCTGGCCTTCTCGTCAAACGTAGTGTCGCGGTCGTAGGTAGCCAGACCGTAGTCATACAGGCTAAACGGGCTCTTGCGGCCGACGACATGGCAGTTGCCCTTAAAGAACTTCAGACGGACGGTGCCGGTCACGAACTTCTGGGTGTCGGCCATAAAGGCATCGAGCGCGTTTTTGAGCGGGCTGTACCACTGGCCGTTGTACACGGCGGTGGCCCAATCCTGCTCGAGCTTAATCTTGGTCTTGAGCAGGTCGCCCTCGACGCAGATGTCCTCGAGCGCCTTGTGGGCGGTGATGAGCGTCAGGGCGCCAGGAACCTCGTAGCACTCGCGACTCTTGAGGCCCACCAGACGATCCTCGACCAGGTCGAGACGGCCAAAACCGTTGTCACCTGAAATCTTGTTGAGGGCGATGACGATCTCGGAGAGTTTCATCTTCTTGCCATCGACGGCGACGGGCTTGCCCGCCTCAAACTCAATCTCGGTGTAGGTCGGGGTGTCCGGCGTGTCCTCGGGGTTCTTGGTCATAACCCAGGCGTCATCGAGCGGCTCGTTCCAGGGATCCTCCAGGTGACCGCACTCGATGGCGCGACCCCACAGGTTGTCGTCGATGGAATAGGGGTTGTCGTTGGCGCCCTCGGGAACCGGCACGTTGTGGGCGTGAGCATAGGCAACCTCATCGGGACGGCACTTCAGATCCCACTCGCGAACCGGGGCGATAACCTTAAGCTCGGGGTCGAGGGCCTTGACGGCAGCCTCAAAACGAACCTGGTCGTTACCCTTGCCGGTGCAGCCGTGGGCGACGTAGGTCGCGCCAAACTCGTGAGCGACCTCGACAAGCTTCTTGGCGAGCAGCGGGCGAGACAGCGCGGAGAGCAGCGGGTACTTGTTCTCGTACATGGAGTTTGCGGCGATGGCCTTAGTCAGGAACTCATCGGAGAACTCGTCGCGCAGGTCGAGCACCTGGCAATCGAGAACGCCCAGGTCAAGCGCCTTCTGCTTCTTGGCATCCAAGCCGGTCTCCTCCTGGCCCACGTTGCCGCAGACGCAAACGACATCGAGATTCTTCTCGTCCTGGAGCCACTTGACACATACGGATGTATCAAGACCACCGGAATATGCGAGAACGACTTTTTCCTTGCTCATGGCTGTTTCCTTTCGCCCTTGGTAGCTAGTTAGAACATCGGTCAGTTGCAAGTCATTTCGAGGTCAAAAAACCGTGCAATATCAGGTTAAATAGCAAAAAGCAGCACAGCATGCCCTAGAAACATGCGTTTATATCGTGCTAAAACCCAACGACCTCAAAATGACTCTGTTGGGGCATTTCACCCCATACGAACAGAGACGATTGTTATCGTCGTCGGGAAATTGCGCGCTGGCGTCGGATGGCATTATCTGCAGTGGTGATGATCTTTACGAACTGCATCTGCCTCTCCTTTCACCTATCGCCGGGCGCAATTCTAATATCGTAAACGGTACCTTTTCTTCGGTAAGCGGTTGTATTTCCGTCTCCGTTTTCGATGGTCGCTATATTACGCTAAAGTGCCCGCAGCACAAGCGACAAATTCAAATTTCTGAAAAGTTTTTTCATTACTTTGTGAAGCGTGGTGCAAATACGCTCCGTTCCTGCGACAATACGCTCAGTTACTGGTTGATGGTTATAACGTCTGAAACAATTTCGAAACGAAAGGCGCGCTTTTATGCAAACTTACGAATCGGACACCAATATCGGAAGCATTAAGATTCTCGCCGTCGACATGGACAAGACGCTGCTCACCGACAAGCGCGTGTTGCCGCAGGGTCTTGATGAGCGCCTGGACAAGCTCGCCGACGCAGGCATTGTATTCTGCCCCGCCAGCGGACGCCCCGCCCCCAAACTCGAGGAAATGTTCGAGAGCATTAAGAACCGCCTTGCTTTTTGTCCCGACAACGGAGCCTGCGTCATCTATCGCGGCAGCTATATCTATAAGAGCAACATCGATGTGGCGCTGTATCAGCAGGTGCTCGCCCGTGCCTCGGAGGACCCGCGTGCCGTTCCCGTCTTGTGCTGCTACGACGAGTTCTATGTGCTCGCCCGCGACCATCAGTACCACGACGAGATCAGCGTGTACTACAACACGATCAACTACGTCGATAGCTTTGAGGGCCTTGATATCGAGTCCAACAAGATTTCGATCTTCTTCCCCGCCTACGATGCCGAGCCAGCGTTTCGCGAGGACTACAGCCCCGAGTTCTCGGACAAGCTCTACGTCACCAACGCCGGGCGCGAGTGGATCGACTTCATGAACCTGGGCGTCGACAAGGGGTCGGGCGTCGCGCACCTGTGCGACCACCTGGGCATCGATATCGCCGACGCCGCCGCCGTGGGCGACACCTACAACGATATTCCCATGCTCGAGCGCGTCGGGCATAGCTTTATCGTGGACAATGCCGAGGAGCACATGAACGCGCATGCCAAGTGGCGCATTCCGAGCAACAACGACGGGGGCGTACTGACGCTCATCGACGCCATCCTGGCGGCTCGGTAGCCGTCCCATCGGGCCTGACCGGGCGGCACGGGATAACTTTTCGCTCGGTCAGGTCCTGCGCAAGACGAAAGCCACATTAAGTGGCTTTCTTTGCGTGCGGAATCTACGAAAAGTTAACCCGTGCCGCCCGGCCAGGCCCTAGGTTTACTTTCCTGCCGCCAAGATGGCGTCTTGAGTGTCTAGATACTTAGCTGAAATGATTTGAGCAGAGGGGAGCTCCTTGTTGGGGAGGGGCTCCCCTCTGTTTTGGTTACTGTGGGACAAATTAATCAGTAGTGTTTGTCCCAAATCTTAAGTATGTGGGGGCTTGCGTCTTGGGCGAGCTTGCCTTACGGAGTGCTTCCCTATTTCGCGTCGGCCCAGGTTATGCCGGTGCTGGCTTCGGCGATTAACGGTACGCGGAGCTCCACCACATGCTCCATGACGTCGCGGACCATCGCCGTAAGCGCCTCGACCTCATCCACCGGGCACTCAAAGTCCAGTTCGTCGTGCACCTGCAGGATCATGTGGGCGGCAAAGCCTTCTTCTTCCAGGCGGCGGCTCACGCGGGCCATCGCGATCTTGATGATGTCGGCTGCGGTGCCCTGCATGGGGTGGTTCATGGCCGTGCGCTCGCCAAAGCCGCGGAGCTGCGGGTTTTTGGCCTTGAGCTCTGGAATATGGCGACGGCGGCCGTACATAGTCTCGGCATAACCCGTCTGCTTGGCACGCGCCACCACGTTGTCGAGGAACGTGCGCACGCCCGGGTAGGCCTCGTAGTAGCGGTCGATCATGTCGCGCGCCTCGGCCATCGAGATATGCAGCGACTGCGACAGGCCGTAAGCCTGCTGACCGTACACGATGCCAAAGTTCACGGCCTTGGCGCGACTGCGCAAATCGGGCGTCACCTCGGACACCGGCACGCCAAACACGCGTGCGGCCGTCTCGGCATGGAAGTCCTCACCCTCGTTAAAGGCGCGCACCAGGTGCTCATCACCTGAGAGATGCGCCAGCAGACGCAGCTCGATCTGCGAGTAGTCCACCGCCAAAAAGACGCTTCCCTCGCCTGCCGAAAACGCCGTCTTGACGGTACGGCCCAGCTCCGAGCGCGTCGGGATGTTCTGAAGGTTCGGGTCACTCGAGGACAGACGACCCGTCGCCGTGATGGTCTGGTTGTACGTGGTGTGCACGCGACCGTCACCACGGCGCAGCGGACCCAGCGTGTCCAGATAGGTGGACTTGATCTTAGACTTCTCACGCCAGTCCAAAATCAGGCGCACAATCTCGTGGTCGCGGGCAAGATCGCTCAACACCTTGGCGTTGGTCGAATAATAGCCGCGCTTAGTCTTCTTGAGACCCTTGGTCGGAAGGCCAATCACGTCAAACAGCACGTGCGAGAGCTGCATGGGACTGCCGATGTTAAAGGTCTCGTCGCCGGCCAGGTCGCGAATGCTCCGCTCGACCTCGGCAATCTGGGTCGCCAAGCCCTCGGACAGACTATGCAGGCGATCGGGGTCCACGAGCATGCCCGCGCGCTCCATCTTGGCAAGCACCGGCACGAGCGGCATCTCGATGCCATCGAACACGTTGGCGGCGTTCTCGCGGGCCATGCGGTCGCGCAGCGGCGCCACGAGCGCCAGCGTCAGGGCCGCAGTGCGGGCAGCAGGCGCAGGAGCGTCCTCGCCAGCACCCTCCGCGCCGCGCACCGCAGGCAGCGCCATCTGCAGATAGGTTTCGGCCAGATACGCCTCATCAAACTCGGAGCGGTCGGAATCCAGCAGGTAGGCGGCGACCACGGTATCGAAGATGCGCGTGGAATCGGCGGCCAGCGGATCCATGAGCTCGGGCTCAGAAGAATCGATGGGCGAAAGCTCATGCAGCAGCGCCTTCATATCCGGGCTCGCAACGCGGCCCTCCATAAACAGGCGCGCGAGCACACCGGCGATCACGCCGTGGGCAACGTTAAAGCCATCGACCTCGCCAGGCGATGCGCCGTCGCCCTCCTCGAGCGCAAACAGCCCCTTGGACGTCGCCAGCCACAGCGTACGCGTCAGGCCAAAAAGCGCGCCCTCCTCCTTGTCATCGTCCACCACGGCGGCAATCCACTCGCCCGCATCAATCGCGCGAGCGATCTCGGCGACAGCGGCAGCAAGCGCCTCGGCATCGCCGGCAGTGGCGCGCGAAACGGCAGGCAGCTCAAACGTGCTGGCAGCGGCCGCAGCCCCACCCTCGCCGCCAATCAGCGAGAGAAAACGGTTCTGCATGGCCGTAATGCCGAGCGTGCCCAGCGTAGCGGACACCTCGTCGGCAGAAAACGCCGGGAAGGACGTCGCATCAAAGTCGAGCTCGACAGGCGCATCGGTACGAATGGTTGCGACCTTGCGGCTCAGCAGCGCGTCGTCGATATGCGCGCGCAGGTTCTCGCCCATCTTGCCCTTGACCTCGTCGGCATGTGCGATGACCTCGTCCAAGCTGCCGTACTGCGCGATGAGCGCGCTCGCCTTTTTGGGGCCGATGCCCGGCACGCCGGGAATGTTGTCGGAAGTATCGCCCTTCAGGCCGTAAAAATCGGGCACGAGCGCCGGTGTAATGCCGTGATACAGGTCGTCCACGCTCTCGGGCGTCATAATCGCCACGTCGGACAGGCCTTTGCGGGTCGAGACCACGTTGACGTGCTCGGTCACGAGCTGATACATGTCGCGGTCGCCGGTCACCAGCAGCATGTCGCAGCCGGCTTGCTCGCCCAGGCGCGCCATGGTGCCCAGGATATCGTCACCTTCCCAGCCCTCGGACTGCAAAATCGGCACATTGAGCGCAGCGAGCAGCTCCTTAATCATGGGGAACTGCGCGTGCAGGTCGGGGTCCATGGGCGGGCGCTGCGCCTTATACTGCGGCAGCATCTCCATGCGCACGCGCGGCTTGCCCTTATCAAACGCCACGACCACACCGTCGGGGTTAAAGGCGTCGATCATCTTGAGGAACATATTCAAAAAGCCAAAGATCGCGTTGGTGGGGCGACCGTCCGGCGCGTTCATGGTGGGCGGCACGGCGTGGAAGGCGCGGTGCATGAGCGAGTTGCCGTCGATGACGGCAAAGGTACGGCGCTTGTCAGACATATTGAATACCTCGCTTTGGGCTGGGCACGGTTTGCTCTCTCCAGTTTACACGCTCCCCGCCCCACGGCCACCGCACATCAGGCTTCCCTGCCGTCGCGGGCCCGAGCGTGATACGATGGCTCACGGTACATCAACCAGCACGATCGATCCGAAAGGAGCCTGCGTCATGGAGCGTCCCTGCGCATGGAAAAAGTACACGCCACAGCAGATCGAGGAGCTCGAGGAGCTTTGCCGCGGCTATAAGCAGTTTTTGAGCGAGAACAAGACCGAGCGCCTGTGCGTCAAGACCGGTATCAAGATGGCCGAGGAGGCGGGCTACGTCAATCTGGAGACCGTGATTGCCGAGGGCCGCGCGCTCAAGGCCGGCGACAAGGTGTACGCCGCCAATCACGGCAAGGACCTCATGCTCGTCAACCTGGGCACCGCCCCGCTCGAGCAGGGCTTTAACATCCTGGGCGCCCACGTGGACTCGCCGCGCCTGGACCTCAAGCAGAACCCCGCCTTCGAGGCCGGCGACATGGCTTATCTCGACACGCACTACTATGGCGGCGTCAAGAGCTACCACTGGGTCGCTTCCCCGCTCGCACTCGTAGGCGTCATCTGCAAAAAGGACGGCACCACCGTCGACATCAACATCGGTGACAAGGCCGACGACCCGGTCTTTATCATCTCCGACCTGCTGATCCACCTCTCGAGCGAGCAGATGGCCAAGCCCGCCAAGGACGCCGTCGACGCCGAGATCCTCGACGTGATCGTGGGCGGCCGCCCCGTCAAGTTTGACGAGGACGACAAGGACGCCCCCAAGGAGCCCGTCAAGCAGATGTTCCTGGACATCCTCAAGGAGCAGTACGCCGTCGAGGAGGAGGACTTCCTCTCCGCCGAGATTGAGGTCGTGCCCGCCGGCCCGGCCCGCGACATGGGCCTCGACCGCTCCATGATTCTGGGCTATGGCCACGACGACCGTGTCTGCGCCTATCCGTCCATGCTCGCCCAGATCAACGTCGCCAACGTGGAGCGCACGAGCATCACACTCATCGTCGACAAGGAGGAGATCGGTTCCGTGGGTGCCACCGGCATGACGAGCCGCTTCTTCGAGAACACCGTCGCCGAGATCATGACGCTCGCCGGCGAGGATAGCCCGCTGGCCCTGCGCCGTGCACTCGCCCACAGTCGTATGCTCTCCTCTGACGTGTCCGCCGGCTTCGACCCGGGCTACGCCGGCAAGTTCGAGACCAAGAACGCAGCTTTCATGGGTCGTGGCCTGTGCTTTAACAAGTACACGGGCAGCCGCGGCAAGGGTGGCTCCAACGACGCCGATGCCGAGTATGTGGCCCTCATCCGCGACATCATGGACGATGCCGGCGTGGACTTCCAGACCTGTGAGCTTGGCCGCGTCAACGCGGGCGGCGGTGGCACCATCGCCTACATCATGGCCAAGTACGGCATGAACGTCATCGACTCCGGTGTTGCCGTCCTGTCCATGCACGCCCTGTGGGAGGTCGCTAACAAGGCCGACATCTACGAGGCCTATCGCGGCTACAAGGCCTTCATCGAGCGCGCCTAACCGACCCTTCATCAGTTGCGGTGAAATACGGACTAAACTGGCCCATAAACGACCAAAACAGACCGTATTCCACCGCAACTTTCTTTTTGGCAGAGGAGAGTCCATGCTGCAGGTCATCATTTCGCCCGCCAAGCAGATGCGCGCGGCCCAAGATGCTTTTGAAGTCCTGGGCATTCCACCTTTTGCGCACGAGACGGCTCGCCTCCACCGCGCACTGCTAGATATCGAACGAAATGAAGGCAGCGGCGGCCTGCAGGCGCTATGGAATGTGAGTGACAAACTGCTGGGGCCTTGCCTCAACACCCTGCATGAGTTTGGGCCCATCCTGAAAAACGGCGATCTCGACAATCCCGAACTCGCCCGTCACCTCTCCCCTGCCGTCATGTCCTATCACGGCATTCAATACCAGAGCATGGCGCCCGAGGTGATGGATTCCGCGCAGCTCGCATGGTTGCAAGACCATTTGTGGATCCTCTCGGGACTCTACGGATGCGTGCGCCCCTTCCACGGCGTGTCACCCTATCGGCTCGAAATGGGGGCGAAGCTTGCCGTCGACGATGCCCGAGACCTCTACGCGTTTTGGGGCGACAAACTCGCACGGGCCATCGCTCCGGCGGACTCCAACGCTGCAATCGTCAACCTTGCCAGCGTGGAATACGCCAAAGCCGTCCTGCCCCGCCTCACCACCGATGTCACGGTCGTCACATGTCTCTTTGGCGAAGGCATCCGCAACCGCAAGCCCATCCAACGCTCGACCGCCAGCAAAAAGGCGCGCGGCTCCATGGTGCGCTGGATGGCAGAAAATAAACTCGAGGATGTAAGCGGGCTCACCGCGTTTGACGTTGGTTATCGTCACTTTCCCGAGCTTTCAAATAAGAACACTTTGGTCTTCCTGAACGAACAGACCTTGTAGGACCACCGCTACTTTTGAATGTGCTGCCCAGGCACGGCGTCTATTCCGCCAAGCCGTCGGCTTTGGCAACTTCGTTTGTCGAGCCGTCCTGATAGGTAATCTTGACATGCTCCACCTCGGACACCGCAACACCCGTCGGGGGCTCCAAGCGCCATTCCGTCAGCGCGATATCCATAGTCGTAGGCACGTCGCCCTGATTCTTGAGCTTCACCGTCAGCGTTTTGAGCGCCGCATCATACGTCACGCGTTCGATTTCCTCACCAGGAATAGACCCACCGCTCAGCTGAAGCTGGACAAATCCATCGCGCGAATACCAATAGTCGCCCGGCGCGGCAACGGTATTGCCGCCCGTAACCTTCACTGTCATGATCGGCAGGGCATCGTCGGCCTCGAACTCCCATGCAGCGCCGCCGTGACCGCCAAACGTCCAGATACAAAAGGCAATCACCAGCACGGCAAGCACCGCAAAACCAATCGCGACAAGGCCATGGTGTGCACGGCTTTCCTCGGCCGATACATCCCATTGCGCCTCTCGATATAGATGCTTGTCTTCCATGTTCGCCTCCCCACAGGCATGCTTATCGCGTCAATCGTACCCATTCGAGCTATACTTGAGCCCACCACATAAACGGGGAGCTTGCAGGACAAGACGGCAGGCTGAGACTGGGCGCGCCCGCCCTGACCCGCAAACCTGATATGGGTAATGCCAACGAAGGGAGCCGTGCCAATGAGCACACAGACCGAGCCCAAGCTCGTCACGCAAATCGACTTCGCCCGCGCCGGGCAAATCACGCCGCAGATGAAAGAAGTCGCCGAGCGCGAGCATCGCGACCCCGAGTACATCCGCGAGCGCGTGGCCGACGGCCGCATCGCCATTCCCGCCAACATCGTGCATATCAAAAAGGGCATGCGCGCCTTTGGCGTCGGCGAGGGCCTTTCCACCAAGGTCAACGTCAACCTGGGCATCTCGGGCGATAAGGCCGATGCCGCCGAGGAGTGGAAGAAGGTCAAGATCGCCGAGGACTTTGGCGCCGACGCCATCATGGACCTCTCCAACTCGGGCAAGACGCGCCAGTTCCGCCAGCAGCTCATCGACGAGACGCCGCTCATGGTGGGCACGGTGCCGATGTACGACGCCATCGGCTACATGGAAAAGCCGCTGGTCAAGCTCACCAAGGACGACCTGCTTGAGGTCGTGCGCGCACACGCCGAGGACGGCGTGGACTTTATGACCATCCACTGCGGCATCAACAAGTCGGTCATCAAGACCTTTAAGGAGACTGGCCGCCTCATGAACATCGTCAGCCGCGGCGGCTCGCTGCTGTTTGGTTGGATGGAGGTCACCGGTAACGAGAACCCCTTCTACGAGTTCTACGACGAGGTGCTCGAGATCTGCCACGAATACGACGTGACGATCTCGCTCGGCGACTCCTGCCGCCCGGGTTGTCTCTACGACTCCAACGACGCCACCGAGACCGCCGAGATGATCGAGCTGGGCAAGCTGTGCAAGCGCGCCTGGGCCGCCGGCGTCCAGGTTATGGTCGAGGGCCCGGGTCACATGGCGCTCGACGAGATCGCCGCCAACATGAAGCTGCAGAAGCGCCTGTGCCACAACGCCCCGTTCTATGTGCTGGGGCCGCTGGTGACCGATATCGGCGTGGGCTACGACCACATCACCGCCGCCATTGGTGGCGCCATCTCCGCCAGTTCCGGCGCCGACTTCCTGTGCTACGTGACACCGGCAGAGCACCTATGCCTGCCTAACGCCCAGGACGTGCTCGATGGCCTTATGGCCACCAAGATCGCCGCACACGCCGCCGACATCGCCAAGAAGGTACCGCACGCCCGCGACATGGACGACAAGATGGGCCAGGCACGCCGCAAGCTCGACTGGGATGCCATGTGGAAGTGTGCTCTCGACCCGATTACGGGCAAGAAGCGCTACGAGGAGTCCCCCGCCGCCACCGAGGGCACCTGCACCATGTGCGGCAAGATGTGCGCCGTCCGCACCGTCAACAAGGTGTTCGAAGGCACGACGATCGACCTCGGCATGGAGGACTAACTCGTCACCGGAGCCACAATCGGTAACATGGTGTTCGTCAGTTGTTGACGTGTGAACATTTGCTTACATTTGCGTAAAGATTGCATCGCCCGCCCGGGTTCGACATAGAGTCGGCCCGGGCATCTTTATAATGCTGGCTTAAAGACCCATTTGATTCCGACCGAACAAGGGAGCAAACATGGATCGCAGTAAGGTACCTGCCGTCCTGTCCATCGCAGGATCCGATTCCAGCGGTGGCGCCGGCATTCAGGCCGACATCAAGACCATCACGGCGCACCGCCTGTATGCCGAGACGGCCATCACCGCCATCACCGCACAAAACACGCTCGGTGTCACCGCCGTGCAGAATATCTCCCCTGATATCGTCGCTGCGCAGATCGACGCCGTATTTGACGATATCCGCCCCAGCGCCGTCAAGATCGGCATGGTTTCCTCTGCCGAGATTATCGAGGTTATCGCCGACCGCCTGAGCGCCTGGAACGCGACAAACGTGGTCGTCGACCCCGTCATGGTAGCCACCTCGGGCGCACGGCTGATTGCCGAAGATGCCGCCGAGGCGCTCACCCGCCGCCTGTTCCCACTAGCAACCGTCATCACGCCCAATATTCCTGAGGCCATGGCCCTGCTCGACTACGAGGTCGACTCCGAGCGCACACAGCAAAATGCTGCCATGCTCCTCACCCGCCGCTTTGGTTGCGCATCCCTCGTTAAGGGTGGGCATCTTGTCAACGAGGCCAACGATGTATTGGCCGAACCCGCGCCACTCGATGACGAGGGCAACCATATGGGCGATCCGCTCACCACGTGGTTCCGCCACAAGCGCATCGAGACCGACAACACGCACGGCACCGGCTGCACGCTCTCGTCCGCCATCGCCTGCGCGCTGGCCCAGGGCATGGATCTTGCCGACGCCGTCAACGCCGGCAAGGCCTACCTAACCGGCGCTCTGGCCGCCGGCCTGAACATGGGCAAAGGCTCCGGCCCTGTCAACCACATGTGGCAGTACTAAATAGCCAGTAACCTGCCAAAAAGAGACAGGCTACCTTGCACCAAAAACCGTCGCAACATTCGATGAAAATCGTGCAAACGCAAAAAATCATTAAATGTTGCGACGGTTTGATTTTAGATAGCGGTCGAGCAAAGGACCAGAGCGCCTATTCGTCGGCGAGTTGAATTCCCAACAAACCCGAGAGTGCCAGCGCCTGCTCGGCATTGACCGTCAAGCCACGCAACTCATGGTAATCGCCCGAAACAACGGGCGCTGCAAATGTACAGCGCGACACATCAACGCCGGAAAGCGACGTCTTGAACACATCAACACGCGTCAGGTCACAGCCATCCAGGCGTATCTGACCCAGCTTGGCACCCTGAAACGCAGCCTCTCTCAGACGTGTATCGCATGCTGTCATAGGGCCAATGCGTCCCTCCGAAAGGTTCGCATAGCTCAAATCGCACGATCCAAACGACACGCTCGACAGGCGCGCCTTGAGCAAGTTGAGTCCCGGTGCCGAGCAGTCAACGAAGTCACAGCGGCTGAGCCAGCAGCCTTCCATGTTGCAGCGGATAAAGCGGCAACCGCGAAACACCACGTCGCGAAACGTCGAGCCGCTCCAGTCAACGCTATCGAACTCGCAAGATCGGAACACAACGCCATCGAAGGTCGCGCCGTTCGCCACGTCGTAGGCAAGATCCAAATCCTCAAAAGCGGTATTGGAGACGAGCTCATCGCCCTCGGCAAAGAGGTCGATGAGCTCGTCCATGCCCATATGGCAGCCAATCCGTTCGTTTACCCGGGCAAAACCACCACAAAGGTGCCTGTCCCCTTTGCGGTGGCTTGGGATCGCGCTACTCACCGAGCATCTCTTGGAGCTTGGCTGCCACGGCATGTCCCAAGCTCTCGTGGCTTTCGGGCATCATATGCAGATAGTCGATATCGCCCGGCTCGGCAAACTCGGCGGCATTCAAAAAGTCGCAGCCAAACTGCTCGGCCACGTGCGCATAGTACTCGCCAAAATGTTCAGATGCCTCGACGGAACGCTCGTCAAAATCGGTCATATATACATCGGCGATCTGCGGCTTGATCTTGATAGGAGCCATCAGCAGGATGCGCGGGCAAGGCGCAGCGTCGGTCCACGGAAACGCGCGGACGGCGCGAATCAGCGCCATGGCGCCACGGGCGATATCGGAAGCTGTCACGTTAAAGACCGTCTTACAGTCGTTGGTGCCCAGCATGATCACAATGGCGTCCAGCGGCTTATGGGCCTCGAGCAGCATCGGAAGCGCGCGAATGCCGTTGAGGTTAGTGTCCAGATGGCACATGTCGTCGCGTACCGTCGTGCGGCCGTTGAGGCCTTCTTCAATTACATGCCAGCCCTCGCCTAAGTCACGTTGGACCACGCCACACCAGCGCACATCCTGCGCATAGCGCACCGCGGTACCGTCGCGCATGCCCGCCGGATCGTAACCATAGGTGTTGCTGTCACCAAAGCACAGAACGTTTTTCATCGTAAGCTCCCCACTCAATAAAAAGCCGACAGGAGCAGCCTCTCCCGTCGGCTCGGTATATCGCATCACGAGCACCGTTTACAGGTACTTGCGCCAGTCGTCGTCATCCTCGTCATCCTCGGCAGCGGCCTGAGCCTGCTCGGCGGCACGGGCGGCTGCGGCGCGGGCGGCAACCTGAGCATAGGACTCCTCGTTTCGCTCGGGGAAGTTTGCCAGCACGTGCTCGAATTTGGCGAAGTCCTCGTCCCAGCGCGTAGAGGGCACGGCAAAGAAGACCTGCTTGACCTTGAAGTCGCCCGATGCGAGCTCCTTGCGGAAGAGCTCGGCCACGGCCTCGGCATCAAAGCCGTTGTTGTCGCAGCCCCATGCGCCCAGCACGAGCTTCTCGCGACCCAACTCGTCGCAGATGGCGAGCACAAAGCGAATGCGGTCGCGCAGGGCATCCAGCAGAGCATCGTCGCTCACGCGATACTCCTGGCGGGCGCGCTTAACGTTGGGCGCGGCGGCCACGATCACGTCGGCGTATGCATGCACGTGGTTGCGGTCGAAGCGCACCGCAGGCACCACTAGGGCACGGTTACGATAGAGCTCGCAGTTGATGTTGCGGCGACGGTTCTCGCCGTACCACTTACGCTGCCTATCGAGAACGTTGTACAGATACGAATCGGCGCACAGCGTGGCCTCCTGGCCCAGATAACCCTGAATATATCCACCGCCCGGATTGGTAAACGAGGCAAAGGCGAGCACGGCCATGTCGCAGAACTGCGCATAGCCGCGACCGTTATCGAGGATTGCCTGCGTGGCGGAGGCATCAAGCACAGTGACCTCGGGCAGGACCGGAGCGGGCTCCTCAGCAGGCGCGGACTCAACTTCGGCGATTTCCTCGGCAGGCTCCTCGACGGGCTCGGGCGCCGCCTCGGTCTCGGGCGCTGCCTCGACCTCGGCAGTCTCCGCGTTCTCGACGTCCTCGGCGACCTGCTCTTCGGGGGCCACAGCAGTCTGAACCTTGGCCTTCATCGCCGCGACAAAGCCGGTGGGCATGCCGTCAAACTCGCGAACACCGGCAAGCGAACGCTCGATATCCTTGGCGCAGGCCTCGGACACAGTCATCACATGGCGCTCGGCGGCCTTGGCACGGGCCTCGCGCTTGGGATTGGGCTGACCCGCTCGGTTGGACCTGTGGTTACGGTTCCTGTTGTCGACGTCTGCCATAAGTGGTCACCTTTCCTGTCGCTGCCGCTATCGGCTTTTCTCATCCATGATACCCCGCCGCGCACAAAAAAGACGGCCCCGAAGGACCGCCTTTCGCATCGTTTTACCGTGTCCGGCAGGAAGCATCGCAATGCCGCGCTTTAATCGCGACGGCCGAGGATGTTCAGAATGCGCAAGAACACGTTGATGATGTCCACGAACAGGTTGGATGCCATGAGCACGGCGTTGGGCAGCGTGGGCGGCACCGTCGTGGCAACATAGGTGTCGTAACCGATGAAGCCGGCGAACACCACGATCACGATCAGGTCGGTGATGGACTGCGAAACGCCCATGAACATCAGCACGATCTCGACCAGAATCGTGGCAAACAGGATGCCAAAACCAATGCCATACACACGCTGGAAGAACTTGGGGAAGGTCACGCCCAGCGCACCAAAGACAAAGGTGATGGCGGCCGTGGCGATAAAGGCGGTGTTAATGGTAGGCAGGTCGTAGTTGGCAAGACCAAACGACGCCGTCAGGCCAAAGGTGCTCGCAAAGACCACGTAGCCCACGAGTGACAGGCCCACGGACTGTTTGCTGGCAGCAGCCGACATCATGACCATGCCGACGATGGTCAAAATAAATGAGCCAAAGACCAGCGGCAAAGCGGCGCCGCTCATCATCATGCGCGCAAACGACATGGTGCTCGTAAAGTAAGCACCGGCGCCCATGGCGCAAAAGCCCAAAAAGATGAGAGCAGACATGACAAGGTTGTACGCGCGCGGCGACATCTCCTTGGCACGGCTTGCGCCGGTCTCGATGGGGCCATTCTGATAGCCCTGGATATCGTTCATAATTTCGTCCTTTCAAAAAGCACCGCGACGGCGCCGTAGCTGACAAGTTTCCTGCCATTGTACCCGAACGCCACGCGTTCTTACCTGCGGCGCTCGCCCTCGAGCGTACGATCAAACGCCCAAACCCACCAACGCATCACGTGTGCCTGCGAGCCGTCCGCCCGCTCGCGCGTCTGGTCCTCCAGATACAACTCGGTCGCATGTCCGCCAAAACGAACCTTATAAGTCGCCGTACGAATGCCGTGAACCGTCAGGCCAAAACCGGTGGACGAGACAATCTCGTCAATCGTAAAGCAACGACCGTCGACCCAGCAGACGGTGACCGGCACGACCTGTCCGCCCGCGAGGATGCGAGCCACGACGTCCACATACTGCTTGTGCACGCGCCGAGTTTTGCCATCTGTCTGTCGATATTCCATGTCTCCTATTATCGAACGCATGTTTGCATATTGTAAAGCGAACAGACTGTGGTTTTGGGGTGTTGGGGCGCGCGCACGTGTCCTCATGGTGTGTTAGCAAAAAGAACACCCACGGTCAACAGGGCTAATATTCATTTTTAGTGCCAAAAAATTCACTGCTCCCATCAGAACTCGGTAAAGAAACCCGCAGGAGGTGATACGATTTATCATGTTTCTGTAACGTGCCTGCAAACTTCGAGAAAGCCCATATATGGACGTAACGTTCTCAACCTTCCTCGGCCAACTTGTGTCGAACCCAGTCCTTGCCGTCACCGTGATCCTCGCGCTCGGCGCCATCTTCGTCAATGGATGGACCGACGCACCCAACGCCATCGCGACCTGCGTCACTACGCGTTGCATGCCCGCCCGCGCCGCTATTCTCATGAGTGCCGCATTCAACTTCCTTGGCGTGCTCATCATGACGCACTTTAACGCGAGCGTCGCCAACACCATCTCCCATATTGTCGACTTTGGCGGAAACAGCACCATGGCGCTCGCCTGTCTGTGCGCGGCGCTGTTCTCCATCGTCGTCTACGGCGCCACAGCGTCGCGTTTTGGCATCCCCACCTCGCAAAGCCACAGCCTTATCGCCGGCCTGACCGGTGCCGCCATCGCCCTCGGCGGTGCGAGCAGCGTCAACGTCCACGAGTGGATGAAGGTCATCTACGGCCTGGCGCTCTCCATCGGCCTGGGCTTTGTCATGGGCTGGGTCCTGTGCAAGCTCGTCTCGATTCTTTTCGCCGCCGCCAACAGGCGACGTGCCAATGTCTTCTTTAAATACGCTCAGATCGCGAGCGCTGCGGCCATGAGCTTTATGCACGGCGCGCAGGATGGACAGAAGTTCATCGGCGTGCTCTTTTTAGGCGTGGCCTTTGCCAGCGGCCAGACGAGCGTCGGCGATGCCGGCATCCCCATCTGGATTATGCTGCTATGCTCGGCCACCATGGGCATCGGCACCAGCGTGGGCGGCGAGCGCATCATCAAGTCCGTTGGCCAGAGCATGGTCAAGCTCGAAAAGTACCAGGGCTTCTCCGCCGACCTGGCGGGCGCCGCGAACCTGCTGCTTGCCACCCTTACCGGCATCCCCGTGTCCTCCACGCACATCAAGACCTGCGCCATCATGGGCGTCGGTGCCGTCAAACGCCTCTCGGCCATCAACTTCGGCGTCGTCAAGGACATGATGTTCACCTGGTTCTTCACCTTCCCCGCCTGCGGACTCATCAGCTTTGTCATGGCCAAGCTGTTCATGATGTTCCTCTAGTCAAACCGAACGTCCATCCGGACCGTAACACCTCGCCCACCCGTCTTCGCCTCGAAAGGACCCACTCATGGCAAAGAAACCCGATTCGTTCTACTTTGACAACTACGTCGCCTGCGCCGACCTCGCCGTCCAGGCCGCCGAGCTGCTTACCAAGATTTTCGAGAACTTCGATCCCGCAAAGATTCACGATATGCTCGACAAGATGCATGCGATCGAGCATGCGGCCGACAAGAAGCACCATGAGCTTGAGGACGCCCTGCTCACGGCCTTTATCACCCCGCTTGAGCGCGAGGACCTGGATCTGATGAGCTGCTCGCTCGACACCGTGCTCGACCGTATCGAGGGCGTCGTGCAGCGCGTCTACTTCACCAACATCCAGAGCATCCATCCCGACGCCATCGTCATCGCCCACAAGGTGACCGACGCCTGCCGCGCCATGAAGGACCTGATGGTCGAGCTGCCCAACTACCGCAAGTCCAAGACGCTGCGCGAGCTCGTCATCCAGATCAACACCATCGAGTCCGAGGCCGACGAGCTCTATATCAACGCCATGCGTAACCTGCACGTTAACGGCAAGGACCCGCTCGAGGTTATCGCCTGGCGTGACGTGTACGCCTTCCTGGAGTACTGCGCCGACTGCTGCGAGAATGTGGCCGATGTCGTGGATTCGATCGTCATGAAGAACAGTTAATTGGGGGTACGTGTCCCGGCGGCGAAGGGCCGGCCACGATTTGCTTTCTCACTCCGGCTGCTTTGCAGAGTCGTTCGAAAGTAAACCGTGGCCGGCCCTTCGCCTTACGTACCACCATTGGGAACTTTGGCTGATAGATTTAGCGCGACGGGGGTTTGGCTGAAGGGACCTTTGGTATCCGTTCGGACACTTTGGCCCTTGATGAGCGTTTGGCTGATTGCTGCTTTGGGTACTCTTTGGGTTACTTTTGGTTTGTTTGATTTTTAATTTTAGGAGGGCTTGTATGTCTTATTTGGATCTGGCTCGTGGTCGGTATTCTTGTCGTTCTTTTGAGGACCGTCCTGTTGAGCAGGCTGTGGTGGATGCCATTGTTGAGGCTGGGCGTATTGCTCCTTCTGCTTGTAATAATCATCCAGCCCGTGTGATGGTGCTGGATACGCCTGAGCTGTTGGAGAAGGCTGCTGCTTGTCAGCCTCGGTTTGCTCGTGATGGGTCTATCTTTGGCGCTCCGCTCATCTTCCTTATTTGCTGCGTTACCGATGATGCTTGGGTACGCCCGTATGACCAGATGAATTCCAGTGAAATCGATACGTCCATCGTGTGTGATCAGATGATGATGGAGGCCACCGAGCAGGGCCTAGGAACGTGCTGGGTATGCCATTTTAAGCCTGAGGTGGCACAGGAGCAGTTCAATCTGCCCAAGGGCGTCTATCCCTATCACATGCTCGTCTGTGGCTATCCCGCCGACCACATCGCCGATCCCGAGCATCGCGAGGCCCGCACTATTCCCCTCTCCAACTTCCTCCTCAAGTAGTTTTTGGACATACCTTAAAATCTACCCTTGACCGCTCACCCGTTCGCCGAGTTCTGCGCCACTATGTGCAGGGCTCGGTTTTTTTATGTTACGCACCCCGGCACAGTCATAAAAAAGGACCCGCAAGCTGCGGGTCCTTTCTAGGCACTAAATTGTAGGCCGAATGTTAGTCCAGGTCGTCGGCAGCAAAGTTGTCGATCGGGGCAAAGGGATCGGCCACGGGGACAACCGGGTCAGCGACGGGCAGCGGCTCGGCGGGAACAGTCACTGCAGGAGAAGCGGCAGAACCGACCGGCGTGGAGGCCATGAGGTCGGCCGGGAAGGAGTTCTGGGCATCGTCCATGAAGTGCTGGATGAGCTTGAGATACTCTGCCTTGAACTCCTCACGGGAAGCCTTGAGACGATCGATTTCCTCGAGCTCGGCCTGCTTTTCGGTCAGAGCCTGGCGGATAACCTCGCGGGCCTTAGCGTCAGCCTCGTTGCGGATACGCTCAGCGTTCTCGTTGGCATCGTTGACGATGGTCTCAGCGGTCTGCTGGGCAGCGATCAGGGCAGCGGAAATCTGGCGCTCCTGAGCGGAGAAGTCAGGGGCGGGAGCAGCCACAGGGGCGGCAGGAACGGCCTGGGCGGTGGCATCCTGAGCCTGGGCAAGCTGAGCCTGTGCATCGGCAAGCTGCTGCTCGGTAGCAGTCAGACGACCCTTAAGGTCGACGATCTTAGCGAGCATAGCGTCAACCTCGGAGGACAGCGTCTCCAAGAAGACGTCGACCTCAGCAGGATCGTAGCCACGCTTGGCCTCAGAGAAAGTCTGAGCCTGGATGTCTGCAGGGGTAATAGCCATAACAAGTCTCCTTTTTCATCGCCTCGGCGCTACACGCCCGACGTAAGTTACTAAGTCAGTTCTATACGAGTATACCTATAAGAAGCTGCAGAACCAGCCTCTGCACCAACTGCAACGCAATAATCGCAACGACCGGCGAAAAATCGATACCGCCCATCGGCGGGATGAAACGACGGAACAGGTTGAGCCACGGACCGCACACGCTATCGAGCACCGCAGCAATATCCTGAAGCAAACCACCCTGCTTCATGGGAATCCACGTCATAAAGCAGTAGACGACAATGAGCGTGGAATAGAAGTTGAACAGCGTGTTGACCAGCTGGACGATAGTGTAGATGTTGATGGGAATCTCCTCGTCTTGTCTTTACTTAAGGTAGCCGTCGGCACGAAGCTTCTTGAGATCGGAATCTTTGACCTCGCAGCCGGCGGGCAGCACCATGAACACGCGGTCGCCCACCTCCTTGACCGTGGCACCCAGACCGCAGGCAAAGCCGTAAGAGAAGTCCAAGACGCGCTTAGCAACTTCGGTGCGTACGCCCACAAAAATCAGTGCGACAGGCTGCTTGGTGCGAACGCGGCGCACCACGGTCTCCACGTCGTCATAGCTCTCGGGGCGCAGGACATAGGCCGGCAGCTGCGGCGTGGCGTTGATGATATTGCTCGCATAGGCCGAGGCATCACTCGGTGCAGGCGCGGGCGCAGCGGCGGCACGGGCGCGGGTGTTCTCGGCGTAGCTCGACGGCGTGTCATAGGCACCAGGACGATAACCGCTCGCAACACTGTCCTGCGAGCGCGAAGGCGGGTTATACGTCGTGGCATGGCGGGAGTCATCGCCGACCAGCTGACCGGAGCGCGTATACACGGCAACCGACTCAGCTTCACCGCGGCGCGTCTGACCAAGCAGGCCGTTGCTCGGCTCGTCTTGGGTGTAGAAGCCCTCGCCCGAAGCACCGCCGTAGCCGTTGCCCTGATAACTATCGTCATAGCCGTCATCGTAGCCGTAGTCGTCGTCCTGGCCATAACCCTGGTCGTAACCCTGCTGGCCGCCCAGGTGCATCTTATTTTTAATCTCGTCAAGGAAGCCCATGGTTGTGTCCTCTCGCGGTTTAGTGCAGGCGCCCCGATAATCAGTGCGCACTTCAGAGCCTTATTTTACTGCAAACTCCGGGCTAAATACTACCCTGCCCAGGCGAACGAGCGTAGAGCCCTCCTCAAGGGCAGGCTCAAAGTCCTCGCTCATGCCGCAGGAAAGCTCAGGCAGGTTCAAATCGGGATGCGCAGCCTCCAGCTCATCCCTCAGCTCACGAAGCCCCGCAAAGGTGCGGCGTGCCACATCCTTATTCCCCCGGGGCGCCATAGTCATAAGCCCCTGTACGCAAATTCCCTCAAGTTCCGCAAGCTCACCCGCGGCGGCGCGAATCTCATCGGGCGAAAAGCCTCCCTTCGACTCCTCACCACTCACATTGACCTCGATGAGCACACACTGGGGGCCGGCGAGCTCGCCTGCCTCAATCTTGCGGACAGCACGGCTCGAGATCGCCTGCGCCAGATGCAGCGAACCCACCGAGTGAATCAGCTCGGCTGAGCCCAGCACCGCATTGATCTTATTGGTCTGCAGGTTGCCGATCATATCGAAGCGCACCTCGGGCAGCTCCGGATGCTCCGCCAGACCCGTGAGCTTGCGAACCAGCTCCTGCGGGCGGTTCTCGGCAAAATTGCGATACCCCGTCTGGATGGCGGCAACGGTCTCATCGACACCAACGGTCTTGGACACGGCAATGAGGCGCGCGGCGTCGTGGGGGCGGCCCGCGCGATCGAGCGCCGCATAAAAACGTTCCAGAATCTGCTCGCGGCGAGCGCGCATCAAGTCCAAATAGTTATCCATTGCTAATCGCCTCCGCTGACAGCCAAACAAGTAGTCCCATGCTAACGCAAGAGCGCGGCCCCGCATGTGCAAGGCCGCGCTCACTTAGGTATTTACAATCTTTCGACGAACGGGGTCACTTACTCCTCGTCGTCCTCGCCATCGTCCTCGTCCTCAAGATGATCGAGCAGGTAGCGAAGACCCTCGCTGACCTCGTTAGCGGGCACCTTGGCAACGTAGCAAGCGTCGACGGCGGGCCTCATGATAACACCCTCGCCCGAAGGCAAGCGCATGCTCTCGAGCTCATCCTCGTCCACACGGGCGATATCGCCGGCGTTCATACGCTGACCAGTCAACAGGAAGGTCAGACGGCAAGCGGCATCGATGGAAATCGAAGCGATGCGATCGAGGTAGCGCGAAACCATGATAGCGCGGCGCAGGTCGTCATAGTTGCTGTCGTCGTCCATAAAGTCACCCGTATCCATACGGTTAAAGGTGCGGAAGAACTTCTCGTAGGCGGCGTGCACCGGCTCGTCCTCGACGGCCAAGTTGCAGATGATGGACATGTCATTGGTGACGAGCGCAGAAAGCGAAGAGCCCAGCACCTGGTAAACAGCTTCGGCCTCGGCCTCAACCGTACCGACGAGCTCCTGGGGCAGCGAGATGTCGGCCTTGACCATGTGACGCGTGGCGCGGCAGATCTGGCGAACCTTATCGGTCATGCGCTGCAGGTTAAAGTCGACGTAGATAATCGTCTGCAGCAAGCGGAAGTCGGAGGCGACCGGCGACTGCGTGGCGATCAGGTTGTAGCACACGGCCTCCAAGTTGGCGCAGCGCGCGTCAATCGAAAGCGTGCGCTTCTTGGTCTTGGTGGCGAGCTTGCGGTCGTCGGTCACATAGGCCTTAACGGCATCGTGGAGGGCCAGATCGACGGCCTCGTAGATGCTCAGCATCTCGTGGCGGGCCTCGATGAGCTGACGGGAAAACAGTTTACGCATGGTTCACTCCAATCAGTTGGGTGCGGTCATGCCGCCCGCACAGTGAATACGCACCGGACCAGGTCCGATCGGCTTGGGACTAGTCGCACCGATCAGCCAAAGCGGCCGGTGATATAGTCTTCCGTCCGCGAGTCCACCGGGCTGGTGAAGATCGCGTCGGTTTGACCATACTCGATGAGCGTGGCAGGTTCACCGGCAACTTCCTGCAAGAAGAATGCGGTGTAGTCGCTGATACGAGCTGCCTGCTGCATTGAATGCGTGACGATGATGATCGTCATCTCGGGCGCCAGCTCGGCCATCAAATCCTCGACCTTAGAGACGGACGTGGGGTCGATGGCGGAGCAGGGCTCGTCCATCAGGAGGACATCGGGTTGCACCGCAAGCACGCGCGCGATGCACAGACGCTGCTGCTGACCGCCCGAGAGCGCCAAACCATCCTTGTTGAGCTGATTGGATACCTCTTTCCAGAGGTTGGCGCGCTTGAGCGATTCTTCCACGATGTCATCGAGGTCGCTTTTGCTAGTCACGCCCTGCAGACGAGGGCCAAAGGCGACATTCTCGTAGATGGATTTGGGAAACGGGTTGGGCTGCTGAAAAATCATGCCCACGCGGCGACGGAGGTCGACCGGGTCGACGCCCTCGGCATAGATATCGTTGCCGTCGAGCGTCATGGTGCCCTCGACGCGCGTACCCTCGATCAGGTCATTCATGCGGTTGATGCAGCGCAAAAACGTCGACTTGCCGCAGCCCGAAGGGCCAATGAAGGAGGTGATGGCGTTTTTGGCGATGTTGAGGTCGAGCCCCGTCAGCGCATGAAAGTCACCGTACCAAAAGTTGAAATCCTTGGCCGTAATGGCCGCTTGCTCCAGCGTGGGAGCGGACTGATAAACGGACATGGGACTCCTTAACTAGCGACGCTTGCGCGACAGGAAGCGCGCAAACAGGTTGAAGGCCAGAATGATCACCATCAGCAAGAGCGCGGTGCCGTAGGCTGCGTTCATGTTGATGCCGTCGTTGGCAAGCAGGTACAGGTGAACGGTCATGGGGCGGCCGGAATCGAGCGGCGAGATAGGTAGATTGATGGCCTGGCCCATGGTGTAGAGCACCACGGCGGTCTCGCCAATGGCACGGCCGATGGCAAGGACAATGCCCGTGGCAATACGGCCAAAGGCAGAAGGAAGCACGATCTTGGAGACAACCTGCCACTTGGTGGCGCCCAGGCCATACGCGCCCCAACGGATATAGCGCGGAACGGCGCGAATGGCCTCTTCGGTGGTGCGCATGACGATGGGAAGCATCAAGAGCGCAAGCGCCAGAGCGGCCGAGACCATCGAAAGGCCCAGACCCATAGCCTCGACAAACAAGGCGTAGCCAAACAGGCCCATAACGATGGAGGGCACCGAGGCCAAAGCGTCAGCAGCGTAGCGAATGAGCTCGACGATCTTGCCCTGCTTGGCGTACTCGGCCAGATAGACGGCTGCCAGCACAGCGATCGGCGTGCAGATAAGCATGGCGAGCGCCGTCACATAGACGGTCGAGACGATCGTGGGCCAAATACCGCCCTCGGCGTTGACGCCCTGGGGCCAACCGAAGATAAAGTCGAGCGAGATGTGTGGCAGGCCGTTGATGACCACGTAGGCGATGATAGCGACCAGCACCAGCGTGGTGATGTATGCCGCGGCACGGAACACGCCAAGCATGATCTTGTTGGACAGGTCCTTGTTGATGCGGCCCTTCTTGCCGTGGGAAAGGGCACGCTTGATGCGCTCGCGCGACGAGGTCGTATCGACCGTCGTGTCAACGGAATCGGACATAGCCTACCCCCTCTTCTTCTTGGAAACCAGGCGGACGATGCCCACCAGCGTGGCGGAAATGATAAACAGGACCACGCCCATGCCGAACAGCGCCGAGCGATGCAGACCCGAGGAATAGCTCATGTCGAGCGCAATCTGGCTCGTGAGCGTCGAGATGGGGCTCGCAATGCTGTCGGGAATAACCGGGGCGTTACCCACGACCATGAGCACGGCCATGGTCTCGCCGATGGCACGGCCCATACCCAGTACGATGGCATCCACGATACCCAGCTTGGCGGCAGGTAACACGACCTTATAGATAGTCTGCCACTTGGTGGCGCCCATGGCATACGATGCCTCGCGAATGCCCATGGGAATGGAATTGAGAGCATCGATGGTAAGCGTCGTGATGGTGGGCACGATCATAATGGCGAGCACGAACCACGCCGTCAGCGCGCCAAAACCAAGACCGCCGGTCAGTTGTGCGATAAACGGGCGGATGATGATCATGCCAAAGAAGCCATAGATGATAGAAGGGATGCCGGCCAACAGGTCAACGGCAGGGCTGATGAGCTTGCGCACGCGCTTGCTGGCGATCTCGACCAGATACACGGCCGTGCCCACGCCTAGGGGCACACCCATGGCGAGCGCGCCGACGGTCACCAGACCCGAGCCGGCAAGCAGCGACACGATGCCGTAGTGACCCTCAGAGGGCGCCCACGTAAAGCTAAAGAAGTCCGCCAGACCGATGTCGGTAAAGACGGGCAGCGCCGAGTACGTGGTAAAGACAAAAATCAGGATGACGGTAACAACCGCCAAGAACGCGCAGGCAAAGAAGATCCGCTGCAGCGCCTTCTCCTTGATATAGGTGCTGCGCGATACGAGCGCCAGCTCGCGCTTCTTGGGCGCCTGACCATTCTGCTCAGTCTGGGAGTTTTCCTGTGCTTCCATGCTACTCACTCCCCTTCTCGTCGTTGGTGACGGGGATAAAGCCCGCCTCGCGAATCTGCTTGTCCATCTTTTCGGACGTCACATAGTCGATGTAATCCTGCGCCTGCTGCGAAGGCGCACCCTTCACAAAGAAGTAAAGGTCGCGTGAGATGGGATAGCCGCCGCTCGCGACCGTCTTCTCGGACGCCTCAACATGATTGACCGAGACGGCCTTGACCGAGGTCTTGGCGTTGAGGCTATCGACGAAGCCCAGCGAAATGTAGCCAATGGCACCGTGCGAACGAGATACCACGTCGCGCACCTGGCCCGTGCCCGAAAGAACGGCCGAGCGGCGATCGAACGGGGTGCCGTCCATCACGATGGTGCGGAATGCTTCACGCGTGCCGGATGCCTCGTCTCGGTTGATGACCTGAATCTTCAGGTCCTCGCCACCGACCTCTTTCCAATTAGTAATCTTGCCGGCATAGATATCGCGGAGCTGCTCGGTCGAGAGGTTATCGACCGGGTTATCGTCGTTCACGATGACCGCGATACCGTCGTGGGCAATGACGATGGGAGTCAGGCCCAGATCCTGTTCGTCGGCATTGAGTCCACGGGAGGAGCTGGCGATATCGGCCGTGCCAGCGCTGACGGCTTCGATGCCAGCGGAAGAGCCCAAACCGGAAACGAGCACGTCGATGCCGGTCTCCTCCTTAAAGCCCTCTGCCGCAATTTCGGCGATAGGAAGGCAGGTCGTGGAGCCGGCCACGGTAATGGAAGAGGTAGAAGATCCCGAAGAACAGGCGCACAGCGTAAGCGTAAGCACAGCGGCGCTCAGGACCGATACGATCTTTCTCATAGCATCACGCCGATCGCAGCATGGCGCCCACAGGTGCCGTCCTCGTTACGGTAGGAATAAAAGCGGTCGTTCTGGCGCACAGTCGAAAGCTGGGTATCCACGATATTATCCGCGTCCACACCGGCATCTACCAGCGCCTCACAAATGGCAGCGGAAAGATCGAGCATGCGAGAGGCACTCGCATCGATGCAAGAGAACTCGACGGCAAAGCGATCCATGAGTTCCTGGGATACCTCATATTCGTCAGCCAAGATATGGGGGCCGATATAGGCGGAAACGTCGCTCGCATCGCAGCCGGCAGCATCGCAAAGCGCCTGGCACGCCTTGGCAGAAATACGTGCAATCGTGCCCTTCCAACCGGAGTGCACCACGGCAAATCCGCCAGGGGCCACCAGCACCACGGGAGCGCAGTCGGCAAAGCAGAGCAGCACGGGCACGTCATGGGCCGTACAGACGATGGCATCGCAGCCCTCGGCAATCTGCTCGCGAACAGCCTCAAGATCGTCGGCGCCGTTCGAAGTCACCGTAACGATATGGTCACCATGTACCTGATTGGGCACGAGCAGATTATGCTCGCACTCAGTGGCGCCCATAGCTTCGAGCGCTCGACGACGATTTTCTTGAACAGCAAAGGGGTCATCGCCTACATGCGAGCCCAGGTTGAGCGAGGAGTACGCATCTTCAGAAACGCCACCGGTGCGCTCGGTAAAGGCAAAGCGGACATCGGATGTCGCGCCCTCCACCAACGTAACTCCATCATGGTCGACACGCGAAACGTTGTCCGCACGTGCTGCCATACTAAAGCCTCCTAATAACACAAGTACCGCGGCGTCGCCGCGCAGTCCGCGTTTATACGGCTGTCATACTTCCTTAAAAGGATACCCGCAGCGGTAGGGACCAAACGTAAAGGGAACGTAAGGAGATTGGAGGCTTTCGTTTACAAACGAGAAACAAAACGGGGTGCATCCAAATGGACACACCCCGTGCAGGTCGTTGAGAAAAACGAACTAGAAGCTACCGCGCTTCAGGAAGTCGGGAAGCTCGAACTGGTCGTTGCCAAAGTTGGGCAGCTCGGTACCACCGACGTTGCGGGTCGGAGCGGCCTGAGCCGGGCTGGCAGCCGGAGCGGTGCGCTGCGGCTCAGCGGAGGCAGCGGCCTTGCTCTGAGACTGCTGAGCAGCAAAGAGCTCATCCTGACGGTTGACGTTGGAGTCGGAGAAGCCCGTAGCGATGACGGTGATACGCACCTGATCGCCCAGGGACTCGTCGACAACGGTACCGAAGATGATGTTGGCCTCGGGGTCGACGGCGTTGGCGACAACGTCGGCGGCGTCGCTGATCTCCTGGATGCCCAGGTCCTTGGAACCGGCGATGGAGAGCAGCACGCGCGTGGCACCATCGATGGAGCTCTCGAGCAGCGGGCTGGAGATGGCCTGCTGGGCAGCGTCGACGGCACGAGTATCCCCAGAAGAGGTACCGATACCCATCATGGCGGTACCGGCCTGCTTCATGATGGTCTTAACATCGGCGAAGTCCAGGTTGATGATACCGGGGACGGTGATGAGGTCGGTGATGCCCTGGGTGCCCTGGGAAAGGACGCCATCGGCAATCGCGAAGGCCTCGAGCATGGTGGTCTTCTTCTCGGCGATGTCGAGCAGCTTATCGTTAGGAATGACGATCATGGTGTCGACGCAATCGGAGAGGGTCTTGATGCCCTCCTCGGCGCTCTTCTTACGCTTGCGGCCCTCGAAGGTGAAGGGCTTGGTCACGACGGCGACGGTCAGTGCGCCGACCTCGTTCATCGCGATATCGGCAACGATGGGAGCAGCGCCGGTACCGGTGCCGCCGCCCTCGCCGCAGGTGATAAACACCATGTCGGCGCCAGCGAGCGCCTCGGCGATGTCGTCGCGGGACTCATCGGCAGCCTTGCGGCCAACCTCGGGATTGGCGCCGGCGCCCAGGCCGCGGGTAAGGTCGGTGCCGATGTGCACCTTGATATCGGCATCAGAGATCGCGAGTGCCTGAGCATCGGTGTTGATGGCAACAAACTCGACGCCGCGGATGCCCTCTTCGATCATTCGATTGACCGCGTTGGTACCGCCGCCGCCGACGCCGACCACCTTAATGACGGCAAGGTAGTTGTTGATCTCTGTCTCGTGCATGTCGGTCCTCCGAACAAAGGTTATAGCCATAGCATGGGTCGACCCCTGCGCACATTAACCTTCAGGTTGAAAGTAAATGCAAAGGTAAACCGTATTATGTTTGCACATTATGAACGTATCAGTCAAATAATTGACCGTGAAAACCAAACAAACCAGATAAACGGCGTGGTATGGCCCCTCAACAAAGCATCAACCAGCGCTACGAGGTCGGAGCATTCCTAAATGTGTAGTTGCCCGGAGAGCGCACATTGATATACGTTACGCCCTCTACCTGCGAAAGCAACTTGGTGACTACGCGTTCCTTCTTGGCGATATCGTCCGAATCGCCCAGCGACACCTCAATGCCGTTATTGAGGTTTGCCGAGATGGCTTCGACCGAAGGCGTGGAAATATCCTTGACTTGTCCCAAGAACTCGCTCGAAAAACCACGCACATAATCCAGGCCGGCCTTAACGGCTTTGGAGTTCACCGCCTGGCCGGAAACCGGAGCGACATCCGCCGAGACATCAGTCAATAACACCGCGCCATAATGCTTGGCGAGCGCCAGCGCGGCATCGATTCCGGTCAAGGTATTTGAGCCCTGCCCTGTCGTGATGACGTTGCCCTGGTCGTCCACTTCGACCGACGTCGACAGCGGGGCGATCCAGGTGTCATCGTCTCCGATAGCCCAGGCAAGGTCGTCGGAGCTGATATACGCAATGGCGATAACTTTACGCTCCGTCGGCGTGATGATAAGCGTATGGGGAAACTGGCGCTGGACATCCACGCCCGAAACCCACGGGTTCTGCTTGAGATCCTCGGTAATCTGGTCGGGATCGACGTTAAAAAGCGACGTTCCCTCGGGCAAGTCGATCAGCTGGATAGCATCGTGCTTCGTCACATGCTCGCTGCCTTGAATCTGAATATCAGTGGCAGTAAACAGTCCAGAGTTGATCACCACGATGGCAACGACGACGAGCACGGCCAAGACGGCCAGAACGCCGCCCACGATTTTGCCTTTGCCTGTAACGACAGAAGCGGCATCTGATGTTTTATTTGCCATCGCTCCAAGTGAAGATAACGGGTTGAAACCTTTTTTACTCGAAGGCTTCTTGGCGGTAGCCGGCACCGATGTCAGCGAGCGCGGTTTCGATGCGCCCAGCGTGAGACCTGGACGCGCCGCTTTAGTTCCCGTCGAGGGCTTGGGAGCTGCCATGGGACGGGCAGGCTTGGCGCCCATAACAGGCTTTGACGTCACCGAGGGACGCGAGGACTTTTTTGCGGCCGGACGATTACCGAGCTGCGAGCCGACGACCGGACGACTGGTCTGTCGAGCATGCCCGACAGACTTAGAGTGCGCGACGGTATTGCGTTGAGGTTTGGCAGGCGCGCCGGAACGCCCTCCGGCGCGGCGGAAGGTGGGTTTCGATGCTCTAGAAGCCGAGGAATTTAACTTCCGGTCTGAGCTCGATGCCATACGCCTCCCTCACCTTTCCGTGCACATGTCTGACAACCGCGGCAACGTCATCGGCCGAGGCAGTTCCGTTATTAACGATAAAATTAGCGTGAACGGGCGAAACTTCCGCGCCGCCAATCGAAAAACCCTTTAATCCACAATCCTCGATAAGCTTGCCCACACTCGCATCGGGCGGGTTGCGAAAGACAGACCCGCAGGATGCGCGACCCATGGGCTGCGTACGCTTGCGCCTTGTAAGGTACCGCTCCATGCGCTCGCGAATGTCGGCCTTGGGCGCCGGTTTAAGCTTGAGCACGCACTCGAGGATGATCTCATTGCGGGGAAGGCTACATTCGCGGTAGCCCCAAGAGATCTCGGACCCCGCATAATGCTTGATACCGGATGCCGGGTCAAACGTTACGACATCCTCAACCAGCGAGCCAATCCACTCGGTCCGTGTGCCGGCATTCATAGATATCGCACCGCCGACCGAACCAGGAATGCCAACGGCAAACTCAAGGCCCGAGAGGCTACGCGACAGGGCATCGTTGACCAGGCGCGCAAACATCACGCCCGCACCGACCGTCAGCATACAACCGTCATCGGCAACAACCGTGCGCTGAAACTCACGTCCGAGCGAAATGACGGCACCGCGATAACCGCCATCGGCAACCAGCAGATTGGAGCCCTTGCCGATGATGACCCACGGCACCTGCTCGCGATCGAGCACCGCCACGGCGCGGCGGAGGGCATGATAGCTATGGCACGTCACAAAGAGGTCGGCCTTGCCGCCGATACGATAGCTCGTATGACGCGCAAGGCGCTCGTCCTCGATCACATCCGTGTCGATCATGCCCGAGAGCGCCATGACGGCGTTAAACAGACCCATTAGACTTAAGCGTCTTTCTTGGCAGTCAGATACTCGATAAACTCGGGACCGACGGTCGTAACGTCGCCGGCACCCATGGTGAGCAGCAGGTCGCCCTCGCCCACCATCTGCTCGAGCTCCTGATTGAGCTCAAGACGGCTGGAGCAGTACACGACCTCCTTGCCAGGATGCTTGGCGCGCACGGTATCGGCGAGCATCTTAGAGGTGACACCCGGAATGGGCATCTCGCCAGCCGAGAACACATCAATCAGCAGCAGTTTATCGGCATTGGCAAATGCATCGGCAAAGTCGTCGCACAGGGCCTGCAGGCGCGAATAGCGGTGCGGCTGGAACACGACATCGACGTGCTTGTAGCCCAGCGAGGAAGCGGCAGCAAGCGTCGCCTTGATCTCGGTGGGGTGATGGCCGTAATCATCGACCACGGTGATGCCATCGATATCGCCCACGTGGGTAAAGCGACGGCGGACGCCCTCAAAGCTCGAGAGCGCCTTGGCGGCGGCGTCGATGTCAAGGCCCAGGACATGGGCGACGGTGAGCACCGCCGTGGCGTTGAGCATGTTGTGGCGACCGGGGTTGCTCTTGATCTCCACAGCGTGCTCAGTGCCGTCCTCAAAGCGAACGATAAAGTCACTCTGGATGCCCTTGACATCCGGGTGCACGCAGACGATGTCGTTGCTCTCGGCAAAGCCGTAGGAAAGCACGTGACGGCCCGTCGACTTGGCGAGCTCGACCAGATGCGGGTCCTCGCCGCAGACGATGACGGTGCCGTCCTCGCCCACCAAGCTCATGAATTTGGCGAAAGTTGCCTCGATCTCCTCGATACCCGAGTAGTGGTCGAGGTGGTCGGCCTCGACGTTGGTCACAATGACCACGTTGGGGTTCAGGAACAGGAAGGAGCTGTCGGACTCGTCGGCCTCGGCGACAAAGTAGTCGCCCGAGCCGTTCTTGCCGTTCGTGTCATAGCCCTCGACGATGCCGCCGATCAAGAAGCTCGGATCCAGACCCATGCGGTCGAGCATGGTGGCGCACATCGAAGACGTGGTGGTCTTGCCATGCGTGCCGGCAACAGCGACGGTGGTGTAGCCGTGGCCCAAAGCAGAGAGCATCTTGGCACGGGGCCACACGGGAATACCCAGCTCGCGAGCGCGCACGAGTTCAGCGTTGGACTCCGGAATAGCGGTGGACACAACAACCACGTCGGGCTTGACCTCGTCGATCGTGGCGGCCTCATGGCCCACATGCACCTTCACACCAGCGCGGGTAAGCTGGCGGATATAACGTGACGTCTTAAGGTCGGAGCCGGTAACGGCATAACCGCGCTCGTGCAGAACGAGGGCGATGCCGCTCATGCCGGCGCCGCCGATACCGATAAAGTGGGCGCTCTTAAACTCGGGCGCGGAGGTTGCAGTCTGGGAATCAGCCATGTGCTCGTGTACTCCTTGCGTAAACACTGCCTGTAACCCGTTAACTGTACCGCACCTACCGCATCAGCGCGAGGGCGACCGACGATATCCCGTCTAACTAACGCAAACCCTCTACCGCATCCGCCAGAAGAGCGGCGGCCCTATCCTGAGCCAGACCACGCGCCGCCTGACGCATGGCGTCGCGTGCCGCCGCGTCATCGACCAGGTGCAGCAGCTCATCGGCAAAGGCAGAACCGTCGATATCGGCATCGGCGCAGAGCACGCCGGCCCCGGCGTCGACCAGATAACGGGCATTGGTGGTTTGGTGGTCGGCCGTCGCATGCGGGTACGGCACGAGCACCGAAGGCACGGCGAGCGCAGCGATCTCGGCCACGCTCGATGCGCCCGAACGCGATAGCACCAAATCGGCAGCAGCCAGCATGTCGCCCATGTTGTCGATGTAAGGCTGGACGCGGTAACGCTTCGCCTCCTCGGGCGTCAGCGCCAAAGCGCGCTCGGTCTCCTCAAAGCCGTCGGCACCCGTCGAATGCAACACATAGAGGTTCTTGCGCGAAAGCAGCTCGTTTTTGAGCGAAGCCACGCGCTCGTTGAGGTGCTGGGCGCCAAGTGAACCGCCAAAGACGAGCAGCAGCGTAGCGTCCTCGGGAACGCCAAGTGCCTTGCGGCCGCGAGCGCGATCGCCCTCGATCACCGAGCGACGTACGGGGTTGCCGGTCATGAGCACGTGGTCAGGGTCACCTTCGCGCTCAAAGACCGAACGCGCTGCCGGCACCGAGATGCACACGCGGGCGGCGTGGGAGTTCATCATCTTGTTGGCCAGGCCCGGAACAGAGTTCTGCTCATGCAGCAGATACGGAACGCCTGCGCCCTTGCACCACCCCAGCAACGGAACCTCGACATAGGCACCAAAACCGATGGCGGCATCGGGCTTGCCGACCTTTGAGAAATGACTGGCGAGCGCACGCTTGGCCTTGTTGACACGCCACAGCGAGGTCAGCGCCGTCCAAGGACGGGAGCGGTCGAAGCCCGTAACCGTAATGGGCACAAAATCAAACCCAGCCTCGGGGACCAGACGACCCTCGAGCTTGCGCGACTGGCCCACGAACACAACGTGGTGGCCACGGTCACGCAGCTCTTCGGCCAAGGCGAGCGCGGGGTTGATATGCCCTGCCGTGCCGCCGGCTGCAATAGCAACGGTCATCTTATCGGTCATGGTAGTCCCTTCGTACACGCGGTCCCTGGTCGTCGGTGCGCAAACGCGCCGACGGGTCCGAGTTCAAATCGATTCGATTATATCCGCCGCCCGCGCTGCGAGGGCTGGGGCGCTGCGGACGACCTTGCGGAGCCGTTCGCGGGCGTGGACGGGCTGCCGGCTCGGTCGCAGAGCCATCCAGAACGGTAAAGCCGTTACGCGAAGATCGCTCGCCGCGCACGTGGGGCACGCCGGCGGTACTCTCATCCATAACGGCAAAGCTCTCGCGGCGACGGTCGTACTCATCGCGACGGGCGCTCTCGTACGAAACGCGCAGGATCAGACCGGCAAGCATAAGCGACACAATAATCGACGAACCGCCGTAGCTAATAAACGGCAGCGGTTTGCCCGTCATGGGAAACACGTTGAGGATGCCCAGCGCATTGATCAAAAACTGCACCGCGAGAATGACCGCGGAGCCAGACGCCATGAGCGCGCCCCGACGATCGGTCGCCTGCTCGGCAATGCGAAACGCCGAGTAGATCAGCATCGCAAACACCAAGAAGAACAGCACGGTTCCGACAAAACCGACTTCCTCGCCAATGATGGCCAGGATGTAGTCATTGTGCGCCTCGGGCAGATACGAGTACTTCATGGTTGAGTTGCCGATGCCACGGCCGAACAGACCGCCCGAGGCAAAGGCCATGATGGCAAGCGTGGCCTGATAGCCGTCACCATACTCGTCGGCCCAAGGGTTCAAGGCAACCTGGATACGCACCATACGGTACGGCTCTGCGACAAGCGCAATCACGATCACGAGAATGCCGAAGATTATCACGCCGATGATAAATCTGGGGTCGAGACCCGCAAACAACGCCATGCACATGAGGGTCAACAGGATGATCAGGACGGTACCGAAATCGGGCTGGATAAAGATCAGAAAGAGCGAAATTCCCAGGTAGATGCCCATCTTGCGAAGGAATTCGTTGATGTTGCCACCGGGCGAAAAGAAGCGATCAAGCATGATGGCCGAATACGCAATGGCAAATGGCTTTAAAAACTCGGAAGGCTGGAACTGAATACCGGCGATGTTGAGCCAGCGCGTGGCGCCACGGCTGCCGCTTCCCACCAAGAACACCAGCAGAAGCAAGAACATCATGCCGATAAGGAAGATCCTAAGCACATCCTCCCCAAACCAGCTGTCCGGCAAAACGCGCACGATGGCAATCAGCGCCAGAACACCAACCACGGCAAACGCGGCCTGTCGACCCAGGAAAAACGTCGCCGAGCCATTCTCGTGCAGCGCCTCGACCGAAGACGCCGAGTACACCATCAACAGGCCAAAGCACACCAAAGTAAACAGGCAGGCCATAAATATCAAACGGGGGCGCATGATGCGGGCGGGAACGCCGGCAATATAGCGTTCGCTAAACGACTGCCCGCCGCGACCGGAACGCGGTGTTATGCGCCGCGAGGAAGCACGGTCCGAGTCGGGCCTCCTCATACCTTGTCGGGGGCTCTCCTCTCTCACCGGCAACCCCTATTCCATTTGCGATTTCGCTGCAGCGGCAAGCTGGGCCACATAGTCCTTAAACACGCGGCCGCGCTCCTCATAGCCCGAGAACTCATCGAACGAAGAGCAGGCAGGAGAAAGTAAGATCACGTCGCCACGGCTCGACAGCGAACGGGCAACGTCCACGGCATCGCGTAGGTCATCCGCTTGGGCGATATCCACATCGCCATCGACATCGGCCTCGTCCATAGCGGCGGTAAAGCGCTCGCGCGCATCGCCAAAGCAGACGACCGAGCGCACGTTATCCATGACAACGCGCGCGAAGTCCGCGAGCGGCGTGCCCTTATCGTGACCGCCGAGCAGCAAGATCACGTTGTCATCGGGAAATGCCGTCAGTGCCTTCTCGACCGCGTCGGTGTTGGTCGCCTTGGAATCGTTGACGTAGCGCACTCCGTCAATCTCGCCGCACGGCTCCACGCGGTGCTCGAGCGGCTGGAACGAGGCCAGACCGCGGCAGACACCATCGACATCGGCACCGACTGCCAAGGCAGCCGTGGCAGCACACAGGGCATTGATAACATTGTGATGGCCCGAGATCTTGAGCTCGGATGTAGCGATGAGCGGGGTCTCGACGCCCTTCAGGCGCACGATCATCTTGCCATCGCGCACAAAGGCGACATCCTCACCCTCTGGCTCGTCAAAGGCAACCTTGCAGATGCGACGACCCGGCGTGTAGATGTACTCATCGAACTCGTGAATGCCGGCATCTTCGACGTCGACAACCGCCAGATCGTCATCGACCATATTGTCAAACAGTTTGATCTTGGCAAGCGCATAGTTCTTATGGCTCTTATGCCAGCCCAAGTGGTCGGGAGTGATGTTGAGCAGCACAGCCACACGAGGGTGGAGCTCGGTGGTCGTAGCAATCTGATAGCTCGAGAGCTCAGCCACAAACCACTCGTTGTGGGCTCGGCCGTCAATCTCGTTGACCGGCGGCTCGCCGATGTTGCCGACAGCTACGCTGGCCTCGCCGGCAGCCTTGAGCAGATAATCAGTCAGCGACGTGGTAGTCGTCTTGCCGTTGGTGCCCGTGATGGCAATCCAGTTATCGGGCGACAGGCGATAGGCAAACTCTGGCTCACCCATAATCTGGGCGGCATGCTCGCGCCCGGCCTTAAAGAAGCCCGAGAACTCCGAGATGCCCGGGCACGTCACGCATACGTCATAGGCGCCCTCGACCTGTTCGGTCCCATAGACAAACGACGCACCAGCAGCCTCGAGCGCACGCGTGGCGTCATTGGGCTCAGAGGTGCCGCCGCCATACACGGTAACGGCGCTTACGCGCTCGGGATGTGCCAGCGCCCAGCGGGCGACATCGAGACCTGATTTGCCCTGACCCAAAACGAGCAGGCTAAAGACATCAGCAAGAGGCATGAAAGACCACTATCCCAACTGGAAGAACAGAGCAAGGCCAACGGCACCAAATGCCGCAGCGATAATCCAAAAACGAATGACGACCTTGGTCTCGGCCCAACCCTTCTTTTCGAAATGATGATGGATGGGCGCCATAAGGAAGACGCGCTTGTGCGTAAAGTGGAAGTAGACAACCTGAATCATGACCGACAGAGTCTCAACGATAAACAGGCCGCCGATGATGAGGGAGACGACCTCGGTGTTAGTCATGATGGACGTACAGGCAAACGCGGCGCCCAGAGCAAGCGAGCCGGTATCACCCATAAAGATGCTCGCCGGATAGCAGTTGAACCACAGAAAGCCCAAGCAGGCACCGGCACACGCGGTGCAGAAGATGGACAGGTTCACGTCTCCGTGCAAAAACGCCATGGCAGCCATGGCGAGCATGGCGATCATGGAGGTGCCGCCAGCAAGACCGTCAAGGCCATCGGTCAGGTTCACGGCATTAGAAAGACCGGCAATCATCAGCCAGCAAAAGACAATATAGAGCCACGGGAACGAATAGCCGCAGATGGTGGTCGAAAGCACGCCAAGGTCGATCGTCAACCCACCGGGAAAACGAATCTCGGGGGCGACGCCGCACCAGTTGACGGCAAGTACCGTAAAGGTGACACAGATAATGGTTAGGCCGATCATCTTGGCATGGGGCGTCAGACCGAGCGAGCGCCCATGCGTAACGGAGGTCAGGTCGTCGATCAGGCCCAGCACGCCGGTCGCCAGCGTGGCGAGCAGCACGAGTACGAGCTCGGTGGTGAGCTTGCCCATCAGCAGGCAGGTCAGCGAGATCGCGACGAGGATGACAACGCCACCCATGGTGGGCGTTCCCTGCTTAACCAAATGACGCTTGGGGCCGTCGGCACGAACCTGCTGGCCGATACCCTCGACCTTGAGCAGCTTGATCCACCACGGCATGAGCAGCAGCGCAATGGCTGCGGCGATGCCAAGCCCCAAAAAAGCCTGATACGTTGGATACGAGGGATTGCCGAACATGGGCTAGCACACACCTTCCACAAAGCGGTCGAGCTCAACAAAGCGGGAACCCTTGACCAGTACAACATCATGTTTTTCAAGCGCGCCGCCCATGCCGTCGAGCACCTGCTGATAATCGGAGAACACCTGGATGCGGTCCTCGTCCATGCCCATCATGCGTGCGGCATCGGCCATAAGCTGGGCCAGCTCACCACCCACGCACGCCAGCATGTCGAGCTTCTTGGCGGCGGCATAGGCGCCCACGAGCTCATGCATGCGAGGAGCCTCATCGCCCATCTCGCCCATCTCGCCCAGGATCGCCATGCGAGACCCCGTGCACGAAAGCGAGCACAGCAGATCGAGACCGGCTGCCATCGATTCGGCGCTGGCGTTATAGGAATCGTCGATGATGCGTGCACCACTCTTGGCGCGCTTGATCTCCTGGCGGTGCCCGGTGATCGTAAGACCCCTAAAGGCAGCATCGATCTGCTCGGGCGTCACGCCCAGGCGATAGGCAACCGCGGCGGCCTTAACGGCATTAGGAACGGACTGCACGCCGGGGATGGCAAGCATGGTATCGATTGTCTCGCCCTGACCAAAATCGAGCGTAAAGACCGGACGGCCTTCGTCATCAACACGAATGTCGCGGGCACGGACCTCATCATCGTCCGAGACGCCGGCCAGCATCACGTCGATACCAGCAGGCTGGGCGAACGTGTCGCGAATGAACGGCGTAAAGTCGTCCTCGCCGCCCAAAACCAGCAGCGGCAAATTGTCGCCGGCGGCGCACATACCCTGGACAATCTCGGCCTTAGCGCGGGCGATGTTCTCGCGGCTGCCCAAAATGCCGATGTGAGAGGTACCAATCTTGCTCACGATGGCAAGGTTGGGATTGGCGGACTGGGACAGGCGCTCAATCTCGTGGAAATGGTTCATTCCCATCTCGAGCACCAGAACCTCGGTATCGGCCGGAGCGGAAAGCACCGTGAGCGGCATGCCGATCAGGTTATTGAAATTGCCCTTGGTGGCCCAGACACGATAGCGCTTGGCGAGCACGGCGGCGAGCACGTCCTTGGTCGTCGTCTTGCCGATGGAACCGGTAATGCCAACGACCAGGCAGCCAAGCTCCAGACGGTACGCGTGCGCCAAACGCAGCAGAAACTCCTCGGGATCATCGGTCAGCAAGATGGCACAGCCCTTGTCCTGCGCCAGCGAGACCAGCTCAGCCTCGGGCTCACGCGTCATCACGACGGCGCCGGCACCCGACTGGACGGCACGGGAAGCAAAATCATTGCCGTCGACGTTTTCACCGGGAAAGGCGACGAAAATCGTCCCTTCCTCGACCTGACGCGAGTCGATAACGCACCCGCGGCATACCCGATCGGCTTCTCCCGTCACGGTTCGGGCCCCTGTTGCGACCGCGAGGTTGTTGACGGCGATCTCTATCATTGCAGCTCCCCTGTAAACCTAATAATGCTATCGGCGTATTGTATCCCAGCGCCGCGCATGCGTGGTGCAGGGCATGTGAACACCCCTCATATGGGACAACAAACCACGCCCCAAAGATTGTAACCCCCTACCTCGTGCGCGGGATACCCAGCACGTCGAGCGCGTTGGCCATAATGGACTGGAACGGCACCGCAGCGGCATCTGAACCGCTCGGCGTTCCGTCGAGCGTGATATAGCACAGTACCTTGGGCGATTGTGCCGGTGCAAAGCCCATAAAGGACGACATGTAGTTCTCCTTGAGGTAGCCGCCGTTCTCGTCGGCACGTTCGGCCGTACCGGTCTTACCCGCCACGTCATAGCCGTCAACCGCGCCGCCAACGCCCGTTCCTTCGGACACGACCGTCTGCATGCACGATGTCACCTGGGATGCGGCGTCCTCAGAAATCGCGCGTTCGCCTTCGCCCCAGTCCTTCTCGTCGCCTTTGCTGGACTTATAGAAGTGCGGGGTCATCATCACGCCGCCGTTGGCGATGCCGCCCACGGCACGTGCAATCTCAATCGGCGAGACGGACAGCGCCTGTCCAAAGCTCATCGAGCCCAGCGTGGCGCCGTCATACTGGTCACGCTCCTTGACGATGCCCAGGCTCTCGCCCGGAAAATCGACACCGGAGCTGTGACCGATGCCCCACTTGTCCACATAGGCGGCAAAGTCGTCGGCACCGATCTTGCGCCCCACCAGGACAAAGCCCACATTGGACGAACGGCGCATCATCTCGCGCACATCCATGGTCATGCCATAGTCGCGCTTGTCGGCATCGGTAACGGTATCGTCGCCCACCTTGATGCTCGCCGGCACCTCAAACGACGTACTCGATCGCACGACACCCAAGTCGAAGCCGGCGCCCGCCACGAGCGTCTTAAAGACCGAGCCGGGCTCGTAGGCGTCGGTGACCAGGCGCAAGTTCATATCCTCGGTCTTGGCGTTTTCCAGATCGGTCTGGTCGTAAGTCGGATACGAGCAGGCTGCCAAGATCTCGCCTGTCGTAGGATCGGTGACCAGCGCCGAGCCGTTCTTGGCCTTAGTCTTCTCAACTGCCTCTGCCAGGGCATCCTCGGCCGCTCGCTGGATATTGACGTCGAGCGTCGTCACGATATCAACGCCGTCGACCGCAGCCACCTTTTTATAGGCACCGCCCGCGATATAGCTGCCGTCTCTCGCGCGCTCGCGCACAAGAGAACCGTTCGTGCCGGTCAGAAGCTTGTTGTATTGCTTTTCGAGACCCGTCAAGCCGTCGTTGTCTACATTCACTACACCCAGCACCTGCGATGCCAGATTGCCGTATGGATATACGCGCTTCATGGCCTGCTCAAAAAGCACGCCGGGCAGGCTCTTCTTCTCCAGCGCCGCAGCATCGTCTTCGTCCACCTGGCGCTTGATATACACCCAGGTGCCATCGGACTCGACGAGCTTGCGGCAGGTCTTTTTATCGATTCCAGTTGCCTTGACCAGCGCCGACACCGTCTTGTCGACATCCTCGACAAGCTGCGGGTTCACGGCGATGTTGCGACATTCGACCGACGACGCCAGCACGTTACCGTTGCGGTCATAGATGGTGCCACGTTTGGCATAGAGGGTCTGTGCAAGCAGGCGGCGCGCATCGGCACGCTCGCGCAGTTTATCGGCTTCGACAATTTGATAGTCGGCAAGGCGAAAGACGCCCAGGCCCAAGCCAAACCCAATGAATCCCATGACGGCTTTGCGGCGAGGCAGAGGCGCGCCTGTGAGCCATTCGGTCGACGAACTCTTGCGCGACCTGTTGTTATGCACTTGAGGGCCGCCCGAGCCGCGAAGTCGCGACGCCGGGTCGTTGCCACGGGACTGCCCGGCGTTGTAAGATTGCCGACCCGTTCCTTGATAACCAGAACGTCCCCGCGACGAGGGACGTCCAGAACCGCGGCCCCCATCGGAACCGCGGCGATAGTCATTTGTCATACTCAGCTACCGTCTTGCTACTGAGCGGTCGCGGTCGCGTTGGCGCCCGCGGCTGCATCCTGCGAAAAGTCAAGTGTAACGCTCTCGCTGGGCTCCACCATGCCATAAGCGCCCGCAAGGTCGCGAATGCGCGTGTCGGCGCCATAGACCGAATGCATGACCTCCAGGTCGGAGCTCTCATCGGTCGCCTTTTCGAGCGTGTTGGTAAGCTCGGCGTTGCTGTTGAGCACCTGGGCCGTAACGCCGGCGAGCGCCACGCGGGCGACGCCGATCGTCATGAAGATAGCCGCAATGATGCAAAACGTTTTAAGAACGCTCATGAAAACCGGGCTTACCGCCTGGTTTGCCTGACGGCCCGCGCCCGTGTAGACATCAAAGCGCGGCGTGCGCTGCTCACGAGGAGCAACGGGGGCCTGCGGCGTCTCACGATAGGCGGGCATGGCGTTCATATCATAGGCGAGTGCTGCGCTTGAAGTGTTGTAGCCCATGATATGCCGCCTCCCATCCCGAGTACGTTGGTAGTGTGTTTAAGCTTCGTTTATGGTGCGAGCGGGAGGTCCAATATCGCGCGGTCGCGCCTACAGACGCTGCGCCACGCGGATTTTGGCTGATCTCGCCCGAGGGTTGCGCTCAACCTCATCAGGCTGGGCAACCAAGGGTTTGCGGGTGATGACCTTGAGTATCGGCACGTTGCCGCACACGCACACCGGAATCTCCGGCGGACACGTGCACCCCTGGCTCATCTCCTTAAAGTGGTTCTTTACGATACGGTCCTCGAGCGAGTGATACGAGATGACGCAGATACGTCCGCCCGGGTTGAGCCACCTGGTGGCGGCATCAAGCCCTCGTTCGAGCACATCGAGCTCGTGATTGACCTCGATGCGAATGGCCTGGAAACTTTTCTTGGCCGGGTGTCCGCCATGCCGACGAGCGGCAGCCGGGATACCCGCCTTGATGATCTCGACAAATTGGCCGGTGGTTTCGATCGGTTCTTGCTCGCGGCGGCGCACGATCTCGCGCGCGATCTGCGAGGCGAACTTCTCTTCGCCGTAGACGCGTAGAATCCGGGCGAGGTCGTGTTCGTTATAGGTGTTGATGACCTCAGCTGCGTTTAAGGTGTTATTACCCGGATCCATCCGCATGTCCAATGGGGCGTCCTCGTTATACGAAAAGCCCCTGCCAGGGATATCGAGTTGCGGCGACGAAACGCCCAAATCGAACAGGAAGCCATCGACCCCGGGCACCTCGGCCGAGCAAAGCAGCTCGTCCAAGTCGCCGAAGTTGCCCTTCAGCAGCTGGTGCGGAACGCCGGGAACCTCGCGGTCCAAACGGGCGCCAGCGGCCTCGAGGGCCATGTCGTCCTGATCGACGCCGAGCAAAAGGCCCGTCTCCCCCACCTGCGCGGCCATCTTTACCGAATGGCCGGCACCCCCAAGGGTGCAATCGCAGACAACGGAGCCGCTCTTTAGCCGCAGCGACTCAAGCACTTCGCCGAGCATGACAGGTTCATGCCGATATTCTTGTGTCAAGATCCCACGCTCCATCCGTTACCCGTGCCTTGCCCTTACGAGAAGAAGAGGTCCAGCAGGGCCTCATCGTCATCGTCCTCATCGGCCGCGGCGCGATCCCAAACCTCAAGGTGGTCGTAGTTGCCCACAACCGTGACCTCGCGGTCGAGGTTCGCCTGCTTGCGGAGAGGCTCGGAAAGACCGATACGACCGGCACTGTCCACATCCATCGACGTGGTGCGCTTGTTGATCGCCCTCATGAGCTTCTGGTCATTAATGTCACGCGGGTTAAAACCCTCGTGGCCCTCACGACCCGCGAAGAGTCCTTCGACCCACTTATCGAAGGCCTCGGCAGAGAACACGTACAGAGCATCGACATCCAGGGCTTTGAACACGCGAACGTGCTCTCCAAGCTCCTCGCGAAGGGGTGCAGGCAGGGACAGACGACCTTTTGCATCGAGATTGCGCTCGTATGCACCAGTCATTCCCATGTGCGCCCTCCCCTCGGTTACTCAGATGGCACGTACGCGGGGAACCACCCCGCCTGTCGACGTCATTAATAATATGGGGAACCGCCCCATTTTTCAACACCTTTCCCCACCCCTTCCCCCACCCCGCCCCACTACTCCACCCACCATATATTGCAAAACACCCCCGAGCATATGTTCGAAAACACAATATGTTGTGTTTACAGCAAAGGCGGGATGCCACCTGTGGCACCCCGCCTTTCAACCTCAACCTTCAAGTTGACCTTGAGGCGATTTTTGCGTCCTTTTACATGGCGTTCACATCGCCCCCAAACTCCCCCACCCAAGGCACGTGCGGCCCACCACCGCGACGACAAGTGGCGAAAAATGGGACGGGCCCCAGATTGCCCATGCGCGCGCAAAAGCACGCCGCAGCAATCTGGGGCCCGTCCCCAAATACCTATAAATATGCAGGCCAGCGATGTGTTAACGATGCGCCAGCGGGTGCGCCGCCAGATAGACCTCGGTCAGTTGCGTGCGGTCGACATGCGTGTAGACCTGCGTGGTCGAAATATCGGCATGGCCCAAAATCTCCTGCAGCACACGCAGGTCGGCACCGCCCGCGAGCATGTGGGTGGCAAAGGAGTGGCGCAAGGTATGGGGATGGAGCCCCACCAGCCCCACCTGACGCCCATACCGCTCGCATATCGCATGCACGGCCTGGCGCGACAGGCGACGTCCGTTCTTATTTAAAAAGACCGCCGAGGTCTCGGTTCCGCGGGCATGGGCCGCCAAGCGAGAACGTCCCTCAGTTACATAGAGCATCAGAGCTCGCGCCGCGCTTCCCACCAGCGGGGACAGGCGTTCCTTTGAGCCCTTACCGCGAACGAGTACAAAGCCATCGTCAATATGGATATCGCCCACATCGAGCCCCACCAACTCGCTCACACGCAAACCGCATCCGTAGAGCACTTCCAAGATGGCATGGTCGCGCAAGCCCATCTCGCCCTCGGGGAAATCTTGATCGAGCAGAGCCGAGACATCCTCCACCGATAGATACTCCGGCAAACGCTCAGCCTTTTTAGGCAGGCGCAACGCCGCCGTTGGATTTTGGGCTACAGCCCCATCGCGCACCAAAAAGGCATGCAGGCCCTTCACGGCTGCAAGCGCACGCTCCACCGAGGCATCGGAATAGCCCCCATCGCGACGGTCGGCGACAAAGCCCTCCACGACCTGACGAGTCACCTCTTCAAAAGACACAATACCCGCCCGCTCCAGATAGGCGCAGTACGTCGTCAGGTCACGACGATAGGCCGCAATCGTGTTGCGCGCCAAACCCCGCTCGACCGCGAGGTAATCGAGATACTCCCCCGCCGCCACGGCGAGCGACGAGGGAGTAGCTTCGGTATGTTCCTTATTCGCCGGCACCCTTAGTCCGTAGCGAGGTTCATGGGCGTCACCTGCAGACGGTCGACACCCTCGTGCTGGCCGATCGAAGCGCGTACGAACTCGCGGAACAGCGGCTGCGGGTTGGTCGGGCGGCTCTTGAACTCGGGATGAGCCTGGGTTGCCACATACCACGGATGCACGTCGCGCGGCAGCTCGACCATCTCGACCAGGCGCTCGTCAGGCGACAGACCCGAGATAACCAAACCGGCGTCCTCGAGCTGGTCGCGGAAGGCGTTGTTGAACTCAAAGCGGTGACGGTGACGCTCGTAGACGAGTTCCTCGCCATATGCCTCGCGAGCAAGGGTATCGGCGGCGAGCTTGCACGGATAGGCGCCCAGGCGCATGGTGCCGCCCTTCTCGGTCACGTCCTCCTGCGAGCTCATCAGATCGATGACGCTAAACGGGCCGTCCGGATCGAACTCGGAGGAGCTGGCGCCGGCAAGGCCGACGACGTTGCGGGCGAACTCGCACACGGCCACCTGCATACCCAGGCAAATGCCCAGATACGGAATCTTGTGCTCACGGGCAAACTCGGCCGCGAGGATCTTGCCCTCCAGGGCGCGCTTGCCAAAGCCGCCGGGGACCAGGATGCCCGAGGCGTCGCCCAGAACCTCGGAGACATTCTGCTCGTCGAGGCTCTCGCCGTCGACTAGCTGGACGTCCACATGGCGATCGTAGAAGACGCCCGCATGGTGCAGGGCCTCGATAACCGACAGGTACGCATCGGGCAGCTGCGTGTACTTACCCACGACGGCGATCTTCACCTTGTCGGCGTGATGGTTGGCGTGATTCTGTTTGCGCAGGAACTCGTTCCACTCGCTCATGTCGCGCTCACGCGGGTCCAGACCCAGGCGCTCGCAAATGCGCAGGTCAAAGTCCTGCTCGGCAAGCAGCTGCGGAACATCGTAAATGCTCGCGCAGTCCTCGTTGGTAAAGACGCAATCGGTGTCGACGTCGCAGAAGCTTGCGATCTTTCCGCGGATAGCGTCATCGATATGGTGGTCGGAACGCAGCACGATGATATCGGGCTGGATGCCAAAGCTGCGGAGCTCCTTGACGGAATGCTGCGTGGGCTTGGTCTTGACCTCGTGGGCGGCGGCGATATAGGGAACGAGCGACACGTGGATGTAGCAGACGTTCTCGGGGCCGGCCTCCTTGCGGTACTGACGGATGGCCTCGACAAACGGCTGCGACTCGATGTCGCCGATCGTGCCGCCCAGCTCGGTGATGACCACATCGGAGCCGGTCTGCTCCTCAATGCGGCGGAACTTGTCCTTAATGGCATTGGTGACGTGCGGAATCACCTGCACGGTGCCGCCCAAAAAGTCGCCGCGACGCTCGCGGGCGATTAAGCTTTTGTAGATGGCACCGGTCGTAAAGTTGGAATCGCGGGTCAGGTTCTCATCAATAAAGCGCTCGTAATGACCCAGGTCCAGGTCGGACTCGTAACCATCCTCGGTAACGAAGACCTCACCATGCTGGAACGGGCTCATGGTACCGGGGTCGACGTTCAGATACGGGTCGGCCTTCTGCATCGTTACTTTGTAGCCACGCGACTTGAGCAGACGGCCCAGCGAGGCCGCGGTGATACCCTTGCCCAGGGACGAAACCACGCCACCGGTTACGAACACATGCTTGGTCATATTGAGTTACCTGCGCTTCCCGTAGAAGTTGTTTATCCACATCTTACGGGTCTTCATTGTAATACTCGCGCCGCGGACCGTCCGCAATTTTTCTCGCGTGCGATTGCATTTCTCAATCTTGAAACAAAACGCCGCCCGGTTTCCCAGGCGGCGTCACTATGGCAAGGGTTACATGCTGCTATCGATCAGCAACCTCGTCCTCAAGCATTTCTTGAACGAGCATGCCGGTACGGACGCCCTCAAGATACCACTCACCACGTTCGGTGAGGCAAATGCCATTTGCAAGCTGACCGCCGTCGTCGCTATAACGCGAGACGACATCAATCATACCTTCGGAATCCAAGCGATCGATTGCGGCGCGGGCACGATACGGCGAAACCCCCACGCGCTCGGCAAGCGTTTTGCGCGAGAAACCATACGGCCCGCCATTGTCTTCGGTTTGCTGGTCGATCTCCATCAACACCAGCACCTCGACACGCTTCATATCGTTGACACTCGCACGACCCTTGCCCGCCATAGCAGCCTCCTCAAACCGAGCACGAGCATCTAACGCGCCGTGCGCGACCGACACACCTCACGATGGCAGGTAATATCCATCATGCGGCATCCCGCTAAGGATGAAACAGTTATGGTTATTGTATACCGCTCAAATTGTTTCTAGGCAGGTAAACAGCTATTTTTCGCCGAAATAGACGCTTTATTGATCAAAAAGCCGTACCGGGCGCTAACCCGATACGGCCAAAATGCAATGCAATTACCGCGGTGCTTCAAACTTAGCGATGGAAGAAACCGCGGCGCTCAAACTTGGGCTCGCAGCACACGTTGATGCCCAACTTGCGCAGTACCGTCTCGTCCGTCGGCGAGATAATCACGCTAAAGAAGGCATCGCAACCGCGCAGCTGCTCCAGGCCCGAAAGGACGCGAGCGGCCGTCTCACTCGTGGCCGAGGTGATCGACAGCGCCATAAGCGTCTCGTCGGTGTGGAGGCGCGGGTTTTTGCTGCCCAGGAAATGCGTCTTGAGCTTGCTGATGGGCTCGATCGCCTCATCGCTAATGACCTCGAGCTCAAGGTCGACGCCCGAGACATGCTTGAGGGCGTTCATAATGAGCGAACTTGCGGCGCCCAGGCGCGTGGAGGTCTTACCGGTCACCACGGAGCCATCGGGCATGACCATGGCACCCACGGGACCACCCGTCAGCTGCTCCCTGGTGAGGGCCGCCGAGCGCGCCGGTGAGTAGTTCTTATCGATGCCGGCTTTCTTCATAATAATCTTGAGACGGTCGACTTGCTCATCGCCCACGCCGGTACGGCGCACATTTTCGACCGCGGTAAAGTAGCGGCGGACGATCTCCATCTTGGAAGCGTCGCGGCAGGCATCGTCATCGGTGATGGCAAAACCGACCATATTGACGCCCATGTCCGTAGGGCTCTGGTAGGGGCTCTTGCCCAGGATCTTTTCCATCAGGGCACGGACTACCGGGAAGGCCTCGACGTCGCGGTTGTAGTTGACCGTGGTCTTGTTGTAGGCCTCCAGGTGGAAGGAGTCGATGATGTTGGCGTCATCGAGGTCTGCCGTGGCGGCCTCGTAGGCAATATTGACCGGATGCGTAAGGGGCAGATTCCAAATCGGGAAGGTCTCGAATTTGGCATAGCCGGCGGCCGTGCCATGCTTGTGCTCGTGATAGAGCTGAGACAGGCAAGTGGCGAGCTTGCCCGAGCCAGGGCCGGGCGCCGTCACGACAACGAGCGGTCGGGTGGTCTCGACAAACTCGTTCTTGCCATAGCCGTCGTCGGACACGATCAGATCGACATCGTGCGGATACCCCTCGATGGGATAGTGCAGCTTGGCGGGAATACCGAGCGCGTTCAGGCGGTTGCGGAACACATCGGCAGCGGGCTGTCCAGCGTACTGGGTGATGACCACGGCCGCGACAGCAAAGCCGTTGCCGCGGAACAGGTCAACCAGGCGCAGCACATCCTCGTCATAGGTAATGCCAAGGTCACCACGAGCCTTGTTTTTCTCGATGTGGTTCGCGTTGATCGCGATGATAACCTCGACATCGTCGGCGATGCTTTTGAGCATGCGGAACTTGCTGTCCGGCTCAAAACCCGGTAGCACGCGGCTGGCATGATAGTCATCGAACAGCTTGCCGCCAAACTCCAAATACAGCTTGCCGCCAAACTGCGAGATGCGCTCCTTAATGTGAGCAGCCTGCAGCTCGATATACTTCGCGTTGTCGAAACCCTGGCGCATGTATGGCTCCCGTCCCGTTTCGTAAATTAAGTTCCTACGCGATTATAACGGAGCCTGCCCTCCCCGATGCCCAGGCCATCAACAGGCACCAACCAAACACGCCATCGATAAGTTGCGGTGAAATAGCTCCTGTTTAACCCCTCAAGACGGCCAAACGGGAACTATTCCACCGCAACTTCCCCTTTTGGCGCAAAGTAACCTGACCCCTTTGCACCAACAGCAGAAACGTCGCGGGCAGAGAACGGACAGCGAACAGACACCAGAGCGAGCAAGCCGCCCCCTGCGCCAACAATGGCAGCGCCGCAGGTTGAGCATAAGTCAGCGAAAGCCCACCAGAGCGAGCAAGGTGACGTGAAAGAGGAGGGCATAGGCCTTTTGGCCATGCCCGACGATTGAACGTCAGATTGCCGCTCTGGCGGGCTTGCAGCGTCGAGTGGTTCCGGCGTTTGGTAAAACGCCGGAACACAAGAGCGCCCCCTCCCGCGCACGGAACGGGAGGGGGCCAAAGGTAGGAGTCTACCGGTGGGGTTACCCCACCGGACAGACGATGACCAGGTGATCCGTTATAGGATCGTCATGGTTTCCGTGGGGTACCCAGGGGGTACTTAGATCATCACGCAAGCGATGGTCAGGATGATGGCGCAGACGACGGAGAGAGCGACGATGAGCTTAAGAGCAAACTTGAGCCAGGTCGTCCACTCGATCTTAGCCAGAGCGAGACCGCCCATGATGGCACCAGAGGTCGGGGTGAACAGATTCACGACGCCGATGGCGGCGGAGAAGATCATGACCATGACCTCGGGCGAGAAGCCGAGCTTAACAGCCAGCGGTCCCATGATGGGCATGGAGACAGTAGCCATACCGGAGGTCGAGGGGATCAGGAAGGACAGGCCAAAGTAGACCAGGAAGCTCATGGGAGCGAAGATCACGCCGGACAGGCCAGCCAGAGCATTGGCGGCAGCGTCGAGGACGTAGACGTCGAGGCCGGTGCTAGCCATGAGGACGGAGATACCACGGGCGAGAGCGATGACGAGGACAACGGACATCATGTCGGCAGCGCCGGTGATGAAGGTGTTGACGATCTGCTTCTCGGACAGGCCACCGATGATACCGATCAGGACAGCCATGAGGAAGAACCAGGTGGAAGCCTCGTCGAAGTACCACTGGCCAATGGGCAGGCCGGTGATCAGGGCAGACCAGCCCTGAACGATGGCGTTACCGTCGGCGTCATAGACAGCGCCAGCATCGAAGAAGTTGGCGACGCCCTCGTTGAGGTCGGCCAGCGGGATGAAGCCGACGATCATGACGACGAAGGTGAAGGCAAAGGCGATCAGAACACCCTTCTGACGACCGGTGAGCTTGACCTCCTTGTGAACCTCGGAAGCAGCCTTGCCGTGAGCCTCTTCGGCGTCCTTGAGCTCCTGCATCGAAAGGATGGTGGAACCCTTGTCAGCCTTGACCTTCTTGGCATAGCTCATGACGAAGAGGATGGACATAACAGTGGTAACAATCCACAGGACGGCACCGAGGCCGATGATGATGGACTGGTTGACCTCAATGCCAACGCCGGTCAGAGCGTCGACGGCAGCGCCGACGGCGAACGGGTTAACCGTGGAGCCCAGGCAGCCGCAGCCAGCGCCGAGCAGGACGGTGGCAGCACCGACCATAGGGTCGAAGCCAGCGGCCATCATGGTAGCGGCAAGCAGGGCGTAGAAGGGAACGGTCTCCTCGCACATACCATAGGTGGTACCACCGAGGGAGAAGATGAACATCAGCACGGGAATGAGCATGACCTCATTGCCCTTAAGCTTCTGCACCAGAACAGCAATGCCGTTGTCCAGGGCGCCGGTCTCGGTCATCATGCCGAGGAAGCCGCCGAGGATCATAACGAAGAGGCAGACGGGCAGAGCGTCAGCGAAGCCCTTGACCGGGGCGGTGCAGAAATCGCTCAGGCGGGCAGCGGTAACCTCGCCACCGGACGTACCGGAGACGATAACGGTAACAACCGCGACGATTGCCAGCAGAGCAAGAAGAATGGTGAACGATGAAGGCATACCGCGCTTTTTCTTAGCGGTCTCAGTCATAGTTCTCATCCCCCCTTCATAAATCATTTACTGATCTCGCCCGAAGCGGCTCTTCCGTGCCGTGCATGTCGCTCGGTGCGAGATTTTTACCAGACAAAAGCGCTCGGGGTGCGCAGCAATGCACCCCGAGCGAGATGCTAGATGCTCTTACTTGAGCGTGGCGTACATGACAGCCTTGATGGTGTGCATGCGGTTCTCGGCCTCGTCGAAGACCTTGGAAGCAGGGCTCTCGAAGACCTCGTCGGTGACCTCCTGCTCGGTGATGCCGAACTGCTCGCACTTCTCGGCGCCAATCGTGGTGTTGGTGTCGTGGAAGCTGGGCAGGCAGTGCAGGAAGATGGCACCCGGGTTGGCCATAGCCATGACCTCAGAAGTAACACGATACGGGGTGAGCTGAGCGATGCGCTCGGCCCAGACCTCGTCGGGCTCGCCCATGGAGACCCACACGTCGGTGTAGAGAACGTCGGCACCGGTGACGCCGTCCTTGACGTCGGTGGTCAGCTTGATGGTGCAGCCGTTGGCCTCGGCGATGGGCTTGCAGGCCTCGATGACGTCGTCAGCGGGCATGCACTCCTCGGGGCCGCAGGCCACAAAGTTCATGCCGAGCTTGGAGCAGACGACCATGAGGGAGCGAGCGACGTTGTTCTTGCAGTCGCCCATGAAGACGAGGGTCTTGCCCTTGATGTCGTAGTTGAAGTTCTCCTGGACGGTCAGGATGTCGGCGAGCATCTGGGTGGGGTGCCACTCGGTGGTCAGACCGTTCCACACGGGCACGCCGGACTTAGCGGCAAGCTCCTCGACGTCGTCCTGGGCAAAGCCACGGAACTCAATGCCGTCATACATGCGGCCGAGAACGCGGGCGGTGTCCTCGATGGACTCCTTCTTGCCCATCTGCGACGAACCCGGATCGAGGTAGGTGACGCCCATGCCCAGATCCATGCCGCCAACCTCGAAGGCGCAGCGGGTACGAGTGGAGGTCTTCTGGAAGAGCAGAACGATGTTCTTGCCCTCGAGATAACGGTGCGGAACGCCAGCGCGCTTCATGTCCTTGAAGTTCTTGGAGAGCTTGAGCAGGTACTCGATCTCCTCGGTGGTGAGGTCGAGGAGCTTGAGGAAGCTACGGCCGGAGAGGTTAACACCCATGGTTCGTTTCCTTTCGAAGAAATGAATTACGTAAGTATTAGTGTTGCCCGTTTGACGGGCGAAACCGGTGCGGTTGTAGGGGGACCGCACCGGAAACGGAAAGACTTAGAGGTCCTCGCGCCAGAAGGGCATGCTCATGCAGCGCGGGCCGCCGCGGCCGCGGGAGAGCTCGGCGGAGGGCACGACGAGAAGGTCCAGGCCCTCCTTGTACAGCACGTCGTTGGTGACGGTGTTGCGGGCGTAGACGCAGATCTTGCCGGGCTCGACGCACAGGGTGTTGGAGCCGTCGTTCCACTGCTCGCGGGAGGCCGCGATCGGGTCGCCGCCGCCGCAGGGGATCAGCTTGACCTGGTCGACGCCGGTGGCGTCCTCCAGGACGTGCTCGAGGGTGTCCTCGATCAGGCGGATGTTCACGTCGCCCGGGTTCTTGCCGGCGGTCAGCTCGTAGACGCGCAGGGTGCCCATGATGGCGGGGTGGATCGTGAACTTATCGACGTCGATCTGGGTGAAGACCGTGTCGAGGTGCATGAAGGCGCGCGAGACGGGGATGTCGAAGGCCAGGATGCGCTCGACCTTGGAGTCGGAGTTCCAGAAGATGTTCTGGGCCATGACGTCGATCGCGGCGGCCTGGGTGCGCTGGGAGATGCCGACGGCGAGGGTCTTCTCGTTGATGTTCAGCACGTCGCCGCCCTCGGTGTGGAACTGGCAGTCGCGGCGGAAGTACAGGGAGACGTCCTTGTAGTCGGGGTGGTACTTGAAGACGTACTTGCCGTACAGGGTCTCGCGGTTGCGGGTGACCGAGTACATGCGGTTGAGGTTGACGCCCTCGCCGACGACCGCGAACGGGTCGCGGGTGAAGTAGAGGTTGGGCATCGGGTCGATGATCAGGTCGGACTCGGACTCGGAGTTGACCAGGGAGTCGAGGGTCGTGGACGCCGTGAGGGGCATGTCGATCTCGGCCTTGGTCATGCCGGCCATGGTCTTCTTGACGAACTCGAGGTTGTCCTCGATGGAGTCCAGCTTCTCGCGGACGATCTGCGGCATGTGCTGGCCGCGGATGCCCGCCTCGGCGATGTACTGGTCGGTGAACTCGGCGCGGGCGCCGGGGACCTGGTCGAACACCTCTGCGACGAGGTTCTCGAGGTAGAGGACCTCCACGCCCTGGTCCCTCAGGATCTGGGCGAAGGTGTCGTGCTCCTGCTGCGCGACCTCAAGGAACGGGACGTCGTCGAACAGGAGTCGCTCGAGCTCGTCGGGCGGCAGGTTGAGGAGCTCGTCGCCGGGACGGTGCAGGCAGACCTTCCTGAGCTTGCCGATCTCGGAAGGCACGTGCAGACCTTTCGTCATGGCCTCCTACCTTTCTTTCGGGCCTCTCGGCCGAATCTATCAGCGCCCTTCCGTAACGGGCGCTGCTTGCTGACAGCTCTAGTTATATCCAAATTCCACCCGCAATTCCACCTCACCCCCGAACGGTCAACAAAGTGCGATGAACGGTATATCGCATGTGATTCCCCCATGATGCACTTCGGCGCTCTAAAGTACCTTTTCAAAGGTAAACGCTCTTTTTCCTATAAATTATCCCCCATCGCATCTATAAATCCATGATTCAGAATTGCATAGGTAAAACGGTTTTATGTATATAAATGAAGCTAGCCCACGTTTTGGACCGAATTCAATGATATTCAGCTTGCCATCATTCTTATTCACGCATCCTTATCAGTTGAGTGAGAATATAGACCGTTTTTCACAACGCGAAGGGCGTCAGCTCTATGGCTTGTCAGCGTAAGAAGTAGGTAAAGATACCGTTCACGCGATACGTCCGTGCCATAGGTCGACTAAATTGAGACAATAGTGAATAGTGTTAGGCAACCGTCCCCCACGGGGACTGAACGGACAGATGCATATGCCGAGCAAAATCGAAAAAAAGCAAGCCGCTGCAAGGCTGCGTAAGCCGCCGCGCGACTTCTCGTACACGCAGAACCGAGAGCTCAGCTGGCTGCGCTTTGACAACCGTGTGCTTGACGAAGCCTTCGACGAGACCGTTCCGCTGTTCGAGCGGCTAAAGTTCGTGTCGATTTTCGAGTCTAACCTCGATGAGTTTCTCATGGTGCGCGTGGGCGGCCTGTCCGATCTGGCAGAGCTCAAAAAACAGCCTGTCGACAACAAGAGCAATATGACCGCCTCCGAACAGGTCGATGCTGTCATGGCCGAAATGCCCGGGCTCCTTACCCGATGGGAGTCCATCTTTAAGAGCATCGAGGGCAAGCTCGACACCCTGGGCGTTCACCGCGCCCGCATCGATTCGCTTACGCCCGAGGAGCGCACCTTTGTAACCCGTTACTTCCAGGCCTACGTGTCGCCGGTCATCTCACCGCTGGTGATTGACCCGCGCCACCCCTTCCCCAACCTGCGCAACGGCGCACTCTACCTGGCCTGCGGCCTGGACGGCGTCACCGACGAGGAGAGTCTGCTGGGCCTTATCGAGATTCCCACCTCGATGAACCGCGTGGTCGAGATCCCCTCGCCCACCGGCACCTACTCCTACATCTTGCTCGAGGACGTCATCCTCGCCTGCCTGGACAGCTGCTTTGGCTCCTATAAGCCGCTCGACCGCGCGCTCATCCGCGTCACCCGCAACGCCGACATCGACCCGGACGGCGAGGGCGTCGAGGAGGAAGAGGATTACCGTCAGCACATGAAGCGCATCCTCAAGAAACGCTTGCGCCTGCAGCCGGTGGTGCTCGCGGTCTCGGGGTCGCTCGAGAAGGCGACGCTCAAGACCATCCGCAAGGCGCTCGAGCTTTCTCGCCGCTCGGTCTTTACCTGCGATATCCCGCTCGACCTGGGCTACGTCTTCGGCATTGAGGGCAAGATTCCCGAGCATCTACGCAACGAGCTGCTCTTTACGCCGTTTAAGCCGCAGCCCAACCCCACCATCGACATGTCCCGTTCCATCCGCGAGCAGGTGCTGCAGCACGACAAGCTGCTCTTTTACCCTTACGAGGCCATGAATCCGTTCTTGGACCTGGTGCACGAAGCAGCCTACGACCCCGAGTGCATCTCGCTGCGCATCACGCTCTACCGCGTGGCCAAGCAGAGCCGCCTGTGCGAGTCGCTGATCGATGCCGCCGAGAACGGCAAAGAGGTCACGGTGCTCATGGAGCTCCGCGCGCGCTTTGACGAGCAGAACAACATCGAGTGGGCCGAGCGCCTGGAAGAGGCCGGCTGCACCGTCATCTACGGCTCCGAGGGCTTTAAGTGCCACTCCAAGATCTGCCAGCTCACCTATCGCGAGGGCATGGCGCTAACGCGCCTAACGCTGCTGGGCACCGGCAACTTTAACGAGAAGACGGCCAAACTCTACAGCGACTTTATGCTCATGACCGCCCACCCCGGTATCGGCGAGGACGCCAACCTGTTCTTCCGCAACCTGTCGCTGGGCAATCTGCGCGGCGATTACCGCTTCCTGGGCGTGGCGCCGGTCGGTCTCAAGCCGCTCATCATGCGCGGCCTGGACCGCGAGATCCAGCGCGCCCTCGCTGGCGAGCCCGCCCGCGTGTTCTTTAAGCTCAACTCGCTCACCGACCGCGAGGTCATCGACAAGATCGCCGAGGCATCGTGCGCAGGAGTCCGCGTGGACATGATCATCCGCGGCATCTCGTGCCTCAAGCCGGGAGTTCCTGGCAAGACCGAGAACGTGCATGTCCGTTCTATCGTCGGACGCTTTTTGGAGCATGCCCGTGTTTACGCTTTCGGCGTGGACTCGGACATGATTTACCTGAGCTCGGCCGACATGATGACGCGCAACACCGAGCACCGCGTGGAGATCGCCTTCCCCGTGCTCGACCCCACCTGCCGCGCCCTGGTGCACGAGTACATGGGTATGCAGCTGCGCGACAACGTGAAGGCACGTAGCCTGACGAGCGACGGCACCTGGGTTCCCGTAGAGCGAAAAGAGGGTGAGAAGCCCTTTAACTCGCAGGAGTTCCTGTTGGAGCGCGCTTATCGCAACGCCGAGTCCGCAGCCGTGGCTTCGGAGCCCGTCGCCAAAGTAAAACCGGAATCCGCACCTGTTCTGGGCCCCAAGCCCGAGCCACAGCCGGCAGCCTCTAAGGTACAGAAGGTCCAGGCGACCGTCATCGAGCCCGACCTGGAGCCCGAGCCCGAGCCTGCACCCCAGCCTCAGCCGCAGACCGCCAAGCCCGCGCCCCAGGCAAGCGCCCGCCGCGAGAAACCCGCCGGCAAGACCAAAGCCATCGAGCGCCATCGCCCCGGTCGCGTGCGCATGGGCTTGGGCCTAATCGGCCTAGGACTCAAGACGCTCATTACCGGCAAGACGAAATAGACGTTTGTAGAAGCGCCCCGTATTTGAGGAATGCCTCAGGTACGGGCGCTTTTCCCTGCTACCATGGATGCGGACAACAATGCGAATGACAGGCAGGAATATGAAGCTCACCATAGAATCGATGACGTATGGCGCCGATAGTCTGGCGCACGCCGACAACGGCAAGGCCGTATTTGTGCAGGGCGCCGTGGCGGGCGATACCGTCGAGGCCGAAATCGTGCAGGACGGCAAGTCGTTTATGCGCGCCCGCACCACCGAGATTCTTGAGCCGAGCTCCGATCGAATTCAGCCTCCCTGCCCCTTCGTGGGCGTCTGCGGTGGCTGCTCGTGGGGCAATCTCTCGCGCACCGCTCAGCTTGCCGCCAAGGAGCAAAACCTGCGCTCCACGCTCGAGCGCATCGGCAAGTTCACCCCTGAGCAAGTCGACGAGCTGGTGCAGCCCATCCGCCACACCAAGGACGATTGGGGCTACCGCAATAAAATTGAGCTCGAACCGACCGTTGTAAACGGCCGCGTGCGTCTTGGCATGCACGGCGTCGATCCCAGCAAGATCGTGACCGTCGATTCGTGCCCGCTGTTCGATAAGCGTTTTCCCAAGGCGCTCAAATCGGTCGTCGGCGCGCTTAACTATCTGAGCGGCAGCCACGACCTGGGCTTGGAGCGCGTGGGCATTCGCGCCTCGCGTCGCACCAAAGCGCTCGAGGTCGCGCTCTGGACGCCCACGGGGTCGTTTCCGCGCTCGCAAGTCTCGCGCGTGCTGGCAGACGCCGCACACCCCACGAGCATAGTGCGCGTTATGAGCAAGGGTGAGAAGAAGGCCCGCCGCGTCTCCAAGGTTGAGATGCTCGCCGGCGAGGGCTCCTGGACCGAGAACATCGCCGACGGCCAGATGCGCCTTTCGGCCCCGTCGTTTTTCCAGGTCGACACAAAGGGTGCCGAGATTTTGATCGAGCTTGTCATGGAGGCGCTCGACCCGCAGGAAGACGAACTTGCCGTGGACCTGTATTGCGGAGCTGGAACCTTCACCCTGCCGCTCGCCCGCCGCTGCGACTTTGTTGCCGCCGTCGAGGCCTACGGCCCGGCCGTGCGCGACCTGCGCCGTAACCTAGAGATCAACAAACTCGATAACGTCGACGTCATCGGCGGCGACGCGGTGCGCGAGTTCCCCGATCAGGACGCCGATGTCCTGGTAGTCGATCCGCCGCGCGCAGGTCTGGCGCCCGAGGCTATCGACCTCATCGCCAGCACGAGCGCTCGCGATGTCGCCTATGTGAGCTGCGACCCCGCCACCCTGGCACGCGACCTTAAGCGCTTTGTCGAGGAAGGTACCTTCTCCCCCGTCAAGATCACGCCGGTCGATCTGTTCCCGCAAACCTTCCACTGCGAAACCGTCGTCCACCTCAAGCGCAACTAGACTGTTTGCCCCAGACCACGCCCGATGTTTTTTCTGGCACGGGGATAAAAATAGATTTGCTCCGAATGATTATTTAATCCCCGTCCCGAAATTGAACCGCCCCTCATTTCTTGAACATTAGAAATGGGGGCTTCTTTATGGACGGGAGAGTCAGGCACGACGCCACGCTGAGGACTCTTGCAGCAGAGCTTTGCGACAGGGGGTGCGGGCGCGCCGAAGGCCAGCGGGAGGCCGAAGGGTGCCCGGACCCGGCCGGGGCCGGCGGCGTGCGAGGGCAAGCTCATGCGACGGAGCTGCTGCCCGGGCGCCTGAAGGACGAATTCTACAGGAGCCGGACGTGGCGGAGCTTCGAGGAGTTCAAGCGGGACCTCGAAGCCTATACCGTTCACTGGAACAAGAGGAGGCGGGTTAAGCAAAAGGGACTGACCCCGGAGGAGTTCCGAAATCAGTCCCCATGTGCGGCATAGGCCGCTAATTGACCCGTCCAAGTATCGGGGCGCAGTTCATTTCAGCGCCGCCCGAGAAAGCTAAACGCCTTCTGGCAGGTTGTCCCGGGCCGAGGGCGGCCACCTTGATCGCCCTCGGCCCTCACCCACCTCAACTGCCCCTCAATTACATAGAGCTGATTGAGGAGGGCGCAGGCTAGCGGGTGCCTTCCTCATCGTCGTTGGGCCGGTAGGTGATGAACTCGATAACAAAGGCCAGGACGGCAGAGACGAGCGAGGCGATGATCGCGAAGATCATGTGGGAGATCCCGGCGCCACCAGGGGTCCCGTCGATAAAGTTGAGCAGGTTGAAGACGCCGAGGCCGCCCGAGATGTACATGAGAGCGCCAGTCATTCCCACGATGGCGCCGCCCACGGCGGAGCTCAGGCATGCCACGACGAACGCGCGCTTGTTGGGGAGGGCGATGCCGTAGATGCCCGGCTCGGTGACGCCGAAGAAGAAGGCGGAGATCATCGCGGGAAGGGCGATGCCGCGGAAGCGCTCGTCCTTGTTTCTGAGGTACATGGCAAAGATGACCGCTCCGAGCGCGAACCCGTGGCCGATGGTGGCGGCGAGCACGCTGTCGTGGCCGAGGGTGTTCAGATTCATGATGGAGATGGGGATGAGGCTCCAGTGGAAGCCAAAGATGACGAGGCACATCCACAGTCCGCCAACCAGGGCGCTGCCCAGGACGGAACCAACCACGGGGAGCTGGAAGATGAACGAGAATGCCGCGCTCAGCAGGTTGGTGATGAGGGTGGCCACCGGGCCGATGATGAGGTAGCCCAAGACGATGGAGACCGTCATCGTGGCGAGCGGGACAAGGAACATCTTGAGCGCAGCCGGCATCCAGCTCTTGAGCCAGCGCTCAAGGATAGAGCCGAACCACACCATGAGAAGGACGGGGATCACCGAGCTCACGTAGCCGGACACGGGCATGATGATGGGGAGCCCGAGGGCGGTGGCGTACCACGAGAACGTGCCGGCCACGCCGAGGTCGATGCTGCCGAGCGCCTCGCCCGAGGTCAGGGCGACCATCGTCGGGTAGAGAAGCGCCACGCCGATTGCCACGCCGGTGAACTCGTTCATGCGGAACTTGCGCGCGGCACTGAACGCCAGGGCGACGGGAAGGAAGTAGAAGAAGCCGTCAGCCACGGTGTAGAGCAGCGGGTAGAGGCCGTCGTTTGCAAAGGCCGGGACGAAGTAGGTGATGAGGGCAAGCAGTCCCTTCATGATGCCTGCGGCGGCAAGCGGTCCCAGGATGGGCTGGAAGATGCCAGAGATGAGGTCGATGACGACGGAGGCAACGGTCTTATCGCCCTGGGGCTCGTCGTCGGCGCTTGCGCCGCCCGAGAAGTTGCCGGCCTCCAGGACCGCGTCGTAGACGTCCTCGACGATGTTACCCACGACCACCTGGTACTGGCCGTTGGCCTGGATGACCTGGATGACGCCCTTGAGGGCCTCGATCTTGGCAGTGTTGGCGCGGGACTCGTCCTTGAGTTTGAAGCGCACGCGCGTGATGCAGTGCGCGACGCTGGCGACGTTCTCTGTGCCGCCTACGTTCTCGAGTATGGATCTGGCCAGATCGTCGTATTTTTCAGCCATTATTTTCTCCTTAGTGATATTGCCCGGGCGGCTAGCCCAGGTCGCCTCCGTTGGTGGCGATGGTCTGTTGATACCAGTAGAAGCTCTTCTTGCGCCTGCGCTCGAGCGTGCCGTTGCCCAGGTTGTCGCGGTCCACGTAGATGAAGCCGTAGCGCTTCTCCATCTCGCCGGAGCCCGCGCTCACGAGGTCGATCGGCCCCCAGGTGGTGTAGCCGAGCATCTCGACGCCGTCCTGCTCGATGGCGTCACGCATGGCCTCGATGTGCTCGCGCAGGTAGGCGATGCGGTAGTCGTCCTCGATCGTGCCGTCGGGAAGCACCTCGTCATAGGCGCCGAGGCCGTTCTCCACCACAAAGAGCGGCTTCTGGTAGCGGTCCCAGAGGTCGTTGATCGTGATGCGGAATCCCAGCGGGTCGATGACCCAGCCCCAGTCGCTCGTGCGCACGTAGGGGTTCTCCACGCCGGCGAAGGCGTTGCCCTCGGCGACGCCGCCCACGGAGTCGGGGTCGCCCGCGGTGCAGCGCGAGGAGTAGTAGCTAAACGAGATGAAGTCGACGGTGTTCTCCGCAAGGATGCGCTCGTCCTCGGCGGTCATGCCCACGTCGATGCCCTCGCGCTCGAGCATCTTGAGCGCGTAGCCGGGGTAGCGACCGCGCGCCTGCACGTCCACGAAGAAGAGGTCCTCCTGGTTCTTGACCTGCGCCACGCGAACGTCCTCGGGACGACAGGAGTAGGGGTAGTAGCTTCCCGCGGCGAGCATGCAGCCCACCTTGTTCTCCGGATCGACCTCGTGGGCGATCTTGGTGGCCCAGGCGCTCGCCACGAGCTCGTTGTGCGCGGCGCGGTACTCGGCCTCGCGGGCATTCTCCCCGGGCTCGAGGACGATGCCGGCACCCATGAAGGGACGGTGCAAGATCATGTTCATCTCGTTGAACGTGATCCACCAGCGCACGAGGCCGCGGTAGCGGTTGAAGAGCACCGTCACAAGCCGCTTGTAGAGCTCGATAAGGGTGCGGTTTCGCCAGGCGCCGTACTTCTTGACGAGGTGGATGGGGCAGTCGAAGTGCGTGATGGTCACGAGAGGCTCGATCCCGTGCTCGCGGCAGCAGCGGAACACGTCCTCGTAGAAAGCGAGCCCGGCCTCGTTGGGCTCCTCCTCGTCGCCATTGGGGAAGATGCGGCTCCAGGCGATGGAGAGGCGAAAGACCTTAAAGCCCATCTCCGCGAAGAGGGCTATGTCCTCGCGGTAGTGGTGGTAGAAGTCGATGCCCGTCTGGGCCGGGTAGTAGTACCCGGGCTCGAAGTCGAGCATGCGCCTCAGGCCGCGGCTTACGTCGTTGCGCTCCGGCCCGTGTGGGATGACGTCGACGTTGGCAAGGCCGCGGCCGCCCTCGTCATAACCTCCCTCGCATTGGTTGGCGGCGGTGGCTCCTCCCCAAAGGAACCCTTTTGGAAATGGCATGGTGCCTCCTTCTCTCTGGCGCCCCCATCTCTGCGGGGGACGCTTTATAACGTCCTTGCGGCCTCGCGCGCCGGGCCCGTGGCCCTTTCCCTGATGCGCGCGGGCCGTCTGTGAAGGGGTGACTAGCTGACGGCTTGTCCTGCAGCGGCGCGACGTGCCTCCCGGCCTCCAAGCAGGGAGGGGACCTGTGCCAGGCACACGCCGGCGAGGATGATGGCGACGCCCAGCCACTCGACGACGCCGAGCGGCTCGCCGAGGACGATCATGGCGATGAGCAGGCCGGCGGGGAGTTCCGCGGCGGCCATGACAGTGGAGAGGCCTGCGGGCAGGTGCGGAGAGCCCATGCCGAAGAGCAGGACCGGGCAGAGCATGCCAAAGAAGCCGGCGATGACGGCAAAGGGCAGGATGCCCTGGGCGAGGACGCCCGAGACGACGTAGTCCGGGCATACCGTGAGCGACATGACCACGGAGCCCGCGCACACGATGACGCCACGCTGCTCGGACGAGCAGGGGGCCTCGACCTTGCCGGAGAGGGTGACAAAGAGGGAGCAAGACACGGCCGCCCCCAGCGCGCAGAGCAGGGCCACGGGGTCGTACCCGGTGATGCCGGTCTTGTAGACGCCGCTGGCGAACACCGTTCCGAAGACGATGACCAGGGCGGAGGCCACTTGGAGGAGCCTCGGCGGCCGGCGCGTCATGACGGTCTGCCACACGAGCCCCAGCCACGTGAACTGGAAGAGGAGCGTGAGCGCCACCGGGGCGGGCAGCACGCTCATGGCGTAGCAGTAGAGGATTGAGGTGAGGCAGGTGAGGGCTCCCAGACCCATGAGCTTGAGGGCGAGCTTCCAGCCCACGCGCTGCCAGCGGTGCCCGAGTGCGTGCCCTGCGAGCGTGGCGAGGGCGAAGAAGAGGCAGCCGAACCACGCCTGGCTCGCCACCACCTGTGCCGAGGTGAAGCCCGCGGCGTAGGCGAGCTTGTAGGTCGTGGCCATCGCGCCGTAGCAGGCGCCGCCCGCAAAGACCTGGAGCGCCGCCTTGGCCTGTCCCGCGCCCGTGGCTCCTGCCCCGGCGGCCTGTTGCTTGATTGTGTTTGTTCCTGCCATTAGGCTCCCTTCCGTCTGCTGTCTTGCAGATGCACGTCTCGTGCGTCTGTTCCCTGCAGTCGGAAGGTGGGCTCGTGCGGTCTTCTGGCGGTGCATGTGGCACCTGCTGCCAAGACGAAAAAAGCCACGCAACCGACTGCTCGGTTGCGTGGCAAAAAGGTGGCTAGCGCCCAGAAAAGTCCACGCGTTTTTAGACTGGGACAAAGTACTACAACAGGTGAGATTCCGTCAAGAAAAAAACCGAGGAAAAAAGTGAGCCTCTGCCCGCCGTACCTGTGGCGGTCGTTCCCCGAACGGGGCGGTGCTGTTGGGGACTGTCTCGATCTGTAACAGTTGGGGCTAGTTTTGGTCGATGGATGTTACAGATTGAGATTGTTGAGGATGGGTGGGGTAGCTAATTCGGACGGGGCTATTTTAAACATTGGGAAATCGAGCGTGGCAAGCGGAGGTCTTCGGGGTATAAGACGGCTAATTGTATGCCGCCCATGAAAGGAGCCCTCATGCCCAGCGTTGCCGTTCTCGCCGCCGATGGCTTTGAAACTATTGAATGCTTGACCATGGTCGATGTCATGCGTCGCGGCGGCGTGCGTGCCACGCTCGTCTCGATCATGCCCACGCGTGAGGTCGTAAGCTCGCTGCAGATCCCCGTGACCTGCGATGCGCTCTTTGATGAGATCAACTTTGACGAGTACGACTGCGTCGTGCTGCCCGGCGGCCTGCCCGGTGCCACCAACCTGCGCGCCGATCAGCGCGTCTGCGACGTGGTCTGCGAGTTCGCCGCGACCAAGCACGTTGCCGCCATCTGCGCCGCCCCGTTTATCCTGGGCGAGCTCGACCTACTCGAGGGGCGCCAGGCCACGTGCTTCCCTGGCTTTGAGAAAAGCTTCCCCGAAGGCGCCTATACCGGCGAGAAGGTTACGCAAGACGGCAACATCATCACCGCCAGCGGCATGGCCCAGTCGCTCCCCTTTGCGCTTGAGCTGCTGCGCACACTCGCCGGCGACAAGGCCGTCGAGAAGGTCGCCGAGGGCATTCAGCTATGATTTTGGCTTCGCAATCACCGCGCCGCATCGAGTTGATGCGCGAGGCGGGCTATGACATTCACGTGATTCCCGCAGATATCGACGAAACGCCTTTTGATGGCGAGGCCCCGCTTACGCTCGTTGAACGCTTAGCACGCGCCAAAGCCGCCTCCGTTGCCGCCGAGCATGCCGAGCCCAACGAACTGACCGTCGCGGCCGATACTATTGTCACCTTCGATGGCAAGATTCTGGGCAAGCCGGCAACCGAGGACGAGGCGCGCACCATGCTCCGCGAGCTTTCGGGCCGCACGCACCAGGTCGCAACCGGCGTCTGCATCGTTAAGGCAGGCGACACGGCCGCTCCGCATGCCGCCGAGAGCCTGTCGTTTGTCGATGTGACCGACGTGACGTTCTATGAGCTCACCGACGAGCAGATTGAGCGCTACGTCGCCTCGGGCGAGCCCATGGACAAAGCCGGCGCCTACGGCATCCAGGGCACAGGCGGGCGCATGCTCGTGCATGATATTTCGGGCGACTTCTACAACGTGGTGGGCCTGCCCATCGCTCGCGTCGCGCGTGCGATTCAAAAACTATCGTAATTGCATCTGGCGCTGGGTATCCCCCAGCGCCTACAATTTCGGCGTACCGTACGGATCCCGACCGGGCATAAGGCCCGGCGGAAAACCGATAGGAGTAAAACATGGATACACTGCTTGAGGCCATTGACGTTTGCGATGTCGATGGCTTTTGCTTTGGCAACTACACGGACGAGGAGGCCGGCACCGGTTGCACCGTAATCGTGGCACCCGAGGGCGCCACCGGCGGCGTTGACGTTCGCGGCGGTGCCCCGGCATCGCGCGAAACCGACCTGCTGCGTCCCGAGAACACCGTCGACAAGGTCCACGCCGTCTGCCTTTCGGGCGGATCGGCCTTTGGCCTGGAGGCCGCAAGCGGCGTCGCTCGCGAGCTTGAGAGCCGCGGCATCGGCCTTCCCGTCGGCCCCACGCAGGTGCCTATCGTGTGCTCCAGCTGCATCTTCGACCTCGCCTTTGGCGACCCCGCCGTACGCCCCGACATTGAGGCTGGCATCTCCGCCGTGCGCGAGGCGCTCGACAACACCCCCACCACGCTCGAGCAGGGCAATGTAGGTGCCGGCACCGGTGCCACCGTGGGCAAGCTCATGGGCCCCGCCACCTGCATGAAGGCCGGCCTAGGCGCTGCCGCCGTGGCACTCGGCCCTGTTAAGGTGGGTGCCGTGGTCTCGGTCAACGCCTGCGGCAATGTCGTCGACCCCTTCACCGGCGAATGGGTCGCTGGTATGCGCGCCGCAGCAGATAGCGACCAGATCGTCGACATGGAGCTCGCAGCCTTTGCCGCCGCCGGATCCATGCAGATGCCGCTCGACCGCACCAACACCACCATCAGCTGCATCGTCACCAACGTGGAACTCACTAAGGCACAAGCCACCAAGGTCTCCCAGATGGCCGCAGACGCCTACGCACACGCCATCCGTCCCACGCACACCACCAACGACGGCGACACCATCTACACCCTCGCCAGCGGCAAACTGGGCGCCCAGGCAAGCGCCGCCGTTCCCCTAGACCTGCTGGGCATGCTCGCCGTAAGGGCCCTACAGACCGCCATCGTAAACGGAGCCAAAAACGCCAAAACCTCCCACGGCATACCCGGCGCCGCAAAGTAAACTAGCTCGTCCGGTTGCCCGGTGGGGTTTGGTTATGTTTGCTGCTCTACAGTCCTGGCTCGCACGAAGAGCACATTAAGTGCTCTTCGGCTCGTGCGGAACTCGCGACAAACATAACCAAACCCCACCGGGCAACCTACCAACCAAATTCTTTTCAGCCCAGGCCCCTTTGTACCACGCGTCGAAGATCTTCAAATTCAACTTCCTGACAATCGATTCTTATAGCAGAGGCCCCTTGGCCTTTAGTTTGATACAAGTTCCGCACGAGCCGGAAAGCACTTAATGTGCTTTCCGTGCGAGCAGGACTGTTCGCAGTAGCAAACTAAAGGCCAAGGGGCCCAGTCAACCTATCAGCAGCGATTACTCAGCAGCTAGTTGAATTTGAAGATCTTTGAGGCAAGATGGTATAGGCCGAGTGTGGTTTTGTCTCCGGCCCGTCCATGCAGGTTGGTAAAGAATCCGACCACGCCGTAGCGAGCGCGACGATACATGCGCTCGTCGTACTCCTTCAGGTCCTTCCACAGCGTCTTCAGGCGCTCATCGGCACAATCTTCCTCGGAAAGCTTGGTGAGCACCGAGCAAATAGCCATCATCATGGTGAAGTAGCCCATCATGTACGAACGCAGACGCGAGGACTCAACGTCCTGGTACAGGTGGAACGATTCCATCATGATGCGCGTTATGCGGAACTGCTGACCCAGGCGCTTGACCATCGTAGCCTCGTTGACGCTCTGGCCCTCGCGACCGATAAAGTAGCGATAGAGGTCGATGTCGGCGTAGTACATGGTCTTGCAGCGCGGCAGCGGCACGTATGCGTAGATATTATCCACGTAGAACGTGTGTGCCGGCATAGGCAGATTGGACTCGCGCAGTACGTCGGTGCGATAGCACAGGCTGTGCATGAGCAGGTTCTGATCGGGACGGAAGTGTCCGATCTGGTCCCAAGAGAAAATCTTTTTGCGCGGCAGGGCAAACTTGTAGCCAATAGCGGTATGCGTGCCCTCGTAAACCTTCTCGTACACGTAGTTCGAGATAAACAGGTCGACGCGCTGGTCGCGCTCCTCAAAGCCACGCAGAATCGACAGCATGGTCGAAAGCGCCGCACCGTCGAGCCAGTCGTCCGAGTCAACGACCTTATAGTACGTACCATGCGCCTCACGCAGGCCCGAGAGGACGGCGATACCGTGGCCGCCATTCTCCTGGTGCACCGCGCGGATGATTCCAGGATAACGGGCCTCCCACTCGTCGGCCTTGGCGGCCGTCTCGTCCTTGGAGCCGTCGTCCACCACGATAATCTCGATATCGGTGGCGTAATTGCTCCCCTCCAAGATGGAGGTGATGCAATGGTCCATATCCTTGGCGGCGTTATACGAGGGAATACCGAATGTTATGACTTTATGCATGGCAGGCGATAATCTCATCCGAAAGATCGAGGGCAGAATTGGTCACGGCGTCCATATCGTAGTAACGATACTCGGCCAGACGACCCACCGGGTGGAAGTTCGTCAGGTTCTGGACGCGCTCAAGGTAGCGCTCATAGAGCTCACGGTTCTCGGGCTCCAGAATAGCGTAGTACGGCGTCTCGCCCGAGCCGGGCGTATAGGCCTTGGAGTACTCCTTCATGATGGTGGTCTTGCCGGGCAGGACCTGACCAGTCATGTTCTTGAACTCGGTGATGCGCGTATAGTCCTCGCTCGTGGTGTAGTTGACGGTGCCCACGGGCTGGAACTGGTCCATATCGAGCGTCTCGAACTTCATATCGAGCGTGCGGTACGGCAGCGCGCCCAGGTCGAGGTTGAATAGCTCGTCGAGCGGACCGGTGTAGACGATCTCGCCGCCATAGACCTTGCCGTCGATCTTGACGGTGGTCTCGTCGATTTCAAAGAGGTCACGGGCGTCTACGTCACAGAATACGTCGATCAGATCGTGATCGAGCATATGCTCGAACAGCGCGGTATAGCCGTCCTGCGGCATGCCCTGGAAAGGAGCCTGCGGGAAGTAGCGATCGTCATCGCCCACAAAGACGGGAACGCGGCCGGTGATCGAGGGGTCGATCTGGTCGGGCGTCTGGCCCCACTGCTTCATGGTGTAATGCAAAAAGACGTTCTCATAGACATAATCGGCGACCTCGGCAAGATCCGGGTCGTTCTTCTTGCGCAGCTCCATAATGGGCACCTTGACGTCCTTGCCAAAGGTCTCCACGAGCTTCTGATACAGCTCCTCGCCGCGCTCATCGCCAAAGGCGAGCTTGAGGCTCGCATGGTTAAAGGGTACGGGCATGAGGGTGCCGTTGATGTTGGCGAGCACCTTGTGCTGGTAGTCCGTCCACTTGGTAAAGCGCGACAGGAAGTTATGGACGCGCTCATTAAAAGTGTGATAGATGTGCGGACCGTACTCGTGGACCAGGATTCCGGCCTCGTCAGTGCAGTCGTAGGCATTACCCGCGATGTGGCCGCGACGTTCCAAAACGGCAACACGATAGCCGATAGTTTCGGCAAGACGGCGGGCGCAAACGGCACCGGCATAACCGGCGCCGACAACGATCATGTCGTACGCACCGGCATTAAAGCCTTCAGGCAGGCCTGAGGTAATCTGCATCGATACTCCTTGTCAAAAGCCACACGCTTTTTAACTGGGCTTTTTCTCGAACATACGTCGAGACATATTTATCAGAGCGATTATAGCGCTAATGCGTCCTATAATGAGCTTGCCACACAAGGAAAGCTCAAGCACCGCGGCGTACATTATTGAAAGGTAAACCCGCTAGCAGCGGGTTTATTCGTGTACAGCCGAGGGCCTGGAGCTTAGCGAAACGCTTGTAAGGAGTATCATGAGCGATTTCCTGAACCGTATGAAGTCTGCCGCCAAGGCCGACCTTAAGACGATTGTCCTGCCCGAGGGCGAGGATCCGCGTACCATCGTCGCGGCAAACAAGATCATCGAAGAAGGCCTGGCCAACATCGTCATCCTGGGCGATCCCAACGAGATCAACGTTCCCGGCGCCACCGTCATCGACCCGCGCAATGCCGAGAAGCACGAGGAGTACGCACAGAAGTTTGCCGAGCTCCGCGCCAAGAAGGGCGTTACCATCGAGCAGGCTCGTGCCCAGGTGATGGACGCCACCTACTTTGGCACCATGATGGTCAAGATGGGCGATGCCGACGGCCTGGTCTCCGGTGCCTGCCACTCCACCGCCGACACCCTGCGCCCCGCGCTGCAGATCCTCAAGACTGCCCCGGGCACCAAGCTGGTCTCGGCCTTCTTCGTGATGTGCACCGACACCCCGCAATTCGGCACCGACGGTACGCTGATCTTCGCCGACTGCGGCCTCAACATCAACCCGTCCTCTGACGAGCTCTCCGAGATCGCCATCGCCTCGGCCCACTCCTGGTCCACCTTTATGGGCAATGTTGAGCCGCACGTGGCCATGCTCTCCTACTCCACCATGGGCTCCGCCGGTGGCGAGGTCGCCAAGAAGGTCCAGGAGGCCGTGAAGTTCTGCAAGGAGAAGGCACCCGAGCTCGCCATCGACGGCGACCTGCAGCTCGATGCTGCTATCGTCCCCACCGTCGCCCAGCTCAAGGCTCCCGGCTCCTCCGTCGCCGGTAAGGCCAACGTGCTCGTGTTCCCCGACCTCGAGGCCGGCAACATCGGCTACAAGCTGGTCCAGCGCTTCGCCGGCGCCGACGCTTACGGCCCCATTCTGCAGGGCATCGCCAAGCCGGTCAACGACCTGTCGCGCGGCTGCTCTGCCGACGACATCGTGGGTGTCGTAGCCATCACCGCCGTCCAGGCTCAGATGGCTGAGTAGCGGACGCACTCGCCCGAAGGCCGTACGGGCTAACCCCTGAAAACGTCCTCGACCAATGAAACGCCCCCGTTCTGCTCCTTCGGAGCTACGAACGGGGGCGTTTCTGGTCTGCGGAATGTTTTCAGGGGTTAGCCCGTACGGCCTTCTACCGCCACGAAGCATTCAGAACATCTGGAGTGGACGGCGGCTTGGCTACGAGCTGGGGCTGAGGATCTGAATGAATGGGTGTCGTTGCTGGGAGCGCTGGCGTTACTGGTGATGATCACTTTGGGACTCGAATTTCCGCCTGCTAGCAAAAAGGCCTCCTGAGCTGCTGCTCAGGAGGCCTTTCGTTCAATCGCAAGCGAACGCACTAGTTATTCGCGGTCAAACGCTCGACGTCGTGGGCGATCATGTATTCCTCGTCGGTGGGGATGACCATGACCGTGACGGAAGAGCCGGCGGCGCTGATGACCTGCGGGCCGTTACCCACGGCCTCGCGGTTCTTGTTGTTGTCGATGCGCACGCCCAGCCACTCGAAGCAGTCGCAGAAAGCCTTGCGGATCGACCAGTCGTTCTCGCCAATGCCGGCGGTAAAGGTAATGGTGTCCACGCCCGCCATGGAAGCGATCATGGAGCCGGCCTGCTGCATGGCCTTGTAGGCGAACATATCGAAGGCAAGCAGGCAGCGCTCGTCGCCCTCGGAGGCGCGCGTGCGGATGTCACGGGCGTCGTTGGAGATGCCCGAGATGGCAAGCAGGCCGGACTGCTTGTTCATCATGTCGTCGACTTCCTGGTAGCTGTAACCGCCCTCGCGCTGCAGGTAGCATACGGTAGCCGGGTCAATGGAACCGCAGCGGGTACCCATCATCAGACCGTCAAGCGGCGTGAGGCCCATCGTGGTGTCGCGGCACACGCCGTCCTCGATAGCAGCAAGCGAAGCACCGTTACCCAAATGGCACGAAAGCAGACGGTGGCAGCGCGAACCCAGGATCTCCTTGGCCATCATCCACTCATAGCGGTGGCTCGTGCCGTGGGCGCCGTACTTGCGCACGTGGTACTTGTCGCACACGTCCTTGGGCAGCGCGTAGGTATAGGCGACCTCGGGCATGGTCATGTGGAACGAGGTGTCGAAGACCGCCACGTTGGGCAGCTCCGGATACTTCTCGCGGCAATATTCGATTGCCGCGGCCTCGCCGTAATTGTGCAGCGGGGCGAGCGGAGCAACCTCGAGGATCTTAGCCATGACCTCATCGTCGACGACCGCGGAATCATCGAAGTGCCAGCCACCCTGAACGATACGGTGGCCGATGCCATCGATCGTAAAGTCGGTCTTCTCGAGCTCCTCGAGCACGCGCGCAATGGCGCAGCGATGATCGGGAAAAGGAATCTCCTCGGTCTGCTTGGCACCACCGTTCTCGGAGTGGCCAAAGATGCCCATCTCCGAGCCGATACGCTCGCAGTTGCCCTTGGCGAAAACCTCGCGGGTATCGGTATCCAAAAGCTGATATTTAAGGCTCGAGCTGCCGGCGTTGACAACAAGTACGTTCATGAGACTCCTTTGCAGTGCGATACGGTCGGCGCAGACCCCTTAAGGCGGCCGCATGTTAATAAGAAGTTATCACAACTTGATAAATAGCTATCAGGCATATCGCCCAACGAGTACAAAAGAGGAGCTGAACGGCGCTCGGTCGTCCAGCCCCTCCCCTCTTGCAATTACTTGCCGTTGACGATGCGCTCGACGTCGGAAGCGATCATGAACTCCTCGTCCGTGGGGATGACAAAGATTTTGACCTTGGAATCCTTGGCAGACAGGCACCATGCGCCGTCACCACGCAGGGCGTTGCGGGCATGATCCATCTTGACGCCCATAAAGGCCAGGCGGTCGGCCACGCCGGCGCGGACGGCAGGAGCGTGCTCACCGATGCCGGCAGTGAAGACCAGGGTGTCCATACCGCACATGGAGGTGGCCATCTCGGCAGCCTTGGCGGCAATCTTGTAGACGAACATATCGAAGGCGAGCTGGGCCTCGGGGTCACCGGCAGCGGCGAGCTCCTCGACGTTGCGGCAGTCGTTGGTCTTGCCGCCGGTCACAGCCAAAAGGCCGGACTTCTTGTTCATCATCTCGTCGACCTCGTCGAAGGTGTAGCCGCCCTCGCGCTGCAGGTAGCACACGGTAGCCGGGTCGATGGAGCCGCAGCGGGTGCCCATCATGACGCCGTCGAGCGGCGTCAAGCCCATGGTGGTGTCCATGCACTTGCCGTCCTCGATGGCGCACAGGGAAGCGCCGGAGCCGATATGGCACACGACGACCTTGCGGGCCTCGCCGTTGGTCATCTCGGCGACCTTCTTGGAGATGTAGCGGTAGCTGGTGCCGTGGGCGCCGTACTTACGGATGTGCAGCTTGTCGCAGACGTCCTTGGGCAGGGCGTAAGTCTTGGCGACCTCGGGCATGTTGAAGTGGAAAGCGGTGTCGTAAACCGTGACGTTGGGCAGGTCGGGATACTGCTCCAGGCAGTACTCGATAACGTTGGCCTCGGGGTTGTTGTGCAGCGGGGCGAGCGGAGCGACCTCGCGGATCTTGGCGAGGACATCCTCGTCGACGAGGGAGGAATCGCCAAAGTACCAACCGCCCTGAACGATACGGTGGCCGATACCCTCAATCTTGACGCCGTTGGCCTCGAGGTCCTTCAGGACAACCTCGATGGCGACCTTGTGGTCGGGGAACTCGATGTTCTCGGTCACCTTCTTGGAGCCGTTGGCAGCATGGGTGAAAGTGCCGCCGGTAAAGCAGACGCGCTCGCAGGAGCCCTTTGCGGACACCTTATGGGACTTGGTATCGATGACCTGATACTTAAGGGTCGAAGATCCTGCGTTGACGACCAGAACGTTCATGTGTCTCCCTACTAACAGGCGGTGTGGCGCCGCCAGGTTACATACGCTTCAATAATAAACCCAAACGCCCTCGCGCTCGGGTTTATTGCGTTGATATATAAGTTATCGGTGCCCAAATACTCATGTCCTTTGGCTTGTAAGACGAAAGAGCGCGGGGATATACACCAAAGAAGAGGTTCCGAGTGCGACAAGCAATATGACTCGAATGCCCGCGATGCTGCTCAACACAGCATTGAACAGATAGAAAAGGATGGCGCCCACCGCCACCATCTGGCTTTGAACCGAAATCAGTGAACAGCGCATCGAAGAATCGGCTACTTTTTGAAAAATTGAGTATTTAATTGGAGCAAATAACGAGTACGCAACCGTCTGCAGCACATAGAACACGGGCAGCAAATTAGCCGGAGTAAGGGGAATCAAAAACAAAGCTGTCAGGAAAAGGCGCACGATGCCGCAAATACGCGCAAAGCGGCCCTTGTCGACATGAGCAATCGCGCAGGGCACAATAAGTCCCATGGAGGCCGAGGCAAGGAGCTGGACCGCAATGGTGACACCCGAAGCGACGGCATTCATTCCGCGACCCGCAAGCAGCAGTGAGAAAAAGTCTTCCAGGGCGACAAAAGCAAATGCCTGAGAACAGTCCATGATGAACGCTGAACGAAGAATGCCATTACCCGCAATAGCGGCACCGATCATCTTCGGGCTAATCCCATGTTCAGGTGTCGTCGCAATGCCCCCTCTTCGCATCTCAGGAATGCAGACAACGACAACCAACGTCAACACCATTGCGATGATATCTGCCGAAAGACCAATGAGATATGCACCGACGGACGAAATGAAACCGCCCACGCAAGCGGAGATGGCACAAGAGGCATAGAAAACAAATCGCTCAACGACATTAAGTCTTACGAGCTGGTCCTGAGAGACGCTGTCAATGTAAATCGCTTCGATGGATCCGCTCACACACGCAACGGCAAAACCTTTGAGAGCGAACGCACCGACTAAAAGCAGGGGAGAACGGACGAGAAGCAGGGCGGCGTAGTATCCAAGCATCCCCACGACGCCAACGAGACCGCTTGTCTTTCGTCCAAACCTATCAGCAATATAGCCAGTGGGAACTTCAAGGATGAACTTGCTCACTTGATATGCAATCATCATGCTAGAAATCGATACCATCGAAAGTCCGACGAACTCAAGGTAGACAGTTAGAAAATACAAGATGGTGCTGAAGTTCGACAGAAAAACGAACGTCATATAAAGCAAAACCGTACGGTTTTTCATGCTCCGCCCTCCAAGAGTCAGCAATCTAAATCGGAATCTTGGAAAAGCATGAGGGCAAAGCTGTCAGCTATGTGTTACAAGGCGTCAATAATCACTTGATGCCTCGAAGCCAATTAATCTCACGAAGCAAGATGACGCAATAGGTGCAGAAAAACCGTCTGGTGTCGATCAGTCCAGGAATTTTGCCGATAGCAAAAGTAGATGGGCAAGGTTACATCACGCGAACCTTCAATGGAGCACTCACTCACTTCTGACCCATCCGATGCGAGAGAGGACCCAGACAAACTCAATATCAATCCCCCGGCTTGAAGAAACTCAGTCTGAGCCCTGCTTCCGTATTCAACATCACGGAAGCGAAAATTGACGAGCTGGGCTTCGGGACATTGATTGATTGCATTGAGACAGGGTGACAAATTAATGGGAACAGCGAGCCTGCCGCCCAGTAACTCGCGAATGGTCATGGCGCCCACAGATTGATGACCCGCTGGGCATGAAAGAACCTTGAGCTCCTTTTCACCCAAATATTTTGAAGAAAGGACGCTGTCCCGTGGTTCCTCGAATGAGATAGCCGCATCCGAAATGCCAAGCACAAGTGATTCAAAGCATGTAGCCGTTGGCTGATGCCACACATCAAGGTGAATCTGAGGGTGCGAGCGTTCAAACGAGTCATACCAGCTTTCGGCAAAAAGGCGCCCCCGCCCATGAAGGCAGGGGGCGTAAAGACGAAAGTGGCCATCGGGCGAAACGCCGTCGCCCCTCGATTGAGCGTACTTTTTGAGATCGTCGACTTGTGCCAGGATCACGCGTGCACGACGCGCAAATTCTCTGCCCGCCGGAGACAAAACAGCCTCCCCCGCCGATCGGTCAAGCAAAACAATCTGATACTCAGATTCCAACTTTTTGATTGCCGACGAAACGGCCTGCGGACTCACATGAACGGCGCGAGCTGCTTTGCGCACGCCGCCATAGTTCGCCACCGCTTGAAGGTATTCGAGTTGAGAAAGCTGCATAGATTACTCCAAAGGCAGCCAAGTCGACGGACCAAGCGCCCTCAGATGAGGTTCTCGCCCAGGTTTTTGCCGCCGAGGACGTGCATGTGGAAGTGCATGACGGTCTGGCCGGCGTTGACGCCCTTGTTGGAGATGACGCGGAAACCGTCCTCCAGACCCTTGGCCTTGGCGACCTCTTGGATGGCGTGAGCCATGGCGCCCATGGTCTCGGCAGGCACGTTGTCGGCGATGTCGCTGTAGTGCTTCTTGGGGATCACGAGCGTGTGGACCGGCGCCTGGGGGTTGAGGTCATCGAAGGCGATGACCTGGTCGTCCTCATAGACAACGGTCGAGGGGATCTCGTGGTTGGCAATTTTACAGAAGATGCAATCACACATAGCTGGTTCCTTTCTCACAGACCAAGGTAATTATATTTGGTCGAGATGCTTAGAACGAGAGGTTGTCGTCCGTGTTGGCGGCTTCGCCGTCGGCGAGCACGTCGTTGCCGTCGACGTCCTTAAGGAGCACCGAGACCTTCTGCTCGGCATCGGACAGGCGGGTGCGCAGGCTCTTGAGGAGCTCGACGCCGCGGGTGTAGCTCTCGAGCGACTCCTCGAGCTCCATATCGCCCGACTCCAGGCTGCGGATGATGAGCTCCAGCTCCTGCGAGGCCTGCTTGTACGTAAGCTGCTCGACCGGGGTCTTCTCTGCCATATCTGTTTCCTTTCCTAAGGGTCTATCACTGCGAAACGCGGTCTACTCGACCGTATCGACCGTTGCTGCCACGTTGCCGTCTGCCATGCGCACGCGAATGGCGTCGCCAGGCTTAAAGGTCTTGGCACTCGTAGCCACACCATCATCGCTGTACGCGATGGAATAGCCGCGAGCAAGCACTTTGAGCGGCGACAGGGCATCGAGCGACGCTGCCGCACGGCTCAGGTCGGACGCTGGCTTGCTGAGCATCGTGCGCCCTTGATGCTCTAGGCGGGAACTCGCAAGCGTGAGCGCATGGCGCTTACCATCGAGCCCCGAGGTGCTTGTAATCAGACGCTCGGGCAAGCGCTCAAAGTTGGAGCGGAATGTCCCGACCGAGCGTACTATGGCGCCCGACAGGCGATCGGCAGTCAGCGCAAGCTCCGATTCGCGACGCTCGACCATAAATGTGGGGTCGTTGAGGCACGGGCGACACGCAGCGGCATCGAGCGCATCACCCAAGCGAGCCGTATAGGTATCCCAGGCACGGCGACCGCGCTGATCGAGCATCTCCAGGTCGACCTGGGCCGACCCAATCATCGATGCCATCGCGGCACCCAGACGCTGATGGCGCGCCTCGAGCACATCGGCCAACTCCGTCATAGCCGGCGCCACCGATTCTGCCGCCGCCGTGGGCGTGGAGGCGCGTCGGTCGCTCACCATGTCGCAAATCGAGGTATCGGGCTCATGGCCAATGCCGGTCACCACGGGCACAGGACAAGCCGCCACCGCGCGGGCAAGCTCCTCGTCATTAAAGGTCATGAGGTCCTCAAAGGAGCCGCCGCCGCGCACCAGCAAAATACAGTCGGGCGCCGGCGTAATGGAAGCGGCGCGGCGCAAGCCATCAATGAGCTCGGCCGGCGCACCCTCGCCTTGAACCTTGGCGCCCACGCAGACAAGCTCGACGAGCGGGTTGCGACGGCGCAGCGTACGCTTGACGTCGTCGATTACCGCACCGGAAAGCGAGGTGACGACCACCACGCGTGAGCAAAACACCGGGATGCGGCGTTTGCGGGACTCGTCCATCAGTCCCTCGCGGCGTAGCTTTTCGGCCAACTGCGCCACCTGTTGACGCAGCAGACCCTCCCCCGCCAGCGAAAACGAGCGAGCGACAAAGCTCATGCGGCCCGTGGCCTTATAGAGATTGAAGCTGCCCTTAAAGCTCACCTGCATGCCGTCACGCAGATCGAAGGTACGCTTGAGATAGGCGCCCTTCCAGATGATGCAGTCGACGGCGGCCGAGTCGTCTTTAATCTGGAAGTAGCAGTGGCCGCTTCGGGCATTGGGACCACGGAAACCCGTGACCTCGCCCAGGACACTCAGCTGCGGAATGGCATCGAGCGCACCGGCGGCGATCTCTACCGCCTGGCTCACGCTGAGCTCCTTACGCTCCTGCTCGTCCGAACCGTCGAACTCGGCGGAAACGGCATTGCCGGTTAGATTCCAGCCTGCCACGCAGCCTCCTTTCGTCATCGTGCACAAGGGCTTCGGCCCTGCGCAAATTCAAGTCCAACACATAGTACAGCGCCGCGAGGACACGAATCCCCGCGGCGCCCAGCGACCCAATTTGTTATCGGTTGGAGTTTCTGTTGTATCGAGCCATAAGATAGAGCAGCTGAATAATCGAGGTGAGCGCCGCAGCCACATAGGTAAGCGCGGCGGCCGTCAGCACCTTCTTGGCACCGTTGACCTGCTGGGAGCTCATACCCGACTGCTCAATATACGCCACGGCGCGCCGACTAGCATCAATCTCGACCGGTAGCGTAACCAGTTGGAACAGCACGCTAAACGAGAAGAAGATCAGTGCGAGGGTCGTGAGTCCCGCGATGTTCATAAACAGGCCCATGAGCAGCACGATGGTCCAAGTGTTCTGGGTAAAGTTGACGACCGGCACGAGGGCGGTGCGTACCTTCATCATGGCATAGCCGCTTTGACGCTGCGCGGCATGGCCTGCCTCGTGACAAGCGACAGCAACGCTTGCGACCGAGCCGCCCGAACGGTTGGAATCCGACAGATACAGATTGTTGTCCTGCGGGTTGTAGTGGTCGGTAAGCTCACCAGCGACGCCCTTGATACCCACGGCATTGCAGCCGTTGGCGTCGAGCATGCGGCGAGCGACCGTGGCGCCCGTGTCGCCGTCCGAGCGAACCTTGGACCACGTCTTGTACGTCGAATTGATATAGCTCTGCGCGGCAAGGCCAAGCACCGTGCAGACAAGCACAACCAGCAGGTACAGCGGGTCGATACCAAAGCCGTATCCATAGTAATAGGGCATGCGAATTCCTCCGAGTCGAGTTACACGTTGGAGGCATTTTACCCACTCAACCGGCTAGGCTTCCTTACAGCAATTCAATTTTGCCATCTTTGACCGTCAACCCCATATTGCCGGAAAGCAGATCGTCCAGGCGCGAGCCCACAAGCTCAAAGCGCCAACCTTCGCGCAGGCGGCTCTGCTCGGGATGCTCAATGTAGTCGGCCAGGTCATCGCGCGAGGCAATGACCGAGGTCGCAACGCCTGAGCGCTCGGCAACCAGGCGGATAAGCGCATACATAAGGTCAGTCACGCTCTCCAGCTCCGGCGAGATCTGACGGTGCCCGCGCACCATGAGCGGCAGGCGATCGTACGGGCAGCTCGCGCCGCGCTTGATGGCCATGAGCGCGCCGTCCACATCGCGCTCCCCCAACTGGTCGGTACCGCGAATGCTACGGAACTCCTCAACGCGCACGGGATTGCGCTTAACGAGCGCAAGCAGCGTGTCGTCGGACATGACCCACTTGCGCGGGATGTTACGGCGCTCGGCGCGGTCCTCGCGCCAGGCGGCGAGCTCGCGCGCGATGCCCAACTGGTGACGGCTGCACGAATTGATGCGTTTGACCTTACGGAACGCCTCGTGGCGATCGGCGCGATAGTGCGACTCGTCAGCCAGCGGGCGCAGCTCGTCGAGCACCCAGTCCACGCGGCCCAGCTCGCGCAGGCGGCTCATCATCTCGGTATAGGCGACGATCAGGTACTTGACGTCATCGATCGCGTACTCGATCTGTTTGTCGGTCAGCGGGCGACGCGACCAGTCGGTCAGCGACTCGGTCTTGGGCAGCGAGACGCCGCAAAACGTCTGCACGAGCGCACCGTAGGAAATCTGCTGGCGTTCGCCCAAAAAGGCGGCGGCCACCTGCGTGTCAAAAATCGGACGCGGCAGCACGCCTACGGTATGAAGCATAACCTCCATATCCTGCGAGCAGGCGTGGAAGACTTTGGTCACGCTCTCGTCGGCCATAAGCTCGGCCAACGGCGACAGGTCGTCGATCACCAGAGGGTCGACCGCGACGCTCTCGGCAGGGGTGGCAATCTGAACCAAACACAGGCGCGGATGGAACGTGCGCTCGCGCAAAAACTCGGTATCGACGGCAATCGCGTCAAACTCACGGGCGCGCTGGCAAAAGTCGAGTAGAGCCTGATGTGTGGAAATGTACATATCAACCCATCGAATAAGGTTAGGCCCGAAAAACACGGGTAGGATAACGGCATTGTCTTACAACTATACTCGGTTAGTCACAGAACGGGAACGTAAGTATGCGCTGCCTTATCATCCACAACCCGGCATCGGGCCCCAGCTCAGATGAAATCTACGCATTCACGCACGCCCTCGCGCAGGGCGGCGACGAGGTCGTGATGCGTTTTATCGGCGATGGCATGGAACCCGAGGACGCCGTGGCAGACGTGCGCGAGTTTGATCGCGTGGTGATTTCGGGCGGCGACGGCACCGTCTCCAACGTGCTCGACCAGATGCGCGGATGCGGCGTCCCCACGCTCGTCTTCCCCTCCGGCACGGCCTGCCTGTTCTTCAACAACATCGGCAATGCCCCTGAGGCGGCGGCGCTTGCCAAGGCTTGCCGCGCCGGTCGCACGGTCAAAGTGGACATGGGCGAGCTCTTTTGGCTCGACGAGAACGGCAGAGAGAAGCGCCACGGCTTTATCATCATCGCCGGCTCGGGCTTCGACGCCGAGATCATGATGAAGGCCGCTCCCACCAAAAACGACATCGGCGAGATCGCCTACTTCCTCTCCGCTCTCGCCACGCCCAACCCCACGGTGGCGCACTTTACCATTGAGCACGACGGCATTGTCGAGGAGCTCGACGGCATCTGCTGCATGGCGGGCAATACCTCGGTCATTCAAAACGACATCAACCTGTTCCCCGACTGCCGCATGAACGATGGCATGGTCGATATTGCGGTCATCGAACCCGTGCGCACCGTTCAGCTGCTGCCTACTGTGATCACCGCTGCGCTTGACCCCGCCGGTAAGGTACTCGGGCGCCCACAGTTCAAGATCATCCAGACCAAGGAAGCCAAGATCACCTGCACCCCGTCACTGGGCATGCAGTTCGATGGCGAGATTATCTCCAGCAATTCGGGCGTCTTTGGAGCCCGCGCGCTTCCGCAATGCCTCGACCTCATCGTCGACGAATTCTCCCCGCTCGGAAAATAGGAGGACCCTATGAACGACAATCCCCTGATCGGCTTTATTGTCATCGTCTTGGCCATGCTCGTCGGTTACGCCATCAACGTGATTCACCGCCGAAAGAAGTAAATCCACATTGGTATGATATTCATCCAGTTATCGCCTCTCCCGCTGTTTATGCATTCGTCAAACAGCGGGGGATTTTCATTTCGGGCATTCCCAGCTACTTTATTCGTCTACAGTAATTGCAGGGCGTCTTTATTAAAGTAAAGCTACAAACTGAGTACAATTAACCGCTCATCGCATATTTCATCACGCTTATCGAGTAGGTTTCTTTCATAGATGAATATTGTTTCCAATTCGTTACGCTAATGGGGTGTCTTTATTGGCTGAAGCCCTCTGGCGACAGAGGGCTTTCGCACGCTGGGAGGGAAAATGAGGAAAACTCACCCCGTCAACGCGCTCAAGAAGCTAGGCATAGGCCTCGCCTTTGGAGCTGCAACCATCATGTCCATGCCGACCTCTGCGCTCGCCTGCACGCAGATGTACATGGGCAAAGACCTAACAGCCGACGGCAACACGTACTACGGCCGCGCCGAGGACTTTGGCAAGCGCTATCTCAAGCACTTCGGCATCGAACCCTCACATGGTCCCGGCCATATCTACGGCTCAGACGAGTCCGAATTCGCATACACCTCGCCCAATACCACGTATCGCTATAGTTACGTGCGCGACCATCCTTCGCAGTGGCACGGACGCTGGGATGCCTACTCCGAAGCGGGCATCAATGAGAAAGGTGTATCCTGCTCCGCCACGCTGACCACATACATGAATGCAGACGCTAAGGCGGCTGATCCCCTTACCGACACTGGCATTGGCGAGTATAGCTACGGCAGCGTCATCTTGGGCGAAAGCGCTACGGCACGTGAGGGTGTCGAGCTCCTCGGCAAAATCATCGACGAGCAGGGCGCCTGCGGCAACGATCAGCTCATCATCGCCGATAACAACGAGACCTGGCTGTTCGCCGCGCTTTCCGGCCACCAGTGGATAGCCATGAAGCTCACCGATGACGTCGCGTCGCTCAACCCCAACATCGGCAACCTCAACTACAAGGTCAATCTCAACGACGGTGCAAACTGCCTCCACTCCGAGGGCATCGAGTCCATGCCCGTGGAAAAGGGCTTTGCTAAGTACTTTGACGATGGCCAGTTCGACGTTGCCCAGACCTATGGTGAAGAAATTAGCGAAAAGGCCATGCATTCTTGGACACGCTATGTCCAGGGCCGTGCCTACTTCGACGCACCGCTTGCCGAGGGCACCGACTATGAAATCAAAAAGGACACCAGTAAAAAACCGCGCGCTAAAGTTGGCGCTATGGTAAATGAAATGCAGCCGCTATTCTTCCAGCCCGGTAAGTCCAACTGGAACACCTTTGAGATGATTCGCGCGTTTGGCAACCGTGGCGAGAAGGTTCCCGGCCTCAACGCAAACACCGACGGCGCCTACGCCATCGGCACCGAAACCAACACCGAGATCAACCTCTTCCAGATTCGTCGCGGCCTTGATCCCGAAGTCGCTACCATCCAGTGGGAGATGCTCTCCCGCGCCGCGTACTCCGTCGCCATCCCCTTCTACTCCGCTCTGATGACTGAGGTCAGCCCGTACTTCAGCGATCAGACCGTCTCCTTCGATCACTGCGATGAGGCAGACATCGTAAACAACGAGGAGCCGGAGAACTCCATCAACTACGTCCTCATGGACATCAGCACTCTCTGCTTTGAAAACCCTGACACCCTTGGCGTCGGTGTCCGCGCCTACCTCGACGCGCTCCAGAATGAGCTCATCGAGCAGAACAAGGAAGTTGACGCCGCCATGCTGGCCGAAACGACCACCGAGGGCCGCACCGCCCTGGCCAACAAGGCCGGCAATGCTGCTACCGAGAACACCTACAAGAAGTGCAAGGCTCTGCTCCAGGAGATGCGCGCCTATCAGAAGGCAGGAAACTTTGACCAGCCCTTCACCCCGAGCGACCTGAATACCGAGACCAACGGCCTCAAGGAGTCCATCACCTACGCCAAGGACGCCCTTGCCACCGACCCGGTCACCCCGGATCAGCCCGGCACTCCCGAGCAGCCCGGTACCCCCGAGCAGCCCGCTAAGCCCGAGCAGCCCACCACCAAGCCCGAGAAGCCTGGCAAGTCGGACACCACGACCACGGTAACCACCAACAAGACGAACACCAAGGGCGGCCTGCCCACCACCGGTGATCGTTTTGATGGCCGCGTGGTGGCTGCATTCGCCATCACTGGCGTTGCCGTCATCTCCGCGGGCGGTTACTTCCTCTACCGTCGCAATAAGGAGTAACGTCTTAGCTGAGCGGGCAAGGCAGCAATGGCAGCCTCGCCCGCTCAGCCCGCTCTTTTGACCGGCGGGAAACCCGCCTGAAATCTTTTTAAAAAAGATTTCCCCGCACACACTTCGCTGTGCTATAGTGCAGCGCAACAGCAACTAGGTGCGACCGCGCCACGGCATCACGAAAGGAGCCACCAACATGAAGAACACGATGAAGTCTCTCAACAACTGGTGGTGGCGTGATGCGAATACGATCGGTCGACAGTGAGTCCCTCACGCCTGTTTTTGCGCTCTAGGTGATTGGAAGGCCTCCGGTTTCGACCGGGGGCCTTTTTCTATCTCGAGCCCGATCGCATTCGCATCACGCGCCTCCGCTTTTCTCTTGCACTCCCATTCCGAAAGGATTTTCACCATGTCTCAGAACACCACCGCCGCCCAACCCCGCACCGTCCAGACCGCCGACCGCGGCAAACTCGATGTCCGCGCCCTCGTCCTGCTCGCCATCCTGCTCGCCGCCGGCTTCATCCTCAACTTCACCGTCGGCAAGGCCATCTCGGGCATCTCGGGCGGCATGATCAGCCCCGAGTTTATCATCTCGGCCTTCTGCCTCACCATCCTGGTCATTCGCCCCAACATCGGCCAGGCGCTCGTCATTGGCCTCATCTCGGCTGCCGTGATCCAGATCACCACCACTTCGCCGTTCGTCGATTTTGCCGCCGAGGGCATCGCCGCCATGCTCATGGCCGGCATCGTCAACGCCGCCGGCAAGAACGGTCAGGTCAAGCCCGCGATCGCCATTGTCGCAACCTTCCTGACCACCTTTGTCTCCGGCGTCATCTTCATGGTCATCAAGATGGCCATGCTCGGCGTGGTGGGCGAGCTCGCCGCCGCTATGCTGCCCGTCGTCGCCATGACCGCCGTCTTTAACGCCATTCTGGTCGGTGCCCTCTACTTGCCCATCCAGAAGGCCCTTAGGCTCAATTAACCCGCTCGGCTTTACGAGCCACCCCATCTTGGCGTTCATTCGTCGCTCGCGTACCCAAGTACGCTTCGCTCCTCTTTCGCGCCAACCTGGGGCCCCTCGTAAAGCCGTCTCCGCACTCCACCAACAAAGACTGTCCCAAACAACTAGCTCTTGGGGACGTTCTTAAACGACCAGTCATTAAAGAACGTCCCCAATGACTATGAAAGGTATCCATGGAAACGATCATCAACGTCGACGATGTCTCGTTCTCCTATGGCACGCAGACCGAGCAGGCGCTCAGCCACATCTCGCTCAGCGTGAACAAGGGAGATTTCATCGGCATCATCGGGCCCTCGGGCGCCGGCAAGTCCACGCTTGCCGCTTGCCTGTCGGGTGCCGTGCCCCACCACTACACCGGCACGTTCTTTGGGTCCGTCATGGTTAACGGCCACGACACCTGCGAAGCCTCGCTCACCGACGTGTCGCAAATCGTCGGCAGCGTGCTGCAGGATATCGACACGCAGATGGTCGCCTCGGTCGTCGAGGACGAGATGCTCTTTGGCCTCGAGAACTTTGGCGTTCCCCACGACCAGATCGAGCAGCGCGTGAGCGAAACGCTCGAGACCGTCGGCATCAGCGACCTGCGCGACCGCGAGATCGCCACCCTCTCGGGCGGACAGAAGCAAAAGGTAGCCATCGCCGCCATCCTCGCCATGCGTCCGCGCGTCTTGGTTCTCGACGAGCCCACCGCGGCACTCGACCCCGCCAGCTCCACGTTGGTCTTCGAGACGCTGCGTGAGGCAAACCGCACACTTGGAATCACCATCGTCGTCGTTGAGCAAAAGGTCGCCCTGCTCTCGGAGTACTGCAACCGCGTGCTCGTGCTCAACCATGGCGAAATCGCGCTGCAGGGCGAACCACACGAGGTCTTCGCGCATACCGACGAGCTCCGTGCCATCGGCGTCGACTGCCCTCGCGTCACGCGTATCTTCAATAGCCTCGAGGCCGATGGCCTGGTAAGCGGTACCCCTTGCTTGGATGTCGATGAGGCCGAGCGCCTGATTTCGGGCATCGTCGACCCCGCACACGCGGCCAGCGAAGCCCAGGCGCCCGCCGGCTCACCGCACGCACCGTCGTTGCGCCCTCATGCCAAGGACGCCGAACCCGTACTCACCTTCGACCATGTTGAGTTTGCCTATCCCAATGGCGGCGCCGCCGTACACGACCTTAGCCTGACGCTCTATCCCGGCGAGCTCGTGGGCATCGTCGGCCAAAACGGTGCCGGCAAGACCACGCTCACCAAGCTGCTCACAGGCCTGCTCAAGCCCGCCTCGGGCAGCGTGCGCGTCACGGGACTGGATACCGCGGCCGTTCCCACGAGCCGCATCGCCCGCGAAGTCGCAACCCTCTTCCAAAACCCCGACCGCCAGATCTGCAAGGATACCGTACTCGACGAGGTCGCTTTTGGCCTGGAGCTTGCCGGCATCGACCGTGCCGAGGCTCTGCGTCGCGCTCGACTCGTTATCGACCGCTTTGGCCTGCCTGCCGATGAGGCACCTTTCTCGCTTTCGCGCGGCCAGCGACAAATGGTGGCGCTTGCCTCCGTCGTAGTGGTTGAGCCCAAGATCGTCGTGCTCGACGAGCCCACGAGCGGCCTTGATTACCGCGAGTGCATGACCGTCATGGAAACGGTGCGCACCATGGCCGAGCGCGGCTGCGCCGTTATCATGGTCTGCCACGATATGGAAGTCGTCTCGGATTTTGCCGAGCGCATTGTGGTAATGGCCGACGGTCGCATCCTCGACCGCGGCCGCACGCACGAGCTATTCTCGAACATCGATCTCATGCAGCGTGCCTATGTTGAGCCGCCCCAGGTTATTGAACTCTCGCGCCGTCTGGCATCTTCCGTCTCGCCCGCTTTTGCGCAGGTGAGCGAGGTCACCGATGTCGTTCGCATTACCAAGGAGATGGTCCGCCGTGGTTAACGTCATCGACTACATGCCAGGCGATACGCTGCTGCATCGCCTGAACCCCGTCGTCAAATTGGGCCTCGCCGCCGCCATCATCGTCGGCATCTTCTTGTCCGACACCTACGTGGCGCTGCTGGGCTTTTTGGTGCTCACCCTTGCGCTGGGTGCCTATGCCGGCGTCGTCGACCGTCTGTTCTCGCTGCTCAAGTTGCTGATTCCGCTCGCGCTTATCATGCTGGTGCTCCAGCTTGCCTTTATGCGCGATGGCAACGTTGTGTGGGGCTTTATCACCGACACGGGCCTCATCACAGGATCGAAGGCCTGTCTGCGCCTGCTGGGTGTGGCGTTACCGCTCATCCTCATGCTCATGGTGACCAAGCTCAACGACCTTGCCAACGCCTGCGTCGAGGTGCTGCACGTACCGTATCGCTATGCCTTCACCTTTACCACGGCGCTGCGCTTTGTGCCGGTGTTTGGTCAGGAGATGAACGCCATCATGGAGGCGCAGACCGCACGCGGCGTCGAGTACGACACCAAGAACCCCATCAAGAAGCTTAAGCTCATGCTGCCACTGTGCGTGCCACTGCTCATCTCGAGCGTGGGCAAGACCGATGCCACAGCCTTGGCGGCAGAACAGCGCGGCTTCTATCTGCGCACGCGCGCCAGCTCGTACAAGCGCTACCCCATCAAGGGCCTGGACATCGCCGTGCTCGTCGCCAGCATCGCCCTCATCGCCATCGGCTTCCTGTTCTAGTTCACCACCGACAGCAACCGCCCAACGCAAAAGGCCTCGGCTCGCACCAAACGAGCCGAGGCCTTTACTGTTTCACCAGATAAAACCTACCAAAATAAACCTGTCCCTTTTGGCAGGTCGGAAGCTAGAGGCGGTAGGGGGCGCCGCTGCGGATGATGGATTCGCGCACCAGGACATCCATGGCGTCGAGGGTAATCTCGGGCATCTCTCGGTACTTCTGCAGCACCGATAGCTCGGTGCAGGCCAGAATGACGCGGTCGCAGCCGCTACGGGCGAACTCCCACATCACGCGGTCGAACTTATCCATATCGGGCTCACGTCCGGCCTTCACATCATCGTAGATAAGCGACATCACATCGTTCTGACGTTTCTCGCTGGGATAGACAACCTCGACACCCGCAGCCTCGCATTCGCGGCCGTAGACGCCCGCGCCCACGGTGCCGTCGGTTCCCATGATACCGATCTTGTGCACCGGCTCGGCCGGCATACTCAGGTTGGGGTCGAACTCGCACTCCCCCATCACCGCACCCGCAAGGGCATAGCGAACCGACTCGCGCGGCATGTGGATAATCGGCACCTTCGTAAACGACTGGATCTGGTCGTAAAAGTAGTGTGACGTGTTGCAGGGAATGGCAATGTGCGCACAGCCCAGCGACTCGAGTGCCTGGGCACACTCTTTCATGGTCGTCAGCAGCTTGGCATGCTCGCCGGTCTTAATGGCCAGCGTGCGGTCGGGCATGGTCGACTTGGAGAGCACCACCATGTCGATATGTTCCTGATCGCAGGCGGCCGCCGTATGACGCACCACCTGGTCGTAGTAATACGACGTGGCCTCGGCGCCCATGCCGCCGATAACTCCCAGCTTTTCCATCGCCGCCTCCTTGGTGACGTTTGCGCAATTGCGCGTATCATACCCGCGCCCGCCCGATGCAAACCGGACGGGCGCCGCACTCATCTACTTGTAATACGTCTTGAACAGCTTAAAGTGGCGCAGCTTGGTGTGCCACATGCGCAGCCAGCGGTTAAAGACAAAGTCGCCCTTCATAAACGAAGGGTCGGCGCCCTTGCCTTCCTTGTCCAGGCGATGCACCTTAGCGCGCAGCTCGGGATCCTTGACGTATTTGTCGACGACGCCCATGGGGACGACCATCCACAGCGCCTCGTCCTGCGCCGTCACAAACTCCGGCTCAAACGGGCGATTGAACACATACTCGTCCACAACATACTTGGCAACGTTAAAGCCACTGTTGGTGACGTAGTAGTTGCTGCGACCTTGGCGCGTGTTGAAATCGAAGAACTTAAACGAGCCGTCGCGCTCGTCGTACTTAACGTCAAAGTTGGAATAGCCCACAAAGTGAAGGTCCTCGAGCAACTTGCGCACGCCGCCCATGAGCTCGTCATTGGGCTCGGTGATGATGCAGGCGTGATTACCGACGCCATGGGGCTGATGTTCCTCGAGCAGCACGTGACCCAGGCACATCATGCGGACCTTGCCGTTGCGGTCGGAATAGCTGGTGAGCACGCGCATGTACTCGTCGTTGCCGGGCACGCGATCCTGCAAGATCAGGTCGTCGGTGTAGCCGCTGGCATACGAGTCGCGAATGACCTGTTCCAGCTCGGCACGGTCGGCAATCTCATAGGCCTTTTTCTGGCCCTCGAACTCGTGCTGCCACCACATGATGCCGTCAGAAGGCTTCAGAATCATCGGGTAAGGAAAATCGATCTGGTCGAGCACTTCGGCAGGCGCCTCACCCTGGGCATTGAGCATCGCCTTGGTAAAGGTAAACGTGTGCGGATAGGGCACGCCATGCTTCTCGCACAGCTCGTAGAAGATCTCCTTCTTCTGGCACTGCTCGAGCATGCTGTAGGGAGCGTAAGGCGCGACGATGTTATCCGCCAACTCATGGGCATCCTTGGCCTGAGCCACGAGGGCAACATAGTTATCGCCACAGCCCACAAGGACAATCGTCTTATCGGCATGCGCTTGGGCAATGCCGTTGACGGTCCCGAGCATCACGGGCATGGTATCGATATCCACGTTGGGCGTGTAGTCGATAATCTGGCTGCGGTACGCGGGACCCGTCTGATACTTGCCAAAGACCAGACTCTTGACCTGGTACTCCTCATAGAAGGCGCGCGCCACCGAATAGGCGTTGATGTCGCCACCGAGCAGCACGGGAATGAACTCGCGCTCTGTAAACTGCAATGCCATGGAAACTTCCCATCATGAACTGCCCACACAACGGGGCGGTCTTTGCGCAACTGATTTATTCTAGCGTGCCAAGCCGCCGGCGCCCAAAGCTCCACCGTATCTATGGCAATCGACGTAATCGTCCAGCATGAAATCCGCCCTCGCCGTGATGGGACCCTGTAGTTGCAAAACCCCACATGAGGCGACTTTTGATAAACAAAAACCCTCTCGACAGGGTTCCGTAACGTTAAAGTTGAACTCTATGGTTTCTCAACAATTCATCATAACTGCAGGTCAAAGCCAAAGCCTCAAGTTCAACTTGACCCTTTGGAACCTTTAAGGTTCAAGTTGAGGTCGAAAGCAGTAGTAGAATACCGTTCGAACCATAACCTACGATTGATTGCAGAGGGACTGGATGCAGCATTCGAATCATCGCACCGCAGCGCTCATTGCGTCGAAGCCGGCTCGTATCATCACGAGCGCCGCGCTCGCCGTTGCGCTGACGGCCACGCCGATGCTCTCCCCCGTTGCGGCGCATGCCGCCTCGCAGGCAACGCAGGACCAGCTTTCCGCAGCCCAGCAGAAGATCGAAGCCGCCACGAGCGCCTACAACGACGCCCGCACCAAACTCGATGACCTGCAAAAGCAGATTGACTCCAATGAGGCAAGCATCGAGGAAATCGAGGCTAAGCTTCCCGAGCAGCAGGCCAAGGCAAGCTCCGCCATGCGCGATCTGTACAAGTATCAGAAAGGCACCAACCCCATCGTGAGCTTCCTGGTCAACGCGCAGAGCCTGGGTGAGTTCATCACGACCTGCAAATACACCAACCAGATCACGAGCTCGAGCGTCGACGAGATCGAACAGCTCAATAACATGCAAACCGAACTCGAGCAGAACAAGGCTGAGCTCCAGCAGGCCAAGTCTCAGCTTGAGGCAGAGCAGAAAAACGCCGAGGATGCGTTGGCTCAGGCCCAGCAGCTCCGCAGCGAGGCGCAGGCAAAAGCCGAGCAGGAAAATGCCGCCGAGCTTGCCAAGCTTGAGGCCGATAAGGCCGCTGCCGCCGAGAAGATCTCGGGCGAGGGCGTAAGCGGCAACAATTCCAGCAGCCAGGCCACCAACACCAACACCACCATCGACACCACGGTGAACAACGCCAATACCGGTAGCTCCGATTACGATTCGTTCATTAATGAGTGGACGAGCCGCATCGACAATTATCTCGTCGGCTCCCCCATGGCAGGCCAGGGCTATAACTTTGCCGTCGCCGCTTGGAATACCGGTGTCGACCCCCGTTGGTCCCCCGCCATCGCCTGCATCGAGAGCACCAAGGGTGCTTATTGCGCCAATTCTTACAACGCCTGGGGCTGGAGTGCCCGTGGCGGCGGTTGGCGCAGCTTTGGCAGCTGGAGCGAGGGCATCTCCGCTCACGTTGCCTATCTGGGCGCCAACTACGGCTCCACCCTTACCCCGGCAGCGGCCAAAAAGTACTGCCCGCCCACGTGGCAGGACTGGTACAACAAAGTCGCCACTCAGATGAACCGCATCTAGGTGCAACTGCAAAGGGCCCCAATGGGGCCCTTTTCTTTTAGGTAGCGGAGGTATCGACGACGCCGGTCGCATTGGCAACCGCGACTATGACGATCATGCATAGGAGCAGCACACCCAATGCCTTGAGCCAAAGTTTCGCGAGTTTCTTGCCGCGATAGCTGTCGAGCAGTGCGAATCGCCGACGAAGACGGCGCTTATCGAGCAGCGCAAAATGCATAAGCACCATAAGGCCATCGACAAAGAAAAAATACTCGATTATGAGAAGCCACGTCGGGTAGCTTTGGTTTGCTCCCGTGGGGTGAAAGACGGCAAAGTGACTTCCGGCAAAGAACACAAGCAGTGAGAAGCAGACGAGCGTATTCCAAATGCGCCCCAGAGACTCCGGAACGCGAGAGAGCAGACCGCATGCAACAGAGGCGGCAGGCCTAGGAAGCCCTGCGGGGTTCTGGAGCCCTTGGGGCGTCAACACCGTCTCCGAGGCCGGAGTACGGACAAGCACAGGCGCAGGAGGCCGCACAGGGCGACTTAGATCGTATGCCGCGCGCGTCGCCCGTCCCAACGCTTCCGCGCTCGCAAAACGCTTGGCCGGGTCGAGCGGCATCGACATGCAGACGGCATCGGCAAGTGGAGTGGGAATGCCGCGCGCCTCGCATTGCTCGCGCATGTCGAGCCCTGGTTTAGGGTCGACTCCCGTCAAGCAGAAGAACAACAGGGCGCCAAGTGCGTAGACGTCGCTTCGCACGCTCGTCTGCCCAAACCCATACTGCTCGGGCGGCGCATAGGGCCGTGTCCCAAACTTGACGGTATCGGCATCGGCGCCATCGCGCCATACGCGCGCGATCCCCAAGTCGATAATCACCAGCGATGAAAACGTCAGGCCGTCATCAGGCGTATAGTTGGCACCTGTCACGATGATATTCGACGGCTTGAGGTCGCGATGGATCACCGGCGCCGACGTCTCCCCCGCCATTGCAAAACCGGCATGGAGCTCGCCCACGGCGTCGCATAGGGCAGGATACAATTCACGCGCATAATCGGGGGTGGCTCCCAGACGGTACACCAGCGCCCCGAGCGTCTCCCCTTCGATGTATTCCATAACCACGTTGAGCTCGTCGCCCACACGACGACAATCGACGATTCTGGGCAGGTGCTCAAAACGCCTGCCTGCCCGCTGAGCGGCAAACAGACACTCGTATGCCCCGCCGATTTGAGCCGAAGCATCGATGCGTTTACGGACAAAGGGGCCGAGCGAACCACCGCCGGTTCCTTCAAAGTACACGAGCTCGGTTGTTTCAACGGACGAGCGCTTAAGTACACGCTCCACGCGATAGCTGTCGTCGCGATCGAGCGACGCCAGGTGCTCGGCAAGCGCTGCGGTCAGTTCGTCATTGGAATATGTTGGGGTCTGAGTATCCATAGCCTCCATCATAGCGCAGGGCGCAGACACCCCATGGCATCCGCGCCCCGTTCGTTTGCATCGCTGTTCGACAGCTCCGCCGGCTCAGATATCAGCCGCTAACTCACCGTCTCCTCGCCAAAGCGATACAGCTCCTCGTTGACCTTTTGGAGGCTGCACCCGCGATCGATACAGAAGATGATGATCGCATCGCGACGGTCCTTGCAGTTAAGGACGCTTACCCCGGCAGCCGTCAGCGCACGGTTAGTCTCTTTGAGCGTCAGCGCCATCGCAAAGGCAATCTGCAGCACCTTATTGCGGCTCGGATGACGCGCACCGGTAAAGATCTGATAGCCAAAGGTCTCATTGAGATCGGCCATACGAACCACGCGCGAGCGCTCCAAGCCCTTTTCCTGCAGCAGTTGCTTCAGGTAGTCCGAAAGCGACGGGGTGGCAAAGTCGTGCTCCTTGATATAGCCATCGATGTTTGGCGCGTCGAGAAGCTCATTGAGTAACTCGTCAGTCAGCTTTTTATCGGGCATACGACCTCACCTCCCCCAGTGCATGCAACATGCTAGAAACCGCTTACGTCCGAACGCTCCCAGCTAGCAACCTGGTCGGGAGACACCGTACCCAGCGCCTCGAACTTCCAGGAGCCGCCCGCCTTCAGATGATTGGTGTTTGCAAGAGCCGTTCCAACCTGGTTGCCATCGGCATCATACAGAGCATATTCAATCTGAATGTAGCTCTTTTCCTTGTCCGTGTTATTGGTCAGCGTGCCCGTGATCTTATAGGTAAACTGATTGGAAGTGTCTTCAGCCTCGTCAGCAATGGTATACGGTTCTTGCGGTTCTTTTTGCTCCTCAGCCTGCTGTGCCGTCTCGGCAGGTTTTGCCGAATCGCTCGCAGACGAATCGGTTGAGTTGCCGCCCATAGAGCCCACGGCACCGACAATAACCAGCACCACGATGATGCCTAGGACAATCTTGCCGATCGGCTTCTTTCCCTCTTTTGCCATTATTCATCCTTCCTACGATCCGGCTACCGTGCCGGCACACAGCACATCGTAGGAAGGATTGAACTTGAATTCATTAGCTGAGAGCTAAGGTTGCGGTAAACGGCCAATGCAGTTATCCAAACGCCGAGCAAACGCACTTTGCGCGACCGTCTGCCAGCAGTGATCAACCCACCGTGACGGATTCCCCGGTAAAAGCACTGATCATCAACAGGACAAAGAAAACAAGGTAGCTGACACTCAGCAGGTACGCAATGATCAGAAAGACGACCCAGCCGACATTGGTTTTACCGTCGGCACGGCGTTGCCCGCGATTGCGGCAGAGCCAAATCGTCACGCCGATGGCAGTGATAAACAGCACGAGCGCCGCCGCGGCAAGCCCAGCAAGCGCAAACATCACGCCAATGCTCACAGCGATGACCGGAAGCAGCAGCAAACCGCACCCGCATCCACCCGGACTATATACGGCAGACTGTCGGCGTCGCTTCATCGCCGCGCCACCCCCATCATCTCTGAGCACTACAGTGCGATGGCCTGCTGAACAGGAACGATCTTATCGAGTTCCGGTTCGATCCGCCTTTTCTCGGCCTCAAGGTCAAACGCCATCTGAGCGCGCAGCCAATAACCATCCGTCAGGCCAAAATAACGGCAAAGACGGAGGTCGGTGTCGGCCGTCACGCGACGTTTTCCCAAGACAATCTGCCCGATACGCTGAGCCGGAATCCCGGTCTCTTTCGCAAGGCGATATTGAGAAATGCCCATGGGAACAAGAAACTCCTCTTTGAGAAGCTCACCAGGAGTCACTGGCGACAGCAAATCGGCCGAGGTCTCATCACTTGTGATAATCGACGATTTCGACACTCCAAGCCATCTCCTGTCTCCACTCAAAACAGACCCGATAGCGCTCGTTAACACGGATGCTATATTGCCCGGCACGATCGCCCTTCAAAGCTTCCAGGCGGTTGCCCGGTGGAACGCGAAGATCATCAAGCGAAGCACAAACCTGCAGTTGGCGAATCTTCCTCAACGCAACACGCTCAAAGGGCACGAACTTCCTGACCCGCACACCCATGGCAAAGCGTTCGGTATCCTCATCTTTATACGATGCAATCATAGTATCGCCTTACGTTAGTAACGTCAAACGTTTCTATAGACTTACATCTCTATTATATCGTACGTTTGTTCGTATTTTCTAGAACAAATAGTCCTTCACGCCTTAGTCAAGCAAAAGCAATCGTTTGTAGACATCGAGGCCTTTGAGAAGGATTTCCTCGTCGAAGAGCATGCTATCGGTATGCAGAGCGCTTGTGGCATAGGCGGGGCAGCCATCCGAATCACTCGGGTTGTCTTGGTCCTCTGGCATACCCGTGCCCAGCAGGAAAAACACGCCCGGCAGATGGCGTTGGTAGAACGCGAAATCCTCGGCAATCAGCAGCGGCTCGTCCACGAGCTGTAACTCGGGCAGAGCAGGCGCGATTCGAGCAAACAACTCGGGGTCGTTGTCGACCGGCGGATAGCCCTCGGCAAAGTCGAGATCGTACGTGCAGCCCGTTGCAGCGCATGCCTCATCAAGCACGCGGCACACACCCTCGCGTGCACGGTCGAACATGTCGTCCGTAAACACACGCAGGCTTCCGGCCACATGGGCCTCCCCCGCCACCGCGTTACAAACCGTACCGGCCTGCAACAGACCAAACTTACCGATACAGGGCTCGTCGGTGCCCAGCTCGTCCATCAGCTCGCGCTCGGTAACCAAAAACTTCGCTGCCGCCAACGCGGCATCGTGTGACTCCTCAACCGGCACACCATAAGTCTTAGCAATATGGATACTCGTACCGTGAATATGGATATGCGTCTCGCTCGAACGCGCCAGCAGCGGACCAGAACAACTCGCCAGCGTGCCGGCAGACAGATCGGGCCACACATGGAAGCCAAAAATGCGGTCGGCCCCATAGCGCTCGAACACACCACTCTCGCATACTGTCTTGGCACCACCGGTCGTTTCCTCGGCAGGCTGGAACACAAAGAGCACGTTACGCTTAATGGCACCCGGCCGCTCGCGAATCGCACGGTCGACATACGTCGCTGCGGCAAGCGCCATGGCCATGTGCCCATCGTGCCCGCAAGCGTGCATCTTGCCGGGATGAGACGAGGCGAAAGCCGCGCCCGTCGCCTCCACAATGGGCAGCGCATCCATGTCGGCGCGAATCGCCGTGGCATGCGCGGCACCAACGCCAGCGTCGAAGAAAGCGCAGACGCAGCTGGGACACGGATGGGCCACCTCGCAGGCGAGCGGCGCCAACACACCCTCGATATAGGCGATCGTCTGCGGAAGATCGAAGTCGAGCTCCGGGATCCTGTGCAAGTCGCGCCGATAGCGGCGGAGTTCTTGGAGCTCGGTCATAGAGGTTCCTTTCATGGGTGCGCGTCGGTTGCCATCTATTGTGCCGCAAGATTGCCACACCCTTATTTCCAGCATATCCTTGCATTTTTTAAACGTTATACACGAATACTCTTGTTTGGTAAAGTGCAACGTGGTAGGGTTTTTACCACTTGATAGAGGCGCGGGCACGAAGAACCGCGGGCGAGCCGGCAGGCTTTGACCCCGTGGGGAGGCGAAACCCGCCGAACCGGGTTTTTCGGGCACGAACAACCTGGTGGGCCTGCGGGAAACACCCACAGGACTGTCTGCAGCAATGCGGGAGCGCTATCCGGACATTGGGTCCTTGCTATGCGGATTCGATGCGCAGATGGCGCCGTCTGGATAGCGAGGTTTACGGGACATGGCACTGACTCCCAACGAGGCATATGCGGCAAAGCAGCCGTTTGTGGACAAGGAGACGCTCGAGCATATCGTCGAGCAATTCCCCACGCCGTTTCATCTATACGACGAGGCAGGCATCCGCCGCAACATGCAAGAAGTGCGCGACGCCTTTGCATGGAACCCGGGCTTTAAGGAATACTTTGCCGTCAAGGCCAACCCCAACCTGGCGCTCATCTCCATTCTCAACGAATACGGCTGCGGCTGCGATTGCTCGAGCTATACCGAGCTCATGATCGCCCGCTCGCTGGGCATCACGGGGCATGACATCATGTTCTCGTCCAACGACACGCCGGCGGCCGACTTTGAGTTCGCTGACAAGCTGGGCGCCATCGTCAACTTCGACGACATCAGCCACATCGAGTTCTTTGAGCGCGTTGCGGGGCCCATTCCCAAGACGGTCAGCTGCCGCTTTAATCCGGGCGGCCTGTTCCAGCTCTCCAACGGCATCATGGACAACCCGGGCGACTCCAAATATGGCATGACCACCGAGCAGCTCTTCGAAGCCTTCCGCACGCTCAAGGCCAAGGGCGCCGAGCGCTTTGGCATCCACGCATTCCTTGCCAGCAACACCGTCACCAACGACTACTACCCCAAGCTCGCGCGCATCCTCTTTGAGCTTGCCGTGCGCCTGGAGCGCGAGACCGGCGCACACGTCGCCTTCATCAATCTGTCCGGCGGCGTTGGTATCCCCTATCTGCCCGAGCAGCAGGCCAACGACATCCACGCCATCGGTGAAGGGGTGCACACGGCCTACGACGAGATTCTGGTTCCCGCCGGCATGGGCGATGTGGCGATCTGTACCGAGATGGGCCGCTTTATGATGGGCCCCTATGGGTGCCTGGTCACCAAGGCCATCCACGAGAAGCAAATCTACAAGGACTATATCGGCGTGGACGCCAGTGCCGTTGACCTTATTCGTCCCGCCATGTATGGCGCCTACCACCACATTACGGTGATGGGCCAGCCGGGTGGTGACGACAAGACCACAGCGCCCGCTACGGACACCTACGACATCACGGGCAATCTGTGCGAGAACAACGATAAGTTCGCCATCGACCGCGAGCTGCCGCATATCGACATGGGCGACCTGCTCGTGATCCACGATACCGGTGCGCATGGTTACTCCATGGGCTACAACTACAACGGACGGCTGCGCTCCGCCGAGGTGCTACTGCGCCCCGATGGCTCGGCCGACCTCATCCGCCGCGCCGAGCGCCCGGGCGACTATTTTGCCACGCTCGACGTGCTACCGTGCGGACGAGAGCTGCTGGCCAAATCGCGCGCCGAAAGCGCTCGACGTCGCGCTCAGGACGAGCGCTTGGCCGTCGCCGCCCAATGGAATAAACGCATCCAGATCGCGGAAGCGAAGGAGAAGAACATGGATATCCGCAATCTCGAGGGCTCAATCGTCGCCCTGGTTACGCCGTTTAAAAAGGACGGCAGTGTCGACTTTGACGCGCTTGGGCGCCTTATCGATTTCCACCTGCAAAACGGCACCGACGCTATCCTCACCCTGGGCACCACCGGCGAGAGCGCCACGATGACCGATGACGAGGACAACTCCGTCGTCGCCGCCGTGGTCAAGCATGTTGCAGGCCGTGTCCCCGTCATCGCCGGCTCGGGCTCCAACTCCACGCAAACCATGCTCACCAAGTCGCTCACCTACCAGGGCTTGGGAGCCGACGGCCTGCTGCTCATCACCCCCTACTACAACAAGTCCAACGAAGAGGGCATCTATCAGCACTTTAAGACCGTTGCCGATGCCGTAGATATCCCCTGCATCCTGTACAACATCCCCGGCCGCTGCGGCTGCGGCATCAGCGTGCGCAACGTGGAGCGCCTGGCCGCGCACCCCAACATCATGGGCATCAAGGAAGCCTCAGGCAACGTCGCTTACGCAGCCAAGATCGCCCACCTGCTGTCCGATGACTTCCGCATGTACTCGGGCGAGGACGCACTTACCGTACCGCTCATGAGCCTGGGCGCCTCGGGCACCATCAGCGTGTGGGCAGACGTTCAGCCGCAGCTCGTGCATGACATGTGCCGCGCCTATTTGGACGGTGACGTGGCGCGTGCCCGCGATATCCAAATTGCCGGCCAGCCGCTCATCAATGCCCTCTTTAGTGAGGTCAACCCCATCCCCGTCAAAGAGGCGCTCGCTCAGATGGGTATGATCGAGGCAAACTACCGCATGCCGCTGTGCCCCATGGCAAACGACACGCGTACTGCACTTACCGATGCTCTGAAGGGAGCTGGTCTGCTTGATTAAGACCGTCATTATGGGAACGGGCCGCATGGGCTCGCTCATCCGCACTACCGCCGAGGGCATTGTCGACGCCGCCGGTCAGCCCGTTTTCGACATCGTCGCCCAGATCGGTTTTGATCTGTCCGAGCTCGAGAGCGCCCCGGCAGCCGACGTTATCATCGACTTCTCGAACGTCGTGACCTTCGACGCCGTTGTCGCCTATGTCGAGCGCACGAGCGCGGCGTTGGTCTCGGGCACCACGGGCTACACCCCCGAGCAGATGGATCGCCTGCGCGAGCTGGGCCAGAGCGCCCGCGTCATGCACTCCGGCAATTACTCCATCGGTATCGCAGCCCTACGTCATCTGGTGGCACAGGCCACGCACGAGCTGCCCGGCTTTGACTGCGAGATCGTCGAGACACACCACAACCAAAAGGTCGACGCCCCCAGCGGCACTGCCAAGCTGCTGCTCGACGCCGTCGTCGAAGCCGAGCCCGAGGCAGGCTACCACCCCGTCTATGGCCGCGAGGGCATGTGCGGAGCGCGTGACCCCAAGGAGATCGGCATGCACTCGCTGCGCGGCGGTACTGTCGCCGGCGTCCACGAAGTGAGTTTCTTTGGCCAGGACGAGGAGGTCACGCTCACGCACCGCGCCACGAGCCGTCAGATCTTTGTCAACGGCGCCCTGGCAGCCGCGCAGAAGCTCGTCACCCGCGAGCCTGGCTTCTATACGTTCGACCAGGTCATGTTTGCCTAACCAAGTATCAACCGGATCTACCCAAAGGAGAGACATCAAATGAGCAATGCAGCCGAGATGGATGCCCAGGAGATTATCAATTACATCGCCACCGCGCCCAAAAAGACGCCCGTCAAGCTGTACGTGCGCGAGAAACCCGGCATGAAGGTTGCCTGGGGCAACGCACATGTCTACGGCGGCCGTCGCGGCAAGACCGTCTTTGGCGACTGGGACGAGCTCAAAGCCATCCTTGATGCCAATGCCGATTCCATCGATTACTACGATGTGGAGAACGACTGCCGCAACTCCGCCGTGCCCATGCTCGACCTCAAGGGCATCAACGCCCGCATCGAGCCGGGCGCGATTATCCGTGACCGCGTCGAGATCGGCGACCGCGCCGTCATCATGATGGGTGCCATCATCAACATCGGCTCCGTCATTGGCGAAGGCTCCATGATCGACATGGGCGCCGTGCTGGGCGGCCGCGCCACCGTAGGCAAGAACTGCCACATCGGCGCCGGCACCGTGCTGGCAGGCGTTGTGGAGCCCGCCAGCGCCACGCCCGTCATCATCGAGGACGATGTCATGATCGGCGCAAACGCCGTGGTCCTGGAAGGTGTGCGCGTGGGCAAGGGCGCTGTTGTCGCCGCCGGCGCCGTGTGCGTCGAGGACGTCCCCGCCGGCGCCGTCGTGGCCGGTGTCCCCGCCCGCGTCATCAAGATGCGCGACGAGAAGACCGACAGCAAGACCGGTCTCGAGGAAGGTCTGCGCCAGCTTTAATAGTTACGGCGTTTTACCAAACGCCGTAACGGCTCGACGCTGCAAACGCCCCAGAGCGGCAATCTGACGTTCAATCGTCGGGCATGACCAAAAGGTCAATGCCCTCCTCTTTCACGTCACCTTGCTCGCTCTGGGGCGTTTTCGCTGACTTATGCTCAACCAGTAGCGTAATTAAGCCCCAAGTAAAAAGGCCGAAGCCCTCATCCGAGGCTTCGGCCTTTGTTTTTCTGCAGCGTCCAAGAGCAGTTTATCGGTTCTCGATGCTGCCGATGTTTTTGAGCTCGATGGAGATGAGGCCGTTGGGTTCGTTGACGAACTCGATGTACTCGGAGTTCGAGCCCATCTCGGCCGGAAAGCTGATCTCGATGCCCGTGTCGGTACGAATCTTGTGGTTGCGCACGGCCGCACGCTCGACCTGCTTGCGCTCCACGGGCACACGCTCGGGCACCTTCTCTTCGGTCAGCGCCGCGCGTACGCTCTCCTTGATGACCGGCTCGTCCTCAAAGACCTCATCGACGATATCCCAGGGCGGCAGCTCCTCGTCATCCTCAACCTTCTCGGCAACGGCAGCCTTAACCTTAGCGAGCGCTACGGCCGTATTGGCACCGTGCTCCTCGGCGACTTCCTCGACCACGCGCGTCACGGTGTCGATGACCTCCTTGCCCGACACGCCCGTATCGCACTGCAGCAGACCGTCGGGAATGAGCATGCGGTCTTCGCCGGCAATCTTGCGCTTCTTGTCCACGTAGCCGATCTCCATGGTACTCGCGCGCACGATGGCATAGCTCGGCACCTTTTGCGAGGGGTTCGGCAGAATGGCGTAGTGGCGCGCGATGTCGTTGCGCACCTCTCCCTCCTCGCGGCCCACTTCGTGCATAAAAGCCTGCTTGGAGCCCAGCAGCATCACGGCAAACCAGCGGGCATCCTCATCGTCGTCAAAATCGGCCACGAGCACGTCGGTGGACTCGGCTTTCTCGGCTTTGGTGAGCTCGGAGGAGATAAACTCTGCAATCTGCTGCGACAGGTCCACGAACTCACGCTCGCCAAAGAAATAGCCCTTGAGCTCACCGCCGAATGCGGAGTTCTCGGCAAACGTGGCGCGCTTGTTATCGGCAGAGGTGCGGGCACGGCGCAGGTGCGTGGTCACAAAGTTGCGCACGGTTCGACTCTCGATATCGAGCTCGCGCTGGCTCATAACGTTGACGGCAGAGTCAAAGTCCAGGATATGCAGAATCGCGTGATTGATTTTCATATACGGCATTCCGTTCTAGATCGATTTCGGCACGAACCAGTATAGCGGTCGAGCCCGCTCCAGGCGTATCGAAGATTGGCGCATCGGGGACAGGTTGCTCTGCACCAATGGTTAGCGCAGGAACTCGGACTGCCACACCTCGAGCTGTTCTGCCAGGCTCTTACCGCTAGAAGGCACGCTGAACTCGGGACGTCTGGGCAGCAGCGCACACTTAAGAATTGCCACGATGGTCTGCGAGACAAAGCGTCGCGTATCCTTGTCAAAGCCTTGCGCAGCCTGGAGCATCACGGGCAGGCTCTCGCGCAGATTTCCTGCGATATCCGCAAACCGCTCAGCACCCGTAGCCTCAAACACGGAGAACAACGCATCTACAAAGCGCTCGCGCTCGCTAGGCGACACTGCAAGCAGCATCTCGCGAATGGAGCCATCAACGTATCGAGCACCGGCGGACAGGCGCTCACGGTACACGAAGTCGCGACCATCAACCACCCAGCTAAAGGGATTGTGCTGCAGCAGGCTGAACTCGGTGCTCTCAACGATGGCATAGTCCTCCTGTGTCTCGAACATCATGCCAAAGATCGACGACCGAGGTAGCGTCTTATCGATTCGACCGGAAAGATCGACAAAGGCGTTGCTGCTCAGAAACTCCTCGACGAAGCCCGGACCATCATGGGAATACGCCCGTTCGATTCGCTCGCGGGCGACATCGGAGCACATCGCCGCACCGTACACCGCAAGGTTTCCGCCCTTGGAATGACCTCCACACAAAAGCGGCCCGTCGACTGCATCCGCTGCCTCGTCCGCATAACGCGCCGCTGATTCCTGGGCCGGCACAGGACACCGGAAAGCCATGTTAAAGTCCTCTTTCCAGCCCACAATCGTGCTGTCGGTCCCCCGGAAGGAAAGATAACTAAACCCCGCCGGAAACCGGAACGCCATGGCTGCAAACTGCTCTGTCGCCACCACATCGCTCACGGCACGATAGCCGCAAACGTGCACGCCACGGTAGCGAGGGCTTGCTGCCACGGCCTCCAACAAGGCACGGCTTCCCTCTGGATTCCACAGATCGCCGACCATATCCCGATAGCACTCGGCGCGCAGCAGCTCGCGCACATCAAGCCCCTGCCAGCCCTCAAGCTCTGACATGTCCTGCGGCAGGCGCAAATACGACAACCACGCAAAGACGAGGCTATCCACCGCGCAGAACGGCCGCTCATCAAACGAGTCAAAGGCCGTCTGGGCATAGGTCAAAAAGTTAGGCGAATCAGACATGGCCCTCCCATCAACAACGGTGCAAGGGGGGACAGGTTGGTTTTGCAGCGTTTGCACCTCATTTGACGCAAACAAACCTGTCCCCGATGCACCAAAAAGGCGCCCGGGTCACATGGACCCAGACGCCTTCATTGTAGCCTGTTGCTTAAACGAGCCGAATTTAGCAGGAGAAGTCGACGCTGTCGATGATGTCCTTGAGGGCCTTGGCGGAGGCGGTGAGCTCATGCTGCTCGTCATCGTTCAGCGGCACGGGGACGCGACAGACGACGCCGTCGCGGCCAACGACCGTCGGCATGGAGATGGCAAGATCGGACAGGCCATACTCGCCCACCATGAGCGAGGAGACGGGCAGAACGGTCTGCTCATCGCGCATGACGGCGGTGCAGATGCGCTTGACGGCCATGGCGACGCCATAGTAGGTGGCGTGCTTCTTCTCGATGATGGTGTAGGCGGAGTTCTTGACGTCCTCGGCGATGCGCTTCTCGGCAGCCTCATGCTCCAGATGACCGTGAAGCTCGCAGAAAGTGTTCAGCGGCACGCCGGCAACCTGGGCGCTGGACCAAGCGACAAACTCAGAGTCGCCGTGCTCACCCATGACATAGGCCTGGACATCGCGCGGGTCAACCTCGACGTGGGCACCAAGCATCTGCTGCAGACGGCCAGTGTCGAGCACGGTGCCGGAGCCGATGACATGGCCCTCGGGCAGGCCGGACATCTTGATGGCGGCATAGGTCAGAACATCGACCGGGTTGGAGACAATGAGCAGAATGCCGTCGAAGCCAGACTTCTTAATTTCGGGAATGATGGACTTAAAGATGTTGACGTTCTTGTTGACCAGGTCCAGACGGGTCTCACCGGGCTTCTGGGCAGCGCCAGCGGTGACGACGATCATGGCGGCGTCGGCGACATCGGAATAATCGCCGGCGTAGATCTTCATCGGCTCGGCAAACGTCATGCCGTGCGCGATATCCAGGGCCTCACCCTCGGCGCGGTTCTTGTCCACGTCGATGAGGACCATCTCGGAGAACAGACCGCTCTGCATCAGCGCGAACGCCGAAGACGAACCGACGAAACCGCAGCCGACAATAGCGACCTTCTTCTCGTTAACCATTAGAAACTCCCATCTCTCTCCACAAACAAGCCACCCGGGAACGACCCGAGCGGCTTGTCGTAATCCCAATACATCCAATCGGGACTTTGATTATGCTCCTATTCGCAGCCAAAAATCGACCGTTTACCGAAATTGTTTGCAGGATTCGTAAAATAACTGCACGAAATCGGTTTCGAGCTATTGACGAGTCGAAACAGGTTTCTAATACAGACCCGCCTCGCGGATGGCCTCGACAGCCAAAGCAATCTGATCGGGCGGCAGGACCAGCGCCATGCGCACGTGTCCCTCGCCCGAAGGACCAAAGCTCGCGCCCGGCGTCACCACAACGCCGGCCTTCTCCATGAGCTCCTCGCAAAACGCCATGGAATCGGTGCGACCACCGGGAAGCTTGGCCCACACAAACATAGAGCCATGCGCGTTGGGACGCTCCCAGCCCAGGCCCTCAAGACCGTCGCGCAGGGCATCGCGGCGCTCCTGGTACTTCAGACGCTGCGCCTCGACCTCATCGCGCGGACCGTTCAGGCAGGCGATAGCAGCCTTCTGGATCGGGAAGAACATACCAAAGTCGATCTGGCCGCGCAGCTTGGCAAAGGCCGAGACCACATCCTCGCGACCGACCAAAAAGCCGATACGCGCACCGGTGACGTTAAACGACTTGGAGAGCGAGAAGAACTCAACGCCCACCTCGAGCGCGCCGGGATACTGCAAGAAGCTGCCGCCCGGCTCGCCGTCGAACACGATGTCGGAGTATGCGTTGTCGTGAACGATGAGCAGGTCGTGCTCGCGGGCGAAAGCGATGACCTCCTCGTAGACCTCGGGCGTGCCCACCGAGCCCACCGGGTTGGCGGGCAGCGACACAATCATGTACTTGGCACGATCGGCCACCTCGGGATCGATACCCGCCACATAGGGCAGGTAATTGTGCTCCGCCACCAGCGGATAGTACTCGAGCTTGGCATCGGCGATCTTGGCACCCGCCTCAAAGACCGGGTAGCACGGATCGGGAACCAGGATGGTGTCACCCGGATCGAGCAGGGCCAGGCCCAAATGGCCCACGCCCTCCTGCGTGCCGTTGCACGACTGCACCATGGACGGTGTAATGCCCGAAACGCCAAAGCGACGCTCATAGTAATCGCACACGGCTTGTTTGAGTTCGGGCAGGTCGCGCAGGGCATACTTCCACATCTCGGGATCTTGGGCTGCATGCGTGAGCGCCTCGACCACATGGTCGTACGGCTTAAAGTCGGGCGTGCCCACGCTCATGTTGTAAATGGTCTTGCCCTGAGCCTTCAGCGCGAGAAGTTCGTTGTTGAGCGAGGCGAAGACCTCCGCGCCAAAGCGGTCGAGACGCTGCGATGCCTGCATGGTGCCACCTTTCGATATGAAAAACGCGGCGCTCCGACAAGAGCGCCGCGCGATACGGGCCATCAGATTGCAAAAGTGTAACGCTTGCACCCGCTGTTTTGGTTCAATTTGGCAACCTTAGTCCATCGGATTGAGCGCGTCAATCTGGGCGAGCCACAGGCGCGAGCTGGCGTCACTCGGCATACGCCAATCGCCGCGCGGACTGAGCGTCACCGAGCCCACCTTGGGACCATCGGGCAGGCAGCTGCGCTTAAACTGCTGGGCAAAGAAGCGACGATAGAACGTACGCAGCCACGTGTGAACGGTCTTGGCATCGTAGACGCCCTCGAAGCTCTTGAGCGCCATGCGGTAGATCTTGCCCGGCTCAAAGCCAAAACGCAGTAGGTAGTAGAGGAAGTAGTCGTGCAGCTCGTACGGGCCCACCAAATCCTCGGTCTTCTGCGCAATCTCGCCGTCGCCCGTGGGCGGCAGAAGCTCGGGGGACACCGGCGTATCGAGGATGTCGAGCAGCGTCTCGGCAATACGCCCGCCAAAGACATCAGCCGCATAACGCACCAGATGACGCACAAGCGTCTTGGGCACGCTCGCATTGACGGCATACATGCTCATGTGGTCTCCGTTATAGGTAGCCCAGCCGAGCGCCAGCTCCGACAGGTCACCGGTGCCGATGACAAAGCCGCCAGCCTGGTTGGCCAAGTCCATCAGAATCTGCGTACGCTCGCGGGCTTGGCTGTTCTCGTAAGTCACGTCCTGCACGGCCGGATCGTGCTCAATGTCCTTGAAGTGCTGCTCCACGGCCGCGTGGATCGAAACCTCGCGGAAGCTCACGCCAAGGTCGCGAGCGAGCGACTCGGCATTCGACTTGGTACGATGCGTCGTGCCAAAGCCGGGCATGGACACGGCAGTGATGCCTGTGCGCGGCAGCCCCAGCGCATCAAAGGCACGCACGGTCACAAGCAGTGCCAACGTGGAGTCCAGGCCGCCCGAAAGACCGATGACAGCCGCCTTGGTACCCGTATGGGCAAGGCGGGTCTTGAGGCCCGCAGTCTGCAGGTCGAGGATGGTCTCGCAGCGCTCGGCCAGGTCGCCATGGTCGGCCGGCACAAAGGGCGCGCGCGGGAAAACGCGGTCGATATCGCAGGCATCGCGCAGGACAGGCTCTTCGGCCAACACACCCTCAAACGAAAACTCAACGGTCGTGTCCTCCGGCGCATCGTCCGCGCGTGTCCACGTCGTCGAGCGGCGGCGCTCGGCAACCAGGCGGTCAAGGTCAACATCGGCGACGGCCATGTCGCAGGTAAGCAGTTTGGTGGCGGCCAGCTTAGAGCCGTTTTCGTAGATCAGGTTCTCGCCCGCAAAGACCATGTCGGTCGTGGACTCGCCCTCGCTCGCATCGGCGTAGACATAGGCGCAGTACAGGCGCGCACTCTGATTGGAGATAAGGCTGCGGCGGTAATCCGCCTTGCCGATAATCTCGTCCGAGGCCGACGGGTTGAGAATCACCGTCGCACCGGCAAGCGCCATCTCGGTCGAAGGGGGTGCCGGCACCCACAGGTCCTCACAGACTTCAACGCCCAGCACCAGGTCCTCGGCGCCTTCATCACAGCAACGGTAGACAAGCCCCGAACCCAGCGGGACCGGACCCTGACCGGCAAATTCAACCCACACGGGATCCGCAGGCGCCGGAGCAAACCAACGGCGCTCATAGAACTCGCCATAGTTGGGCAGATACTTCTTGGCCGTGAGGCCCAAAAGCTCGCCCGCGCAGCACACGGCGGCGCAGTTGTAGATATTCTCGGCAACTGCAACGGGAAGACCGATGGTAAAGACGACCGGCAACTCACGGGTTTCATCAAGGATGTGCACAAGTGCCGCCTCGCAGGCATGCAGCAGTGTGCGGTTATGGAACAGATCGGCCGCGGTATAGCCGCACAGATTAAGCTCGGGCAACACCAACGCGCGAATGCCGCGCTCGGCAGCTCTGCGAACAGCTGCCAGCGCAACCTCGGCATTACCCTCGACATCGGCCACGCGAATCTGCGGCGACGCCGCCGCCACACGCAAAAAGCCATCGTTCTTATTAGCCGAAACGCAGCATTGCCTTGTTGATCTGGACACTGGAGGCCCCTTCTACCCTGAGATTCAGTCTAACGGACGTTCACATATCTCTAACTAGCCAAAGCAACCTCTCAGTTTACTGAGACGCCAACCTGTGCTAAGAGCATGTATTCCAAAAATATCTTTAATTAAAAAAGGAGAAATCGATAATCGACTTCTCCTTTAAGCGAGGCAAGTTAATTCCGAAACTAATGGCAGAATTTATCCATGTAGTCCTCAAAGTCGAACACTTCTACCACGACGCCCTCTTCCTGAGACTCTTTCAGTTGCTCCAAGAGATCTTTGTTAATAACGTCCATGCAGAAACCTCCTCTATCTAATCAATTGTAGTATATCTGCTTTCATGCAATTATCAACCAACTTGTTTAATTGCTCCTCGTTTGTCGATAGTCCCTCTTTTTTCAAAATGTCGCGCACCTCGTTCTTAGTAATCGGCTTTTCAAACAACGAAAGCAAAGCGAACGAAAAATCATTAACCGCACACATTCTATGGGTGGCACAACTCAGCAGTACTCTTAACCCCTCTTTTGAGCGTCCGACTTCTTTAACAAACGAACTTTTAACCAATTGAAAACCGTTATCGTGCATTACATAATCGGCATCGATATTTGTATTCAGCAATCCATAATGCAACAGTTCTTCTATCGCCCTTGTCAGCTCGAGGTCGCCCTGATCAAGAATAAGAGAAATGCTACAATCGGCCTCCAATAAACGGGCCAACTTAAGGTATACCAACTGGGAAACAGCATAGACATGATGGTATTCAGAATTATAGAAGTAGGCAAATGGCTCAACGAGCACGACAGAGGTCTTGGAATCCAGCCAGATTCGATCAGCTGGATTTAGACTAGTTAGCCGTCGCTTTACTTTGGTCAAATGTCCCTTATACCTGACAGCGTGAATAGAATCTAGGATCCAGGTCACCTCTGAAATATGAAGCCGCTGGGGCAAGTCAATTGTGTCGCTACCGTTTATGACCTCTTGCATATAAAAATCAATATGATGCTCATCAGATAAGGATTTTGCTTCATTTAAAGTTAAACCAGTGCCTGAAACATAATCCACTTCGAGGCGCAAATCCTCATATTGGGACTTCGGCATTACAGAGACACCATACTTATCGGGATGATTCCAAACATCCGACCCCATAACGAGACCAAAATTCGTAAATCCTCTCGTGGAATATGGAACACCACATACCTGTTTTGAATAATTCAAAACATTCTCTGTATAAGCTAAGGTGTTCAGAGCCTCTTCTTTAGTTTCGGTCGGAAAGCCAATCATAAAAAATAGATGAACAGGAATACCCGCATTGAGACAATCATGGACATTGCGATCAATCCAATCAACTCTCGTGTTCTTCTTCATTAGATCAAGAACTCTTTGGTTGTATGACTCGAGGCCAAACTGAATCTGCCTACATCCACTTTGGTATATCTTGTTAAAAACTTCTGTACTTAGGGTTGGAGAGAACCTCGTTTCTCCATGCCAGAAAAACGTTTTTCCCGATGCGTTTATTTCATCCGCGAGTTGCTCCATTCTTTTGCCTTCGAATGTTTCATCCACAAAAGAGAAAACTCTCGTGCCGTATTTTTCATTTAACCGACACATTATTTCAAATACTCTCGATATAGGCATCTTTCGGTAACAACCACCGGTGGCACCGGGAATGGTGCAGAAGGCGCAATGATTAAAACACTGCCTAGAGGAATAAACCGGCAATATTAACTCAGGCATGAAGTATTTAGAAAGGGCGAAGCCATCGAAATCGGGAACTGTATCGTTGATAAATGTTTGCTCAATCCGATGGTTTTTATATATCTTTCCACCTTTAGCATGGCAAAGGTTTGGAACACAGTCGAGATTGTCATCACCAGAGTCAAGAGCCTCAAGAAGACGTGCAAGCGGCTCTTCGCCGTCATACATCATTATCGAATCAATGTATTCAAAAAAGGGATGCCATTCTTTCATGCAGTCATCTGCTAAACGAGTAATGTAATTGCCGCCCAATGAGACGTGTTTAACAGATGGACATTCTTCCTTAATCAGTTTCGCTAACGTAACTGCAGAAATCAATTGGAAACAGCCGCTCACCGAAATCCCAATAAACTCGAATTTTTCCCTCTGAATACGCTTAAGAAAGGCAGTTTCATAGAAGGAAATAAACGGATTATGCAAGGTATCCGCAAGCGATTTCATTATTTCTGGTGTCGAATAATAATCATAGGGCAGATCTATGGAGTTGAACGTGTATTTAACTCCATATGAGACGTGATTTATGATATAGAGTGCATTTCTAAAAATGTTTTCAGCATATTGTCTTTCTTTTAGATTAAAGTATCTCTTCGATCTGAAAATATCTTTTGCCTCGTCAACATTAAGTGCCGACTTTTGTATCAACTCGATTGTTAATTGAACATTCGAACTAAACGAATCCTTTGATTCCCGATACCTTTTACAGCACTCTTCGACATGTCTAAAAGATAGGAGGTCATCGTAAAATTCCACGTTTAAGTCAACAATGTCAACTTTGTATTGTTCAACCTCTTGAAGATATGACTTCAAAACAGGCAAGGCAAGATACGGCCCCACTGGACTCCATCCTGGGGGAAATACTAAAAGCGTTTTAGGCATATCAACGTCACATCTTTCGCAAATAATTCAATTGAAACACAACTACCATCATAATTGAAAATACACCAAGTCCTGTAACGAGAATTGAGAACATCGCGATGCTCGTGAACAGCGAAACAAGAAGTGTTGAAATAACAACAGCAACCGATTGCAAAGACTCCCTAATTGAAAACAGGCTTATCGATTCAGATCCGTCTCTCGCCAAATCCTGCAGCGATGTTATGAGAAGCACATCTTGAATGGCGTTTCCGGCACCGACGATAAAAAGGAAAATAAACGATATCCCAGACGCATAGCGATAGCCAAACGCCAGATACGCACCGAGCGCAAGATACGTCACAAAACAATATGATTTAACGCAATCGGAACCACTGATTAAACGACCATATATTGTATTTCCGAACAACAGTCCGATTGTAAGACTACTCTGAAGGAATCCGTATTGTATCGATGACGAGTCAAATTGCAATTGCGCTATAGCTGGCAAAAGAGAATTCAGAGAGCCGAATGCCACGCCACTAGAAATATCGATTAATAGGAAACCAATTGCCAAGTGCTTCGCGCTAAGATCACTAAATGCAGTCCTGTTTTTTTCATTTTTGCTTATTCCCTCTTTATCATTAACCTCGATAACCGACGGAACATCTCGCAGCAACCAGAACGACGCGGCAAAAGAAAGCGCGTCTAATGCAAGAACAGCCTCCGCCCCAAATTGAGCGACAACAAAACCGCCGGCAACTGGCCCCAGAACCATCATCAAATTCTGCAGGAACCCAAACGAATTATTAATTACGTCGCGATTGATACTATTCGTATTGGCTCTTAACAACGAGTAAAAGCAGGGCATTTCTACCGTTCGGCAAAGCGATACCGCGCACGTAATAGCAAACATACTCCATTTACTATCAACAAAAATATAGCAAACGAATAATCCCGCGCGAATTAAGTCTGCCAATCTCATGGCCTGCAGTGTCCCGATACCCATCTTCTGAGGCAGCTGCGCGAGCGCAACTGAAAACAGAGAGGGGGCAAATCTGCAGCAGACCATCAAAGCAGTTGCAGAAACATCGTGAGTTACCTCGTAAATCAGCATTGGCAAAGCAATATTCGCACACCAATTGCCTATTTCGCTTATCCCTCTAGCAATATATAGGACCCGAACCGGACGGCTAGCTCTCAATACCGTGAACATCACGATTAACCTCGTATTTCAGGCCTCGTTCATCCCTTAATAGGAATCCATAATCAACCAAGTACCGCCTCAACACGGCATAATCAGGATAGAGCTGTGACAGCACACGATTAACCTGAAGCTCCGTATAACTTGTATTTAATTCAAAGAAAGAGACGGCCCATAGCAGCATGATTCTTTTATAGCTTTCCTTTTTTGGAATTGAAACCAGCTCGCCATTCTTGAGAAATCGTTTTTTAAAGTCTATTAGCTCATCCATTCACATCCTCCATTTCATACGCATCTAATACTAAAAATGCATACGCTTTAGGTCATCGCATTCAGCTTCTTTATTCGAACTAAACTCGAACTAATCTAAATTATTTGCTCAGACACTCTTCGAAAGCTCGTTTTTCACTCTGAGTAAAATGCCCTTCCCAGTCAGTCCACGAACAGGAAGGCAACTCACAACGAGCGGAGTCGAAGCCCTCTGCCGTCGGTCGCTCAAAATGCACGATAACCTTTTCAATATCGCCATCTGTAATCAGGTCAGAATGAATGACCTCGGTTCCATCTTCGAATGTCATATACGGGTACATCACGTAAACCACCTCGCAAACATAAATCCAGTTTAGCATCAAGCTATTGCACCAAAGACAGCAGGCCCCCTTGATGAGTTGATGGTATCTGTTAAATGTCACGTATGATTCACATCTGGTGGGTACCCTGATGGCTACACGAAACGAAGCAGATTTACACCGGGAGGACCCCGTATGACAACCAAGTACACCGACGCGCCGCGCACGCGCGTCATGACGCCGGCATCGCTCAACAACGGCGTGCACGAGAACCATTCCATCGGACAGACCATGGCCATCGCGCCCAAAAAGGGCCTGTTCGATGACATTTCCATTCCCCAGATCATCGCCGGCGCCGCAGCTGCCGCCACGAGCGTCGCGCTTGCCTCCAAGATTGGTATCGCTGGTTCAGTAATTGGCGCCGCCGTGAGCTCGGTCATCACCGTTGTGTCCTCGCAGGTCTACCGCCACTTTATCTCTGCCAGCGCCGAAGCAATCAAGGGCACGCATGCCGCTGTCGACTACCCTGCCGGCGCCTACGAGCCCGTTGAACCCGATGTCGAGGAGCACCTAGGTGGCGCCGCGACCACGCAGGAAATGCGCCAGGTTGCGGGACGCGCGACCACGGCGCGCGTCGCCCCTAACAGTCTGCGCGCCAAGGCGGCGGCAGAGCGCAGCCAGACGCAAAAGAAGGTCATCGTCTTCTCGATCGCCATCGCCATCGTCGCGGTCATCGCCTGTACCGGCGCCATCCTTATTACCACCGCCGGTGAGGGTCTGGGCGAGCGCCCCGAGCCAATCCTTTCGTCGCGCACGACCGAGAGCGATGCAAATGGCACCACCCAGTCGCAGGATCAGCAGGCACAGACGGACGACACGCAAGACAATTCTACCTCTGCCGATTCGTCCGCGAACACCCAAAACCAATCGCAGGGTACCGATTCCTCTACGGCCAACAGTGGCACGCCGTCCGGCACGACCGACTCAAGCCAAACGACTGACGGTTCGCAGCCGAGCACGGGCGGTCAGACGAGCGACACCACTTCGGGAACGGGCACAGCAGACAGCAGCAACACCAACAGCTCGAACAGCTCGAGCGGAACCGCGTCCGGCACGGCATCCGACAACTCGAGCCAAGGCACGGCATCGGGCAACTAAGCACATTTTCCTCTCATAGATAACCGGCCTGTATAACGGGCGCGAATCGACAGCGGTTCGCGCCCGTTTGCCTTGGGCGCCGCCATGGCGAACGCTATGCGATGGTAAGATGCTTTACATGTGTAAAGAGGAGATTTGCCATGAGCAAGACAATAGTTAGGCCCACGCTTTCGCTGGGCAACCACATCTATCTGTATCGCCTGCTACGCGATGCGATTGGATGCGGCAAGCAAACGTTTATGACGCAGGTCGAGGAGGCGCTCGCCGCCGGCGACATGGCCGCTTATGACCTGGGCTTCGAGTCCACGCGCGAGTTGCTCGAGGAACTCGACGACTGCATTAAGCTGACCGTCTTTAAGGGCGGTCGCCTGTATGCCACCGTCATCGCCAACGAGGCCTGGGATACCGCCCTTGCCAAAGGCGAGGACAAGCCCAAGGCAGCCAAGGGCGCCAAGCAGTCCTACAAAAAGAAAAAGCGCGGCGAGAAGGACCTCAAGGCCGTACGTCCCAAGCACGTTAAGCATCCCGAGCCCGTGGCCGAAGTCGCTCCGGAACCCGAGCCCGAGACAGAGATCGAAGTCGCTATTGAGGTAACAGCAGAAGCCGAAACCGAAATCGCCGCCACGACCGATCCCGAAGTCATATCCGAGCAGGAAGCAACTGTGGAGCTCAACGAAGCGCCCAAGTCGACAACCGAAGAAGCCGCTGACCAACCCGAGACGCCTGCGTTCCAAAACAGCGATGTCTTTGGCAACGAGGCCGAGGACGATCAGTCCGACGAGCCCGCCGATCAAGGCGCTACCGAATCGGCACCGGAGCCCGAGACGCCGCAGCCCGCCATCTCGCTCACGGTCGTCTATGACCCCGAGAACGCCAACGCCGGCATCACCACCATGGCCTCCACACCGATCGAGGCAAAGCCGTCTGTCGAGGCAGAGGACGCCCCGCAAGCCGACGCCAAAACCGAGACTGAAGACACATCCGTCTCCGTGGAACCGACAGATTCCGCAGTTAAGCCAGAACCGGCGCCCGAGTCTGCACCCGTCATCGAGTCCGCATCCGCACCTGTCTATGACCAAATTCCCGCACCGGTACCGGCTTCGGTACCCGCAGCAGCACCGGCCCCCGCACCCACAGCACCGACCATCCCCGAGGACTTCCCCGTCGATTTCGCAACCGAGGTCTTCTGCCCCGGCCCGTTGCTACACCAGCTGTCGACCTATCTCCCCTACGGCGCCGACACGCTCGGCATCGTCGGCGAGTACTACTGGATCGCCCGCGAACGCGGCACCATCGAGGCCGCGCGAAACCGCGCAATCTTCCCCCTGCGCTACACGCAGGCCGGCGAGCGCCACGAAGTCACCGTGCGCATCCGCCGCAACACCACCGGAGGCCTCGGAGCCACCTGGACCGTCGACAAGGTTGAAGAATCCAACGAATAGCAAAACGCGACGAACGTCACAAAAACGTTCGCCGCGTTTTTTTATTTTCCCAGGTTGAGCATAAGTTCGTGTGACAAAGGGGCTGTCCCTTTGCCACATCAAACTAGTCCCTGGTAAGTTTCCTGTGGATACGATGCGGCTGGGCTGCGTCCTCGCCCAGACGCTCGATGCGGTTGGCCTGATAGGCCTCAAAGTTGCCCTCGAACCAATACCAGTTGCCCGGATTCTCGTCGGTGCCCTCCCACGCCAGAATGTGCGTGGCGACGCGGTCCAGGAACATACGGTCGTGGCTGATGACCACCGAGCAGCCCGGGAACTCGAGCAGCGCCGCTTCGAGCGAGGACAGCGTCTCGACGTCGAGGTCGTTCGTGGGCTCGTCGAGGAGCAGCAGGTTGCCGCCCTGCTTGAGCGTAAGCGCCAAGTTCAGACGGTTGCGCTCGCCACCGGAGAGTACGCCAGCGCGCTTCTGCTGGTCCTGGCCCTTAAAGCCAAAGCTCGCCACATAAGCGCGGCTCGGAACCTCGGTCTCGCCGACCATCATGTGGTCCAGGCCATCCGAGACGACCTCCCACAGGTTCTTGTCGGGGTCGATGCCGGAACGGTTCTGGTCGACGTAAGAAATCTTGACGGTCTCGCCCACCTCGAGCTCGCCCGAAGTCAGCGGCTCCAGGCCCACAATCGTCTTGAACAGCGTGGTCTTACCGACACCGTTGGGGCCGATAACGCCCACAATGCCGTTGCGCGGCAGGGTGAACGAAAGGTCATCGATGAGCACGCGGCCATCGAACTCCTTGTGCAGGTGATGGGCCTCGAGCACCTTGTTGCCCAGACGCGGGCCCACAGGGATGCGGATGTCGGTCCAGTCGAGCTTCTGGCTTGCGCGGGCCTCGGCCTCCATCTCCTCGTAGCGAGCCAGACGGGCCTTGTTCTTGGCCTGGCGAGCCTTGGGCGAGCTGCGTACCCACTCGAGCTCGGCCTCCATGCGCTTGGCGAGCTTGGCGTCACGGTTGCCCTGGGCCTCGATACGCGCGGCCTTGGTCTCCAGATACGTGGAGTAATTGCCCTTGTAGGGATAAAGGTGACCGCGGTCGACCTCGCAGATCCACTCGGCAACGTTATCCAGGAAGTAGCGATCGTGTGTGACGGCAAGCACCGCGCCCTGGTAGTTGTGCAGGAAGTGCTCGAGCCACAGGATCGACTCGGCGTCCAGGTGGTTCGTGGGCTCGTCGAGCAGCAGCAGGTCGGGAGCCTCGAGCAGCAGCTTGCACAGGGCCACGCGACGGCGCTCGCCGCCAGAGAGCACGTTGACCGGCATGTCGGAATCGGGCAGCTGCAGGGCGTCCATGGCCTGGCCGAGCTTGGAATCGATATCCCAGCCGTCGGCGGCATCGATCTCGTCCTGGAGCTTGCCCATCTCGGCCATGAGGGCGTCCATGTCGCAATCCGGGTCGCACATCTCCTCGCCGATCTTGTTGAAGCGATCGACCTTGGCGATCATGTCGCCAAACGCCATGCGCACGTTCTCGATGACGGTCTTGTCGTCATCGAGCGGCGGCTCCTGCTGCAGGATGCCCACGGTGTAGCCGGGGGTAAGCCTGGCATCGCCGTTGGAGACTTCCTCGATACCGGCCATGATCTTGAGCAGGGTCGACTTACCCATGCCGTTGGGGCCCACGACGCCGATCTTGGCACCGGGGTAGAAGCTCAGGGTCACGTCGTCAAGGATTACCTTGTCGCCATGGGCCTTACGAGCCTGATACATCTGGTAGATAAACTCCGCCATTTGCCTGTTTTATCCTTTCTACCTTCTGTTTCCCTATTCTTGATTCGCTTTAGTGGAAACGAAATGAGGAAACCAGCTCTGAAACTAAACGAAAAAGGGGCATGGTTGCCCACACCCCCTAATACTACCTGGGAAAAATCCCCCGGAACATACTATGAACTGCGTACGCTAGTTTTCCGCAACCTTAACGAGCGGCTCGCTGCGATTTGCGCCACAGCAGATACGAATAGACGTAGGCAGCTCCAGCTGAACCAAACGCCAGAACCGCAATCACCGCGGCGACGACTTCACTCGAAAGCACGCTACCCGCCACGCCCATCACAATCAGGCCAACGCCCAGCACCATAAAGCAGGCACCGCCAAAACGCTGCGTACGGCGCCAGTTCTCGGGATCGGCAAGCGCCCAGGGCGTCTTGATACCGAGCGTGTAGTTCTGCTTTACGCGCGGTAAGTAGTTGCCCATACCAATAAAGAGCAAGCCGATAGCGCCTGATACCAGCAAATTGACCGTTCCTACCACCGGCACGATGCCCCACACCGTTAGCTCCCCCAGCCAGCTTATGGCACACATGAGCAGCGTGAAGGCGATTACGAAGCCCTGATAGAACTTACCCGAGGTCCGATACGCCTCGCCCTTGGGGTCAATGCGTGGCACGACGTAGAACATCGCGAGAAGTGCCAGAGGCAACACGCCGAGCGCGGAGGCCATCCAGCTAGGGCCCCAACCGTCGACGGCGCCATTCGCGCCCCAGTGCGTGGGAATCTGCGCCGGCAGGCTCGGCATCACTATCAGATGCGCTGCGACATTGGCAACGCACAGAGCGACCAGTGCAATCCACACGCGCGACGATACCCCCGTGGCGTGAATGCCCTTGTTTTCGTTATTCATCCTTATCACCTTCAGTGTTTGTAAAGCCCATAAACCAGCCAATCAAGTCCTGCATGACGGTGGTATTTAAGCTGTAAACGATGTTTTGGCCATGGCGCTCATCGGTCACCAGCCCGGCGTTTTTAAGCGTTGCCAGATGATGGCTGAGCGACGGTTTGCTTATGTCGAAATGCTCGGCGAGCTCCCCCGCCGTGCAATTGCCTTCGCGCAGCAACTCCAAAATGCGCCGTCGCGTTGGATCGGCAAGCGCCTTAAAACCCTCTCCCGGCATAAGACCTCCTCTCATCATCTCTCATGACGTGCACACTATACTCGATATTTAGATGTTTGTCTAACTATCTAATCTCAATGCTTCAAACCACATCAAAGTAAGCGCCGTCGCAACCTATGGGCGATTACCTATAATGGCGATAGCTAAAACACGATTCGCTTCCCCATCGGAGGATATCTATGACCGAAACCGCTGCCGCTCTCGTCGAGACACGCGACACCAAGCTCGAGATCATCATGGGCCGCGTGGCACTCAATAAGCTCGCCGATGCTACGGTGCTGGTGCTCGGCTGCGGAGGTGTGGGGTCCAATTGCTGCGAGGCGCTCGCCCGCGGCGGCATCGGTCATTTCGTCATTCTGGACAAGGACATCATCGCGCCCAGCAATATCAATCGCCAGGCTATCGCCTTTCACAGCACCATCGGCAAGCGCAAGGTCGATGTTATGGAAGCCATGATCCACGACATCAATCCCGCCGCCACCGTTATCAAACGCACCGAATACCTGCTGAGCGACAACATCGACGAGTTCTTCGCGAGCGTTTTGGAGCAGACGGACGGCAAGCTCGACTACGTCGTCGACGCCATCGACACCATCTCGGCCAAGCTCACCATTGCCAAATATGCTCAGGACCACGACATTCGTTTGGTTAGTTCCATGGGCGGGGCTAACAAGCTCCATCCCGAGTGCCTCCGCTTTGCCGACATCTTCGATACGGTACGTGACCCCATGAGCCGCATTATGCGCAAAGAATGTAAGAAGCGCGGAATCAAGAGCCTGCACGTGCTGTTTAGCTGCGAGGAATCGGTTAAGACCCAACCCCGCGACCCGTCCAACATCCACGAGCGTACCGAGTTGGGTACCGCCAGCTTTATGCCGCCCATCATGGGCCAGATGATCGCCGGCGAGGTTATCCGCCAGATCAGTGGCCGCGGCACCGAGCACGTGCGTGCCGATGGCCAGCGCCTAGACTAGCGGAGCGCGCCGAGATGGAGCCCCGGTTATTTGATGCACACTGCCATCTTGATTTAATGGCTCACCCGGACGCCGTTGCCGATGAGGCAACGGCGCTGGGCTTGGGTCTATTTGATTGCGGCGTCGATCCACGCGACTTCGCTAGCGCACACGGGCGAACCCGTCGCCTTCCTACCGTCATCAAGGGCATCGGCCTCCATCCCTGGTGGCTCGCCGACGGCCGCTGCGGTCCCGCCGAAGTCAATCTGCTTTGCGAAGTTGCTGCCCAAGAGCGCTACATCGGCGAAGTCGGGCTCGACTTTTCCGCGCGCTTTGCTGGAAGTGAGCCGCTACAAATACAGGCACTTAACCGGCTCTGCGATGCACTCGTGCAGCATCCTCTTACCGGGCGCGTGATATCAATTCACGCCGTTCGTTCGGCAGGAGCCGTACTGGACGTCCTCGAATCGCATGGACTACTCATCCCAAACCCCGACTCCCCCGCTATCATCTTCCACTGGTTTAGCGGCACTTCGAACGAACTCGCCCGCGCGCGAAACGCAAACTGCTATTTTTCCGTGAACGAGCGTATGCTCGCCACCAAGCGCGGTCGCGAATATGCCCGGCAGATTCCACTCGACCGTCTACTGCTCGAGACCGATGCGCCAGCCGAACCAAACACAGAAACAAGCGCGCAGTCGCTCATCAGATCGCTCGCAAGGACCTCGATGCGCATCGCCTCACTCAAAAACTGTGACGCAAAGCGCATCGAGTCGGCAGTTTTAGCAAATGCGCACTCTGTTTTTGACCTTCGCTAACCTCTGTGGGCAAAAATGCCAAGGGACATGCGAATCGCACAACGCAGTCCCTATTGGTAGGCGGTACAATTCGGCAGCATTACACCAATTCGTGCATGAGATCACGGTTGCGTGCATACAATTCGTCAAAGATATGACGGCGCGACGCATATAACTCGTGGGCAGTCATATCAGGCACGATTGTTTGCGCAACGCCAAGGACTTGGGCGAGCTCATCCCATGATGCATAGGCGCCACCTGCGAGAGCTGCCATGATGGCATCACCGAAGCATGCGCCCACCGTAACCTTGGCAACCGAGACCTCGCGCCCACATACGTCGGCGATAGCCTGCATCCAAACTGGATTCTTGGTTCCACCTCCGACAAGCATAATGCGCCCAATTGGCAGTCCATGTTCTCGCTCGATAATGTCGACATGGGATGCAACGGTATACGCGACGCCTTCCAAGGCGGCACGAACCATATGGGCTCGCGTATGCCTTCCGGTCAGGCCAAAGAAGACGCCACGCGCCTCGGGATCGTTGAGCGGAGTGCGCTCCCCCGCAAAGTACGGCAGACACAGGAGCCCATCGGCACCCGGCGCCACACCGGCGGCATCATGCGCCATAACCGAATATGCATCGGGGCCACCGTGGCCCTCGGCCTCCACGGCGTCGCGATACAGCTCTTGGCGCAGCCACGATGTGAGCGCACCCGCCGTATTGGTCCCCGCGCAGATCCCGTAAGTTCCGGGAATGATAAACGTCCCTGGCCACAGGCGGGCATCATCGACCATATGATCAGCTAGATAGATGAAATACGCCGTACTCCCCAACTGAACCATCATATCGCCGGGACGAAATACACCCGTCGAAATGGCCTCGGCACCAGAGTCGCCCGTTCCCACCAAGACAGGTGTCCCTGCCGCGAGCCCCGTCGCCTCAGCCGCACGCTGAGTAATCACCCCGGCAATATCGGTAGCCGACATTACCTCCGCCATCTGGTCAGGCCGGCAGAAACGAGCACATTCCCGAGCATCAACCTTCCAAGTGAAGCTGTCGTATAGGGGAAGAAAATCCTCCGCCAAATAACGGTCCACCGTAAAACGCCCCGTCAACTTTGCGCACAGAAACGATGACGCCGTCAGGAACTTCGCGGCACGTTCGTGCACCTCGGGCATATTCTCCTTAAACCACAAGATCTTGGGAGCAATATCTGACGAACAGGGATCGTGCCCGAAAAGCTCGCGTGCGCGATCTGACCCATATTCGGAAAGAAGCTCGTCAATCTGCGGTTTCGAACGTGCATCGACTCCATACAAAATCGCGGGCGCCAGCGCGTTGCACTCGGTATCGACCGGCACACAGTCGCAGCCCAATGCGGAAAGGCCCACGCATCCGATCTGTGCCGCGTTAACCCCCGATCGCGCCACCAGCTCGCGCGACAGGCGGCAAAAATCGCCCCACCAAACGGCCTCGGCATCATGCTGGTACCATCCGTCACACGGGTTGTCCGTCTCATGTCCACAAGAGGCTTGGCAAACGATGTTGCATCGATCATCGATTAAAACGCCTTTAGAGGCGCTTGTCCCAATATCAATACCCAGATAGAGCGCCATAGGTGCCTACTCCCCTCGCGCCGTACGAGCGGCAGCCATAAAACGAGCTACCCGCTCAACATCAACCGGGGCATCCAGCTTTCCGTCGCGCTTTAAGCAGGTGCCGACAAACGCGCCATCGTAGTGAGCAAATACGTCAGCCACGGTATTTTCGCGACAACCGGTGCCACATACCACGGGCACTTCGCCAACACGCTCACGGACCTCATCGGCAAGCTCGCCCGAAGCGCCACGACCGGCAGCCGAACCGCCGATGACCATCGCATCCGGTAGGCAATTAAAGAGAAGTGAATCGGCAATGTCCGCAGTCGTGCGGTCGTTGAGATAAACCTCCCCCTCGCTCGTGATGAAGTGAAAAAGCTTGAGGTCGTCCAGGCGCAGCGCCGCCTTGCGACGCATGGTGTGAGCGAAATCTCGGTTAATCAGCCCGAGATCACCGGCCCAGGCACCGCAAAAATTGCAACGCGTGAACTGCGCGTCGACGGCAGCGCACAGCTCGATTGTGGCATCACCATCGTAAATAGCTTCAGCTCCCCAAGGAGTCGACAAATCATGGGATAGAGCCCCGATTACATAGCCCATCGATGCAAGGGTTGAGGGAGAAACATGCTGCTCATAGGGCATCGAGAGCTCATTGGTAATCAAAATGCCATCGACACCGCCCTGCTGCAACGCCTCGAGATCGCGCTTGGCGGCTTCCACGACCTGCGACACGCTTCCGCCCGGGTAATACAGTGGATCGCCCGGCAGAGGACGCAGGTGCAGCATTCCGATAACCGGCTTTTCGGTCTTGAACATCGAGGTTAGAAACGACATAACGTGCTCCTTCTTAGGGTCATTGCAGGGACGTTACTCCCCCAGCACCTCGACGTACACTTTTCGCTTCTGCGGACCGTCAAACTCCGCAAGATAGATGTTCTGGGCACCTCCGCACACGATGTGGCCATCTTGGACGGGAAAGAAGCAACTGTTTCCACAAATCATGCTCTTGATATGCCCACAGGAGTTGTTACCAGTGGCTCCATAGCTCGGCAGGAAGTGTGCATGCGCATAGGGAGCATCGAGTGGGGCGATGCGATCAAGTGTCTCCATAAGATCCGTCTCCACGCAGGGCAGTCCCTCGTTTACCACGATTCCACAGGTCGTATGCGACAAAATAATCGCCGCCAAGCCATTGGTCACCGAGCTGCGTTCGATGGCAGCGTGCACGTCCTCGGTAATATCGATGAACTGGTCCGGAGCAGTCGATAGATAGCTCAATGTCTCGAGCGTCACCATGTTCACTCATCCCCTTCAAGAAAACGCAGGGCATTACCCCAGTAGAGCCTTTCTCGCGCATCATCGCGCATGGGCACGGTATCGAGCGCCCGCTTGAGTTTGAATGCACGGAAGCGCGGCGTATTGCTGGCGAACATCACTTGATGCGATAGCGCGCGCTCATACCACAGCGGCCCCATATCGACCGTGAAAAGACGCTGCATCATCTCCTCGGGCGAATCGATATAAGTGATAGAGGTGTCCGCGTAGCAGTTGGGATACTTGAGCAGCATCGCCACGGTCTCGCGCACCCAGGGCCAGCCAAAGTGGGTCAAACTAAAACGCACATTTGGATGCGTTGCGATTGTGTGCTCAAATGCAAGCGGGTTACTGCGCGAGAGCTCTGCACCCGGCTCCCAAGACATACCGGCATGGAAAACCACCGGCTTGTTATAGCGCTCGCACAGCTCATAAAGCGACTCGGCCACAGCATCATCGGGGGCAAAACCCTGCTTTGCCGGATGCAGGCAAAGCCCCTTTGCCCCCAACTCGGTAAAGGCGCGCTCCAATTCGCCTGCGGCACCGTTCACCTGCGGATCTACGCTCGCAAATCCCCACAGACGATCGGGATGCGCGGCAACCAGCATGGCAATCTGGTCATTGGTGCCAAAATGCCCTCCGCATGCCGTGGTTACATCGAGCGGCATGAGCACACTCTTCTGCACATCGCAGACGTCCATCTCGACTTGAAGCTCATCCCAATCCATGGGGCCCATATGCCCCATACCAAATTCTCGTGACCAAAAACCGAATCCATCAGGCTCATCACCCGGCGTACAGATCTCGCCGTAGAGCATAGGATGGACCAACATGTCGATAACCATTTCGTACTCCTTTCCAGGCATTTGACCCTAGTACGGCTCAAACGAACCAATCACTCGGGACGACAGCTCAGCGCCCGCCTTCATACACGCCGGAATATCAAGGCCATCGATCACGCCCTTGGTAAACCCGGCAATATACGAGTCGCCGGCACCCACGGTATTAACGACCTTCTCCGCCGGTACGATCCCGCACTCATAGAAGCGCTCACCGTCATAGGCAATGCTTCCCTTCTCGCCAAGCGTGGCAACTGCCACCCGCGGTCCCAGCTCCTGTACGTGACGTACCCAATCACGCAGCTCCGGAGTGTCCTCTTCAAACGACATGAACGCATAGTCAACGTAGGGAAAATGGTTCTCGCAGGCATATTCGGGATCCTGGCTGAACACCGAGAAGTCCATAACCACCGTCTTGCCCGCATCATGCCATTCGGGCAGGAGGTCCAAACAATTGCCAAACAGGTCGGTGTGAATGATGTCATGTTCTAGGATAAACGCCCGGTCATCTTCATTCGGTCGATATGCCTCCATTACGCCATCGATTGCCTCGAGATGTACGCGATCGACGCCGTCTTTCAACGCCATGAGCATCACCGAGGTGTCGCCATCCTCCACCCGCAGATGTGAGATATCGAACCCCTCAGCGGCCAGCGCCTCCCTCATCTTGTCTCCGTACTCGTCCTTGCCGACAACCGACACGGCGGATACCGAAACGCCCATTCGTGCAAGATGGATACCCCAGTCAATGCCATTACCAGTCGGATAGAACACGCCGATGTTTTGATAGACGTCCGCACAGCAAAAACCAGCTGCGCACGCTTTAATACCCATGGTCTTCTCCAATGTTCAAAAGGGGACCCACCACATGGCGAGCCCCCTTTTCGCGTTTCGCTTATTGTTTTGCATCGGCTGTCCAAAGCCTCATAGCCAGACCGCCGTACGCTTTCTTAAGCTATTCGACGATTGGTGCTCCGTGGCCCCAAGAACCTTCCATGCCGCACACGGTCGAGGCAAACCCGGCAGCAAAGTCGAGCGCGCGCTCGATGGCCTCGGCGCCATCCTCACCACGCTTGGCGGAATCGAGATAGCACATCAAAAACGAGGTGAGGAACGAGTCGCCCGCTCCCATGGTGTCCTTCATGTCCGTTACCGGTTTAGCCAGCTGGCGGTAATAACGCTCGCCGTCGTAAGCAATGCAGCCCTCGGCACCCGCCGTAGCCGACACAAAACGCGGACCCAGGCCCTTCACCCATGCCAGACGCTCGCGAATCTCGTCCTCACTCGCGGCATCCGCCGCACTAAAGAAGGCAAAATCGACGTAGGGTGCAATCTGCTCGTAATACTCGTCGGTGGAGTCGTCCGAAAAGTCAAAAGAAACCGTGACGCCCGCAGCCTTCAACTTGGGCAGCTCGCGCTCGGTAAAGCAATAGTTGCCCGAATGAACCACATCGAACTGCTTCATGTACGAAAGGTCAAAGCGATCGAGGACATAGCGCGCATCGCCACGGATACCGCCCTCGTTGGAGCCGAGGAAGACACGGTCACCGTCAACGACGGTCACGCGAGCCGCTCCGTTCTCGCCAATCATCTGCTCGCACTTGTCAAGCTCGATACCCTCATCCTCGAGGCTTGCAATGACATGCTCGGCAGCGGCGTCATTGCCAAAAATGCCCATGTATGCGGAGCGTGCGGCACCGCATTTCTTGGCATAAACGGCGAAGTTCACCGCATTGCCGCCGGGATACATGGTGTGGATATGCTCGTAGCGATCGACGACGTTGTCGCCAAATCCGAGCGCGTTAACGTTAAATGCCATGGCCTTTGTCCCTTCTAGTACTCGACAACACCCATATAGCGGCGGAAATCGGGATCGTGATCAAACACCTTGCCGCGTGCGGCACGCAGCTCGCAGTTCATAGCGTAGAACAGCACCGGGTCCAGATAGGCACGGACGCTCGCCGGCACGGCTTCCATACCGTACTCCTTGGCATCGAGCACCATCAGCGTATCGGTATGCGTCTTAAGGAACGCCAGGGCGCGCTCGTCCATAGCACGGCACTCGCTAGAGCCCATCTGCAGGAAGTAAAAAACGCCATCCTGAGTAGCCTCAAAGGGGCCATGGAAGTACTCGGCAGAGTGGATGTAGCTGCAGTGCTGCCACTGCATCTCCATAAGAGAGCAGATAGCGAAACCATAGGTCTGGCTAAAGTTGGGACCGCTGCCCAGAATATAGAAGAACTCGTGCTCCTGGCAAAGCTTGGCAAAGCGATCGCCCAGCTCGGCATTTACCTTCTCGCGTGCCGGGGGAAGAATCTTATCCATCTCGGCGATACCGGCATACATGTCGGCAAGATCGGCGTAGCCCTCCTGCTGATCGAGCAGCTCTGCCGCAAGCGACAGCGAAATGCCAGCGGGGACCTCGGCCTGCGGCACACCCTCGCCCCATGGGTAGACCCACGTGGTCCACTTGCCGGAGTCGATCTTGGATCCAGCGTTGTCGGTCTGGGCGATCACCGTAGCGCCGGCGGCAAGGGCAATCTCGCAGCCCTCGACGACCTCCGGGGTATTGCCACTGTGGCTGCAAGCAATGACCAGGGACTTCTCGCCCAGACGACGCGGACGCATAATGTCGAATTCACGCGCGGTATAGATATACGAAGTGAAGGTGGTTGCCTCGCGCTGCAGAAGCTCGTGAGCCGGGATCAAATCGATCATGGAGCCACCGCAAGCAATCCAGTAGACGCTGTCGAACTTGCCCTTCTCGGCAATTGCCTCTTTAATCAGATCGTGTGCGTTCATATCCAGTTCCTTTCTTGTTTGGGCCGCAATCAATGACGTTGGTTGCGTGGCCGATAGTTGTTTTAGTCAATCAGATATTTCTCGAATGCGGCCATGTTCTTGGCATCAGCCGCCGCCGGGTCATCGTAGTAACGGCCGTCCGTAATTTCCTGGCCCAGCATGCCGTCGAAACCATGGACGTTGAGTGTGGCAACGAAGGCGTCCATATCGTGCTTGCCATCGCCCCACACCAGATGGCCATACGGGTCACCGTCGATAAAGTGCATCTCGTGAATTGCCCCATCACCAAAGGTGGCAAACCAGTCCTCGAGCGTCTCGCCTGCAACGCCCATCGCGGTTGTATCAACCATGGGCTGTAAGTACGGGCTCGCGACCTCGTCAATCATGCGCTTCGCATCGGAAACCGTCGTCACAAGGTTGCTCTCCTCGGGACGCAGGCTTTCCATCGTAAGCACCAGACCGTGCTCGCCGGCATACTCCGCCAGAATGGACAAGTGCTCGCGGCTGCGCTTCCAGGCTTCCTCGCGGTCCTCGTCCCAGTCGCCCCAGCCCGAGTTGATGGACATACGGTCGCACCCAAGTACCTCGGCAAGCTCAATGCCGTGCTTAAAGTACGCCAGGCTGCGCTGTTCATGCAGCGGTTTGCGTGCGCAATACTGCCAAGGATAGACAACATTCTCGGGGCACAGAGTACGATACCTAAGCCCACGGTCTGCAGCCTTTTTTGCCAGGACCTCAGCCTCAAAGTAGCCCGTGTGGTCGAGTGTCACATGCGGCTCCGCACACCACAGCTCAATGGACTCAAAGCCCAAACGCTGCTGCACATCAAGGAAGTAATCGAGCGACCACATGATGTAGTGGATATTCATGCCCGCAATCTGCTCGCGACGCAGCGTCGGTTTGGATTCAGACATCTTATGCCTCCTTATTTCGATCGAACACGATTTGTCCGTCCGACATCGTCATATCAACCGCAAGATCGCGTGCGTCGCGATAATCGAGGTCGAACACATCCCGATCGAGCACGCAGATATCGGCAAGCTTGCCAACCTCAAGCGTACCCAGCTCGTCTTCGCGCATCAGATCGTACGCGCCCCCGGCAGTCCAAGCGCGCAAGAGCTCGACAAGCGTCAGCGCGTTGACCTCATTCACGGGCAGTCCGTCGGCGAAGAATCCGCCGCACGCGCTGTAGATTGACTCGCCCAGGCTCGGAATCAGCAGCGGCAAATCCGTTCCACAGCACACTGTGCATCCGGAATCTTCCATGCCGCGGCGATTCCAGCTGTGCAAAAGTCGCGTCTCGCCAATTTGTCGACGCATCATCGACAGGCAATCCTCGCGCCGGTCCAGCATCAGAATCTGCGGATAGACCTCGCAAATTCCACCTAACTTGCCAAACTCGACAAGATCGGTCGGATCAGAGTTCTCGAGATCGGTAATCGCATGGCGGCGAAGCATCCGTCCATGCTCGTCTCGAGGCAGCGAGGCATAGAGCGCCACGGTGCGACGAACGGCGCCGTCGCCCTGGCAATGCAAGGAATATCGGAAGCCGTCAGCATCAATTGCGCGCAGCTCGTTCTCAATCAGATCCCACTCGGGCTCCTCGACAACCGTCTTGCCGGCAGCGCCCGCATCGGCCGTGTCCTCATAGGGGTCAATCATCTCGGCAAGCCCCGCCCATACGCCGCGATCGGTCATACGGTTGAAGCCGGAAAAGCGAACGAACGGTCCCCGGAAGCGCGCTCGTGCCTCGCGGGCATATGCCAGATTTGCACCGGCACCCACCGGCTGCGACATCATAGAGACGCGAACCGTCAGCTCACCAGATTCCTCACGGCGAGCCATTTCGTCGGCAAAGCCGTAGTAGTCATCGAATGCCATCTCCTTGATGGCGGTAACGCCGCGCTCGTTAAGCATGCTCATGTAGTCCGAATACCCCGCACGCACCTCGGGCAGCGCGAGGAAATCGCTCATCGTGCGCCAGATCTTCTCGGCATAGCACGCCTGGGGCGTAAAGCCGTATCGCGCACTGGCGGCAGCATTGAGAACGCAGGTCTCCGCGCCCGGTGTAAAGCAGACGACAGGGATATCACCAAAACACTCGTCAAACGCAGCTGCTGTATTTGCGTTCTCGGCATCCGATGCCAACGTTTCGGGCAGGTTGTGGCCAAAAGCCGCCGCGCAATCCGGATGATCATCTTTCCATGCACGTAAGAGCGACACGGCCTCTTTGGCATCGGCGACGCCGGATAGATCAGACCCCAACGTCCGCAGCGCCCAGCCCGTATAGAAGGTATGCACATCGATCAGGCCAGGCATGACGGTGCGGTCGCCCAGGTCAACCACCTCGTCCGCTTGGGTCAAATACGAAGCTACCTCGCACTTGGTGCCAACAGCCTCAATTCGATTGCCACGGACCGCTACGAAACCTTCAAACGGCAGGTCCCCCGTACCGGTAAAGACGCTCTTAGACGTCAGGACCGTCAAACGATCAGACATCACAACCACCTACACCGGAAGCATGCCAGAGATTGCCGTTACGATCAGGCCAAAGACGACCATGAAAATGAAGAACTTCCAAATGGTCTTCCACCATTGGCCAAACGAAATCTTAGCCACGGCAAGGCCGGCGACCGTCATGCCCGCCACGGGGCTGATGGTGTTGATGGTCTGGTTGGCAAACTGGAGCGCAGTGACGGCTGCCTCGGGATTGAGGCCCATGAGCTCGGTCAGGGGGCCCATAACGGGCATGGTGAGCGCCGCCAGGCCAGAACTCGAGGGAACCAGCAAAGAGAGCAGGCCAAGGACGATATACATAAACGTGGTGTAGACGGCGGCGGGTGCACCGGCGAGCGCAGTAGCGAGCGCCTGGAGAATGGTGTCGATGATCATGCCGCCCTCGGCGATGACCAGAATACCGCGAGCGATACCGATAACGATGGCAGCGTACGCAAAGTCGGCGAGACCCTTAACGAACTCCTCAGCGATCGTCTGCTGGTCAAGACCGCCCAGGATACCGGCAAGCAAGCCCATGCCAAGGAACACGGCGGAAATCTCATTCATGTACCAGCCCTGGGTAACAAGACCCCAGACGATAATGCCCATACCGCAAGCAAAATCGATAAGCACGAGCTTCTGACGGATAGTGAACTCTTCCTCGATGGAGGCATCGGTCACGGAAAACTCAATACGCTTGAGCTTATCGTCCTCATACGTAATGGACGACTCGGGGTTTTTCTTGACACGCATGGCGTAGCGCATGGCCCATGCGATACCGACGGCAGTGAAGATGACCCAAGAAACGGCGCGCAGCCACAGTTGCGGATTGCCCTCGATGCCAATGATGCCTTGGGCGATCAAAACATTAAACGGGTCGATGGTCGAGGCACAATATCCCAGGTTAGGACCAAGGAAGCAGATGATGAATGCCGTCATCGAGTCATAACCGATACCCATCATGATGGGAATGAAGATGGCATAGAACGGCAGGGCTTCCTCAGACATACCAAACGTAGTGCCGCAAATGGACAGCAGCGTCATCGTGATGGGAATGATGAGGATGTCCTTGTTCTTAAGCTTTTTAATCACACGGCTCATGCCGGCATTCAAAGCGTTGGTCTTGGTGATGATTGCGAACGATCCGCCAATCAATAAGACGAACGCAACGACGTCGGCAGCCTCTTGGATACCCTTGGTGGGCGCTTGCAGGACCGCGAAGATATCCTGGCCCAGATTGATGGTCTCGCCGGTCTCGGAATCGGTGTAGTTCTTATCGACCTGTTCATAGGTTCCAGCAACGGCGACTTCACGCTCGCCCGCCGCTGTCGAAATCGTCTTGCGCTGATACTGACCAGAGGGAACGATCCAAGTCAGGACCGCAAAGACAACGATCAGCAAGAACATGATCGTATAGACATGCGGTAATTTGAACTTAAAACGTCTGTTTGTCTTCTTCGCCTTCGTATCTGACATAGATACCTCCAAAGAACTCGAGACTGCATCGCATCTCGCTTCAACGTTTGCGCAAGGCAAACGTTCTATGACGTTCCATAGATTACCAGCAGCTTTTCTTGTCATCAAGATAATTTCAAACTGATTGCCGCGATGCGGTTGAACGGTTGCGTTCGCGCCGTGAACGGTATGGAAACGCCCGGTGAGATGATCCACCGGGCGTCTCAATTCGCAATGTCCTAGATGTCAAAAACGTAGCGAGACCCAACGATCCGCTGACGACCGATGATAAACGGCCGCCGCTGCTCATCGAAAAAGAAGGCTTCCATATAAAACAAGGGTTCGCCAACGGGAACTGCCAACAGCCGAGCGACCTCGGGCGACGCGCACGCGATCTCGAGTGTGCACGGGTCGGTAAACGCGGGCGTACGGCCCGTCCGGTTACGCACGAACTCAAAAATAGATTGGTTAGATAGAGGTGCCGTTGATAGATAAGCGTTGTCCTCATAAACGTATATGTTGTTCTCGAGCATGACGGGGACTCCATCGGCAGTACGCACACGCTCAACGCATATCAAGTCAGTTCCGACGGGAACACCAAAGAACTGCGCTTCGGTGGAATCCGCCGGCAGTATCTTTCTCGAAATGACGCACGCCCCCGGCTCCATTCCGTTAACGCGGCATGCGTCAGAAAAACTCTGGACGTCATCCTTCTGGCGAATCTTGCGCTTAAGCTTGGGGGCATTGACAAACGTGCCTTTCCCCTGTCGCTTCGTTAGATAGCCCTGCTGGACGAGCTCCTCAATAGCGCGTCGCACGGTAACGCGGCCAACTTTATAGTTCTCAGCCAATTCGAATTCGTTGGGTATCCGCGCGCCCGCCTTGTAGGCACCGGAATTAATTTCGTTTTTAATGATATCGATAACCTGTTGGTACAGCGGTATCGCTGCTTTACCGTCAGTTAGCCCTTCAGTCGGTGGCATATACCCTCTCCCAGCACAATTAAGTCTAAAGCGGGCCCAAGGGCATTCAGCAAGCCCTTAAGCCCGCATTAGCATTAAGTATGCTTGCTGCCGCACTAAAATGTCGGGTATTTACTCATCTGACCCGAAAAACGCGCAACTACCGCGCTCCTAAGAAAGCGTGAGCAGCTCTGGCAGCTGGTCGATAATCTTGTCCGCGGCATCCTGGCTAAAGCCAAAGCGTTCCTCGCGCTTGGCAATGACTGTCAGACCGGCTCGCTTGCCGGCAGTGATGCCAGGCACCGAGTCCTCAACGCAGCAGCAGCGATTCGCGGGCAGCCCCAGCAGATCCAGCGCATGCAGGTAGATGTCGGGCTCGGGCTTGCTCTCCTTAAACTGCTCGCCGCTCACCACATACTCAAAGGCATCCGACAGCCCGCATGCGTTGAGCACTTCCTCGATGCTAACCATGGGAGACGAGCTGGCAAGCGCCACGCGAACGCCACGGCGCGGCAGCTCTCGAATCGTATCCACGGCGCCTGGGTTAATCAAAGCCTGATAGTCGCGCGGACGTTTATGCGCCCACTCGTCCCAACGGGCCAACGCTTCCTCGCCAGTGAAATGCCCCTTACCGGCGCGCTCAAACCAATCGACCAGCATATGCAGGAAGAACTGATGGGAGGTACCGACCTGTCCATTCAACTCCTCTTGAGTCAGATTAAGCCCCAGCTCCTTAGCAAACGCGGCAGTCTCGCCCAAGTAGTAATACTCGGTATCGACAATGACGCCGTCCATGTCAAAGATAACGGCGTCGAACGGAAATGCGGACACGGCACCCTCCCTAACAAAAGGACGCCCACGAGCAGGCGCCCGAATCATGCATTAATCGGCGATTCTAGCCCAGCAGCTTATCCAGCGCCACCGCAATACCATCTTCGTTGTTATTGGCGGTCACCATCTGGGCCACAGCCTTAACCTCATCGACGGCGTTGCCCATGGCTACACCCGTGCCGGCCCACTCAATCATGGACTTGTCGTTCTGGCCGTCGCCAAACGATACGACATCGCTGGCATCGATGCCGAGCTTGGGCAGGGCACCCTCGAGCGCACGGGCCTTGTCGATACCGGGCGCCGTGTACTCAAAGTACCAGTCGGCCGTAAACATGCCCGAAAGCGTCTGCTTAAAGGGCGCATACATCTCCTCGTAATGCGCCTGCAGGTAGGCCGGATCGCCCGCCGTCAGCAGCTTGTCCACGGGATAAGCGTCCACAACCTCATGCAAGCTCTCGACCTCGCGAATCTTAAGATCGCACGCATCGCGCTCATACTTGACGATATTCTTCTGCGAGTCGTCAGGCAGCGTGATCATGCAATGGTACGAATCCTCGACGTGCAGATTACGACCGAGCGAAATCATAGGGATCACGTCAAAATTACGCAGGTGATCAATCAGGCGATGCAGCTCGTCAGCCGGCATGGCCTGGTCAAAAAGGACCTCATCGGTCTGAGCGTCGACCACATGCGCGCCATTAAAGGCAACTAGAAGACCGTCATGGTTTTGAAGGTCGAGCTCCTGCGCCAAGGCGTGCAGCCCCCATGCGGGACGACCCGAAGCCAAGATGAGCTTAATTCCCGACTCCTGCGCCGCGAGCAGCTTCTCGCGCGTACGCGGGCTGATGACCTTTTGGTCGTTGGTGAGCGTACCGTCGATATCCATTGCGATGGCTTTGATTGCCATATATGCCTCCCTGTCATTGAACAACCTTGTCTGAGCCATCATACAGAACACCCACGGCGGCTCTGTCTGCAACGGGTAAAAAGTCATATTGTCCCGAACATGAACGGGACGCCATCTCGGGGCTCAATCGTTCCAGCCAAACGCTGAGCCACCACATACATAGCTGGCGACACCAAGCGCGACCGTCCCACGAACCTCGTTTCACCCCGTAGAAAAAAATTTCAAAATTAGTCTTGTCAAATCAGCAAAACGAACGTACTTTAAAGATGACCGCTCCGGTGGTCATCGTTTGATCGAGCATATTCAGTTTCAGTTTTCAGCGTGTAAGAGAAAGAAGATCGGCAAAGTACAACCCCAAACGCAATGACAACTTAATGAGGTAACTGCCACATGTGAGGCGCCCAGGGCATTGCTGTCTCGATTTTGAGCACGATGCCTTCCGCCTTGCATGGGCCGTTCCATCCCGCCCCTGCAGCAACTGCCTCACGGGCTCATTGAAAACCGCATAGCACCCCAACGTCAGCACATCACCCACGGCAAGCACATCACTCACGACAACCAACACATCAACAAACAGCACGAACATCAACCGATTGGAGAAGCTATGACAAACCACCACGCTGAAGACGGCGATAAGAAAAGCATTCTGGATGCCCGCATTGAGCGAGCATATGCAAACGAATATGACGCCGCCTTTGCCGCCGCGACCATCAAGAACTACGCGTCGCTACCGCTCGCGACGATCTTGGCCGACCACCCTCAACTGCTGAAGCGCTGCACAAAGATCATGGGCGACCCCGACATTCGCAAGCTGACAGACCCCTATGCCCCAAACCGCGACAACGATTCGTACGTTCTTACCGTAGGCTGCCTAGCCCATATGCTTACGGCGCTCGACACGAAACTCAAGCTCGCATGGGAACCCGACGAGCGTCATGAACTCGAAAGCAAGCGGAACACCCTGCGCACCGCACTGTTCCTTCCGTTGGACGGCCTCAAGCGCTGCAACGTCGAGCTCAATACACAGGCGCGGCAAAAGCCCGGGGCCACGGGGCAGAAAACTCCAAGACCCCATGCGGCCATCGTCGACCGCAACCGATATAACCGCATGACCGCGCACTTTTCTGCCGAGGGAGCAGCCATAAGGACGCTGATCGACCTGCTGTGCCTCCTGAGCATCAACGAGCTATTTGAGGGCTATCTCGCCCTTGTTCCCGCGACGGCACCCAAGTCGGTAGCAAAGATCATCGAGACCTGCAGACGCCAGTTTGAGCGCCATCGCAATGGCAGCGAGATGAATGCCAGCATCGCGCAGTACTACGCGGCTCATTACAAAAATGACGGATGTGCCCCCGTCGAGCATCAGCTGCGGCTCGCCTACACCACGCCCGCCGCAACGCTCCATCGCTTTGGAGCCCTTGGCGCTTGCGAGCCGCACGGACAGGCAGCCCGCCCCACAACCGAGCTCGATCTGAGGCTCAGACGAACCCTGTAGCCCGCCAGCCCCTCCGCGGGCAACAATCCTATTCCACAACACAACCAACAGAAAGGAGTCCTCATGGACACCAATCATTCCCCCATCATCAGCCCCCTCACCATGCGTGAATCCGCCCGAGGTATCACGCTCACCAGCATTTACGATGAGATGCTCGCCCGTCGCGAGCTCTCCGTCATGGGAAACATCGAAACCCCGATGGCCCACGACCTATGCCAGCAGATCCGCCTGCTCGATGCCACCGACCCCAGCCGCCCCATCACCATATTTGTCGCCAGCGCCGGCGGAAGCGTGCGATCGGGTCTTGCGATCTATGACGCCATGCGCCTCGCATCGTGCCCCATCCGCACCGTCTGCCTGGAATTCGCCGCGTCCATGGGCGCCGTGATCTTTATGGGCGGCGACGATCGCCGTATGGCGCCCCATGCAGAGCTCATGATTCACGACCCGCTGATCCCCCAGGGGGCAGGCGGCTCGGCACTTGCGCTGCAGGAAACCAGCCGGCGTCTCATGCAGACCCGCAAGACCCTCACGCAAATCCTCTCGGACCGCAGCGGCCTCACGCCCAAGCGCATCCAGTCCCTCACTGCAAAAGACACCTACCTTTCGGCCGAGCGCGCCGTCGAGCTCGGCTTTGCCCACGAAATCCTCTCGACCACCAAGGAGGTCGCCCATGTCTAACCTCGCCAGCCGCCTCGCCGCATCTGAGTCCGCATCGTCCACCATCCTCGCCAAGGATCGAACGCTTTCCTGCAACACCCGCCAAACGGGACTCAACAACAACGCACTTGTGATCGGCCCCTCGGGAGCCGGCAAGACCCGAAACGTCCTCAAGCCCAACCTGCTGCAAATGAACGCAAGCTACATCGTGCTCGACACCAAAGGCACGCTCTGTCGCGAAGTGGGACCCGTGCTGGCAGCCCACGGTTACCGCGTGCAATGTCTCAACTTCGCCGACCTCAACACCGTCCCGGCCCTTGCGCCCGGCATCGAGCGCTGCGGCTACAACCCCCTGAGGCACATTCGCCGCAAGGCGGACGGCAGGCCCAACCAGCAGGACATCCTCTCGGTGGCAAAGGCCATCTGCCCCATCGAGGACAACAACCAGCCTTTTTGGGATCATGCGGCGGCAAACCTGCTGTCGTGTCTTATCGCCTACGTCACCGAACAGCTACCCGCCGACGAGCAGACGATCAGCTCGGTCATCAAGCTGATCGAGCACCTGCAGGACGGTGCCACGGGTCGATTGTTTGACGACCTGATCACGACCGATCCCCAAAGCTATGCCCTCTCGCTATGGCGGCGCTACGCCATTACGCAAAATGCCGAGCGCATGCACGCGAGCATCGTCGGCATCCTTGCCGAAAAGGTCATGTGTCTGGGATTCGACGGTGCGGCACAGCTCTATCGTGAGTGCCATCAGGTGGACTTCGCGTCCATGGGACACACCCCCTGCGCCCTGTTTGTAACCGTGAGCGATATTGACCGCAATCTCGATCCGCTGACCGGCCTCTTTATTTCGCAGGCGTTTATGGGCCTCATTCGTGAGGCCGATAGGCAGCCCGATGGCAGCCTGCCCGTGCCCGTGCGCTTTATGCTCGATGACTTCGCAAATCTGCAGATCCCCCAGATCGACAACGTGCTCTCGATTATCCGAAGCCGCAACATCTGGGCAACGCTGCTGCTGCAGTCGACCAACCAGCTCGATGCGCTCTATGGCGAGGCACGCGCACGCTCCATCATGGGCAACTGCGACACGCATCTGGTGCTGGCGTTCCAGGATCCCGAGAGTGCCCGGGTGTTTTCCGACCGCGCCGACGCGCTGCCCAGCACGCTCATGGCGACGCCGATTGATCGCTCGTGGCTCTTTGTACGCGGTCGCACTCCCGAACAGGTCGAGCGCTTTAGGCTCGAAGACCATCCGCTCTACGGGGAGCTGCCCGAGGCGCAGCGAGGCCATGCGGAGGCCGAGATCTAGGCGCAGGGTTCTCGCGGCGCGCGGCGCCCCGGCAATGTTCCACAAAGGCCGTGCGCCGCGAGACCACGGCAAAGCAAAGGGGCCCGCATCCGATAGGATACGGGCCCCTGACTATAAGGCGCGATGCGTTAACAGCAGCGACTACTTGCGATGCGCGCGGTAGAACTCGATGAGCGCCTGGGTCGAAGCGTCCTGCTCGGCCTTGGCGGCGTCGTCGTGGAAGGCCGGGGTAATCTGCTTGGCAAGCTGCTTGCCCAGCTCGACGCCCCACTGGTCGTAGGAGTCGATGCCCCAGACCGTGCCCTCGACAAACGTGATGTGCTCGTACAGGGCGATGAGCTCGCCGAGCGCAAACGGGGTCAGCGTGTCGCCAAAGATCGAGGTCGTCGGGCGGTTGCCCTCAAAGCAACGGGCCGGGACGATCTGCTCGGGCGTGCCCTCGGCACGAACCTCGTCGGCCGTCTTGCCAAAGGCGAGTGCCTTGGTCTGGGCCAGGAAGTTGCCCAGGAACAGCTCGTGGACATCCTGGCCGCTGTCGGTTGCGGGGTTGGCAGTGTTGGCGAAAGCGATAAAGTCGGCCGGGACCACCACGGTGCCCTGGTGCAGCAGCTGGTAGAAGGCGTGCTGACCGTTGGTGCCGGGCTCGCCCCAGAAGATCTCACCGGTGTCGGAGGTCACGGCGCTGCCGTCCCAGCGGACATGCTTGCCGTTGGACTCCATGGTGAGCTGCTGCAGGTAGGCCGGGAAACGGTGCAGGTACTGGCAGTACGGAAGCACGGCATGGCTCTTGGAACCGAAGAAGTTGACGTACCAGACGTTGAGCAGGCCCATCAGCGCGACGGCATTGTTCTCGAGCGGGGTATTGCAGAAGTACTCATCGATAGCATGGAAGCCCTCGAGGAACTGCTGGAAGCGCTCGGGGCCGAGCACGACGATCAGCGACAGGCCCACGGCGGAGTCGACGGAGTAGCGGCCGCCGACCCAGTTCCAGAAGCCGAAGGCGTTGGCGGGGTCGATACCGAAGGCCTCGACCTTCTCGAGTGCGGTGGAAACGGCGACGAAGTGCTTGGCAACGGCGTCGGCGTTCTGCTCATCGGAACCGTCGATGGCGCCCTGAGCCTTGAGCTGCTCGAGCATCCAGGTCTTGACCTCGCGGGCGTTGGTGAGGGTCTCGAGCGTGGTGAAGGTCTTGGACACGATGATCACGAGCGTGGTCTCGGGATCGAGGCCCTTGAGCTTCTCTGCCTGATCGTTGGGGTCGATGTTGGAGATATAGCGGCAGTCGATACCGGCGTCGGCATAGGGACGCAGGGCCTCGTAAGCCATGACCGGGCCCAAATCGGAGCCGCCGATGCCGATAGACACCAGGTGCTCGATCTTCTTGCCGGTAACGCCCTTCCACTCACCGGAGCGCACACGCTCGGCGAAGGCGTACATGCGGTCGAGGACCTCGTGCACGTCGGCGACAACGTCCTGGCCGTCGACGACGAGCTGCCCCTTCTCGCTAGCCGGGCGGCGCAGCGCGGTGTGCAGGACGGCACGGTCCTCGGTGGTGTTGATGTGCTCGCCGGAGAACATGGCGTCACGGCGCTCCTCGAGCTTCACCTCACGGGCAAGATCGCACAGCAGCTTGACGGTCTCGTCGGTCACCAGGTTCTTGGACAGGTCGAAGTGCAGGTCACCGGCGTCAAAGCTCAGCTTGTTCACACGCTCGGGATCGGCGGCGAACCAGGCCTTGAGGTCGATACCCTCGGCCTCGAGCTTCTCCTGATGAGCCTCGAGCGCCTTCCAAGCGTCAGTCGACGTGGCGTCGATAGGTGCGGCAACAGTTGCCATAAAGTCCTCCTCAGCATACGGGCGCACACCTCCATGCACGCCCGGATATTCAGATATCTCTATTCTAGCGCAGGTCAAGACTGCAATCAGCGAGCGTTGCCAATCGGCCCCCAAACGGCGACCGACCAAAAAGGGACAGGTTTATTTTGGCAGGTCAAACGCTTTACCAATCAAAAATAACCCATCCCTTTATGGCAATTATTAGGCCGCAGCGCACACACTGCCGAGCAACTCACGCAGAGGAGACCCGATGCCCTCCAGCAGCTCGGGCGCGATGATGGCAAAAACGGGAGCCTCGCCGGCTCCCACCGTAGCGGGCACCTTGCCCTCCGAGACAATGCATCCATAAGGGACAAAACCGTCTTCGCCGGCATCGAACGACGCCATGCGACGCGCGAGTTCGCGCGCAAAGCCAGCAGTATCGGCATCGCCAATCGCCAATACAAAGTCCACCCCTTCGTCGGTCGCCAGGGCCACGGCTTCGTCGATCAGCTCGTCTCCCCCGTCGCCCTCAACCGAGCCGCAGCGGAAAAGCACGCGCTCGAGCAGAGCTCGATCAAGCGAGCCGAGTGCCGCCGAGACAAGCTCATCACGCGTGTGCTTGTCGCCTCCCAGCACGACCAGTGCCTTAGTGCCGCCATAGTGGGCAACCAATCGCCCGCACCAGCGAGCCACATCCCCATCCGCAACCAAGCGTGTCGGCATACCAAACCCATAATTGACCATCTTTCCCACAGCCCTTCCGTGCGTATAGGCGGTATCGATTGTTAGGCTCATGCTACGAAGCAAGGTTTTCCGAGCTGTTTCGCACTCTTTAGAGCTGCGTTAAAAAACCCGATGCAGCCGCACGACCATACCTACCAAAAAGGGACAGGTTTTGACGATGTCCGGACGAGCGGGTATTATCGAACAAGTATTCGATAAGAACATGTGTTTGATGGGAGGACGCGTGGGACACGAGCGTCACACCTATATCTGCATCGACCTCAAGACGTTCTACGCCAGCGTCGAATGCGTCGACCGCGGTCTCGACCCGCTCACCACCAACCTGGTCGTTGCCGACGAATCGCGCGGGCGCACGACCATCTGCCTTGCCATCACACAGGCCATGAAAGACCTCGGAATCCATAACCGCTGCCGTCTGTTCGAGATTCCCGACGGTATCGACTACATCAAGGCCGTACCGCGCATGCAGCACTACATGGAGGTGTCGGCGCAAATCTACGGTATCTATCTGGAATTCGTCAGCCCACAGGACGTGCACGTCTACTCCATCGACGAATGCTTTATCGACGTGACGCCCTATCTGGACCTCTATCACACCGATGCCGAAGGGTTCGCCTGCATGCTGCGCGACGAGGTCCTCGCGCGCACCGGCATCACGGCCACCGTCGGTATCGGCCCCAACCTATTCCAGGCTAAGGTAGCGCTCGATATTACCGCAAAGCACGTACCCAGCCGCATCGGCATACTCGATAACGAAACCTTTCGCAAGGAGATCTGGCCGCATCGACCCATCACCGATATCTGGGGTATCGGCCCCGGTGTGGCAGCCCGGCTCGAAAAGTACGGCGTCTACGACCTGATGGGTGTCGCCGCGCTCGACGAAAACCTGCTTTACGATGAACTCGGCGTCAATGCCGAATATCTCATCGACCACGCCTTCGGGCGCGAGCCGACAACCATCGCCGATATCCAAGCGTATCGCCCGCAGGCAACCTCAACCACCACAGGACAGGTGCTCTCGAAGGGCTATGCCTACGAGCAGGCCTACACCGTCTTACGCGAGATGGTCGACAACGCCGTGCTGGACTTAGTCGATAAGCACGTGGTGTGCGACAGCATCTCGCTCTTTGTGGGCTACGCGAGCGAGCGCGCCGACATACGCCGACTCGATGCCAGCGGTACAGCGCAATATGTAGACGGATGCGGACACCTACGCTCGAGCACGTCAAGTATCGAGCCCACCGCAACCGCCGGCCCTGAGCTCGCACCCCGTGCGCCCAAGCCCGTCCAGCGCAATGACGAACGGCGCCGACTGGTACGTGAGGCGCAGGCAATCGATGGCATCTTTGTGGGAGAGCATGGCGGCAAACCGCGCGGTGGCTATGCCGCGCTCTTCGCGCACTCAAACGCTTCGCGAAAGCTGCCCGAGCGCACCAATTCGTTTAAGAAGATCATGGGCTATTTCGATGAGCTCTGGGCGCAGACTGTCGATCCCAAACGACCGGTCAAGCGCATCAACCTGGGATTTGGCAACCTCATGCCCGAGGAATTTACCACTATCGACCTGTTCAGCGATGTTAAGGCCGATGAGCGCGAGCGCGACCTGGCGCGCGCCGTCCTGGCCGTAAAGGGCAAGTACGGCAAGAACGCGCTCGTCAAGGGGCTGAGCTTTACCGCCGGCGCCACCGCACGCGAACGCAACGATCAGGTAGGAGGACACCGTGCCTAAGCCCCAACAACAGCCGATGCGGCCACCGACATCCTTTGAACGCCTAGCGGACCCCGAGGGAAGACGTCGCTCCGCCGACTCAAAGCTCACCGCCAACGGCGCCGTTCGCGCCGGCCGTGCCGCGCAGTTTATGCCCTTCGCCGCTCTCACGGGATACTACGAGCTCGTACGCAAGCAAGAAATCACTGTCGAGCCCAAATGCGAACTCACGGAAGAAAAAGCCCTCGAGCTTTCAAAAAAGCTCGAGGGCCTCAAACGTGGCGACTTGGTTCGTGTCACCTATTACGATACGTACGGCTATCGCACTCGCACGGGCATCCTTGATGAAGTGCTCCCCGCGTTCAAGCTGCTCAAACTCAGGGATATCGCCATCAACTTCGACGATATCCAAGGCATCGAGCTGCGTGGTCGAGCCTAGCGACGAGAACGCTTGCGCAAGACGAGAGCAATGCCAAGCACTGCGGCAGCTGCAACCAGCAATCCCAAGACAAGCGTGAGGGTCGAGTCGCCAGCGTGAGGCAGCGAGCCGTCCTTCGGAGTCTTCTTGGTGGTCGTCGAAACGGTCGTCGTGGTGCTGCTCGACTGGTCATTGCCGCCCGTCTGGCTGCCACCAGGCTGATCGCCGCCACCCGGCTGCGAAGGATCGGTGGGTTCCGTCGGATCCGGAGTACCGGGATCAATCGGATTCTCCGAATTCTCCTTGCGCTGGATCCAAACCTGGCAGCCATAGAACGGGTTGGCAGTACCGAGGCACAGGCCCTGATCGGTAACGGCAAAGGTGCGCAGACCATGGTTGTACGGATCGTTAAAACCGTTAGTCGTCAGCGTCGTAAAGTTCACGCCGTCCTCGGTCACATACATATCAAAGCCGCGCTCGGCATCGCGCAGGTAGTACATGCACGTAAGGACACTCTGCAGCTTCTTGAGGTTCTCCTCGCTCAGCAGCTTATCGAGCGCATCCTGAATATCGCCCGGCAGCTCGGTGCCATAGGCATCCTCGTACTGCTGCTTCAGGCTCTCATAGCTATCGAGCATGTCCTGATACTGGTCGGCAAAGGACTTGAAGTACGCGATCTCGCCATCGATCTTCTGGACATAAGCGGCGTCGTCCTCAACGTCCTGGGACATCGTCGCGGCCTGCTCGCAAAGGTCGCCCGCGGCATCCTCCAGCGCATCGCTCAGGTCGCCAAAGCCCTTAGCGACCTCGGTCTTCTCGTCATCGACCTCGACGGCCTCAGCCTTCTCGTCATCGACCTCGACGGCCTCGTTTGAATCATCGTCCGCAAGCGTGTTAGCGGGAACGATGGGGTCGTCAGGCGATTTCTTGTCGAGCAGGTGATCGAGCAGGTCCCTAAGGCGCTGAACCTGAGAGTTCCACTCCTCGGGCGTCATATCGATAATGTCGCCATTGGAGAACTGGCCGATCGGCTCAAGCAGGCTCGCGGTATCAAAGGTACCGATATACAGCTTGCCGTCGAACTTCTGCATGCGTCAAATGTACTGGTTCTCGTTTCGGCCAAAGCCCGAAGCCAGGCCGGAAATACCGCCCTTGGGGAACATGACGGTGGGATCGCCAACGACAAGATCCATGTCCTCGTTCTTGTCCATGCGATAGATGTTGACCGACTGCTCAAGATTGGCATTCACAAACGAGCAGTCAACGCCGCCCATGCCGCTCTTGCCGCCCTCTTCGGTGTTGGACTTGTTGAACAGGATGCGCTCGAGAGCAATCTCCTCGTCGTTGTATTCACCGATATAGAGGTAGTCGTTGTAGACGATGAGGTTGGCAGCACCAGAACGGGTGCGGGCAGGATCGATGCCAAAGCAGTACTTTGCACCGTCCCTCTCCTGATCGCCAACAACGGGAGTCCACGAATAGCTGCCGTCGGCGTTCTTGTCGCCACGGACCATGGCGAACGACTGCATGGAATTATCATCGGGAGCGTTCTCAGGCGTACCGGTGCAGATGGTCGCATAGAGATGGCCATTGTACGAGACCATATCCCAAATGGCGCCGCCGTAGATGCTGTCCTGATAGCGAATCGCCGGATAGCCAAACAGCGTGCCCGAGTTGGCAATCTCGGTGAAGCTGTCCTGGCCCTTCGACGGGTCAGACGACGTCAGGATTGTCGACACAAAGTTACCGGCCGCGTCTTTACCCACATTACTGATGACGAGCTGGCCATCATGGACGCACATGCCGCGGATACCGGTAGAAATGCCCTGCTTGTAGGCAGCACCGTAATCCTGCATGCTCGAAAGGCCCTGATAGACAACTTTGTACTTATCATTCTTAGGATCGATCTCATATACAGCAGGCAGGCCGCTTTTGCCGCCATTGGTCCTGACGCTGCCGCAGAAATAAAGCTTACCCTTATAGCTCACGGCATTGCGGAACAAAGGACCGACGCCGTTGAGCGATTCAGAGAGCAGCAGCTTGGTCTCACCGGTCTTGGTATTGATCTTGACCAGGATGCCGCCGCTGTCCTTGTCGGCCGTGCCGTCCTCCTTCTGCTGTCCATAGAAGAAGGTGCCGTTAAACATGGCCTCCAGCGTCAGGCGCATGGTTTCGGCATCAAAGGAATCACCCAGCGTGCCGTTCATGAGCGTCAGCGTGTTGCCCATCGCCGCATAGCAGGTGCCCACATAAAGCCAGTCACCATAGCTCACAGCCGCCCAAGTGTAGCTCTGGCCGCGATCGCCTTCGTTGTTGGCCGCGTTACCGTCGGCGCCCGGAACGGCAACGGCACCGCCACCCTGGTAGTCGACGATGCCATCCGGCTGCGACGTTCCTACCGTAGGATGCGAGAGCTTTTCAAAGGAATACCCATTTCCCGCATTGTAGGTAACGGCACCCGAAGCGTCTTCGGCATGCGCCGGCAGCGGCGATACCAAGATAGCGGCAAGCGCTGCCACCAAGCCAAGTGCTCCCACTCGTCTCATAAGGCTATAACCTCCCCTGTCCTAAAGCCCAGCTTTAGCATTCTTCATTTCTGTCCACGGTTAATTGCAATCTGAGCACAGCAATAATCAGCGTATAAATATACACCTGTAATTTTTTGGACGGGTTAATAGATGCTCGATTGGTAGCGAATTCCGCGCAAACCGTCACCAAACTCCACTTTTACCGCATCTAAAGGTTATTTTTTACGCAAATTTTTGGATGTCGATACTCGCAATGAGCAGGAGGCCGGTATCCACCGGAGAGGGCAACGCCTACATTTTCATAACGTAATAGCCCGCGCCCCTCACCGCCGTCTCGAGTGTGTCGCGATCAACCGGGAGCTTCGAGCGTACGCGTGCTGTGTGGTCCGCATACGTCACCGTAGCCCACACGCCGTCCAGTGCATTGAGGGCATTGGCTACGTTCTGAGCGCAGCCGTCACAGCTCATGCCGCCGATGAGCAGCTCATCGCTATAGGGATAGTGGGACTCGTCGGTGTCTGCCACCACAACCTTCTTGGCTTTCTTGCCGCTCGCGCCATCACTGCAACAGCTCTTTCCATGCGTCGACGCCGCAATGCGACGCAGCCCAAAAAACATGCCGACGGCAATGACGGCCAGCACGATGAGATTCGCAGGGTTGAGCAAGTCACTCATGCGTTCCCCTTTCAAGTAGCCCTATCTAGATACCCCCATGGGGTGTTCCCATCTTAACCCAAAATCATGTCCGTTCGGTCAATTAGTTTCCCTCTTCAAACTTTTTAGTTGACCAAGGCTTACTTTCGTGTATAAGTTTTCCTAGGCTAACAGTTTAGATCCGTAAGGAGCGTCGTGACTCGAACCATAGACATCCCAACGTTTCAGGCGGCAGTCGTGCGCAACTGCTCCCCCACGCTCGCGGGCATCAAACCGGCATCGCTCTTTACCTATCCAGGAGTCTATGCCGATCAAGACGGCTCAAGCGTAACTGCGGCGATCGAGGATCGCCGAGCACGCCTGCTCAACGTTATCGCCCGGTGCAACCGCGAGCTTAATCCGTTCGGTATCCATCTGAGCGTTTTGGTCTGGCGCCCCTGCGGGGCGCTCGTATACGCATATCGGCCCAATAGCCTCGCCACTTACCTTGCTGACCCGCGCGCCAAAACGGCACTCGCCAAGAAGGGCTACGACACCGGCAACCTCTCGGCATATCTTGTGCACCTGGCATCACGCATCACGCTCGCGAGCAATAACGCCGCGGAATGCGCCTGCGGCCAGACTCGATGCGCACTGGATCAGCAAGTCTGCTGCAACAACGACTGCGCCTGCGAATTTCCACACGAGATTGGCTACTTCCTGGGGTACCCCTGCGACGACGTATACGAGTTCATCGCTCAGCGTGGCGAGAACTACAAGATCTTTGGAGCCTGGAAGGTCTATACGAATGTCGAGCAGGCGCTTGCGACGTTTGATGCGTACCGTGCCTGCACCCAACACCTCACCTTTATCTATCAGCAGGGCTGCAGCTTGGCGCAACTTGCCCAGGCGACCCGATAGAACGTACAAACCGCGACCGCACGCCGCACAACCGAAAGGACTCAACATGAGCAAGATCGCCGTCGTCTACTGGAGCGGCACGGGCAACACCGAGGCCATGGCAAACCTCGTTGCCGAGGGCACCACGTCCGCGGGCGCCGAGGCCGAAGTCATCCCCTGCGCCGACTTCTCTGCCGACAGGGCCGCCGACTATGATGCCTTCGCCTTCGGTTGCCCCGCCATGGGCTCCGAGGAGCTTGAATACGATGAGTTCCAACCGATGTGGGACGAAGTCAAGGAGACCCTCGGCGACAAGAAGGTCGTCCTCTTTGGCTCTTATTCGTGGGCCGAAGGCGAATGGATGGACAATTGGAAGGCGGACGCCGACGAAGCAGGCGTCAACGTGGTCGACTCCGTCATCTGTTACGACGCCCCCGACGATGAGGGCAAGGCGGCCTGCCGCGCCCTTGGAGCCGAGCTCGCCTAGCTGCAATGAGCTCCGCCCGTAACGCGCTCTGCACCAAAACACATTCGCGTCCCAACAAAAACGGGAGCCGGATCACATCCGGCTCCCGTTTTCTGCTGTGTCAGTCATATAAAGCGGCTACGAGATATTACCCAAGAACGCCTTGGTGCGCTCGCTCTTAGGATGGTCGAAGACCTCGCTCGGCGTGCCATCCTCCACGATAACGCCGCCGTCCATAAAGACGACGCGGTCGGCGACGTCGCGGGCAAAGCCCATCTCGTGCGTCACCACGATCATGGTCATACCGTCATGCGCAAGATCGCGCATGACGCCCAATACATCGCGGACAAGCTCAGGATCGAGCGCCGACGTGGCCTCGTCAAAGAGCATCACGTGCGGATTCATCGACAGGGCGCGGGCGATGGCCACGCGCTGCTGCTGACCGCCCGAAAGCTGACTCGGCATAAAATCGATGCGCTCGGCCAGGCCGACCTTGGTCAGCTCCTCGATGGCAATCTTCTCGGCCTCTTCCTTGCTGCGCTTGAGCACCTTTTGCTGCGCAAGCATGACGTTCTTTTTGACCGACAGGTGCGGGAACAAGTTGAACTGCTGAAACACCATGCCCAAGTGCGTACGCACCTTATTGAGGTCAACGCCCTTGGCGCACACATCCACGCCCTCGACGACAATCGAACCACTCGTGGGCTCCTCGAGACGGTTAATGCAGCGAAGCATCGTCGACTTGCCCGAACCCGAAGGGCCCAGGACTACGACGACCTCGCCCTTGTGCACATCAAGGTCGATGTCGCGCAGGACCACGTTATCGCCAAAGGCCTTCTGGAGATTCTTGATGCTGACGACGACCTCGTTCGAGTTATTGGTTTCGCTCATAATAGAACCTCCTTACAGACCAGCGATATGGTCGGCGGGCGTCGCGACAACCTGTCCGGCGCTCTTGGTGGGACGCTTCTTTTTGGTTTCGGCCGTACCCAGCAGCCTCGCCTCAAGACCGCTCACCAAGCGCGCAAGCGGCAGGGTAATGACCAGATAGAACAGGGCGGCAACCACATACGGCGTAATGGAGCCCGTCGTTGCCACGATGGTGCGGGCGTTCATGACGATCTCGACCACGCCCACGGCGGCGAGCAGCGACGTATCCTTGTAGAGCAGGATAAACTCGCTGGTCAGCGTAGGCAGGACATTGCGGAACGTCTGCGGAATCATAACGTAGAGCAGCGTCTGGAAGGCATTCATACCCAGCGAACGAGCGGCCTCGTTCTGGCCCTTGGGGATCGATTGAATACCGGCACGGAAAATCTCGCACAGATACGCAGACGAGTTCATGGCCATGACGATAACGCCCAAGACATAGTCGTCCACCTTGACGCCGGCAAGCGGCAGGCCAAAGAATGCAATATAGATCTGCAGGAACGCCGGCGTACCGCGGATGACATTCACGTAGATGCCGGCAAGGCAACGCAGGATGCGCGATTTGGAGATGCGCATAAGCGACAGGGCAAAGCCAAAGGGGATCGCCAGCGGAAACGCCACGAGCACGATCGAGAGCGACATAAGGAAGCCCTTGAAGACGATCGGCAGGCTCTGGACCAAAATGACCGGGTTCAGGAACAGGCGAAGGAACATGTTGGAATTCCATGCCTCGACCCACGGCTGTTCCTTAAGGTCGGCCAGGAAGTTATCGAACGCCGTCACGCCCTTAATCTCGACGGAAGGAATCTTGGAAATCTTCTTGGTCGAACCGTCGGCGAGCGTATAGGTTCCGCTAAAGGCCTCATCGCCGCCCTCGACGGGGAACGTCACGCCGTAAACCTCGACACGGAAAAAGCCGCCGGCAGGCGCCGTCTCGCCAAAGTCAATCTTGAGCGTCTGGCCGTCAGCCTTGCACGTGGGCTTCATGGGCGTACGATCCATGAGGTCCTCGCCCGAGAGCATCGTCAATCGCGTGTCATCGGTACCAAACGTTGTGCCGTCGACAAACGTCAGAGAAAGACCGCTCAGCTCCTCGTCGGCATCGGCCTGAACTTCCCAGGTAATGCGCGTCTCGGTGCCGCCGACCACAGCGCTGCCCGAACCGGTGTTGGGTCGGGCGGTAATCTTTGCGGTCTCAAGCGCCTGGGCGGTCGTGGGCGCATATGCCCCCACGCACACCAGCGCGAGCGCCACTGCCATGGCGCAGGCTAGCTTTTGGAGCAAGGCGGGCAGTGGAAAACGCTGCTCCGCAGCCCCTTTGTTCAGTCGAGACAAGGTGGCTCCTATCGTAGAAGTTGCCGGCAAAACGAGACGGAAACACTCTCCGTCAAGAGAAGCGCAAAGGCCCTCTCCGCCAAAACGGAAAGGGCCCGCGCGCAATCAAGTAGCTATTTTACTTGATGTTGTACTTAGCCATGAGGGCGTCGACGGTACCGTCGTCAGTCAGGTCCTTGATGGCCTGGTTGATGTCGTCCTTGAGCTTGGTGTTGCCCTGGTTGATGGCGATGGCGTACTCCTCGCCGGTGCTGACCTGCTTGATGGTCTGGCAGGTGTTGAACTGCTCGGCGGTCAGCTGGCTGGCAACGGAGCGGTTGGTGACTACGGCGTCGCCCTTATCGGACTGCAGGGCGCTGAAGCACTCGGTGGCGTCCTTGTAGGGGACAATCTTGGCCTTGGGGAAGTTCTCCTGGGCAAAGGCCTCGGCGGTCGAGCCAGACTGGACGATGATGGTAGCGTCGGCGTTGTTGAGCTTCTCGCTGAAGTTGTCGGCCGTGATGTCGGTGTTATCGACCTTGGTCACGATAGCCTGATCGTCCATGTAGTAGGAATCGGAGAAAGTGACTTCCTTCTCACGCTCGGGCGTGTCGGTGATAGCCGCGATGGCGACGTCGTACTTGGCGCCCGAAGCAACGCCGGGGACGAGCGTGTCAAAATCATTGTTGACATACTCGACATCCAGACCCAGCTTATCGCCGATAGCCTTAATGAGTTCAAGGTCAAAGCCCTGGTAGTCGCCATTGTCATCCTTGTACTCAAACGGAGCGTACTCGGCAGAGGTGCCGACGGTCAGCGTACCGTCCTTGACGAGCGCGTACTCCTTGGAACCGTCGACCTTCTCGACCTTAGCGTCGTCAGAGCTGCTGGAACTGGCATCAGAACCAGAGGTGGCGTTGGACGAGCCGCAGCCCGTCAGAGCAAGGGCGAGCGCCATAGCACCCGTGGCGGCAAATGCGCCAAGCGTCTTCAGCTTCATAATCAGTCTCCTTCCAATGACCCCACGTGATTCAGGGGTCTGCAAAAACTGAGGGTTATTATGCACCCGCTTGGAAGAATCCGCAATTAGAAAACTGATTGAAACAAACCCATAACGTGAATGGAGCACTCCACTTTATGACAGTCATCACTGCTGCAATGACCTTAACAATTTGATTTCAGCCGCATAACCTGCAAGTTCGTTCGGTGTCTCCAAAATGAATGGCAATGCGCGCAAGCGGCCATTCGATACAATATTCTGCATAACCTGCATACCGCCGCCAAACTCTTCGCTACCCAGGTAGCCCTTACCGATGCATTCGTGGCGGTCCTTATGGGCGCCGCAGGGGTTCTTGGAGTCATTGATATGCACGGCGCGCAGGCGCTCGATACCCACCACACGATCGAACTCGTCGAGCACGCCTTCAAGATCGTGGACGATGTCGTAGCCGGCGTCATTCACATGGCAGGTGTCCAAGCAAACGCCCAACTTGGCCGACAGCTCGGGGCACTTGTCGGCAACGCCCTGGATGATGAGTGCCAGTTCTTCAAAGCTGCGGCCCACCTCGGTGCCCTTGCCGGCCATGGTCTCGAGCAGCACCGTCGTCTGTTGGCCCTCAAACATCACCTGGCACAGGGTGTCGACGATCATCTGAATGCCGGCGTCGGAGCCCTGCCCCACATGCGCACCGGGATGGAAGTTGTAGTAGTTGCCGGGCAGCGCTTCCATGCGCCGCAGGTCCTCCGCCATGGCCTCCAAGGCAAACTCGCGCGCCCGCTCTTTGGCCGAGCAAGGGTTATAGGTATACGGGGCATGAGCCACAAGCGGGCCAAAATCGTTCTGTTCCATAAGCTCGCGCAGGGCGGCCACGTCATCCATGTCAAGGTCTTTCGCCTTGCCGCCGCGCGGGTTGCGCGTAAAGAATGCAAAGGTATTGGCGCCAATTGACAACGCCGTCTCCCCCATCGCCCGATAGCCCTTCGTCGTGGATAGATGACACCCGATCGTCAGCATCCCCAGCTCCCCCTCATCAGTTGCGGTGAAATAGTTCCTGTCGATGCCTCATTCTGCCGCAAACAGGAACTATTCCACCGCAAGTTATAAAAGGGTCACGAGGAGCGCGTTTTGCCGAAGGCCTTAAGCACCGCCGTCACGGGGCCAGGCTGAAAACGGCGGCGTACGTCGTCCAAGCGCCCGGGGATATCGATATGCTGTGGGCAATGCCGCGCGCATTTGCCGCACTTGACGCAATTGCTCACCAGCTTGGGCTCGTTCGTCCGCACCGCGCTCGCCGTAAAGTATTGAGACAGCCCCGTAAACCAGCTGTGCGCATAGCTTGCGTTGTAGGCAGCAAAACACCCAGGGATATTGATGCCTTTAGGACACGGCATGCAATAGCCGCATCCCGTGCAGGGCACGCGATTCGATTTTTCAAACTCCCTCAGCACGCGTGCGATGGCATCGAGCTGAGCAGCCGTCATCGAATCCGGCAGGGCCCGATCGGCCAACGCCGCGTTCTCATCCACTTGCGCGGTATCGGTCATACCCGAAAGCAGCATCGTCACCTGAGGATGGTTCCACACCCACGAAAGCCCCCAGGCGGCCGGAGTGCGCAAATGCGGGTCACGGGCGCCATCGAGCACAGCGCGTGCCCGCGGCGGCAGTTTGCCCGCTAGACGACCGCCCAGCAGTGGCTCCATCACAAACACCGCAAGACCGCGCTCCGCAGCCGCCATGAGTCCTGCCGTTCCCGCTTGGTAACGCTCGCCGGCATAGTTGTACTGGATCTGGCAAAAATCCCAGTCATATGCGTCAAGCACCGTCAGGAAATCCGCCGCGCTGCCGTGATACGAAAAACCAATCTGGCGAATGCGCCCCGCCGCCTTTTGACGCGCGATCCAGTCCTCGATGCCCAACGCCACCACACGTTCCCACTGGGCGGGCGAGGTAATGTTGTGCATGAGGTAATAGTCGATATGGTCGGTCCGCAGGCGGCACAGTTGCTCGTCGAAGAACCGGTCGAAATCCTCCGCGCATTTGCACGAAGCATGCGGCAGCTTGGTCGCGAGCAAAACCTGGTCGCGTAGGCCTAGGCGCTCAAGCGAAGCGCCCACGCAAGCCTCGTTGCCGGGATAGAGATAGGCCGTGTCCAGGTAGTTAATCCCCTGCTCCACCGCACGGGAGATGATGGCGTCGGCTGTCTTCGCATCCGGGCGTCCCGGCGCACCGGGAAACCTCATGCAGCCCAGCCCCAACGCCGAGATACGGTTACTGCTTTTGGGGTCAACGCGATATTGCACGGCCCCTCCTCCCCCATCGAAGCCCTGATAAGGCGAAACAAACCTGTCACGTCATCGAAGCACATCGGAATCGCAATCGAAAACGTATCGTAACGCAGCAGAAATCAGGCCGTCACGGCACCGCTTTAACATCAGCAAAAAGCCCGATGAAAGGAGGCGAGCGTGGCCACGCGTGAGGACGCCTACCCCTATCCCGGCGAGCAATACATCCTCTCAGTCGACCGCTACCAGATCGAGGTCATGAACCATCTGGACGAGCTTCCCGCCACGGGCGCAGGCATCATCTGCACCTTCCCCAAGGTGCGCGATGGCGTTGGATATCCTGTGCGCGTTTTTGCGGTCTGTCCCGCGGCATAAGCGCACAGTGCAATAGTTCTTTTTCGTAACAGCAGTCCCGCGCATCCACCAATCACCCTGGCAGCATACAATCCATCAGGCGCCCCTTACGCGGGCGCCTTTTATATGGGGAGATGATTCACATGCAGATCAACAAGGTCGCCTTTATCGGCAAGGGCGGCGTCGGCCTGCTCTACGGTAGCATGATTGCCACGGCCCTCGGCAATGACGCCGTCGAATACGTTATGGATGACGCCCGTTTCGAGCGTCACGCAGGCGACGCCCTTACGGTCAACGGCGAGCCCTGCGCACTCAAGTCCGTGCGCGCCAGCGAGGCAACGCCCGCCGATCTTGTCATTCTCACGGTCAAGACGACGGGACTCAACCAAGCACTCAAGACTATGGAGCGCGTCGTGGGGCCCAACACGCTCATCGCCTCGCTGTGCAACGGCATTACGAGCGAGCAGAAGATTGCCGAGCGCTTTGGCTGGAAGCATACCGTTCTTGGTATTTGCCAGGGCATGGATGCCGTGTTCCTCGACGGCGCGCTCACCTTTACCAATGCGGGCGAGATTCGCTTTGGCGCGGCAGCAGGCACCGAGCCCGCAACCGTCACCGCCATCGACGAGCTCTACACACGCTGCGGCATCGCCCATACCGCCGAGAGCGACATTGCGCACCGCATGTGGGCCAAACTCATGCTCAACGATGGTATCAACCAGACGTGCATGGCCTACGGCGGAACGTATGGAAGCGCCACAGAGGCCGGCTCCGAGCAGCGCCGCTGCTTTGTCTCCGCCATGCGAGAGACACTTGCGGTCGCCAATGCCGAGGGCATTGAGCTGACCGAGGCAGACCTGACGCAGATGGTGCACCTCATCGAGGGAATCGACCCCACCGGTATGCCCTCGATGGCGCAGGACCGCATCGCACAACGAAAGACCGAAGTCGAGGAGTTCGCGGGCACCATTTGCCGCCTGGCCGCCAAACACGATATCCAAGTGCCGCAAAACGATTGGCTCTACCAGAGGATTCGCGAAATAGAAAGCAGATGGTAGCCTCGGCCGCATCGCGACGTGCGCAATACAAGCAGACAGGCCTTCGCGAGGATTCCGTCATTCGCGAAGGCCTGTTGCATTTAGCTCGAGGCTAAAACTGAGGCTTATTTTGCGATTCCGGAACCTCGTCCTCGTCATCGCGGCAAAGTAGCACGCCGGCGCTTCCCAGCAACGCCGCTGCAATCAAGGCGCCCACAATCACAGGAGCGGCGCCCGTAGCGGACTGCAAGCCGGCAGTTAACGCCGCCGTCGGACCAAGGCATCCGATCAAAAGGGCAACGACGGCAATAGCGACATCTCGAGCGTTCATGGAACCACTTCCTCCACGAGAAAGACTTTGTTTCTCGTGACTTAGTGTGCCCCGCGCCCATATGCGCGGCGTACTGCCACGGTAAGCGCTCTGTTAACTCAAATGCATACATAGAACGGGCGCCCTTACGTTGCCCTAAAGCTCGGTAAAGACGCCCGTCCGCCAAATATTCGTGATGCAGAAAAATTACCAGCCAGTGTAGTAGTCGGTGGTTCCGGCTGCGCAGCCGGAGTCATAGACCTTGCACTCGCCCTTGGAACCGGTAAACGTGGAGCCCTGAGCCTTATCGCCCGCGGCAACGACGTAGTAACCATCGGAATCGCGCCAAAAGCCCTCGGAATCCTGAGTCCACTCGCCCGTGCGGTGATGGTAGAGCACGTTGCTGCTGTAATAGGTCTCACGACGACCGTTATAGTTATTGACGCCGCTCGAGCGCGTCAGGCCCGAGCCGTTCGCGTAATACGCAGCAGACGCGTAAGACGAGCCGGAGCCGGCGTTGTAATACAAAGCCTGAACGGCCTCAGCGGCCTCGGCTTCGGCGGCCGCAGCCTCGAGCGCCTCACGCTTGGCATCCTCAAGCGTCGTGCGCAGCTCATCGAGCTCGGTCGATTTGGCGTCGACCTCCTCCATCGTCAAAAGACCGCCCGCACCATCGATACAACCTTGCAGTACAGCGCGCTCGTCATCGGTGGCATAGTCACCGTACATGTTCATGATGATCTGGGCGCGGACCTCCAGGGAATCGCGCTTGGCCCCCATAGAGGCATTCCACTCCTGCATGGAGCCAAAGCCGTCGCCGCGATAGTCGACGGGCTGCATCAGCGTCGCCTCGGACGGCGTGGATCCGACCGTGTCGGACAGTGTTGCCGCGTGGGCATCGGTTGCGCCGGCGCCCGCTAAAAGTGCCACGGTCAGAGCGGCGGAAAGGGCGGCGGCTTTCGGTTTTCGTGAATCAATCCTCATGTAGCTGGAAACCTCCGTAGTGCGTTTTTGCTGCGTTTGAGCTGCGCGTGATTCGATCGCGCTGCATAGTACTCCGAGCAAATCGCGACCTGCGGTTTTTCTCAAAAGGTGCACGTCATTTGCGTAAAACTCACATCCTCTCAACAGGAGTTTTCCACATCTCGATTGCATAAAGCATGTCAAAAACCCTGTAATAGCGCCCTTCCTATGCAAAAAAGGCGCCTGCGCAACCATTGCTTGCGCAGGCGCCTTGAGCAGGCATTTTATGCAGCTATACCTATCGAGTCGCAAGGGGTCCTTGCACAAGTCGCCCTACTCGTCCAGTGCGGCAAAGGCCTGCTTCAGGTCCCAAATGATATCCTCGGCGTTCTCGGTACCGATGGAAAGACGGATCGTGGAGGGCATGATGTTCTGCTCGGCGAGCTCCTCGGCAGAGAGCTGGGAGTGCGTAGTCGTAGCCGGGTGCACGACGAGCGACTTGACGTCGGCCACGTTGGCGAGCAGCGAGAACACCTGCAAGTGGTCGATGAACTTCCATGCAGCCTCCTGGCCGCCCTTAATCTCGAAGGTGAAGATCGAGGCACCACCGTTGGGGAAATACTGCTTGTAGAGCTCATGGTCGGGGTGCTCAGGCAGGCTCGGGTGGTTCACCTTGGCGACGTGGCTGTCACAAGCCAGGAACTCAACGACCTTCTTGGTGTTCTCGACATGGCGGTCGACGCGCAGTGACAGGGTCTCGGTGCCCTGGAGCAGGATCCAGGCGTTAAACGGGCTAATGCAAGCGCCCTCGTCACGCAGCAGGATGGCGCGGATATAGGTCGCGAAGGCGGCAGGGCCGGCAGCCTCGGCAAACGAGACGCCATGGTAGGAGGGATTGGGCTCGGCGATCTGCGCATACTTGCCGCTCGCCTTCCAGTCAAAGTTGCCGCCATCGACAATCACGCCGCCCAGCGAGGTACCGTGACCGCCAATGAACTTGGTCGCGGAGTGGACGACGATATTGGCGCCATGCTCCAGCGGACGGAACAGATACGGGGTGCCGAAGGTGTTATCGACAACAACCGGCAGGCCATGCTTCTTGGCAATCTCGGAGATGGCGTCGATGTTGGGGATGTCGGAGTTGGGGTTACCGAGCGTCTCGAGATAGATGACCGTGGTGTTGTCCTTGATGGCGCCCTCGACCTCGTCCAGGTTATGGGCATCGACGAAGGTGGTCTCGACACCAAACTGGGAGAGCGTGTGCTCCAGCAGGTTGTAGGAACCGCCGTAGATGGTCTTCTGGGCGACCACGTGGTCACCAGCCTGGGCAAGTGCCTGCAGGGTATAGGTGATGGCAGCGGCACCGGAGGCGACGGCAAGACCGGCCACGCCACCCTCGAGCGCGGCGATACGGTCCTCGAAGACGCCCTGGGTGGAGTTGGTCAGACGGCCGTAGATGTTACCGGCGTCGGCAAGACCAAAGCGGTCGGCGGCGTGCTGGGAGTTGCGGAACACATAGCTCGTGGTTTGATAGATAGGCACAGCACGGGAGTCGGATGCAGGATCGGCGCTCTCCTGGCCAACGTGCAGCTGCAGGGTATCGAAACCAAAGGTGTGCTCGGGGTTGTTGATAAACTGGCTCATGATGATCTCCTTGATCGAACAAAAGTAATAAGAGTAAGAGAAATAAGTCGCTGTCTCCTGATCACGCCGACGGGCGCAAGCAGGAGCCCGGCATTCGTCTTGGTAAGCAATTCATATGCGGGCCTCCTTTCGCATCCCGGTTCCGTGGTCGGCTTAATTACCTACCGCCTTTGTGTGTTTTGAATAGTACGAGCATTGTTTCGCTCGGTCAATCACTTAAAAGCGCTAACCTGTTATCGGTTTTTTAGATAGCTATCGAAAGGACGGGCGTCGATGACCCTCCAGCAGCTTCGTTTTCTGATTGCCGTGGCAGAGTCCGGCTCAATCAACGCCGCAGCTCAGCGCCTCTATACCGCTCAGTCCAACATCTCAAACGCCGTCAAAAGCCTGGAGCAGGAGCTCCATCTGGAAATCTTTACGCGCTCCAGCCGCGGCGTCACGCTCACCAACGACGGTACCGAGCTCTTAGGCTATGCGCGCCAGGTCGTAGAGCAGGCCGACATGCTCGAGGCACGCTACGAGGACGGCGGCACACCCCAGGCGCGCCTTGCCATCTCGGCCCAGCACTACGCGTTTTCGGTCGAGGCCTTTGTCAACGTCGTCGAGCGCTGCCGCGACAGTAAGTTCGAGTTCATCATGCGCGAGACCACCACCTCGCAGATCATCGACGACGTCCGCGCATTTCGCAGCGATATCGGCATTCTGTACCTGGATGACTTTAACGCCCGCGTTCTGCAGAAGGCCTTCGCCGATGCCCGCGCAAGCTTCCATCCCCTCTTCGACGCGACGGTCCACGTCTTCGTTAGCGAACGCCACCCGCTCGCACGCCGCCCTCAGCTGTCCCTTGCCGACCTCACGCCCTATACGCGCTACAGCTTTGAGCAGGGAACCTCAAACTCCTTCTATTACGCCGAGGAACCTTTTAGCTATATCCCTTGCGACCGCAACATACGAATCTCGGACCGCGGAACACTTACTAACTTACTTATCACGTCGAACGGTTACACCCTGTCGACCGGTGTCCTTTCCAATGAAATGCAGTGGGGTATGGCATCGATCCCGTTAGCAGACGCCCCAACGATGCACGTAGGATATATCATGCACGACGAGCGCAAGCCCTCTCCTCTCTTGCGGCAATACCTCGACGAGCTCAACCGCATCATCCATGCCGACCAGCTGTCGGAAGACGGGGTAGAAATCGTAGATTGCTAGCCCGCGGCGGGCATGGCGCTACAATGGTCACTCACACGAAGCGTACCCAACGAAAGGAACCATGTGAAGGTCATCATCTATACCGACGGCTCGGCCCGATCAAATCCGGGACGCGGCGGCTACGGCGCCGTGCTCAAGTACACCAACCCCGCCGGCAAGACCTTCACCTCCGAGCTTTCGCGTGGCTACGCCAAGACCACTAACAACCGCATGGAGCTCATGGCGGTCATCGTGGCGCTCGAGGCACTTAACCGCCCCTGCGAGGTCGAAGTCCATTCCGATTCGCAGTACGTCGTCAACGCCTTTAACAAGCACTGGATCGACGGCTGGAAAAAGCGCGGGTGGAAAACTGCCAACAAGCAGCCCGTCAAGAACCGCGACCTGTGGGAGCGTCTGCTTGCCGCAAAGAGCAAGCATAAGGTGGAGTTCATCTGGGTTAAGGGTCACGCCGGCCACGAGCTCAACGAGCGCTGCGATGAGCTCGCCACCACGGCGGCCGACGGCAGCGACCTCGATATCGACGCCGGCTTTAACGAGAGCGACCTGTAATAGCGTTTTCGCGCAGCTTTATATCTCCACGCGCTACACTCATCCTGTAGACCAAACAACGCAAGGGAGACGTATGCTGCGTATAGCGACCATCGGCACATCCATGATCACCGACGACTTTATCCAAGTCGTCAACGCCAACGACCAAGCCGTGTTTGTGGGCACGCTTTCACGCGATGCCAATCGCGGTGCTGCCTTTACCGCCGAGCACGGCGGCGAGCGTAACTTCACCGCGCTTGACGAGCTTGCGTCCGCCGACGACGTCGACGCCGTCTACATCGGCAGCCCCAATGCGCTCCACTACGAGCAGGCGCTCGCCTGTATCGCCGGCGGCAAGCACGTTATCGTCGAAAAGCCCTTCTGCGCCACCGAGGCCCAAGCGTTCGAGGTCTTCCGTGCTGCCGAGGCAGCAGGCGTCGTGGCCCTCGAGGCCATGCGTCCCCTCCATGACCCCGCTTTCCACGCCGTCGAGGACGCCCTGGGCGAGATCGCGCCCATTCGCCGCGCCTCACTGCGCTTTGGCAAGTATTCCTCACGCTACAACGAAATCCTCGCTGGACGCGCCACCAATATCTTCGACTGCAATATGGCATCGGGTTCCCTCATGGACATTGGCGTCTACGCCGTCGAGCCCATGGTCGAGATTTTCGGCATGCCCTCTGGTCTCACCAGCATGACCACGCTGCTCGACCCCTCAACGCAAGAGCTCACCCATGGCCCCATCGACGGTTGCGGTTCCATTCTCGCCAGCTATGGCGGTGGCTATATCTCCGTCGAGCTCGCGCACTCCAAAATTACGAATGACCTGCTGCCCTCGCAGATCGAAGGCGAGCGTGGCACTATCCAGATCGACCATCTGTCCACGCCCCGCAACGTCCGCATCGACTATCGCGGCGACGTCGTACGCGGCTCGGCGACCGAGGCGCCGCGCGAACAGGACGACAACGGCCGCGCGCTCGACCTTCCCAAGTCAAGCAACACCATGGAATACGAACTCGCAGACTTTATCACCGCCATCGGAGGCATCGATAACGTTAAGGAAGAGATCTGGGAGACCCCGGCGGGACGCCATGAGCTCGGCCACTACCGCGATGTCACGCTCGTCTCGCTGCGCATCATGGATGCCGTGCGTCAGCAGGCCGGCATTACCTTCCCCGCCGATTCAGTCAAGCAGGCCTAGCGATGGGCCTCTTCGATACGTTCTTCTCCAGCGTCACCGGCGGCAGTCGAGAGCCTCAAAAACCATCAAACATCGAGCTCGAGCTGCGCCGCAGGCTTACTGTGCTCGCAAGCGACGAGGCCACTCAAGACACTCCCCTGCGCTACTTCCTGCACTGGACGGGGCAAGTCCAAGGCGTTGGTTTTCGCTTTACCAACACCAATCTTGCGCAGGCACGCGCACTCACCGGCTGGGTGCGTAACATGGAAGACGGCTCCGTCGAGATGGAGATACAGGGGGCTCCGGCAAACATCCTATCTCATCTCGAGGCGCTTCATGCCTCCTACGAGCGCATGGGAACGCGTTTTCGCCTCGCAGACGCCCAGGCCCGAGCCCCACTTACCAATGAAGACGGTTTCAGTCCTCGTTATTAGTATTGTGTGCTAAATACGGTATCATTTACCTACGACCGTTGATAGAAAAGAGGCGAGGCGCATGGCGGTGCAAAGAAGAAACACCAAGCAGCGGAAGCTGGTTCTTGACGCCGTGCGCCAAAGCTATAACCACCCCACCGCCGATGAGATCTACAACGCCGTGCGCGCGCAGGATGACAAAATCAGCCGCGGTACGGTCTACCGCAATCTCAATCTCTTAGCCGACGCCGGCGAGATCCTCTCCATCAAGACGCCGGGCGGCAGCCGCTTCGATCGCACGATCGAGCCGCATGCGCATATCATCTGCACCTCGTGCAGCCGCGTCATCGACGTACCGCTCCCCTTCGATGCCCAGCTCGACGCCAAGGCGTCCGAGCAAATCGGCTGGAACGTCACCTCGCACTACACCATCTTCGAGGGCCTCTGCCCCAACTGTAGGTAGATTTTGGGACATGCCTACTCAGCAAGTAGACGACGCAGCTCTTCTTCGACCGTGCGCACGTAGCGGACACGGTCATTGACACCGCGCATGCTGGGATTGCAGCTCTCCATCAGATAGGGATGGCCCACCACGTTGAGCATGTCGCGATCGTTTTCGTTATCGCCAAACGCCATCATTTCGTTAGGTGAGATCCCCAGTGCGCGACCATAATCGGCAAGCGCGGACCCCTTGCCCGAATCAAAGCCGATAAAGTCGGTCCATTCGGTTCCCGACGTCATCACATCGACCCGGTCGCTAAAGCGACGCGCAAAATACTCCAACGCCGCCGGCTGCTCTGTCTCGGGCGTTTGAAACGCAATCTTAATGACATCCTCGTCAATGTCCTCGGGACGGTCGACCACCGCCACATCGCAGTGGACCTCGTAACGCAAATGGTCGATGAACGCATCGTTACCGCTTATGGTGTAGAGGTGCCCCTCGCAGGAAAGGGTTACGTCGGCATGGGGGTAGGCGACCACGGCATTCGCGATATCCATAGCAAGGCTACGTTCCATGGAACGTTTGACAACGGCACGCCCCTCGCTCATCACCAGGGCTCCGTTTTCGCATACATAGGCGAGCTCATCGGCCACCGGGGCAAACAGGTAGCGCAAGCTCGCATATTGACGGCCACTCGCCGGCATAAACACAATGCCGCGACGATGCAGCTCGTCGATGAGCTCAAATGCCTCAGGACGCGGCTCGCGCTCCCCCGGATGCAGCAACGTGCCATCCAAATCGCAGGCGATCAGCTTGATTCCCTCAAGACCCATATGTTTCCCCCAAAACATCTCATCAACAGCAAGACGGACTTTGAATCGTTGCCTCTCAAAGTCCGTCTTGCATATATGCGCGTTAACCACGCGCCGCCTTTACGATTGTAAAGTCGGGAGCCATACTCACGACAACATCCGCCGCGCTCGACGCAAAGCGCCGACTGGCATCGAGCTCGCGCGTAACCACCGAGAGCCGAACACCCTCGACACCCCGGAGCATGCGGCCCAAAACAGGCTGCACCGGCGTATACATGCGCACGGTATGCTCGTCCGAGTCGCCTCGGAAAAGCGGCGCGTGCATATTGCCGATCTCCCAGCACGCATGCGCGAGCGCAATCGGGTCCATGCGGTCAACTTCGACTAAATAAACCTCGGCGCTGCGCAGGCGCACGACAACCGCCACGGGCGCCATGCCCAAACGGTCAATGGCGAGCACGTCGCCGTCGGCAAGACGACCGCCGTCGGACGCCAGCCGAACATCGACCGTGCGCCCCAGCTCCGTCACGCCCACAAACGTGCGCGCATCAGCCTGGTCCCAATCGAGCAGGAGCTCGTCAACTTCAAAGACACCGCCCAGCTCCCGGCGAAGTAGGAGTTCATAGGACGGATCGTTGAGATTTCCCAAGCATGTCGTCGAAACCAAGCGTTCAGGCATGCTCTAGCCCTCGACCTCGACGAGCTCGATATCAAAGTTGAGGTCCTTGCCGGCCAGCTCGTGGTTGGCGTCGAGCGTCACAGCCTCGGGCGTCACGTCAATGACGACGGCGGGGACGGGCATACCGCTCGGCGTGGACAGGAAGAGCTTCATGCCCTTCTCGATCTGCTCGATGTTGGGAACCTGCTCGGCCGGGAAGGTCAGGACCATCTCGGGGTTGTGCTCGCCGTAGGCATCGGCAGCCGGGATGTGCACAGTCTTCTTCTCGCCCACCTGCATGTCGACAACAGCAGCGTCGAAGCCCTTGATCATCTGGCCGGCGCCGCAGGTGAACTCCAGCGGCTCGCCGCGATCGTAGGAGCTATCGAACTGCGTGCCGTCATCGAGCGTGCCGCGATAATGAGTCTTAACCTTCTTGCCCTGGTTGGACATGGTAACCTCCGTGATAAGGGCGGCGCACAACGCGGACCGCCATGAACATATGGCGCTAACTATACCCTAGTCATACAATTCAAGGACAGTTTGCAAAGAAACGCTGCAACCGGAGGAACTATGGCATTTCCCGTATTTGACCTACACTGCGACACCGCCGATCGCATCGGCTGGGCCACGCTCGATCTCGACCTGCGCTTTACCGCGGGCACCGACGGGTATTTCCCCGGCGACGAAACGCATCCGCAGGATTTCGACCTCATCGAGGGCAACGCCTGCGCCATCTCGCTCGCAAAGATCGGCAATACGCCGTGGGCACAGTGCTTCGCCACGTTTGTCCCCGACGAGATTCCCACCGCCCACGCCGCGCGCTTCCAGGCGCAGATCATGGCGCACATGAGCGGCCAGGCAATGCTCAACCACGACCGCATGGTCAACGTACGCAGCGCCGCCGACATTCGCCCTGCGCTCAAGGGCGGCAAGGTCGCCTGCATCCACACTATCGAAAACGCCACGTTCTTTGCCGAGGACCCCGCGCTGATCGAGGTGCTCAAGAGCTTGGGCGTGCTCATGTCATCACTCAGCTGGAATGCGCAGGGACCGCTCGCGAGCGGACACGATACCCACGCCGGCCTCACCGCCGCCGGCATCGAGGCGCTTACGCAGATGGAGCACGCCGGCATGGTGCTTGACGTCTCCCATCTTAACGACGAGTGCTTTGACGAAGTTGCCGCCCGCGCCACGCGCCCCTTCGTCGCCAGCCACTCCAACTCCCGTGCGGTTTGCGGCGTCAAGCGCAACCTTACCGACGACCAGTTCCGCACCATTCGCGACATGGGCGGCATCGTCGGCCTCAACTACTGCAGCGAGTTCCTGTCTAACGAAGCAACCGACGAGACCGCTGCAGATGTCACCTTCGACCAGCTGGCGGCCCATATCGAGCACTGGCTCGACCTGGGCGGCGAAGATGTCATCGCGCTCGGCGGCGACTGGGACGGCGCCACGGTGCCCGCTTTCCTCTCCGATGCCAGCATGATGCCCGAGTTCCAGAACATGCTCTCCAAGCACTTTGGCAAGACCGTGATGCAAAAGCTCTGCAGCGACAACGCGCTTGCCTTCTTTGAGCGTTATTAGTTTCACATCCCTTGAGCGGGCCGGCATGCCGAACGGTCGACATGCCGGCCCGTCCCCAACCCAAAGGACCGCTTTTGACGCAGCAATTTACGATTTCCGTATCTCGACCGGATGGGACGGCCTTGCCCGTCATCGTTACCAAAAAACGCGTCAAGAACTTCAACCTACGCGTCACATCGAGCGGTGAGGTCCACGCCAGCGCACCGCTCGGCGCCGGTCGCGAGCGCATCGAAGCGTTTGTGAAGCGCAACAGCGCCTGGATTATCGGCCGACTTGCCCAGCGCGAGCAACGTCAGGCGACGGCGCGAGAGCCGCTCAGCCCCTCGTCCATCATTGCACTTTGGGGCAAGCCCATCACGGTACAGGACGCACTCGATCACAACTTTGCATCGCCCGCACCGCGGCCCAAGCAGGCCACCTTCGCAAGTTTTATGGGTACCGACGAATCGGACGAAGGCCCACAGGCCAAGCGGCGCGCAATCCTCGACGGCCTAACGTCCGACGAGCTCCAAGCCCACATCGACCAGCTCTATACGTCCGAGGTCACATCGGCGCTGCGCGATATGGTGCACGCGTACAAAATCGCAATGGGTGTCGCCGTCTCCCGCGCCTCCGTGCGCAGTATGAAGACGCGCTGGGGCTCATGCACGCCCAAAACCGGCGCCATTCGCATCGCACACGAACTGGCCGCCTACCCTGTCGAATGCCTCGACATGGTTGTCGCCCACGAGCTCGTTCATCTGCTCGAGCCGAGCCACAATCAACGGTTCCATGCCCTGCTCGACACGTACTGCCCCGACAATAGAGCCCTGTCGCAGCGGCTCAAAAAACCGCCCGCCGACGAGCTCTAGCGTCGCCTAACGCACGCGCTCGATCTCGACGCCGCAGCTTGCCAGGGGCAGGCCAACAGGAGCCCACGGCTTATCGAGCTTGATGCGCACACCAAGCAGCGAGGGATAACGACGCAGCAGCATCTGGGCCACACCCTCGGCTGCCGCCTCGATGAGTTTAAACGTGTGCTCGCGCAGATAGCCATCAACATCGTGGCACACCGAGCCGTAGTCAATCGAGGCATCCAGGTTATCGTGCTCCCCCGCCGCGCGCAGGTCGGCATAGAGCACCAGAGAAACGATGAACTTCTGACCCAGCGCGTTCTCCTCGGGATACACGCCATGGTTGGCAAAAACCTCAAGGCCGTCAATGACAATACGATCGGCATGGCGCAAATCGTCATAGCTCACATGGGGCACCGCCGTTGCGGTGGATATTTCGCCCCTTCCACGGCGGGCGAGCTCGGCGCCTTCAGTCTTGGTTGCATTCTCGGGCAGTTTCTTGTTACTCATCGCGATCGTCTCCTTCGTTTAGAACCCCGACCGCGCAAACTAACTACACGCGAATCGACAGGTTCTTTTTATCATCGCTCCAGTTGCAAGCATTGCGCGCGGGGCATGCAAAGCAGGCGCGCGACGCTTTGTCGGCCGCATAGAGCAGACGCTCAAGCGGTTGGCTGTTCACGCGCAGCTTTCGATGGCCCAGAATGGCCGTCTTAATGGCTGCGGCATCGGCCGGCTCAAACGCCACATCATCGGGCATGCCGCCGAGAATCGCATCAGCGACGCGTTCGCTTGCAACATCATGGGATATACCCGATTCATACTGTTCATCTTTGCCGATATCGTGAAGAAGTGCCGTGGCGTAGATGACCTCGCGGTCAAATTCGAGCTGCTCCTCGAGATTCTTGATCCACATAATGCGAGCGACATCGAGCAGATGGTCAATACCGTGGCGGCAGAAGATGCGCCCCGATTCCAACTGTACGATGTTGCCCAGGTGCCGCCGGAACAGCCCGTTGGCACAAATGTAATCAATGCGAGGCATGGCACCAAAGGGGGCCAGGCCCGAAGCCATAAAGCCGCGACGCGACGTCCCCTCATCGGTCTTCGATGTAAAGTCGTTGACGACTCTCATGGTTAGCGGCCCAGCATCCTAAAGAAACGCTCCTCGAGCGCGGGATCGGTCTCAAAGACGCCGCGGCGAGCAAGCGTCACGGTCTTGGTGCCGGGCTTTTGCACGCCACGCATCGTCATGCACATATGCTCGGCCTCCATCAACACAATCGCTCCCTGGGGAGCGAGATAATCCATGAGGGCATCGGCAACCTGTGTGCACAGTTGCTCCTGCAGCTGAAGACGGCGGGCATAAACCTCAACCGTGCGGGCGAGCTTGGAAAGCCCAGCCACCCGACCGTTAGGGATATAACCAATGGCGGCCTTGCCATAAAACGGCAGCAGATGATGTTCGCACAGCGAGTAGAACGTAATGTCGCGCTCGATAACCAAATCGTTCGAAGCGACGGCAAAGGTTTTGGACAGGTGCTCCTCGGCACTCTGGTCCATGCCGCCGGCGATCTCACCATACATACGGGCAACGCGCGCCGGGGTCTCCAGCAGGCCCTCACGAATTGGGTCCTCGCCTATGCCCTCAAGCAACAGCTTAATGGCGGCCTCGACTTTTTCCTGATCGACCATCTGGGCCTCACTTTTCCGATTTCACGTTCGCGCTATGGTACCACGCCCTCCGGCATCGACCACAAGCTACATAGTATGGGTCGAATAGACCGGATCATCACGCCAAAGTTCAACCGCATCACAAAGCGCAATGCCCTCGCGCTCAGCACGGGCGCGCGTAGCGTTCATATCGATCACGCGCTGGTTGCTCGAGCCCCTAAAGCGCAGCGTGATATCGTACAGGTCCTGAACAAACGGGCCGTCCACCAACATGTCGAGGCAGGCAAGGATGCGGTCCGTCACCTCGGTATGATGACGACCGCCCGGCATAAGCTCCTCGAGTACGTCGCCAGTAAAGCACCAAACAGTCTTCCCCGACCCCACTGGATAGGCCGCGCGAACACGCTCGACAAAATCAACGAGCCCAGCCTGATTCTCGGGCTCCATGGGCTCCCCGCCCAGAATCGTCAGGCCATCAATAAAGGGATGGTCGAGGCTCTCGATAATCTTGTCCTCGACGGTGCGATCAAACGGCTCGCCCGCAGCAAAGTCCCACGCGACAGAGTTAAAGCAGTTCTTGCACCCACGACGGCACCCACTCACAAACAGAGAAGTACGAACGCCTTCTCCATCAGCAATGTCGAAATACTTAATGTTCGCGTAGTTCATAGGTAACCTTCCTGGGGGTCTGGAGTATATCATCCCGTCCTCAAACATTCTCGGCCTTCGGCCTGCGAAACTGCGGGCGGGACGATATACTCCAGACCCCTCGCGAGCGATACTCAATGAACTCAGCGAACATCGAGTATAGGGTTCGAGGTCCAATAAAAACAATGCTGCAGCTCAACCGTTATCGCAAGCAGACCGTTGTCGCAGGTCAACTCATTTCCGCTAAGAACTTCGAGGAGTGAGCAGGCTGTGTGCTGCATCTCAGCTACGTCAGCTCGGCTGCCCCGTAGCGAGGGCCTGGACCTTTGCTCGATATGAGTTCCGCACGAACAGGAGGCGCCAGTGGCGCCTCCGTCGTGAGCCAGGACTGTCCGAAATAGCGAGTAAAGGTCCGGGGCCTCGCTACGGGGCAGCCTGGGATGGTTATTAGAGATGCAGCACGCGGTCGCGGATCTCCTCGGTTCGACCCTGGTTCCAGAACTGGGTACCGATGTAGCCGCACGTGCGACGGGCGACATTCATCTTCTCCTGGTCGCGGTTGCCGCAGCTGGGGCACTCCCACACCAGCTTGCCGTCATCCTCGACAATCTTGATCTCGCCATCGTAGCCGCACACCTGGCAGTAGTCGCTCTTGGTGTTGAGCTCGGCGTACATGATGTTGTCGTAGATATACTGCATCACGCGGATGACAGCCTTGAGGTTGTCCTGCATGTTGGGAACCTCGACGTAGGAGATGGCACCGCCCGGCGAAAGCTGCTGGAACATGCCCTCGAACTTGAGCTTGTCGAATGCGTCGATCTCCTCGGACACGTGGACGTGGTAGCTGTTGGTGATGTAGCCCTTGTCCGTCACGCCCGGGATGATGCCAAAACGACGCTGCAGGCACTTGGCGAACTTGTAGGTCGTCGACTCAAGCGGGGTACCGTACAGCGAGAAGTCAATATCGCTTTCGGCCTTCCACTCGGCGCACTTGTCGTTCATGCGCTGCATGACTGCCATGGCAAAGGGCGTGCCCTCCTTCTCGGTGTGGCTGTGGCCCGTCATGTACTTGACGCACTCATACAGGCCGGCATACCCCAGGCTGATGGTGGAATAGCCGCCCACGAGCAGCTTATCGATCGTCTCGCCCTTCTTCAGACGCGCCAGGGCGCCGTACTGCCAAAGAATCGGCGCGGCATCCGAAAGCGTGCCCATCAGGCGCTCATGACGGCACAGCAGGGCACGATGGCACAGCTCAAGGCGCTCATCGAAGATCTTCCAGAACTTGTCCATGTCCTGATGCGAGCTCAGCGCGACATCGGGCAGGTTGATGGTCACAACACCCTGGTTAAAGCGGCCATAGTACTTAGGTTTGGTCGGGTCATAGTTCAGCGCGTTGGCAACATTGTTAAAGCCGTTGCCCGAGCGGTCGGGCGTCAGGAAACTGCGACAACCCATGCAGGTGTAGCAATCGCCGTTGCCGGCGGTCTCGCCCTTCGACAGCTTGAGCTCGCGCATCTTCTTCTCGGAGATGTAATCGGGCACCATGCGCTTGGCGGTGCACTTGGCGGCGAGCTTGGTCAGATAGAAGTACGGCGAATCCTCGCGAATGTTATCGTCCTCGAGCACGTAGATAAGCTTGGGGAATGCCGGGGTAATCCACACACCGGCTTCGTTCTTAACGCCCTCATAGCGTTGACGAAGCGTCTCCTCCACGATCATGGCAAGGTCGTGCTTCTCCTGGGGCGTACGGGCCTCATTGAGATACATAAAGACCGTCACGAACGGCGCCTGGCCATTGGTGGTCATAAGGGTCACGACCTGATACTGAATCGTCTGGACGCCGCGACGGATCTCATCGCGCAGACGGTCCTCAACGACCTCACGGACCTTTTCGGCAGATGCCGAAACACCGAGCTCCTCGAGCTCGCGGGCAACCTCGCCGCGAATCTTTTGACGGCTCACCTCAACAAACGGGGCAAGATGGGTCAGCGAAATAGACTGGCCGCCGTACTGGGAGGAAGCAACCTGGGCGATAATCTGCGTCGCGATGTTGCAGGCAGTCGAGAAGCTGTGCGGCTTCTCGATCAGCGTGCCCGAGATAACGGTGCCGTTCTGGAGCATGTCCTCCAGGTTCACCAGGTCGCAGTTATGCATGTGCTGGGCAAAGTAGTCAGAATCGTGGAAGTGGATCAGGCCCTCATTGTGGGCATCCACGATCTCCTGGGGCAGCAGCACACGCTGAGTCAGATCCTTTGAAATCTCGCCGGCCATATAGTCGCGCTGGACGGAATTGACGGTCGGGTTCTTGTTAGAGTTCTCCTGCTTGACCTCTTCGTTATTGCACTCGATCAGCGACAGAATCTTGTCGTCGGTCGTGTTCTTCTGGCGCTTCAGGCTCTGAACATAGCGATAGATGATGTAGTGGCGGGCGACCTCGTAGCAGTCGAGACGCATGATCTCGTCCTCGACCAAATCCTGGATCTCCTCGACCGAAACGGTGTGGCCCGCGTTCTCGCATGCCTCGGCGACGTTTTGCGCCGCATAAACCACCTGGCGGTCGGTAAGACGAGAGCTCTCCTCGACCTCCAAGTTTGCGGCGCGGATGGCATTGACGATCTTATCGATGTCAAAGACAACCTCGGTGCCGCTGCGCTTGATGATCTTCATCCTCTTGCCTCTTTCGCGTCGTAGCCTCATTGCGCTTCAGAGCCAAACGATGCCCGGCAGGGCCTGCCCCTGCCTTGCGGCGCCGTCGCGCAATCTGTGTTCTCGATAAACCATAAGCCTCCATGCGGACATTCCCTAGAGCCAATCAAGCGGTTCAAGGACACGTTCAAAAGAGGCAGTTAAGGTCTTCGTTCTCTGTCCGCCATCTATCATACGACAAAGAAGCATCTATATCCTGTATTCTTTTTTTAGGTCAAACACAACATATAGTGTTTCAGCAGGTCAAAGCAATTGGTCATTTTGCAGACGCATTAAAAATGAGGGGTATTTGACAAGTCGGTAAAACGTTACCAACACGGCTACCTGCATGGCAGTTATAAAACCCCCTTAGTCAAGCCGCTGACAAATCCTACCAAAACCAAGCCGCTCACGCCAAAAGAATCCAAAAGATTATGCTTGACCAACATGTTGCGGTCACGATGGACCAGGACACATGCAATCTGCCGGCGCCCCCACGGGATGCGAAGACCATCGCGTACAGACCTTGGATCAATATTTGGCGGCTTATTTGGCGGCGTGCTTGGTGGCAAAACAAAACAGCCCAGAGGACATAGCCTCTGAGCTGCGAACATTTGGTGGGCGTTAGAAGATTTGAACTTCTGACCTCTTCCGTGTCAGGGAAGCGCTCTCCCCCTGAGCTAAACGCCCAAATGGAGCGGACAACGGGGCTCGAACCCGCGACCCCAACCTTGGCAAGGTTGTGCTCTACCAACTGAGCCATGTCCGCCTGCGAGGATTTAATATACGGGATAATCCACCCAAATGCAAGAACTTTTTTTGAAAAGTTTTGCGACGCCCTCGCGAACCTCGCGAAGACATCAGCCACCACGGAAAGCGCAGGCAAACGCAAACTCGCCGCAAGAGGCCCCTACAACTCAGCGAGCATGATCCAGGCAGAACTGTCCTGCGCGAGCCTGCCGTCTGCAAGCGGTGATGAGGTGAGCAGGACCCTGCCCGCCGGCAGCTCCACGGGTGCTGCACCGAAGTTCGTCACACACGCCCAGCCGTTGTCGCGGCGATAGGCGATGACGCCGCCCTCAGCGCCCTCGGCACCATCCGCAAGGCCGGTGCGCCCGTCAAGATCGAGCCACGCGAGATCGTTGGCGCACCCGCGCAGCTTGCGCCGCAGCCAGAGGGCGTCACGATAGAGCGCAAGCATCGATGTCGGGTCCGCTTCTTCCCTATCGGCAGCGTAATCGGAAAACCATGCAGGCTGCGGCAGATGGGGCGCCGCATCGGCGTCCGCCGGTGAAAACCCAAACGATCCGCCCTGCGCGGGATCGTCCGCCGCCACCCACGGCAGGGGCACACGGCAGCCGTCGCGCCCCTTCTCGCGCTTCGGTCCGTGCGTATTGGTCGCAGTAGGATCTTCGAGTGCAGCCCACGGAATGTCAGCCACCTCAAAAAGGCCGAGCTCCTCACCCTGATACACGTATGCCGAGCCCGGAAGCGCCAGCTCGAGCAAAAGGGCCGCCCGCGCGCGGCGCTCGCCGAGTTCACGGTCCTCGTCATAAGACGACCCGTCGCGTAAGAGCCAGTCGAGCACAATCTGATGGTAGCGCGTCGCCTTGATTTGCGGCAGGGCATAGCGTGTCGCCACGCGCGGCACGTCGTGGTTGGAGAGTACCCAGGTCGAGGCGGAATCGGATTCTATAGCTGCCTTCAAGCCCCTCTCGATTGCAGCGTGCATGTCATCATAGGTCCAAGTGGCCTTGGCGAACTCAAAGTTGAATGTCTGGCCAAGCTCGCTGGGGCGTGCGTAGAGATACTGGCGCTCGGGCAGAACCCACGCCTCGGCAACGGCGCTGCGCGGCGGATCATAACGGTCGAACACGCGGCGCCACTCGCGATAGATCTCATGGACCTCGTTGCGGTCCCACAGCGGATGGGTGCCATCCTCAACCATGTCATCGCCCTCGGCGAGATGCCACCGGTCGAGGTCATCGCGGTCGAGATCCTTGGCGAGACCGTGCGCCACATCAATGCGAAAGCCATCGACGCCTCGATCGCTCCAAAACGCCAGGACGTCGCAAAAGAACGCATGAACCTCGGGACACGACCAGTCAAAGTCCGGCTGCTCGGGCGTAAACATGTGCAGATACCACTGACCGTCCGCGACGCGCGTCCAGGCGGGGCCGCCAAAGTTGGCATTCCAATTGGTGGGAGGCAGCTCGCCGTGCTCGCCGCGACCATCGCGGAAGATATAACGGGCGCGCTCGGGTGATCCGGGGCCGGCGGCAAGAGCGGCTTTGAACCAGGGGTGCTGGTTGGACGAATGGTTGGGCACGATGTCGACGATGACCTTGATGCCGTGCGCGTGAGCCGCAGCGATCATGTCATCGAAGTCGTCAAGCGACCCGAGACGTGGGTCGACATCGCAGTAGCCCGCCACATCATAGCCGCCATCAACAAGAGGCGATGGGTAAAACGGGCTCAGCCAGATGGCCTCGATACCCAGCCGCTCAAGATAGTCCATCTGCTGGGTAATGCCCGCGATATCGCCCAGACCCGAACCAGTCGAATCCTTAAACGAGCGCGGGTAGATCTGATAGATCGCGGCATCGGACATCCATGGGCGCGACGAGGACTTTTCTGTAGCCATGGGATGAGTCTCCCTTGCAACGAGGTTTTGCGAGATGCCCACGATGATACGCCCAAAGCGGACATTCGCGGCAAACGTCACAGCCACGCCCCAAAACGCTCGCTCCCTCTCGGGCTCGAGCCTCCTGTGGCGAATCAATCGATTAGTGAAAAGAACGGAAGACCCACTTCCCCGGCCACGGCAGCGAGCGGGCTCCGGGTGCCCCAGGTTGCCGCGAAAGAGGAGGGAAGCGTACTCTATGTACGCGACCGACGATTGAGGGGCAAGATGGGGTGCCCGGGGCTCGCGCAGCGTCAACAAAAAACGCGGTTCGTTAGAACCGCGTAAGATAGTTGGAGCGGACAACGGGGCGTCCGCGTATCCGCTTTGCGGATCCGCACCGGCTTCGGCCGCCTGCCGGCGTCCTCGCCAGCTCGCTACAAACGCTCCGCGTTTGCTTAACGCTCGCTCCCTCTCGGGTTCGAGCCCAAGCGATGGGTACGAAAAAGCCCGGCTACCGTAGTAGTCGGGCTGCTGCGTTTGGAGCGGACAACGGGGCTCGAACCCGCGACCCCAACCTTGGCAAGGTTGTGCTCTACCAACTGAGCCATGTCCGCATATGTAAAACAAAACGGGCGCCGGAGCGCCCGGATGTTGCCTGGAGGCGAAGCCCGGATTCGAACCGGGGGTAAAGGCTTTGCAGGCCTCTGCCTTACCACTTGGCCACTTCGCCGAAAAAGGACCGCCTAAACGGTCCGGAAATGCAATGGAGCGGACAACGGGGCTCGAACCCGCGACCCCAACCTTGGCAAGGTTGTGCTCTACCAACTGAGCCATGTCCGCTTGCGGGTTATTAATTTACGCGAGTTGTCCAAAAGACGCAAGTACTTTTTTCAAAAAACTTGTCTGCCGCATGTTCTTAGTAGCTAAACGCGCTAAAGCGATTGGCTAGGCACACGATTCCAGCGCTCCGCTAAACAGCTTCACCATCTGCACGCGCGTGCCGGCGCCGTCCGTACGACGAGCAACCTCCACGTTATCGACGAGCATACGCATAAGCTTGATACCACGGCCGCGCTCCTCTGATGCGACCGGTTCGCTCGTTTCATCGATAGAATAGCCGGCACCTCGATCAAGCACCTCAACCACAACGCGATCGCTATAGGCCTGAACCGTCAGGACGCACCCGATACCGCCCGCATGGTCATAGGCATTACCCAGCGCCTCCCCCGACGCCAATGCGACATCGTAGCGCTCGTCACGGCGCAACGGAAGCGATTCAAGGAGTTCGGCGATACGATGTCGGTAGTATGGAAGATTCTCGATACCCTGACGGACCTCGACGCTCTTACTCCAGCGAGGCAGCTCCCCCACCGGAATGGCGGGAATAGACTCCCGTGCCGGCCCCGCGACATGAAGGATATCGACAAGACGAGCAATCTCCAAAAAGCGAACAACTTCACCTGATGCATTGACGAGCGAAAGCAGGCCTTCTCGCCTCATGAGCTCACGAGCGCGCGTAAGCAGGAATGCCAGGCCCGTCGAATCGATAAAGCTAACAGCCTGACAGTTGATGACGACACGACGCACGCCGCGGCCAATCAAAGCATCCAACCGCCGACGCAGCGCAGGCACCGTGGCGATGTCGATATCGCCTGGTGGCGTCAAAACCGCTATGTCATTCCACTCATTCATACGACCATGGTTCCCCAAAAAAGCCCACTCGATGCATTCGTTTCCCCAACCGTACGGATTCAGCCCGCCCAGCGTCGTCTATGAACGACCCCGTAAAAACTCAAGGGACACCAATGCAATGTCATCGTCCAGCGCCGATTCGGTAAATCGGTCAAGCTCGCCCAAGACCTTGCCGCAAATGCCCGACACGCCCTCACCCGAGACAGAGAGCAGAAGGTCGCGAAGGCGCTGCTCGCCAAAGAAAGCACCCGAGCGGTCACGCGCTTCGATTGTTCCGTCGGTGTACATAAATAGCATGTCACCAGGAGCGAACGTAAACACGCCTGTCTCGTATACCATGCTCTCAAAGGCACCGATTACCCCCGATTGGCATCCAAGCAGCTCGACCTCCCCCCCACGGGCCTCGCCGCCACCCAGCGGCATCGACTCTGGCCTGATGACCATGGTCGGAGGATGGCCCGCCGAACAATACGTTGCGCGTCCGGCTTTAAGGTCAATCTTGGCGATAAAGGCCGTCACGAACGTCTCGACCCTCGAAAAGCCCATAAGCATGCTGTTAAGGGAGCGTGCCATGCGGGCCGGTCCAGCGCCCTCCCAGGCATATGCCGTCAGGGCCGTCTTGACGAGTGCGGACATCGATGCAGCCTCAATGCCTTTGCCAGACACATCGCCCAGAATCATGACGGCGCAATCGTCGGGAAGACGGATGAGCGTATAGAAATCGCCGCCGACCAACGCCGAGTTCGTGGCCGACAGGTACACCGAATCGGCGGCGATTCCCGGAACATCCCCCAGTGAATTTCTCATGCCAATCTGGAGGGTCTGAGCGATATGGCGCTCCTCACGCTTTTGAGATTCGCCTTCATAGATCAGTTCAAAGTCATGGGCCAAGTGCACCAAGTAGTCATATTCAAGGTCATCAATCGGCTCTTGGCTGCCATCGCGAAGCAGCAGCGCACGCGTCGTCGGCCCCTTCGCAACAGAAGCAGGAACGATTGCGTCGTTACTGTGCTTGCCATCGCCCTCAGGGCGTGGGCGCCCCGCCTCGATGCCGGCGTCGACGTAGAGACCCTGGCAAGGCAGGCCATGCGCTCTAAGCCAGCCTCCCATAGGCATCGATTCGTCAACGCGAGTTATACGGACGTGTTTAAGGTCCTCGGCACTCGTGCCGCCCAAAACAGATGCCTCAAAGCCATCAGGGGCAGCCCCCAGACGTGCCGCTGGCGCCGTCGTGGAAAAGAAAAGCTTCTCGGGATCGTCCGGCAAAGCAACGCGACTGCCGCCTTCAAAATCTATGACGTAGGAATCCAGACTGGCGTCATACTCAACAGGGCAAAAATGGCAGTTGAGCATATTGCAGATCTCGGACGACACCGCCTGGGTAGCCGCGGCGGAATCGTCTAGAAAGGTAAACAACTCATCACGCAGCACATTGAGGGAACGACCAAGCTCGGCCGTGCGACGGGAGCGAAGGCTCGATGCCATGCCGACCAGCTGGATAGACAGGTAATCGCAAATGACCTCGAGCACATTAACGTCATAGGCGAGCGGTGCCTGGGGGCGTTTCCAACCAACTTCCAGCACGCCGAGGATCTGCGTACCGTAAAAAACGGGAAGACAGATTTCACTGCGGTACGGAGGCATATCCTGCATGCGCAACAGGTGCTTTGAACGATTATCCAGGTCCATGAACATACCGGAGGCGGCCTTATCGCCCTCAAGGTCCTGTTGGATCGACAAGCGACAGGCACGCGACTCGCGAAGAACATACGTCGGAATGCCAGCGCCATACGGCAAAAACTCGGGCAGGTAGCTGTCGTACAGCTCCTTGGAAACACCGCGAAGCTTAAAGCCGCCGCTCTCAGAAAAATAGATAGCGGCACCCGAAGCATCGAGCGTTCCTACAAGCTGGTTCAAAACGGTATCAAGCAGGCTGGGTAACTCATCGGAGCCCACAGTGCTCATAATGACCGAGAGCGTACCAGAGAGACGCTTGTTCGCCACTCTAAGCTCCGATAACGCACGCTTGAGCTGACGGTCGTGAGAATACTGTTCCTCGATACTGTGAAGCGCCACCAGGACACGTGGTGCGCGGCGCCCAAAGATGCGTGGAGGCGTTACGGAGCCCGCACGAACCAAGACGGGAATAAAAGAGCCGTCACTCAGTTTGAGCATCAGTTCGTTCTCGGAGCCATCAGTTTCAAATGGCAGACGATGTTCCGTCGCACGTTCAAAAGAGGACGAGTACAGGACGTCTTTAACATCTCCACCGATGACGTCAGCGCGTTCCTCGCACATCAAACCAAGTAAGCGATTATTCACATGCAGAATGGTTCCGTCGAGCTCGCAGATGATGACAGCATCGCTCGTGATCTCGACTAGTTGGGCAACGTCTGCCCACTCGTTGCGTTCAAGCGTTTCCATCGTGGACCCCACCGTCTATCGGTAACAAAAAAGCCTCCGAAGAGGCTTCTCAAATGCGATGGTGTCGGAGGCGGGACTTGAACCCGCATGACCAAAAAGCGGTCACTAGCACCTCAAGCTAGCGCGTCTGCCAATTCCGCCACTCCGACATGCTATGTTGTTGATTCGCGCTTCGTTTTGTTGCACCCGCGCGTTCAACGAGGAAGATAATAACCTATGATTCGAGAACTGTGCAAGCACTTTTTTCAAAAAAGTTTACGAATTTGTAATTGCGCAGGTAGATCCGCATGTCCGGCCCCGAATCGGTGCTGCCTCCCGGCGCGTCCTCGGGCATGAGCGATATTTTGCTGCGCACTTCGTGCTGCAAAATATCGCTCCCCCTGCGGAATGCGCCGGGAGGCAGCACCGATTCGGGGCCTACCAACACATACTCCAGGCACAGTTCTCAAACATGTTCTGGGGCTGATGCAAATTTGGTGGCTCGGCAAAGCCGAGCCCTTATATGGGGAGGCCGGAGCTAAAGCTCCGGCCTCGCTCAATTTCCTATTAGATTAAGTGAGCGATCAAGGAATCTCACTCCCCCTCTGCCGCGTTAACGCAGGGCCCGCCCTGGTGTTGCTTTTCAGAACATTCCGCACTGATATTTTCTGTATTGAAGACGTCGATGATGCACCCGTATAC
>CABQQR010000003.1:0-161503 GCA_902466395.1 uncultured Collinsella sp.
CGCGATTGGCGAAAATACGTTGGTGAAAATGGTGAAAAATATATTGACGCTAACACAGGGCTGCGCCTGGCAGCGCTGCGTGACGCACCTGCAGCGCAACCTCCAGAGCGCCTGCTCGGGCAGGCCCGAGGACTCCAAGGCGGCCGTCAGGGACCTCGTGCACGCCGCGGTCTACCAGGACGACCCCGACCTCGCGCGCTGCGTGTGGGCCGAGGCGGCGCCCTGGGTGGCGTCGGTGTCCGCCAGGGCCGGCGAGGTCTTCGAGCAGGCCGAGGACTCCGCGCTGGCGTTCACGGCCTTCCCCAGGGCGCACTGGGCCAAGCTCCGCACCAACAACGTCCAGGAGCGCGCCAACCGCGAGATCAAGCGCCGCTACAGGGTCGTGCAGTCCTTCCCCTCGAGGGAGTCGATGCTGCGCCTGACGTGCGCGAGCCTCATGGAGACCGAGGGACAGTGGTCCCAGCAGCGCGTGTTCTCCGAGGCCTCGGCCGCCGAGGGCTTCGCCGAGCCCGCGGACAGGCCGGCCCCGACAGAGGGGAGGCGCCGCGCGCTCGGGCGGCGCGCCAGGGAGATAGTGGACGAGATAGTCGAGAGGCGCGGTCTCAAGAAGGAGTAACATCGGGACTTGCAGCGACGGACCTCGGGACGCTCTTACACCACGTCTGCGCGCGCCACCCTTGTATGCACCTCCACATTGCTCAATCAGCTCTGTATCAGGCTTATATGTACTAGCGTTAATGAACATATTTACTTTTATGTCCATTATTTTGTGGGAGCAATATGGCACTACAGCAGCAACAGTACTCATATTTGGCATTTTTTGCCCACAGGGTCTGGAGAACACCAAAGATTTGGCAATGCCAGCGAACAAACCGCGCCCTGGTGCAAGGAGTGTCCCCAACTGCCGGCACAAAAGGAACGTCCCCAAGTGCCACCTTTAAACAAGAACGTCCCCAACGACTACATCGATGTTTTGGAAACGACAGCGAGCGGGTCGCATTTGAGACAAGGTGACGTGAAACGAAAGGGCGCTGACCTTCTGGTCGCGCCCTTGAAGTTGAACGTCAGATTGTCCAAATGCGGCCCGCGCAGCGTCGAGCCGTTACGCGGGTTGGTAAACCCGCGTAACTAAACACGCTCCGCGATCTCGTGGATCAGATAGTCGGTCTTTTCCCAGCCCAGGCACGGGTCGGTGATCGACTTGCCAAAGACGCCGCCGTCAACCGGCTGGTTGCCGTCCTCAAGGTAGGACTCGATCATAAAGCCCTTGACCAGCTTGGAGATGGATTCGTTGCGGCGGCAGCTGTCGAGCACCTCCTTGCAAATGCGATACTGCTCCAGCGGACGCTTGCCCGAGTTGTCATGGTTGCAGTCGATAACCACCGCCGGGTTGGCGTAGCCGGCGTACTCGGTGTAGCGCTCGGCCAGACGCTCGAGGTGCTCGTAGTGGTAATTGGGGTAGGTGCGACCGTCGAGGCCGATGTAGCCGCGCATAACGGCATGCGCGAGCGGGTTGCCGTCGCACTCGACTTCCCAGTTACGGAAGATAAAGCTCTGATGCGCCTGGGCGGCGTAGATGGAGTTGAGCATGACGGTGGTAGAACCGGCAGTGGGGTTCTTCATGCCCACCGGCACCGAAATGCCGCTCGACACCAAGCGATGCTCCTGGTTCTCCACTGAGCGCGCGCCCACGGCGACATAGCTCAGCAAGTCAACGAGGTACTGGTAGTTTGACGGGTAGAGCATCTCGTCGGCGGTAAAGAAGCCGGTCTCCTCGATAACGCGCAGGTGCATATGGCGGATGGCTTTGACGCCCTCGAGCAGGTCGTCGGGGGCCTCGGGGTCGGGGTTGTGCAGCAGGCCCTTGTAACCGGTGCCCTTGGTGCGCGGCTTGTTGGTGTAGACGCGCGGGATGATGGTGAGCTTGTCCTTGACCTCCTCGGCGGTCTTGGCCAGTCGGTTCATGTACTCGAGGACCGAATCCTCGCGGTCGGCAGAGCACGGTCCGATGATGAGCACCTTGCGCGCGTCCTCGCCGGTAAAGACCTTGGCGACCTCGGCGTCGAATGCCTGCTTTTTGGCGGTAAGCTCGGCGGAAAGCGGCATTTCCTCGCGGATCTCCATGGGGATCGGCAGCCTGCGTTTGAATTCCATGGCCATAGGGGCCTCCTCAATCAATTGATGGCAACGAGAACATTGTCGAATGCTCGGCATTATCCGCTGTCGCACGCTAAAGTGCAAGCACAGCCAGCCAAAAAGGGAATGGATAACGCGAGGGCCCGCTTACCACGAGAGTGGATAATCTCCCGTTTTTGACCTATGTTCGCGCTAAAAGTGGGAGATTATCCACTCTCGTCGAGCAAGCGTCCGAAAATCCTCGCTCGTGGCCCCTTTTCCTCCGTCCCCGAGAGATCGAAGCTCGCCTACCGAATGGTTGATGCGGCAGCGGTGCGCCCATGTCACACTCAGAGGTGGCCTGACCCACCTTGGAAGGAGCCTCCATGAGCCTTGACAACGTAACCCTGCGCGCCGCCACGCTCGACGACCTGGCTGGCATCGCCGCCATCTACAACCAGCTGTGGTGCAACACGCTGCGCAACCGCGGCGACGTCGAAGCTGCCGATTTCTGCGCGCGCTTCAACATTGCCATGCAGCTGCAGCGCTCCCCATCGCGCTCGTCGCCGAGGCAGAGGGCCGCATTATCGCCGCCTGCTGCATCGGAATCTTCGAGGACGGCAAGCCGCGTACCAACCCCACGTGGGTACCCTGCTACGACGAGATGTTCGCCCAGGCAACCGAGATGGCAAAGACCGCCGATGCCAAACTCGAGGGCTCGCTCTTTGGCGACAGTCGCGAAAAGGCCACGGCCGATCGCTTTGCCGCCACGGGCGACGAGTATGCCCAGGGCCAGCTCAACCTGATCATCATTGTGCCCGAGTGGCAGGGCAAGGAACTCGGCCGCGAGCTCATCGACCTTGCGCGCGCCGAACTCGCCAAAGCCGGGTGCACCAAGTTCTTCCTGATGAGCGACTGCAACTCTGACTGGCAGTTCTACGAGCACCTCAACATGAAACGCATCCTGGAGGATCACAGCCAAGACACCGGCGACGGCTTTATCGTCTACATGTACGGAGGCGACACGCAGGATTAGCCTGAGTGCCACCTCATGGGCTTTCTCCAAAACAGCCCAAACCAATCAGCCACGCCAAAAGGGACATGCCAAAAAGGGACAGGTTTATTTTGGCAGGTTTTATCTGGGAAAACGCCAACCGCCGCGAGGGGAGCTACTTGCCCTTGCGGCGGCCTTCTCGCCGAAAAACCAAGTGAGTAGACCTTTTGCAGGAGGCCGAGCACACTCCAAAACGCCACAGCTCTGACCTGCGGTTTTATTTAGCGTTTGTCGCGGTGTGCTCGACAGATCCAAAAAAGCCTACTCACTTGCATCTGAGGCGCACCGGATCGGCAAAAAACCGCCGCGAAAGGGATCCGGACCCTTCGCGGCAGTTGTTAATACGCCGAACTTGTTATCGCAAAAGCCAATCACGCGCCGAGACCACGCTACAGTCTTTCGACTCATACGTTGAATCCACGCGGGCCACAACATAGCGCGCATCTTTTGCAATGTCGATCTCATCGCATACAGCCTGTAAATGGCGGGCGTACTTATCGTGATACGTTCTGGATGATTTTATTTCGATAGCCTTGGGACTCCCTGAGTTTGTGCAGTCGAGCAAATCGATTTCTCGCTTGCCGTCGTCCCTATAGAAATACAACTCGGGATTCTCGCCCACGTTGAGATGACTCTTCGCCGTTTCGGAAACGATGAGGTTTTCGAAAACTGCCCCCAGATAAGGGCTCTCCAAAAGTTGCTCCAGTGATCCAATTTTGAGCAAGTAGCAGAGCAGCCCCGTGTCGTAAAAATAAAGCTTGGGCGTTTTAGTCAAACGTTTCCTGGCATTTGCATAATAAGGCTGCAGTGAAAACGTCAGGTAGCTCTGCTCCAGGATAGACAACCAGCTTTTAATGGTCGATACGTTCACACCCGTATCTCGAGAAAGCGAAGATATATTAATGAGAGCACCGGCGCTCTGGGCAATTATGGACAGTAACTTATGAAACTCCGCTTTATTGCGCACGTCAAGCAAGCCCACAACATCGCGCTCAACATAGGTATCAATATAGCTGGGGAAATAAACCGAGGACGGCATTCCGGCGGAACGCAGGCGAGGGTATCCCCCTTCGAGCGCAAACAAATCCACTTCCAACTGCCCCTGCTGGCCCCTCTCCGCTTCTCGAAACGAAAATGGCAGCAATTTTAAGATCCCGACTCGCCCGGCAAGAGACTGGCCGATGCTTTTCATCATCAAAAAGTTTTGCGATCCCGTAAGGATGTATTGACCGGCGTCTCCCCGCTCATCCGAAACAACCTGAATCATCGAGAACAAATCCGGGGCGTATTGCGCCTCGTCGATGATGAGTCCGCCCTTTCGGTTGCGGATAAAACTCACCGGATCCTCCAAGGCCGCGCGCCTCGTTTGGGGGTCCTCAAGCGTAACATAGGAATAGTCGGGAAAGGCATGCCGAACCAGCGTAGACTTACCGCTCTGCCTAGGCCCCGTCAACGACACAACAGGAAACCAACCCGCCATGCGAATGAGCAACTCATGCAAATCCCTGTTAATGTACTCGGCCATATCAACGCCCCTTATAACGCTGTTACCATAATCGTATAGTATCATTTGCCATAATCTTGCAGTAGCGTTTTCCATAATCTTGCAGTAGCGTTTTCCATAATCTTGTAGTAGTGTTTTCCACAATCTTTTAGTAGCCCAGTTCAAAAACGTTATTTATAGAGCCGAAATCTCAGACCCTAAATAACAATAGCCACCACAATGGGAACTGTCCCCATTGTGGTGGCTTGCAGGCGAGTTGACTTATTCGACTATCGCGGGCCGGCCGTGTCCGAGTCTAGAGCGTGGCAAGTCGCTTGGATTCGCGGACGGCGAGGGCGATGGAGATAAGACCAGTGATGGCGTCAGCCGCCACCAAGGCAAACCAGACACCCTGAACGCCCATCATGTTGCCAAGCAGGTACATAAGCGGCACGGAGCAGATCACGTAGCGGAGCAGACCGGTGAACGTGGCGATACCCACCTTCTCAACCGCCTGGAAGTACATCGACATGGTCATGGCAAGATAGCCCAGGGCCACGGCCAGGATAACGATGCGTGTGGCGTTGGCGGCAACCTCGACGAGCGCCGGGTCGCTACCAGCAAAAAAGGCGCAGACCGGCGTTGCGGCCACCCATAGCACAGCAGACACCGCAGCAAGCGTCACGACCTGGTACTTAAGCGTGCAGGAGAGCGTTTCCTTGAGGCGCGCCCACGCCTTGGCGCCGGCGTTGAAGGCGGCAATGGGCTGCAGGCCGTACGAGAAGCACTGGGCGACCATCATGGTAATGTAGAGGATGTAGCCGTTGATCACACCAAAGGCCGCGATGTAGAGCGAACCCATGTCGCCGCCGAGCTGGCCAAGCAACGAGTTGGCAACGGTGTTGAAGATGAACGTGGCAGCTTGCACCAAAAAGAACGGGAAACCAATCTTGATGATCTGGCCGCAGATGGCCATGTCGAGTTTGAGGTCGGCGGCGCTGATCTGGAGCTGCGACTTCTTACCGCCGATGAACCAGAAGATACCGATGGCCCAGATACCGATGGAAAGACCGTAGTACACGCCAGCTCCCATAACGCCAAGCTTGAGCACAAACGTGGAAAGCGCAAGCCAGCAGATAGCGACGATGGCAGACACGGTCATGAGGTTGGCCTGGATCTGAACCTTCTCGTCCACACGCATGACGGCGGTGACCATCTGACCAATGACCGTGAGCGGCAGCAGCACGGAGAAGGTGCGCACGCCGGCAACGGTATCGGTCATGATGTCGGGCGTGGCGCCGAAGAATGCGCAGATGGGCTCGGTAAACACAGCCATCACCACAGCAAGCAGCACACTCACAATCGTGGTAAGCCAAAAACCCTGGCTAAACGCCTTGCTGGCGCCCTTAATGTCGCCGGCACCCAAAAGGTTGCCCACCACGGCGGGCACGCCGGTGCCAAACAGGTTGCCAAAGGCCAGGTTAATGTACTCGACCGACATGATGATCGAAACACAGGCCAGGCCGTGTGCACCCAGGCCCCAACCCATCACGAGGCCCTCAAGGACCACCATGATAATCTGGGCGAGCATACCCTGGCCGGTGATGATGGTGTACTTGCGCACCAGGCCGGGAATCGGCTGCGAGGCAAGCTCACGCTCCTCCTCAACAGCGGCGGTTGTCTCTTCTGCCATTGTTCTCCCCTTTCCATGAGAGATTGATGAATGGATGGATGAATGGATGGGCGGCACGCACAGGCTGTGGCACCGCCCAGCGATGCAGCAGCCCCGCTAGGCCTCGTAGACCACCTTGCCGGCAATCATCGTGAGAGACGCCGTGGCCTCGAGGACCTCAGCCGGTTCGCAGTCAAAGAGGTTGCGGTCGAGCACACAGATATCAGCCTGTTTGCCGCATGCGAGCGTACCGATGCGATCCTCGGCATGCATGGCGTAGGCGCTGCCGTAGGTGTAGGCGCGCAGGGCCTCGGCCATGGTAATGCGCTCCTGGGGGAACCAGCCCTCGGGGTTGGAGCCGTCCTCGAGCCTGCGGAAGACCGCGCCGTACACCTCCTCCATGGGCTCCAAGCCCACAACGGGGAAGTCGCTGCCCAAGTGCACCACGGCACCGCTGGCAAGCAGGCTGTGCAGGGGCCACGAAAGCGCTGCACGCTCGGGGCCCACGGCATCGTCCTTGGCAAGGTCAGCCATATCGAGCAGCATGTGCCACGGTTGCATGCCGGGGCATATACCAAGCTCCGCGTAGCGCGGCAGATCCTCGGGCTGAACCGTCTCGTTGTGCTCCATGGAGTGGCGGCAACCCCGCTTACCATGCAAGCGCTCGCCCTCCTCAAAGCAATCAAGCACAAAACGCACCGAGCGATCGCCGATCGTATGGACGCGCGTGTCAACGCCCCATTCCTGCGCCCTGACAATGGCGGCACGGATGCGCTCTGGATCCTCCGCGGGCTCACCGCAGGTATCGGGCGCATTGCTATAGGGTTCAAGCATCCAAGCGGTGTGGTCGGAGCACACGCCATCAAGAAACTGCTTAAAGCCGTGCCACTCGACCTGCGTACCCGAGAAGGCGTATTTCTCCTTGATCTGCTCGAGCGTTAAGGACTCGTTTTCGAACAGATCGGTGTACAGGAACACGCGCAGTGGCAAGTCGCCCTTGGCATTAAGACCTGCCAACACCGCATACGGGTTTTCCATGCTCACAAACGTAGGATTGACCATGCCGACCGTAGTGATTCCCAGGGCATTGGCGCGCCGGGCGGTTTTTGCAAACGACGCGTCAACAACCTCGGGCGCTGGGTCGTAGACCTCGTCCATAAAGAAGACGCCGGCGTTGTTGGAAAACACGCCCGTCAGATTGCCCTCGGCATCCTTAAGGATCTTGCCGCCTGCGGGATCGGGCGTCTGCGAAGTTACTCCCACCTTGTTGATGGCGCAGGTATTGGCACTAAAGGTATGCAGGTCAACCTGCTGCAGAAAGACCGGGCGGTCCGAGATGTACTCATCGATCATCGCGGCTGTGGGCATCTCGGGGACATCCCACTGGAACTGGATAATCTGGCAGCCCAGAATCCACTCGTTATCGGGATGGTCGGCCGCAAACGCCACGACACGTTCCATCGCCATCTCAAAACTGGTGCAGTCGATGAGGTTGACGGCAAAATCGGGGTCGGTCATAAACGCGCCCTGGGCAAAATGCGTGTGTGAGTCGATCAGGCCGGGCATGACGAGCTGGTCGCCAAAGTCGCGCACCTCGGTATCGGGACCGATAAACGGTGCCAGGTGAGCATCGTCACCGCAGGCAACAATCTTATCACCGCGCACGGCAACGCCGCCCTTAAACGGCTCGAGCCCATCGCCGGTAAAGACGGCGTTGCTCTTGATAACTACATCAGCCTTGTCCATGTGAGCCTCCTCAGGCATCTTTGGTTGCAACGCGGACGCACCGCCCGCGTGGGCACTCGGTTGGGAGCGTAGCGCTCCCGCATCGGCGCGTGCCTACAAGCCGTGCTCGGACGTCTGTCCCACGTCCGCGGCTTCGCGCTACACCCATTGATACACAGGGGCAAATCCGTGCCAAGGCCAGGGATCGCAAACGGTCAGTTTAAGCAGGTTTACACGCTTTACCTGCAGGTTTATTGTCTGAGATTATTACCGCGTCATTACGCCCAACGGCGTGCCCGCCCACACGGCAAGACCCGCATGCAAGGAAGAATAGGACTAGGAACGCCAAAAGGCATCTATGAGGTCATCTCGGTTGGAGACACCGCTTTTAACGTAGATGCGATGCAAGTGCGCCTTGACAGTGCCAGGGCTGATGACCAACTCGCTGGCGATGTTTTGGGCGTCGTTGCCCTTCAGCACCAGCGTGAGCACCTCCTGCTCGCGCCGCGACAGCTTATGGGCATCGGCATAGATCACAACGCGTGATGCTAGATCGTCCCCAGAGCGTGCGCTCTCGGCCGCCACGTCCTCATCGGCACGCGGATGACGGGCATACACGCGCAGGATATGGCTAAACTGGCAAAAGAGTTGGACCGCGCATGCCACGAGCAGCACGTTTTCGGAGATATTGCGCTCGGACAGATACCACAAAAAGAGGCTGATGACGGGGTTTTGAGAGTCGGGGCGGCAGAGCAAAATCATGTAGGTGTCCTCGGCGATTACGCAAAACGCAAGAACGAGTGCCACCTTCCAAAAGAGCTTTGAGCGGTCGAGGTCGAGTTTCTCAACACGCGTGGCCCTGTGCCGGTAATGCCAGGCGGCATAGGCAAGACATCCTACATTGCCCAGGTCACGCGTGAGCCAAAAGAGATACTGCTGCATCTCTCCGGCAGCACCGCTGCGAGGCACCAGCACCAATTGCAAGATTGAAAACGGCGCGATAACAAGTCCGAGCATGCGCGACGTCGGCCTTTTGCGCAAGCGCGCAAACATCCACAGCACAATGCAAGCATAGATGGCAATACCGAGCACGCAGCGCAGCAAGGGGTGCTGCAGCGGCTCGCTAAAGGTAACGGCGTAGTCATATTTGAGCCGAGTGTACTCGTCAAAAAAGATGACCGACATATCGAGCATGTAGAGCAAAAAGCCCGCCGCGGCCACTAGGCTGTCGCGACGGTGCGTCATGAGCCAAACCACCAATGCCACGGCACTGGTCACCAGAGCCACACCCATGATAATCGTGGTGTAGATATAGAACGCGAAACTCATGCCCGCCTCCCCTGTCTAGATGCTGTGAGGATGTTGACAGATTCTTTGCCGCAAGATTAGACTCACCGATTAAACGTACTGTATCGTTTAGATAAACAAGCTGTGTCTCACCGATGAAAGGAGATGCCATGGCACCGATCGCTCCGCTCAAGATGCTCGTCGCGCCCGCCGCCAAGGCCATCACCCGACTCGGTTCTTCCATGACCTACGACGATGTCCCCTGCGCCGTTGAGGAGCGTTCGGACAGCCGCCCGTACCTGGGCCACGTCCCCTACTTTGCGCCTAAGCTCGTTTCCGATCCCGAGCACCGCGAGCAGTAATCCAAGATGCAGCCAGCGCCGCGCAACTCGCGGCGCTACTGTTTTGGCGCAAAGCGATCTGACCTCTTTGCACCAACGCCGGGATTGTCGATGCTGCGGCCGCGACGCGATATGAGGCGCGAAACCTCGCCCAGCAACACGCCGATCACCACACCCAAGAGGATCGGCAACTTTGACATCTCGGCGGGCGAGCTGTTAAGCGGCACGATTGTCGCAACAATCGAAAGCACGAGTTCTACCACCGGCACCGCAAGCGCTACCGCAAGCACCTTGCCCTCGAAGGGCGCGCGAAACACACGCGGGCGGTCGTCGTATTTACGCAGGCGCCAAAACGCCGGGAACATCGGGATATAGCTCATGAGCAGAAAGACGACGTTCATCGAGAAGAAGACCCAAAAGACGTCGGAACCCTCACCCAGCGGAATCTGGAGCAGCAGCACCAGACTGGCAAAACAGCCGTTAATGAGCGCCGAGCCGTTGGGCATGCCGGTCTTTTTGGACACCAACGCAAAGGGACGCGGCATGTTGCCATGGCGCGCGGCATAGCTCGCTACGTTGTTGACGCCAAAGCTCCAGCAGATCATATTGGCGAACAGCGTCACCAAAAAGGCCACGCCCACGACCATCGTCAGCGGGTGGGTGCGCCCCACCATAGCGGCGACTGCGTCCACAATGCCCGAATCGAGTGAAAGATGCTCGGTGGGAACCGCGGCTCCAATGCCAATGCCACAGATGATGTAGATCGCCGCAATGGCCACGCCACCGGCAATAACCGCCTTGGGGATATCACGCGACGGGTTCTTCATCGTGCTGGCAAAGGTCGCGACCACTTCGAAGCCCATAAAGTTGAACAGGATAATCGATAGGTACGTCAACGAATTGGTGTCGCCCAGATCTGGAATGAAGGTCTTAAACGACATGTCGTTGGCAAAGCCGTTATTGCAGGCAAACCAAATGCCGACGATTCCCACCACAGCGGTAATGAGCACCTTGATGACGGCGCCGCCGTCCATGACCCAATCTGCCTCGGCCACCGGCTGCATTGCCATGACCGTGACGCCCCACACAAAGACAATCTCGATGGCGATTCGGATCCCGAGTGAAAACTCGATACCCCACACCGCATTAATGACACTGGGGAACATGCAGGCGATACTTGCCACCCACAGCGGAAAGTTAACCCAGTAGCACCAAGAGCAACGGGCGCCCCAACGGTCGCCCAGGCCCAAGCGAACCCAATCGTACAGGCCGCCCTCGGAATCAAACGCCGTACCCAGCTCGGCCACCACCAGACCATAGGGAAGCAAAAACGTAATGATAAGGAAGATCCACCAGAAGAACTGCACGTTGCCCATGGCAGATGCCGGAGCCGCCGCCTCGATGGTAAACACGACGCAGATAACCGAAAGGATGACCTCGATCAGGGAGAACTTTTTACCTGCCATGGCACGCTCCCCTCACAGCAAAAAGGATGGCATCTGTACCGAAGGCGCAGCCCAAGGTAGGGTTGCAGGCCGCGTCACCGGTGCAGGTGCCATCCCAGAGAGAGGAGAGGATGCATTTGTTGGACCAACGCTCGCGGAACAGGCGCGTGTAGATAACGATACGCTGGTACATAGATACTCCGATCAAAACGGCCGCGTTCACGACCGATAACTTTCGGCAATTGAAGACGCGTCTGACCTGGGAAATTCAAGCGAACAATTGGCCTAACCCGCAAAAAATCCCAGGCCAGACGCGTACTCAATCAAAGAAAAGGGCACTCCGAAGTGGAGGCAACGGAGTGCCCAAAGAAAACCCAACCGACCAAGACATCGGGCAAGCCGACCATCAATGCCCCAAGATGGTCCGATTCACCGACCGTCCGATTGATCGGCTGGGTTCCCGAAGCATCACGGCTCGGAAAGTCAGACGTTTACTCGGCGTGCTCAGGTGCGCCAGATTGGCGCGAACGAGGAGCGTAGCGTACTGACGCTACGTAAGCGACGAGTGAACGCCAAGGTGGCGTGCCTGAGTTACGCCGAGGGCTCCTGCTGGGTAATGCAGTGGATGTTGCCACCGCCGAAGACGACCTGCTCGGACTGAACGCCGACGCACTTGTAGACGCCCTCGCCCCAGACCTCGTCATAGATCTTCTGGAGCGTGTCAACGGCCAGCTGGTCGTTCTCGTCGCCGTACTGCGGGACGATAACGCCGTGGTTGGTGACCAGGTAGTTCATGTAGGAGGCGATCAGCGGCTCGTCGGGAACGCGCGGCTCGGCGTTCTCGTCGGCGTCGATGGTATCGCAGGAAGCCTGGTCCATGAACAGCGGGTTCACGGGCATGCAGAGCTTGTAGACCTTCATCTTGCGGCCCTTGGCGTCAACGGCGTTGGAGAGGGTCTCGTAGGCAGCGTGGCACTGCTCGTAGAACGGATACTCGGGATCGTCGGTCCAGATGCAGGCCATGACGCCCGGGGCGATGAACGTGGCGACGTCGTCGATGTGGCCGTTGGTCTCCTCGGGGTCGATGCCCTCCTTGACCCAGATGACCTTCTCGACACCCAGGTAATCCTTGAGGTGCTCGTCCATGTAGGCGCGAAGCTCCTCGCTCCAGGGCTCAAACTTCTTCTTGAACTTGGGCCAGATGGACTCGGGATCCTCTTCCTCCTCGAGCACCGCAGAGCAGGTGCGGCCCGGGGAAAGCAGGCACTGGTCGGTCACGACAAGGGTGCCCTCGCCGTCGACGGTGATGGAGCCGCCCTCGAGAATCATGTCATCGGGACGATAGCGACGGCAGCCGGAGAGCTCAGCCATCTTAAGGGCGATCTGCTCGTCCTTGTCCCACGGGAAATAGAGGCCATCGACGAGACCGCCGTAGGCGTTGAAGTGCCAGTGGTTGGCACGCTTCTCACCCTTGCCGTTGATGACGTAGGTGGCGGCAGTGTCGCGGAACCAAGCGTCGTCGGTGGTCATCTCGATAACGGTGACGTTCTCGTCGTTCTCGAAGACGGCCTTGCAGTTGGCATAGTCGACCTGGTTGGCGCACATATAGACCGGGGTGAACTCGGAGATGGCGCGGGCGATGGCGGCATACTGCTTCTGAGCAGGCTTGGCGCCGTGGGCCCAGGTGTCGGTGCGGTGGGGCCAGCCCATCCACACGCGATCCTGCGGGGCGAACTCGGCGGGCATAAAGAAGCCGTCGGCCTTGGGGGTGGACTCGGACTCGGTGATCGTACGCATAAGATTTCCTCCAAATCGAACGATCGTTTGCCGCGGGCAGATTACCCGCAGCCTAAAACCAAGAGATGGTAGGCGCCCGTTCCCCGGCAAAGGTCGGGGCGCCCGGCGCCGGTTTTCACGGAGTCGCACCGGCAAGCGACGACGTAACCAAGTGCGCGGAGACAAAACGCACGAAGGATACGGAAGAGAGATTGGGGTGGGCGGTGGTTACCGGAGCTATCGCTCACACCCACCCCGGGGAATGGTTAGCAAACCTGTCGCTTGGGCACGTCTCCGAAGAGGCTAGAGTGCCCGGAGTCGGGAGCGACAAGCCCGACGAAGCGCACGTTGGTACGCGAGGAGGGTTGGAGCCCCAGAACCGGGTGCTCTAGTTCTCCTCGGCCTCGGCGGCCTCCTCAGCGAGACGCTGAGCTGCCAGCTCGGGAGTGAGGCCCTTGTACTCGGTCTCGCGGCCCTTGGCGCTGACGACGCGGACAACCTCGCCGATGAGCAGAAGCACGATGAAGATAACGATCATCGGGAGCTTGTCGCCAATTTCAGCGGCAGAGAGCGGCACCAGCGTTGCAACGATGGCCAGGATCAGCTCGATGCAAGGGATGGCCAGCATGACCTTCATCATGGCGCCCTTAAACGGGAACGTGAAGATACGCTCGCGGTCGGGGTCGTTCTTGCGAAGGTTGAGGAACGCCGGGAACATCGGGATGTAGGTCAGCAGCAGGAAGACGACGGAGGTGCCGAAGAGCATCCAGAAGACACCGTTGGAGATGGCGTCGATGGGCACGAGCTGCAGGCACAGCACCAGGGAGGCAACGATGGCGTTGACCAGGTTGGCGCCGTTGGGCATGTCGTCATCCGAGATCATCGAGGCGAAGACCTTGGGCATGTTGCCGTGCTCGGCAGCATAGCGGGCGACGGAGTTGACGCCGAAGGACCAGGCGGCCATGTTGGCGAACAGGGTGATCAGGAAGGCGATGCAGATGACCTTGAAGATCATGGAGTCGCCCACCATGGTCTGGACTGCGACAATCATGCCATAGTCGGGGTCGATGGAATCGGCCGGCACAGCAGCGCCGATGCCAAAGCCAGCGAACAGGTAGATCACGGCGATGGACAGGCCACCGACGATGATAGCCTTGGGGATATCGCGAGCGGGATCGGCCATGTCGTCGGTCATGGTGCAGATGACCTCGAAGCCCATGAAGTTAAAGATGATGATCGACAGGTAGCCGAGAGCGTTGGTGTTGGTGAGCTCGGGCAGGAAGGTGGCAGCGGACATGTCGTTCGCAAAACCGTTCTCCATGGCATACCAAATGCCCAAAGCGCCAACGATAACGGCGACGGCGACCTTGATGATGGCGCCACCGTTAAGGACCCACTCGGAGTCGGCCGCCTTGGAGCGGCCCATGAGGTAGACGATCCACACAAAGGCAAGATCGATACCCATCTTGGCGATCAAGTTGAACTCGACGCCAAAGACCATGCCCAAAATGTCGGGGAACATCGTAGCCAGCGAGGCGATCCACAGCGGGTAGTTGACCCAGTAGTAGTACGAGATGCGGGCGCCCCATTTGTCGCCCAGGCCATCGCGTACCCAGTCGTAAATGCCGCCCTCGCCGTCATAGGTGGTACCGAGCTCGGCGACAACCATGCCGTAGGGAAGCAGGAAGGTCAGGATCAGGAAGATCCACCAGAAGAACTGCTGGTTGCCAATGGCAGCAGCAGGAGCGGCGGCCTCGCAAACGAAGACGACGCAGATGATGGTCGAAATGACCGTCAAGAAGGAAAGCTTTTTCTTTCCGTCGCTCATGATGAGCTCCTTCGCTCAGTCTTGGACAGATCCGAGGCCCTAAGGTATTAAGGCAATTGCTTGGGCCTCGGTGAGCGGGCGACAGGAGACGAGCATCCGCCACCCGCAAACGTGCTTTTAGAAGCCTTGAGGCTTAGAGCTGCTCGAGAGCCTCGAGAGCGGCGTGGAGCTCAGCCTTGGCGGAGTACTCGACACCCTCGTCGTTGAGCGGGGTGCGCTTGCCCAGGGCGGCAAGGAGAGCACGGATGGAGTGCTTGCGGTTCTCGGCCTCGACCCAGCACAGGGAGCGCTCGGGATCGTCCATGACCTCGTCGACGACCTCCTCGTTGCGGGTGGCCGGCAGGCAGTGCATAAACTTGGAGTTGGGGCCGGCGAAGTTCATCATGTCCATGGTGACCTGATACTTGGGATAGAACACGTCCATGTAGTTCTCGCCCGAGACCTCCTCGTCGTACAGGCCATACCACACGTCGGTATAGATGAAGTCGGCGCCCTTGATGCACTCGATGTCGTCGGAGATGACGACAGAGCCGCCGGAGACCTTGCAGTTCTCCTCGGCGATGGCCATCATCTGCTTGCCGAACTCGGCGCGCTCCTCGACGGTGCCAACGTGCAGGCCGCCGTCGGGGATCTGGTGGCCCTTAGGTCCAAACTGGACGAACTTCATGCCGACCTTGGAGGCGATGAACATGAGGGAGACGCAGACCTGGGTGGCGTCGCCGATGAAGGCCAGGGTGCAGTCCTCGATCTTCTTGCCCTCGGGGAGGTTCTCGAGCATGGTCATGAGGTCGCCCATCTCCTGCGTGGGGTGGTTAAACTCGGACATGCCGTTGATGACGGGCACAGCAGAGCCCTCGGCGAGGCCGACGACGTCCTTGTGACGGTCAACGCGAGCCATCATCATGTCGAGCAGCGAGCCCATAACGCGAGCGGTGTCGCCCAGGGACTCGTGACCGCCGAGCTGGATGGTGCCAGGGCCATAGAACTGAGCATGGCCGCCGAGGTCGGTCATAGCGGTCTCGAAGGAAAGACGGGTGCGGGTGGAGACCTGCTGGAAGATCATGCCAAGGCTCTTGTTGCGGAGCAGGTGCGGATAATAACCGTCAACCTTGATGGCCTTCTTCATTGCCAGGCCAAGATCCTCGATAGCCAGGATCTGCTCTTTGGTAAAGTCGTTGGTGTCGATGAAATCCTTAGGCAGTGCCATGTCGATTTCCTTTCCGCCGGTCTTGCCGACTATTACTATGAGGCGCTCGAACATCACGCCTCGTGTTGACAAGACCATCATTCACCCGTATGCAATTTTTACCTAGTTTATTCGGGATTAAAGACCGTTCACGGAGTTACACCCCCTCTAAACCAATATAAACCAGCAGGTAGCGAGCTTGCAGGGGGTTTACCATCTAGAACCGCGAACGGTATACGGCTATGCTGTATCTCGGCGCCTAATCCGCAATGAAACGAAGGGTTGAGACGTCTATATCCCACAAGGTATACAGGGCTCGGCCATAGAATAAATGAGATGGGACGGTGACAGATGAACACCCTGATGTTCTTCTATACCCTAGCGATACTCGTGATCTGTATTGTGACGGCGGTGCTCTCGCTTGCCGCCTATGCCTCATCTCGTCGACGCTTCTTTATCTATGGCAGCGGCGTATTTATCTGCTATGCCATCGAGATGACCGAGATTTTCTTTTTTGAATACACGCTGCAAAACCAGAGTTTTCCGGCCAGCGACTATTACTCAATTACCATGCCTGTGTTGCGGACCTTTGTGGCGACCGCTTCGCAGGCTTTTATTTGGCTCATTGCCATGGATTTGCTCGACAAGCATTCAAAAAAGCAGTTTGTCATTCCCGTCGCAACGTTCTTGCTGAGCGAGCTGCTGATTATCGTCGCTGTCCCCTACGGCCCCATTCATCAATGGCTCTACTACACGATGCGTCAGGTATTCCTTGTTTTCGTGGGGCTATATATCTTTTGGACGGCACGCAAGAGCACACAAGTCGAGCTGAAGGCACGCGTTAACAACCAACAAAAGCACCTGATTATCGGCGCCATTCTGGTCGGATGCATCGTCGCCGAGGATTTCTACAACATTCTGATTGTCCCCATGAGTCTGGCGCCCTCTTGGCTGCAACTATATCTGTCCAAGCGCAACTTTAGCGAAAACGTCTTTGCCTGCTACTTTGCGATTCTGCTGATCATCTACTCCTACCACGTGCTTTCAATCCGCATGCAGGAGGCGCCCGAGGAAAAGAACGTCAGCGATCTTGATCGACACATCGAAGAGCAGATGCCCTTCTATCGCAACGCCTACAAGCTCTCCAACCGTGAGACCGAAGTTATGCGTCTGGTCGTACTGGGCAAATCGAACCAAGAGATCGCTGACGAGCTATTCCTTGCCGTGGGCACCGTCAAGACCCACATCCACAACATCCTGGTCAAAACCGAACAGCAAAACCGCACGACGCTCATCCTCCACTTTTGGAAGCGATAACCTGCCAAAAAGGGACAGGTTTATTTTGGCAGGTTTTATCTGGGTAAACGCCAACCGCCGCGAGGGAGCTACTTTCCCTCGCGGCGGTTTTCTAGCTCACGCTTTCTTTCGTCTCAATCTGTAACATATGGAGACCAAATCGCCGTCTTACTGTTACAGATCGAGACGAGTTACAGAACGCGCGTCGAATAATCTCAATCTGTAACAGGTAGAAGCGTTTTTGCCAGTCAGATGTTACAGATTGAGATAAACGAAGGAGCGGTAGCGTTAAACAAGTCCGCCACAAAGTTATTCGGAGAGATCCGATCCTAGAGTTGTCTACCAGGTACGATATGTGCACTGATATTTTGTCTCAAACCCGGGCATCCCGTTGCCGCGTGGGCTTAACGCGGCACCCGTATAGAGAATCGTTTGCCCCGTACGAGAATACGAAGTTTTGAAAGACAGCCTCTTGTATGTCTGGTCGAAACAATCAACATTCTCGCTCGGGTGGTTCGCAGTGGAGAACGACTTGTAAGTGTCCAAGACGTCCGCTGTCACAAGACGACAAGGCGCGACAGAACCTGCATCTGGTTTCGCCGTCGCACAAACGGGAATTGTGACCATCGACAGGGTAAGCATAAAACATGCGAACATTGCCTTCACAAAGTTCTTCGTTACATGGCGTTTCATGGTTATCTTCCTTTCCTAGTTTTACTGTCGTTCGTCTTGAAAAGCTGCGCGTATACATTACCGATCCACTTCGAATCACCTCCCATTTCTCTGGTAACGACACGCGAGTCATCCCCTGTGAGCAATACGGAGGCATCGCAGAGCGATTCGAGGTTTCCGATAAGATGAGAAGAGATAATGACATGTGCTCCTCTACCCGCTTCATCTCTAAGAGCATTCGAAACAATCGCAACGTGTCTCACATCAAGTGCATTCATGGGCTCATCCAAAAGGACGACTTCGCAATAGGACATATACGCCATCGCGACATTAAGTAATTGTCTATTTCCATCAGACAGCCTAGATACGGGCGTATTCTTCAACCCAGTCAAGTCAAAGCGATCAAGCACTTGGTCCAAAGTGCGAGGTGAATGCCAAATTCTCCTGCATCGGTCGAGATGAAAAGCGACGGTCATGTATGGAATCAATAGCGACGGCCTATTCGGAACCAAAAAGAATACCTTTCTCATTTCCTCACGGTCGACGCATACTTTTGCATGAAAACAGAGAGAACCTGACACGCGCACTGATGGCCCAGCATCTCCCCAAAGAGTATTCAGTAGCGTAGTCTTGCCATGTCCATTTGGCGCGACAAGACCCCATATCTGGCCAGCGGGCATATCAAACTGCAATCCCTTTACCAGCTGGTTTTTTCCAACCGTCAACGCATCCAGCGACAGAGAGAGCAAGCTTTTCTCGCCCAAACTATCCGGGCGAATATGGTTCCAGGCCCAGCGATTCTTGCTTTTTAGACGCGAAAACGAAATGACCCCCAACGCGCAAACAGCAAACGCGCCCATCACGGCAAAGAGGCAGTGCGATGCACTGGCTTCAGGAACGAGAGATACCTCCGCTCCATTGGCGTAAGATGCGCCGCCGAGCGCAAACGAAGAGGCAGAATAGCTCGACACCATATACGGCAGCAACGCATGCCATGGAGCATCTTTGCTCGCATAAAACGGAAGCTGGCTTATGCCCCCCACAAGAGCGATCACCATGGACGAAATGGCCCTGTTTCTGCTTCCGGCGTACACGCACACGCCCAAGCAAGCAAACATCATCGACAGCACAGCTTCAAAGACGGCAAATAGCCCTAGCTGAACTAACACAGTTCTTTCGACTACGTCACCATACTGAATGAATACGACTGGGTACTCTGTCTGACCTACACCGTTAAACACCGTTGCCAATACAAAACAGGGAGCCAACGCCAGAACCAAAACCAGCATCGATGCAATACCAGAGACGAGAACGCGGCATGCATTCATCTCTAACTTTGACAACAACGCTCGATCGTAGAACCGCTTTCCATCCCCCTCAAGCGACATATAGAGGACGAGGACCGGGACCAAAAGCCACGCTATTGCAGGAACAGCGCCGCAATAATATGCGAGAAGGATCATCCCGGGCATTTTTGTTGTTGAGTCGTACGATTCCGGATGGGCCAGCATCGATATGGCTCGGGGAAGACGTTCTTGGGCTTCAAGCGATAACTCCGAATCAACACCATTCAAATAACCGAGTCGGTATTCCTTGAGCAATAGATTGTCGTAATCGGCAATCGCATCGTAATACTCTCTGGAGTCCGCCTTGCTTTCAAGCGCCCGATCAAGGCACGCCCTTTCGTCGGCAATGATGCTGTTGAGCTCCTGTGGGGCAGTGTCATAAACGCCGTCAGAGACTTGAGAGACCAAAAGGGCTCTCTGGTCTTCGATGGAAGCTCTACCATATAGATAATCTGCTCCCGTTGGAACGGATAGAAATACCGGGATGCAGAATACGAGCGCGAGCAGCGCCGTCAGCAACATAATTCCCCGGTTGCGCGCAAGAACTTCTAAATTAAGCCGTACATATGTGAGGCAATCACAGGTCTTCACAGCAAGCACCTCCGGTTCGCAACACACGAGTCGTCGGACCCGTTGTCCGGAAGTATCGCCTTCATCGTCAGAACTGTCTGTAGACGTGTAGGATGGATTTACAATCTTATTTGTCTACAGGCTTCTACCTGCTATTTTCTATAACATCTGCCATAAGACTAAAAACCCTATCTCTAAGTTCACGCTCCGAGTGAACTCCAAGCAAGGCATAGCTCTTGCTCTTGGCCACTTTGACGGTTCCCCGAGCAACGTTAAGATGTGCGCAAATCTCGGTGGTTCTATTGCCATCAAAAACGCATGTCATGATATCGGCATAAAGCGGCGTGAAACCAAGCCTCAAGAAGGCCTCACGCACGGTATCGCGTCGATCACCCACCCGAACCGTATCTTTCGAACGCAAGAATAGCAGCGAATTAGCCATAAGGATAAGTACGACAAGGAACGCAGTCACGCGTAAGGCAGGCATAAGGCCGCCAACGGCCTCACCGCTCCCAACGGACTCAAAGAAAATGTACAGTCGACTTACCACATCGTGAACCCAGAACGCTGCTCCAGCACCCACAGACACCGAAGAAAGGGTGAGTTCAGGCGAAAGGCACAAGTGCATTTTAGACATCCACCGTATAGCCGCACGGCAACACAGGGCCACAAGCACTATAGCTATCGATAGGATTATCGCATCATGCTCAAAGCCGAAGCATACGAGGATTTCCTCGATGCCCATTCCAGACGCATACATAAACAGGAAGCAGACGAAGACTATCCTGCAGTTCTGATTGAACGATGAGGACCCCAGCGATTCTGAACGGTGATCATGGCCTTTTGTTGCGTCAAGATGCCACGCATCCTTTGACAAGAGAAGTCCAGCCGTCGCCTCTGAAATGTTTTTATATCCGGTTTTAGTCAAGGCCCGCGACAAATAGGTACGGGCAGTAGACGGGGAAATGTCCAAGGCAGAAGCAATCTCCTCGTACGTTTTTCCCTCTATCCTCATAGAGAAAACCGCGGACTCCCTTTGAGAAAAACCCGAAGCCGTAAGGATATCGGCAACTGCAGAGTGTTTTCCTCCTAATTTGGCGGCCGCAGAAAAAGCGCTCGTTAAGTCGGGGAAAAATCGCGTTATGGCCCTGGCAAGGATACTGCCCAAAACGGTAACCAGAAGCAATACGATCTCTTGATGCCCACCAAAGCTCAGGAGCACAGCCCCGATGTTTATATTGCGCGAAAACAAACAATCCGTATCGAGAATAACGGCGGCATTACCAAACGCAAGAGGTTCGACGAGCGAGGCAGCAACCCCCATCTCGGCGTTAACGGAAAGGAAAGAACCGATGGAGTCCATCAACGGGACGAGAAGAAACTGAAGGCCAACAAGCAAAGCAATCAAGAGCACAACGGGGCTGTAAAGTGCGAGCTCAGGATACCCGTGGAGAGCAGAGCCATCGGCCACATGTTTCCCCTTTAATCCCGCACGTATGTTTGCGAATTCACCGCCAAGCACCCAAGAACAGCAAGCGACAAGCAAGGGGGCTAGTAACAACAAAATGAACGCGAGCGCCGAAACCACAACATGAAATTGATGAAAGACATTAAGAGATATCGTGTACATCACAAGAAGTGCAATGTCTACGAGCATAAGTCCAAAAAGCCTTTTGGAAATACCCGGTCTCACAGGGCGAGAGATGAGGCCCACACAGAAGCCCGAAAACAGATGCAGACCGATAAGAACGGTGCCAGAAAGGCCCGTATAAATACTTGGCGCCACACAATACAGACCAGCCGCCCCTATAAACAACATAATTGAATGCCAGAGGAACGAGCGCGTCACGTTTTGCAGGGTAGCTGCCTCGGTTGCCATAAAATCAAAGCTCCTAGATAGCATTTTGGGTATTTTAACATCGTTCCCGACGTTAAAAAAATGTTACCCGAATTAATCAATATCCCCCCTCCACCAAAAGGCACCACGCTGATCCTCCACTTTTGGAAGCGATAACCTGCTAAAAAGGGACAGGTTTGTTTTGGCAGGTTTTATCTGGGCAAACGCCAACCGCCGCGAGGGAGCTGCTTTCCCTCGCGGCGGTCTTCTAGCGGTAAAAACCAAGTGAGTAGGCTTTTGGCGGGATGCCGAGCACACCTCAAAACGCCACAGCCCTGACCTGCGATTTTATTGAGCACTTGCCGCGATGTGCTCGGCAGATCCAAAAAAGCCTACTCACTTGCATCTGAGATGCTCTAGATACGCAAAATACCGCCGCGAAGGGAGCTGGACTCCCTTCGCGGCGGTTATTCGCTCTGATTTTGCGACGGTTTTGCCCGTCTGTTACTCACTGTAGCGGGTGGCGATGGCAGCTTGTACCATGCCGGCGCTCATGAGGTACGTTACCAGGAAGTAGCCACCATAGGCCGCCAGGAAAATCGCGCAGGTGAGGCCCACGGTGCCGGCGATGCTCATATCTCCGAATATGCTCACCAGCTCGATGATCACCTTGAGCGCCACAAAGGAGTGCGCCAGGCCCACTGCCAGCGGGAACAGGAAGAATACCGCTTGCTGCGCCATCACCGAATGACGAATCTGGCGGTCGTCACAGCCAATCTGTGCCAGCACACGATAGCTGCGGCTGCCGTCGGCCACATTGGAGAGCTGCTGGATCGACAGTATCGCCGCGCACGCAACGACCAGTACAAAGCCAATGTAGATGGCCAGATAGCTAATCATGCCGTTCATCTGCGCTGCTTGCGTGTACATCTCGGAACGCGTGATGAAGACTCCCCACGACCCCGGCTCCTTGCCGTCAACGAGCAGATTATCGAGCAAGGTGTATTTAATGCTCTCGTCTGCCTCGGTCGTATCCATACCCTGTTTGTAATTAACGAGCAGATTACTGGAATACGGCTGCAGATTAAGCTGGGACAGCAGCTCATCGGCTACGACCACGGTACCGGGATTGCTGTCCATCGCCGAGTTGGCGATGGCCGCCGTGTCCTCGTCCGACTTATCGGTTGCGGGCTTGAGCTCATGCCCGTCCAAGGTGAGGGTATGGCCGCCAGCCATATACTTGGTGTACAGGTCGCCCAGCTCACCGCCCATATCACACGTGAGCAGATACTGGTCGCGGCCAATGCTCACCGGCTCCTCGCCCATCATCTGGCGCAGTTTGTTGTACTGGCTCGCCGGCGTCACATACAGACCCATCGCATCGGCGTTGCTTCCCTCGAGCGCCTTGGGAAGCTTTTCTCCCATGGCCTTGCACATCTCACCCGCCACCACCGAGGGGCCCGAGCCGCCAAGCGGGTAACTCAGATACGAATCGATCTGCACATGCTCACCGGCAACATCGGCGATATTGACCTTCTTGCCTGTCTCATCGTTGTTGTCCGCCGACTTGCGCTCGCCATGCCATGCAGCGTACAAATCGACCGTTGCATCGGCCAGCACCATGCGATCGGCCTCAGACGGATTGACATACTCCTTGTAGTAGTCGAGCGTTTCGGGCGTGTAATAGACATACGTCTGAGACACGTCAACAGGGTTATAGCGCTCCAGATTCTCGTTCATCACGTTGGCGATCGACATACCGCAGGTCACCGAGGTAATGGCCAAAAACAGAATCATCGCGATGACGCCCATCGAAAAGCACACCGTGTTGACCTTGGCCGCAAGCTGGCGCACGGTAAACATATTGAGACCGCGCCAGTACACGCCGCGCAGGCTCTGCAGCAGCTTGATAAGCATGCCCGAAAGCCCCCAGAACAGGGCAAAGGTGCCCACCGTGACCATAGCGGTAGTGATGCCGAACTGATTCATGGCCCCCTGCAGCTTATCGCCCGACGCGGTGAGCGGGAACCCGTCGCGCAGCAGACGGTAATAGGCCACGCCCACAAGTAGCACGCCCGCGGTAAAGATGGCAATCGCAATCCAGGGATTACGTGTCTTGATGCTCTCGTTGCGGCGCTCGGCACCCATAAGCTCGATGAGTTTGGTACGACGCACGGCGCGCAGGTTCAGCAGTAACGTGAGTACGAACATCACGAGCATGCAGGCAAGGGTCAGGTTGAACGCATGCACCGAGAAGAAGAAATGAAAATTGGCGATCTGTGTCTTAAAGAGCGAGGCCGTAAAGAATGTCATGAGCTGGGAGAGTCCCACACCCAGCACAATGCCGGCGACAAAAGCGCCGACCGAGACGATCACCGTCTCGAGCGCCATGATCGTGGCGACGCGCCCGCGCCCCATGCCGAGCACCTGGTACAGGCCAAACTCCTTTTTGCGGCGTTTCATGATGAAGTTATTGGCATACACCATCAAAAAGGCCATGACACCGGCCAAAAAGTACGTCAGGTAGCCGAGCATGCTGCCCATAACCTGCGCCAAGCCCTCTTCATCGATGCCGGCAATGTCGACCTGCATCGAGATGGTGTTAAAGGCATAGAAGACCGTGACGCCCAGGGTGAGCGTCAAAAGGTAGACGAGGTAGTCGCGGCCGGCGCGGCGGACGTTGCCCCAAGCGAGTTTACAGAGCATCGGAGCCCTCACCGCCCATCATGGCAACGACCTCCATAATGCGGTCGAAGAACTCTCGGCGGTCGGTGTCGCCGCGGCGCAGCTCGGTGAAGATCTTGCCGTCACGAATAAACAGCACACGGCTCGTGTAGCTGGCGGCAAAACTGTCGTGCGTAACCATGAGCACGGTCGCGCGCAGGCGGCGATTCAGGGCCTCCAAGCTCTCGAGCAGCAGGCGGGCGCTCTTGGAATCGAGGGCGCCGGTGGGCTCGTCGGCCATGATCATGGTGGGGTCGGTGACGAGCGCGCGAGCCGCGGCAACGCGCTGCTGCTGGCCGCCGGACATCTGGTAGGGGTACTTGTCGAGCACCTGGCTAATAGACAGGCGCGCGGCCACGTCCTGCACGCGGGTCGAGATCTCTGCCGAGTTTGTGCGGGCAATGGTGAGCGGCAGGGCGATGTTCTCGCGTGCCGTGAGCGTATCGAGCAGGTTGGAATCCTGGAAGATAAAGCCCAGCTCCTCGCGGCGGAACTGCGAAAGCTTGGCCTGCTTCATGCGCGTCACATCCTGGCCGTTGATGCGGATGGCGCCACTCGTGGCGGCATCGATGGTCGACACGCAGTTGAGCAACGTCGACTTGCCCGAGCCCGAGGCTCCCATGATGCCGACGAATTCGCCGCGGTTGACGGTAAAGTTGACGTCGTTGAGCGCGCGGGTCACGTTGCCCAGCGCTCCATATACCTTTTCGAGATGCGCGACCTCCAGTACCGGGGTCGCCATTTGGGTGGTTTGCATACCGAGTCCTTTCTTGCGATTAGTCTACGGCATCTATAGTCGCAAGGAGCCGAGTCGGCTACCATCGATATGGCTTACGCTTGCCTTACCGTTGTGTAAGGTAAGGGTAGCCTGCCATGTGTTGATGTGGAGAGAGGACTCCTGTTGAAGACTGTTCATGTTGCCGCTGGGATCATTCGCAAGGATGGATCTGACGAGCTGCTTGCCGTGCAGCGCGGCTACGGCGACATGCAGGGACTGTGGGAGTTCCCAGGTGGCAAGCTCATGCGCGGCGAAACACCCGAAGACGCTGTGCGCCGCGAGCTTATGGAAGAGCTACAGGTAAAGGTCACCAACCTACGTGATTTCTACACCGTTGAGTATGACTACCCCGATTTTCATCTCTCAATGGAGTGTTACTACTGCTCGCTGGCTGATGAATCCGATGAGCCCCAGAAGCACGACCGCCAGCTCGATATCCGCTGGATTCCGCGCACCTCGCTTGCCACGGTGGAATGGATGCCCGCCGACAAGGGGCTCATTGATGCGCTGATTGAGCTGAAGGAAGACCGGCTTGAGGCTAATGGCGCTGCCAACGATACCGAGACCACGGCCGACGAGCCCGCTACCAAACCCAAGCGCAAGCCTAAGCGCCACAGCAAAAAGCGCCCCAAGCCCGGCCTGCTGGACGGCATCGATACCTCGGACCTCTCCGCTGACGAGCGCGAACTGGTCCGCCGTCGAGCCGCCATCAAAAAGTCCATGAAGGGCAACAAGCGCGCCAATACCAAGCCCGAGCTGCTCGTTCGCCAGCGCCTGCGCGCCGTGGGCCTTACGGGTTATCGCTTGGAATGGAAGGTTCCCGGCAAACCCGATATCGCCTTCCCCGGCCGCAAGATCGCCATCTTCGTCAACGGCTGCTTTTGGCACCGCTGCCCCAAGTGCAATCCCAGCCAGCCCAAGCGCAACGTTGAGTTTTGGGAGGCAAAGTTCCGTCGCAACGTCGAGCGCGACCGAGCCGCCGTGGCAGCACTCACTCAAATGGGCTGGACACCCATAACCATCTGGGAATGCGAGCTCAAAAAAGACCGCATCGACGCCACGATGGAAAAGGTCATCGAGCAGGTACGGGCTGCAGAGCCGCAGCGCTAACAGCGAGCATTCACACGCCCCACACAGGCGAGCCACATCCACGTCACAAACCTTAGAAAGCCCTTAAGCCCAAAACCTTTCAAGAGTGTTACTCGATACCTCTGACCTGCAGTTTCATCGTAACATCAAACCAGGTTAAGCCTTTCTTTAGCGCTTCTTTGCAGCAGCCGCGGCATAATACTGCCAACGCACGGGACCTAGCAGCAAACCCCGCGCGCAATCTTTTGGTGGACATCGAGGAGGCCGCATAAGCATGCATTCTTCCAATGACGCAGCACAGCAGCCATCCCTAAAACATGCAAACCTTTTCTCCTTCCCCCCGACACAGAGAAACGGCCTCCCCGACTCCCCCACCACAAAAGCCAAACGCTCAACCGACCAGAGCCACAACTTGCGAGCATCCTTCGATAAGCTCCAAGCATCCCTAGACAAGGCGTTCCCCGAACAGGCAAGAGCAATCTAAGCCCATCGCGCTTTATACTGATGCCATGCGAAACATGGATCACATAGAATTGCACCGCGGAGGACGCGAGGAAGCGTTTCCCGAGACCGCCGAAGACTGGCCCTATATTGCCGAACGCGCAGAATTCGCTCGCTATCCGGGCAATTCCGTCCCCTGGCACTGGCATTCCGAAGTTGAGCTTTTCTACATGGAGCAGGGAGCGATTGACTATCGAACGCGCGCGGCTCATGAACACGTGCGCTTTGAGGAGGGGTCCGCCGGCTTTATCAACGGCGGCGTTTTGCACAGCACGCTGCAATCACCCAATTCGGCACCAGCCATTCAAATGTTACATATCTTTCAGCCGTCGATGCTCGGCGATCCCGCGGGACACCTTCAAAAGCGCTATATCAATCCTTTACTGCAATGTCGAGGCGTCGATGTGCTCAAATGGTCGCCCACCAACCCCGACGATATGCCCTTTATCGATTTGCTAAAGAGTTCCTTTAACCACGACCTTCAACGTCCGCAGAACGAGATGGCGCTTCGGAATAGCTTGTCAGAGCTCTGGATTCAGATTTACGCCAAGGCCGAACCGCTCTTTTCCTCCGACAACGCCTCTTGGATGACCAACCGCGACGTACAGTTCAAGGCAATCCTGGAATATATCCGCGCAAACTATGCAGCCGCTATAGATGTGCCCCAGATGGCATCTGCAGCCGGCGTAAGCGAAAGAGAGTGTTACCGCATTATCGAAGCTTGCGCAGGAACGACCCCGGCGGCATATCTGCGCGCATACCGCGTAAACCGTGCTTGCGAACTTTTGGCACACACCACGCGAACGGTCCAGACAGTCGCGCGCCAATGCGGCTTTGCGACAGCAAGCCATCTTGGCCAGGTATTTAAAGAACAAATGGGATGCACTCCTTCGAGCTATCGCGCAGCGAGGCAGAATCTCGATAGTACCAGGCAGAAATCCCGCTAGCCCTTCTTCTGTCACTACATCAAACTTGCAGGCAAACAACGGATAGGAGCTACTATATGAAGTACTTTGACTATATCGTGTTTGACGTTGATGGGACATTGGCAGATACAGAAGAAAGCGTGCTGTCATCGCTTGGCCAGATTATCCAAGAAGAAACCGGCAAAACGCTCCCCCGACACGAGCTTGAATTTGCCCTCGGCATACCCGGCAAGAACGCCCTTGAGAAACTTGGGATCTACTCACAGGCAACGCTGAATCGCTGGTGCCAAGTTGCCGCCAGCTTTAAAAGCACCATCAGCGTGTTTCCCGGCTTGCACGAAGTTATCGCAACACTCTCCGACAACGGCTGCAAACTTGGCATCGTCTCCTCACGTGCGCGCGACGAATACGCAGAAGAAATTGCACCCCTTGGCTTCGATAAGTATTTTGAGCACATCATCCTTGTCGAAGACACAACCGAACATAAACCCGCACCCGCTCCCATGCTCGAATATCTCCGGCGTACGGGCGCGAATCCTGGCAACGTCGTCTACGTTGGCGACACCGTCTACGACGAACAATGCGCAACTTCAGCAGGGGTCAGTTTTGCCCGAGCAGCATGGGGATCACACCAAGATATCCCAAACGCCACCTACAACCTCAAAACCCCCAACGACCTACTAACCCTAACAACCAAATAACCCACGTGCCCCACCCTTTCAGCCCTAACGCCACAAGGGCGATTGAACAGGACAGCTTGGGCGGGCCCCCGCACTTAGTTTCCAAAATCATTCCGCAGCGCGAAGGCTTCTTATTATTTTCCGCCCTAACGCCACAAGGGCGACGACCTCGAGTAGGTCAACCTGGGAGGGACGAGGGCTTAGTTCCCCAATCTTTCCGCAGGGGGCAAAAAACCTCGCCGCACGAAGTGCGCAGCGAGGCTTTTTGCATGCCCGAGGACGATTGGGGAACTAAGCCCTCGTCCCTCCCCGGGATATGTAGCGAGTCGGAGTACCCTTGCTGTTACTCTGCTTTGCCCACAGAGTTGAGGTTGGTCATGCGGATCTTAACCAGCTCGGTGATCTCACGCATGCCCTCCTTGGCCGGCTTCTTGGGATCGAAGCAGGCAGGGTTCTCGGCCATGTAGGCCATGAAGCCCTTGGTGTAGGCCTGACGCAGCTCGGTGGCGTAGTTAACCTTGCAGATGCCGTTCTTCACAGCCTCGGCAACCTGCTCATCGGGCACACCGGAGGTGCCGTGCAGAACCAGCGGCACGTCGACGGCGTCGCGGATGGCCTTGACCACGGACTGCTCGATGTGCGGATCGCTCGTGTACACGCCGTGGCTGGTGCCAACGCCAATGGCCAGCGAGGTGCAGCCCGTGCGCTCGACGAACTCCTTGGCCTCGGCCGGATCGGTGTAGGGGCTCTCGCCCTCAACCGCGGGACCGTCGTCCTCCTTGCCGCCAACCTTGCCGAGCTCAGCCTCGACGGGCACGCCCATGGCGCGGCCAGCGTCGGCGACGGACTTGGTCAGAGCGATGTTGTCCTCGAAGGACTCGTGCGAACCGTCGATCATGACAGAGGTATAGCCAGTGCGGAAAGCCTGCATGCAGCGGTCATAGCCATCGCCGTGATCGAGGTGCAGAGCGACGGGCACGGAAGCGCGCTCGGCGGCAGCCTTGACCATGCCGTAGAAGTAGTCCAGACCAGCGGTCTTGATGGTGCCCGGGGTGGTCTGCATGATGACGGGAGACTTGGTCTCCTCGGCAGCAGCCAGAACGGCCATAACAAACTCGAGGTTCTCGACATTGAACGCGCCGACGGCGTAGTGGCCGGCCTGAGCGTCCTTGAGCATCTTTTCGGTGGTAACAAGTGCCATGAGCGTTTGCTCCTCTCCCTCGCCCGCATCTGGACATCGGGCGTACGTGTCCGCAAGGCGTTTTACCTTGCGTTTTGCTGCGCCCATTGTATGAAATTCAGCGGCTCTGCACGTGCGAGATATTGAGCCCATGCAGGTCAATACAGTCATTTTTGAAAAGTAAACGGAAGGAATTGGAGCTGAGTGGGCATGTTCGATATTGAATTTTGGGCGTTCAGCGTCTTTCTTTTATAGAAAAGATAAGTAATCGAAAGGTGTTTTCTTACTCAAAAAGAAAATGAACGAAAATAGAGTCAACACAATTCCTGCAAATTTAGCCGAGAATGGAGCAGCTATGGCCCACGCAACAACCCGAGCTTTCGCCGATGAGCGACGCGCCGCCATTATGGAAATGCTCGAGCATAATGCCTCGGTGCAGGTGGCAGAAATCGCCCAAACCTTTGGCGTGTCCTCCGTCACCGCCCGCGCCGACCTGGACGCGCTCGCCGAAGCAGGCAAGCTGCGCCGCACGCATGGCGGTGCCGTATCGCTCCACAAACGCCTAACTGTCTCCACGCAAGATCGCCGCATCAACGTCAATGTCGCCGCCAAGCAGGCCATCGCGCAAAGCGCCATCGGGCTCGTCAATGACGGTGACACGCTGCTCGTCGACTCGGGCACCACAGCGCTCGAGTTCGTCCGGCTCCTCGACCAGCGCGATGGCATCACCGTCATCACGGCCGACATTACCATTGCCGATTACATCGACGAGAGCATGCCCTCAGTCGATGTCGTCATGCTGGGCGGGGCACTGCGCAAAGGCCATCGCTATCTGTACGGCCCACTTACCATGCAGGCGCTCCAAATGGTCCACGCCGATCTTGCCGTCATGTGCCCTGGCGCTTTTGTTCCCGGCTGCGGCTTTACGACCGACTTTCCGCAGATGGCCGAGACCAAAGCGGCTATGGTCGGTGCCGCTCGTCAAAGTGCCGCCCTCATGGACGCCAGTAAGGTCAACGGACGTGGCATGTACCGCTTTGCCGAGCTGACCGACGTCAACGCCATCGTGATGGACAGCGATCCCGATAATGCCGTCGCCACCTCAATCGCCGAGATCGTCGACAACGCCCGCCCAAATCTCCTCATCGCCGGCGCTTAAACAAAAACCACCGCAAAGGTGCCTGTCCCCTTTGTGGTGGTTTGAGCGTTAAACGTGAACGTATCGCTACTTGGAGAGCTCGTCAGCGAGGGCCTCGATCTGAGCGCGCGAGGCGTCGTTGAGCGAACCCAGGACGGTCACCTTGTTCTGCGCCAGGGTGATGTCCTTCATACCCTCGAGCTCCTTGGTCATAACCTTGGCAGCTGCAGGCGCCCAGGAACCGGCCTCGACAAGCGCCACGGTACGGTTCTGATAGGCATGCTCGGCGAGCGTGTGGATGAAGGTGCTCATAAACGGGAAGATCTCGCCCTGATAGGTGATGGAGGCGAGCACCAGGCGGTCGTAGCGGAACGCGTCCTCAACGGCCTCGGCCATGTCGTCGCGAGCCAAGTCAAAAACGGAGACCTTCTGGCCGCGAGCCTCGAGCGCTGCGGCGAGCTCCTCGACGGCGGCCTTCAGGTGGCCGTAGACGCTCGCGTAGGCAATCGTGATGCCCTCGTCCTCGGGCTGATAGCTCGACCAGGTGTTGTAGGTGTCGAGGTAATAGCCCAGGTTCTCGGTAAGAACGGGACCATGGAGCGGGCAGATGACCTGGATGTCCAAATCGGCGGCCTTCTTGAGCACGGCCTGTACAAACTTGCCGAACTTGCCCACGATGCCAAAGTAGTAACGGCGCGCCTCGCAGGCCCACCCTTCCGGATCCTCGATGTCGTTGGCGCCAAACTTGCCAAAGCCGTCGGCACTAAAGAGCACCTTGTCGGTGGCCTCGTAGGAGAACAGCACCTCGGGCCAGTGAACGTTGGGGGCGCCAACGAAGGTCAGGCTGTGGCCGCCCAGGTCGAGCACGTCGCCCTCTTTGACAACCATCTTGCGCTCGGGGTAGTCCGTGCCAAAGTAGTTGACCATCATGCGGAAGGCGCCCATGCTTGCCACAATCTGCGCCTGGGGATAGCGCTCCATAAAGGCGGCGATGCCGGCGGAGTGATCGGGCTCCATGTGATGGATGACCAGGTAGTCGGGCGTGCGACCGTCGAGCACGGCCTCGAGGTTGCCGAGCCACTCGTCGACAAAACCGCCATCGACCGAATCGGCGACAGCGATCTTCTCGCCCAAGATAACGTAGCTGTTGTATGCCATACCGTTCTCGGACACATCGTACTGGCCCTCGAACAGGTCAATGTCGTGATCGTCAACGCCAATGTAGCGGATATCCTTGGTGATCTCCATCAGGCAAAGCCTCCTAGATAGACAAATGAACCCGTCTATCATAGCACTCACCTTTATAGCCACGGCTATCTGCCAGCATCCTTACCGATTGTTATTGAAGCGCAACGCCAAGCCGTTGACCTGCGAAAACTATGCGCGCGGAGCTGCCGTGGTATGCCGAACGATGAGCTGACCGGGAATGCGAATGGCGACGGGCCTGTCCGACGCCCCCGCCTTGGGAACCGCATGCTCGAATACCTCGCGTCCACGCTGATGCAAATCGAATCGGACAGTCGTGAGCTCGTTATGTGCGACAAAGTCGTCGAGCGAGTCATCAACGCCCACCACGCTCACGTCCTCGGGCACGCGCAAGCCGCTATCGCGCAGCGCGGCGATGGCGCCGTTTGCCATTTGGTCGTTTGCCGCATAAATCGCCGTCATGGTGCGGTCGTGCTCAGCCAGGTACCGAGCGGCCTCGTAGCCGCTGTTGGCAGACCAGTCGCCCTCGAGTGGCGCCTGCGGCTTAATGTGCTTACGCTCGAGCGCATCCTGCCAACCGGCGCGACGAAATTGCTCGTCGACCGAGAACGACGGGCCGCCAATATAGCGAATCTGCTCGTGCCCCAGCTCAAACAGATGATCCATAAGCAATAGCGAGCAGCCGTAATGGTCGGAATCGACCGTGGTCACGCGCGGATGCGCGTACATGGTAACGATGACCGTTCCAATGCCCGGCAACGGATCGAACGTCTCAAAATCGGGCGCCATGCGACTCATGCCGATGATGATACCGTCCACGGGCAGCGCGGCCATACGACGCGTGGCCTCGGCAAGCGAAAACTCCTCGGTCTTGGACATCTCGACCAGCGTGATGGCGCAGCCGCGCTCGCGGGCCGCGCTGGCAATGCCGTCGATCATCGTAAGGTTGCCAAACTTGGTGACATCGTTGACGCACAGGCCGACCGAATGGTAACGGCCGTCGCGCAGCGAGCGACCGGCATAACTCGGACGAAAGCCAAGCTCTTGCATAGCGGCCTGCACGCGCTGGCGCGTCTGTTCGTTAACGTTGGGCAAGCCGTTGGCGACGCGCGAAACCGTCTGCTGCGAAACGCCAGCAGCGCGGGCGACGTCGGCCATGGAGACCGGACGCGAACTGGTATCGTTGGACGGGCGCCTTGCCACAGGATCACCTTCACCCTTGAGAGATCTGAATAGCGTGAATGCCGGCCCGGGCAGAAATACATCCCGCGCCGAGGCCCGCTATCATCGGACGCATGTTAACGTACTCTACTTTTTCTATCTGCATCTCTTCTGCTTTATAAGTCCATACGGCAGTACCGTTCACGGCTGAATTTCTACCGATTACCAGATTCTCAAAAAGTGATAAGTGTTGTGTTATGAGTACGTTAACATAGCCCGTAACGTGCGGCATCGTAGATGCTGAGTTTATGCCGCTTCAGATTGTTAACGTACTCACTACGACGGAAAACTCGTCAGTATGCGCCAAGGAAAGGACCCTCATGACCACCCCCGACGAAAAGACACTCGCCACGCTCACCAAGCTGTTTGAGGAGGAGTTTGGCCCCATCGGCGATCGCCAGGTGCTCTATGTGCACGCGCCCGGCCGTTCCGAGATCAGCGGCAACCACACCGATCACGAGGGCGGTCACGTTATCGCCGGCTCGCTCGATGTCGCCGTCGACGGCATCGCCGTGGCAACCGATTCCAACAAGGTCCGCGTCGCCGACGAGGGCTATCCTACGTTTGAGATCACGCTCGACACGCTGGATGTCCAGGAGTCCGAGAAGGGCACGTCCGCAAGCCTCGTGCGCGGTATGGCCCACGAAATCGCTGCTCTGGGCGTTGAGCCCCAGGGCTTCGACTTTGCCTTTACCTGCTCCGTCCCCTCGGGCGGCGGCCTTTCCAGCTCTGCCGCCGTCGAGGCCGCGTACGGCCGTGCCATGGAGACGCTCTGGGGCGCGCCCGCCATTGAGCCCGTCACGCTCGCTCAGATGAGCCAGCGAACCGAGAACAACTACTACGGCAAGCCCTGCGGTCTTATGGACCAAGCCGCCGTGTGCCTGGGCGGCCTCGCCTACATGGACTTTGAGGACCAGGCTCAGCCTAAAACCCAGAAGCTCGAGCTCAACTTTGAGGATCACGGCTATGCGCTCGTGCTCGTTAAGGTCGGCGCCGACCACGTGGCAGCTACCGACGACTACGCCGCCGTTCCGCGCGAGATGCAGGACGTCGCCGCCGAGTTTGGCAAGGCACGCCTGTGCGAGGTCGACGTTGCCGACTTTGACGCCAAGCTCCCCGAGCTGCGCGCCAAGCTGGGCGACCGCGCTTGCCTGCGCGCCGTTCACTACTGGTACGAGAACGGCCTGGTCGACAAGCGCTGGGCAGCCCTGAACGCTGGCGACATTGACCAGTTCCTGGTCCTGACGCGCGAGTCCGGCGCCAGCTCTGCCATGTACCTGCAGAATGTTGTTGCCAAGCTGGGTTCCGAGCAGCCTTCCATGTATGCCCTGGCGCTGGCCGAGCACGTGCTCGACGGCCGCGGCGCCGTTCGCATTCACGGTGGCGGCTTTGGTGGCACCATCCAGGCCTTCGTGCCGCTCGATCTGGTCGACACCTTCATTGCCAAGATGAACGGCTGGCTGGGCGAGGGCTCTGCCCGTCACTACGCCATCTCTGACAAGGGGGCTTACGCGGCATGGCTGTAATGACTGACGTGCGCGAAGCGGCGCAGAACCTGATCGAGTACGCCATTCATCGATCGATGATCGGCCAGGACGATCGCATCTGGGCATACAACACCATTCTGGAGTGCATCGGCGCTACGGGCCCCGCGCTCGATATGGCCTGGGCGCTCCAGGTTGAGAAACTCTCGCTCTTGCACCCCAATACCCTGCCCGACTTTGATCTTGAAGGCACGCTTGCCGCGCTTTCCGAGGCCGCCGTTGCCAATGGTGCTGTCGAGGATACGGCGTCGGGCCGCGACCGCATCGCCATGCGCATCATGGGTGCGCTCATGCCGAGGCCTTCGGTTGTAAACGAGGAGTTCAACGGACGCATGGGCGTCAACGAGCCCCGCGCCGCAACCGACTGGTTCTACGGCCTGTGCTGCGACGCCGGCTACGTGCGCCGCGCCGCCATCGCGCGCAACATCAAATGGAGCACCCCCACCAACTGGGGCGATCTTGAGATCACCATCAACCTGTCCAAGCCCGAGAAGGACCCGCGCGATATCGCCGCGGCAGGTGCCGCCAAGAACACGGGCGAGAAGTATCCCGCCTGCCAGCTCTGCATCGAAAACGAGGGCTATCCCGGACGCTCCGCCGCAGCCGACGGCGGCGCTCACCCCGCTCGCCAAAACCTGCGCATTATCCCCATCCAGCTCAACGGCGAGCGCTGGGGTTTCCAGTACAGCCCGTACGCGTACTTTAACGAGCACTGCATTGCCATGAGCTCCGAGCATCGTCCGATGCACGTCGACCGCAAGAGCCTGACCTGCCTGCTCGACTTTGTGGACCTGTTCCCGCATTACTTCATCGGCTCCAACGCCGACCTGCCTATCGTGGGCGGCTCGATTCTGTCGCACGACCACTTCCAGGGCGGCGCGCACGAGTTCCCCATGATGCATGCCGCCGAGGTCTCGCAGTTTAGCGTGCCCGGTTTTGGCCAGGTCACCGGCACTGTGCTGCAGTGGCCGCTCTCGGTGCTGCGCCTGCGCTCGCATGACCGCGCTCAGCTGCTCGACGCTGCCGAGAAGATTATCCTCGCCTGGCGCGAGTGGACCGACGAGTCTGTGGGCGTTATCGCGCACACGGCCGACGGCGTAGCGCACAACACCGTGACGCCCGTCATCCGCCGCGTCGACTCCCGCGGCAATGCCGGCGGCGAGATCTACGAGGCCTACCTGGCGCTTCGTTGCAACATCACGACCGACGAGCACCCGCTGGGCGTGTTCCACCCGCATGCCGAGTTTCACCATATTAAGAAGGAGAACATCGGCCTGATCGAGGTCATGGGCCTGGCCATTTTGCCGCCGCGTCTGGTTCCCGAGCTCGGCGCTGTCCGCGAGCACCTGCTGGCGGCCAAAGCCGATACCAGCTACGACCTTGCCGGCGCGCTCGAGGGCGACGACCTCTGCCGTAGCCATGCCGCGTGGGCCGAGGATGTCTATGCCCGCCGCGCCGACGAGCTTACGGCGGATAGCGCCATCGGCATCCTGCACGAGGAAGTCGGCGCAGTGTTTGGCCACGTGCTCGACAACGCCGGCGTCTTTAAGTGGGACGAAGCCGGCCGCGCCGCCCAGCAGCGCTTTATCGACTCACTGTAATGATCCCTTGGGGACGGAGGAAAACGGACTATTTCGTCTTCAAGACAACGGCGCCCGCCGGCAACATCGCCGACGGGCGCCGTTTTTGAGTGTAGCCATTGGGGACGTTCTTAAACGACCAGTCATTAAAGAACGTCCCCAATGGCTACGTCGATGTTTTGGCAACGACAGCGAAAACCCGCCAGAGCGAGCAAGGTGCCTTGAAACAAGGCGGCATTGACCTTCTGGTCATGCCGCCGCAGTTGAAAGGCAGATTGCCGCTCTGGCGGGTTTGCAGCGTCGGCTGGTTACGAGGTTTGGTAAAACCGCGTAACTCTACAGTTCAGTCACGACAACGTTGTTGAAGATTTCATCCCAGCGGTCCATGACCAGGTGGCCGGTCTTGGGATCCATGGCGTTGAGCTTACCGCAGGTATTGGCGGTCTTGAGCACCGTGACGTCGTCGGCACCAGCAGCAATGGCATGCGCAAAACCGGCGATGGTCGAGTCGCCGGAACCCGTTGCGTTCACAGCCGCAATCGCGGGCGTCTTGGCGCGGAACGCGCGACCCTCATGGAAGCCCACCGAACCGGCAGCGCCCATCGAAACGACAACCCAGGGAATACCGGCAAAGCGGCCATCGGCGGCAAGCGCCTCGCGCAGGGCATCGACATCATCGGTCGTAAAGGACGTACCCAGCAGGCCGTTAATCTCGGTCAGGTTGGGTTTTACGAGCTCAGGCTTAGCGTCGGACTCCAGCGCGGCCTCCAGCGATGCACCCGAGGTGTCGAGCAGCACCTTGGCGCCCGCCTCCTCGGCGATCTTGACGAGCTCGGCATAGTAGCCGGCATCGACGCCACGCGGCAGCGAGCCCGAAAGCGTCACAACGTCCGCCTTCGCCGCGAGCTCGGCGAACTTGGCCGTAAAGGCCTCGAGCTCGGCCGGGGCGATCTGCGGGCCGCTCTCCAGCAGCTCGGTCTGATTACCCTCGTGCAGAATATTCAGGCAAATGCGCGTCTCACCGGCGATGGGCACAAAGTCGTTCTTGACGCCGTCGGCATCCATAAGCTCGGCCATATAGGCACCCATGTGGCCGCCAAGCAGACCAGTCGCGAGCACGTCGTCTCCCAGTTGCAGCAGCACACGGCTCACGTTGAGGCCCTTGCCGCCAGCGGTCTTTTCGGGCGTGACGCGGTTAACGTCGTCAATGACCAGCTTGTCGAGCTGATAGCGCGTATCAATCGACGGGTTCATGGTAACGGTCAGAATCATATTGAACTCCTGTTCCGGGGCGGCATGACCCACCCCAAACATACGATAGCTCGTTAAAGGATCTCGATCTCAAAGCCGCGGGTGACGGTCTCCCCCGGCTTGGCAACCAGGCAGCCACGCTTGTGCTCCAGAATATCGTCCTCGTCGGAGCAGGTAGACAGGCCGCCCCACGGTTCCACGGCCACAAAGTCGCCCTCGGGCTTGCTCCACACAATCAGGTACGGCATATCCTGGAACGTCAGGCGCACGCCCTTGTCCTCGGTTTTCTTGGTCAGCGTAACCACGCGGCTCTCGAGCACATCAAAGATGGTCTCCGCGAAGTCGAAGAGTTCGTGGGTAAGCGGCAGGTTCTGGTCGATCATGGGGTTCTTACTGCGATGCTCAACATCAATCAGGCCCGTCAAGGGAACGGCAGTACAGAGCTCGGCGGCCTCACGCTGATCAAAACGAAGCTCATAGTCGTCATAGGACTCGCCCTCGTCGAGCGGGCACTTAAAGCCGGGGTGACCACCCACAAAGAATGGCATATCCTCGGTGCCCTCATTGGTCACCTCGTACGACACGGCCACCTTTTCCGAATCGATCGTGTAGCGAGCAACGATCTTAAACGGATACGGGTACTGCTCAAGCAACTCGGCATGGTCGGCAGAGCTTAGGCTCAGCGCAACCATGTTGTCGCTCTGCTCCTCGAGCTTCCACTCCTGCTTGCGGGCAAAGCCGTGGCGGGCAAGCTTGACCTCGCGGCCACCCATGGTCATCGCGCGGCCATCACGAAGGCCGCCGCAAATCGGAAAGCAAATGGGTGCCTGGCCCGACCAGACCGAAGGATCGCCCTGCCACAGGTACTCGCGACCGTTGGCTTTAATCGAAGTGAACGATCCGCCAGCCGTGCTCAGTGCCACACGAATAGAACCGTTATCAAGAACAAACTCCATAGGAGCCTTCCCTTTCGTACGCCAGCCCGCCGAGTCAGTGGGGCTGATAGAAAACCGGCCCGCGCCCCCTCACAGAAACGCGAGCCGTCAATTGAAAAGCTACAGAATGCCGGGTACCGCCAAAACGAAGCACTCAAGCCAAGCAAGCAAACGTGTTATCGGAGCAGCTTGCCGTATCAGAAATCTTCGCAACAACAGCGGTAACCCCACAGGTCACTCAGACATCAGCGAGAAGCCAGCTGGCGAGGCAAGGTGCCGTGAAGCGAGACGGCATTGACCTTCTGGTCATGCCGTCGAAGCTGAGCGGCAGATTGCCCGCCAGATGGCTTCGCAGCGTCGACCCGTTACGCGGTTTGGTAAAACCGCATAACCTCCTTAGTCATGGTATTCGCCGCGGTCCCACTTCTCGAGGAACTCGTCAAAGAAGTGCGGGTCAGACTGAGCCTCGGCGTCGGCCTTGTTGCAGGCGTCGATCTTGGCGATCAGGGCATCGTGCTCGGGGGTCTTCTCGTAGGGCTCCTCCAGGAAGGCAAGCATGATGTCGGCCATCAGGAACTCGCCGGTGATCTTGCCGCCAAAGCCCACGATGTTGGCGTTGAGCTCGCGACGGGCATACAGGGCAGAGGTCATGTCGCGAACCAGGGCGCAGCGGGCGCCGGGAACCTTGTTGACGGCGTTGGTGATGCCGATGCCGGTGCCGCACAGGGCCACGCCAAAGTCAGCCTTGCCGCTGGCAACAGCCTCGCCCACGGCCTTACCGTAGATGGGATAGTGCGTACGGGTGTGGCTGTAGGTGCCGCAGTCGAGCACCTTGTAGCCAGCCTGCTCCAGGCGGTCGGCCAGATAGATCTTCTCGTCCGTAACGATATGGTCGCAACCGATTGCGATGGTCTTCTTCATCAGAACGTCCTTTCGTCTGAATTCACAAGTTGAGGTAGAAGTTCGAGTTCTCGGTGGCTCTCGTTAGGCCATCTTGTTGAGCATGTCGACACGGATCTGGTGACGGCCGCCGGCGTACTGGGCGCGCAGGAACTCGCGGGCGATCTTCTTGGCGACCTCGGTGCCCACAACGCCCGGGCCCATGGTGACCATGCGCGAACCGTTGTGCTCGCGGGTCATGTAAGCGGAACGCTCGTCGGAAATGTTGGCGACGACCATGCCCTTGATCTTGACGGCGGCCATATAGGAGCCGACGCCGTACTTATCGAATGCGAAGCCCTGGGAATCCTTGTGCTCCAGCAGGTCCTTGGCAACGGCGGTCGCGGAATCGACAAAGTCCACGGCAGGGGTCTCGGAATAGTCGACGACCTCGTGACCGTCGGCGATGAGCATCTCCTTGATGGACTCCTTCATCGACATACCGTCGGCATCGGAAGCGATTACAACCCTCATGACATCCTCCTTGAGAGATACGCAGGTGCGTAGTTTCTGTTTGGAAGTGTTGAATCGCGCTCAGGTCCGGGCATCTGAATGTGCGGTTCTTCACTGTTCATGTTTATTTGAACACATTCGAACATCGGGTGCAACCATTATTTGTTTATCTTTGTTCTTTTTTGAACAAATACCGTTCACGGTTGATTGCCGACCGTTTGAGCCCGGCGCAGACGTAGCGACCATGTGTTCAACAGACAAAAGGGCGGCCGAGAACGTGTCTCGGCCGCCCTTCTTACGGTTGATCTTCCAAAGATCGCTTTGCCGCCTACTCAGACTGCCCACTCTTCTTGGCATGTTTGGACGGAGCGCTCAAGAAACGACCCGTCAGATAGTTCGCGGGACCGGAGACATCGATCCCCAGCAGCACGTGTCCTAGCCATAGGAACGCCACGAGCACCAGTAGAGGAATCACGCACGAGGTCACGATCATCACGATGACGCCTTCGATGAGGTCGGTCACCTGCTGCACGATCTTGTCGGTCATCTGCTTGGCACCGCTGGTCACCGACGTGACCAGGCTCGAGGCCCCGTCAGTCACCTGCTCGAGCACGTTTTTGGACTCCGTGGTCTCGGACTTTTTCTTGCTCGATTTTGTGCTGGTCTCGGTCGACTTCTCCGCGGTATCGGTCTTTTCCGCAGCGTCCGCTGCCTTTTGCTCAGCTTGCTCAATACTTACGCGATACGTTTCATCGACCTTCTGCGACACCCATACGCTCGCGGGCACAAGCGCCATGCCGATCACGGCAACCACCAACACGCGCGTCGCCACACGGCGCAGGACGGTGCTCGTGCTCCAGCGCCCATGGATGCCGAGTGACACCGCAAAGAGCACCAGCGCAAATGGGATTAAGATGCCCAAGCCAACCGACCACAAAATCGTGAGCAAATATTTCTCGAGGTAGAGCACGGCAAGCACGATGCCCAAGTTGCCCGAAAGCTGTGCGAGCTGCTCGGCGACCGGCGTACCCGTATCACCCGGCAACGCCGTAATACCCGCAGATAGAGCAACACATGAAGCCGTGAGCGCCAGTACGTTACCTTTCTTTTGGTCGATAACCTCGATGGTGGAGTCCCAAGTTTTGGTATCGGCGAAATGCGGACGAGCTACAAAGCCCGACAGCAACGCCAGCACCACGAGCGCAACAATAAAGCCAATCTGCAGCTTTTTGTTTGCGCACACGACATCGGACAGGCTGGGCTGCAGCTCGGTTACCGTTGTGCGCTCGGTTATCTGGACAGGACGCCCATGAGCCATCTCGTGCGCGCCTCTTTTTTGTATTGACCCGTTATCCGGCATTTGGATACCTCCTCAGTCCGGCGTTTAATGCGAAAGGAAGTATACCCACCCAGCGAAAAACCGAACGACAGGAGGCGCAACGGGCCGCCGCATGATCTGCCTGCCACGAAATGGGCCCATCTACTACGTTTAACTGCCCATCCCCGGCCATGCCACATGGAGCAAAAACAAAACCGCAGGTAGAACGCCTGCAGTTTTTCATGAAACGCGGGTGTGGTCGGGGGTATCGGGTTAAACGTAGTACATGGGCCGTTTTCGTGGCGAGCGTTGCCAACCGCCCCTCGGAAGACGGAGGAAAGCGGGTCATCTTAGCCTGTCGAGCCCAATTTCACCGCAACCAAGACAGAAGGGATACAGAAAAGCTCTGCCGCGGGTAGCGGCAGAGCTTTTGGAAGGGGACTTGGTTGTGAGAGCTCGTTAGGCGAGCTTAGCCTCGAGTGCGGCGATGCGCTTATAGGCATCGATGGTAAAGCGGGTCTGCTTCTCCAGGATCATGGTGGTCATGAGAGTATCCTGAGCATGGGCCATGATGAAGGTCATCTCCATCTCGCCGCCGCCGGCCTCCTGCGAAAGCAGCTTGGTCTGCGTGTCGTGGGCACCGATGAGCGCATCGCTGGCATCCTTGTGCAGCTGCTCGGCCTTCTCAAAATCACCCTCGCGAGCAGCATCGAGCGCTGCAAGCAGATCGGTCTGGGCGTCGCCCGCGTATGCGACAATCTCGAATCCAACCATCGAGATTTCTTCTTTGGTTGCCATATTGCGTTCCTTTCACATATGAACCAATGGAGAGCATCGCGTCCGGGCATACGCGCTGCGTTGTGTATGACAGAGACAGTAACATTCAAACAAAAAAGAACAGCGCAAAACGTAATTTCGAGCTATAAACGGTCGTTTTTCACCCGTGAACGGTTTTTAAACCAATCCGAACATTCTTGAACACAATTAGCGGAAACCCAAACGAGACCGCACCCTAGCGTACATCGCGCACCGTATCGCCCTTGACGAGCACGCCCGGAAACAGCATGTGCTCCACGCCAGACTCAACGCCCTCGGCGCCGGCAATCTTGTCGACCGCCCACATGCCGACGCGCTTGTTGTCAAAGCGCACCGTAGTCAGGCGACGATCGGGCACGATATCGCCCAAACTATCGTCAACACCCACCACGCTCACGTCCTGGGGCACGCGCTTCCCGCGCGACTCGAGCCCGCGAATGCAGCCGTAGGCCATGGCATCGTTGGAAGCATAAATGGCTGTGCAGTTCGGATCGTCCGCAAGCACCTGGCCGGCGGCATATCCGCTCTGTGCCGTCCAATCGCCACGGACGAGTCGCGGCGGCTCAACACCATGCGCGCGCAATGTCTCACGCCAGCCCTCCTCGCGTTGCATGCCCGAAAGCGAGCGCTCGGGGCACGAGATAAAGTGCACGGTCTTGTGCCCCTGCCCCAGCAAGTACTCGACAACCTGGCGCGAGCAATCGAACTGATCGTTATCAACCGTCGAGCACAGCGGGTGCTCCAGCATGGTAACGAGCACCGTCTGCATACCGGGCAGCGGCTCAAAGGTGCCAAAGTCCGCCGGCATGCGGTTCATGATCACGACCATGCCGTCCACCGGCAGTGCGCTCATGCGCGACGATGCACTCTCGAGGGTATACGGATGCCCGTCTACTTTAGTGAGGGTGATGGCATAGCCATGTTTGTCGGCCGCGGCGGCAAAGCCCTCCATACGGTCGAGGTTGCCGGTGCCGGTAATGTTGAACATGGCGACGCCGACGGTCTTGAACTTGCCGCGACGCAGCGAACGGCCGGCAAAGTTTGGACGATACCCCAGCTCGCGCATGGCGGCACGCACGCGCTCCTTGGTCTCGGGGCGCACGCTGGGCGAATCGTGCACGGTGCGCGAGACCGTCTGCTCCGAGACGCCCGCGAGACGCGCTACGTCCTTAACGGAAACCGATTTTTTAACAGCGGCCATAGGTCGATCTTTCTATGTCAACGATGCCATCGCGGGCATCCCAACAGACAAAATGAACGCCTCCAAGTATATCCAACGCCTCTCCCGCCATACGCTCACCACCCAAAACCTACCGTTCACCGACAATCCCGCTTCCCCGGACGGCTTTTGTCGACCAAATGTTAACGTTGCCATTGTGCAAACACAGAGCCACCGGGCGGCTCAAACGTTTACGCGTAAGGAATCGACGGTTCGCAGGCACAGGAACCACCGATTCGCGTCTTTATTTGTGCCGCAAAATGGCAACGTCAACATTTTGGCAACCGAACGCCAAAAGTTACCATCGTTGCTAACCCACCGACTCTTAGGAGCATTGCATGGAGCAACTCATCGCCATCATCGAAAAGGGCCAACCCTTTTTCAACGCGATCGCCCGCAACAAGTACCTCAAGGCGATCCGCGACGGCTTTATCTCCGTCATCCCCATCATCATCTTCTCGTCCATCTTCTGCCTGGTAGCCTCGGTCCCCAACATCTGGGGTTTCTACTGGCCCGATGACATCAACAACGCCCTGTGGAAGTGCTACAACTACTCCATGGGCATCCTGGCCATCGCCTGCGCCGCCACCACGGCCAAGCACTTCGCCGACGCTCAGAACCGCGACCTGCCCAAGAACAACCAGATCAACTTCATCTCGTGCATGTGCGCGGCCATCATCGGCTTCTTGCTCCTTTCGAGCGACACGATCGCCACGGACGCCGCCAGCGGCTTCAACACCACCTATCTTGGTTCCAAAGGCCTGCTGACTGCCTTCATCGCTGCATTTGTGACCGGCATCATCTACAAGTTCTTTATTAAGCGCAACATCACCGTCAAGATGCCCGAGCAGGTTCCGCCCAACATCTCGCAGACCTTTAAGGACATCATCCCCTTCTCCGTCTGCATCACCGTCTTTTGGGTCTTTGACATCGTCTTTCGCGCTGCTTTTGGTTTTTGCTTTGCCCAGGGCGTCATCCAGGTGTTCCAGCCCCTGTTCACCGCTGCCGACGGCTACATCGGCCTCGCTGTGATCTACGGCGCCATGAGCCTGTTCTGGTTCGTCGGCGTCCACGGTCCCTCGATCGTCGAGCCCGCCATCGCCGCCGCCCTCGTTGCCAACATGACCGACAACCTGGCTGCGTTCCAGGCTGGCCAGCACGCTTCCGCTGTCCTGACCCAGGGTGCCCAGTACTTCGTCGTCTGCATGGGCGGTACCGGCGCCACGCTCGTCCTGGTCTTTATGTTCTGCTTCCTGGCCAAGTCCCAGGAGATGCGCGCCGTCGGTAAGGCCGCCATCGTCCCCGTGTGCTTTGCCGTCAACGAGCCGCTGCTGTTCGCCGCGCCTATCGTGCTCAACCCCGTCTTCTTTGTCCCGTTTGTTTTTGCCCCGATCGCCAACATCTGGATCCTCAAGATCTTTATCGACTTCTTGGGCATGAACGGCTTTATGTACACCCTGCCCTGGACCGTCCCCGGCCCCATCGGCACCATCATGGGCTTGGGCTTCCAGCCGCTCGCCTTTGTGATGCTCGCCCTCATCCTGGTCGTCGACTTTGTCCTGTACTACCCGTTCTTCCGTGCCTATGACGCCCAGAAGTGCGCCGAGGAGGCCGAGATCTCCCAGGAGGAGCTCGCCGCCAAGAACGCCGAGAAGGCCGCCAAGCTCAACGATGCCTTCCAGGGCAAGGCTGACGCCAAGAGCGTTGCCGCCGGCGCTGCTGCCGAGGCCGTGAAGGTCGACTCCCCTGCCACTTCTGCAGCACCCGCTGCCGAGGCAACGACCGCCAGCGACCTCAACGGCAAGCGCGTGCTCGTGCTCTGCCAGGGCGGCGGAACCTCGGGTCTGCTCGCCAACGCGCTGGCCAAGGCTGCCAAGGAGCGCGGCATCAATCTTGAGACCGCTGCCGAGGCATATGGCAACCACGTGGACATGCTCCCCGACTTTGACCTGGTCGTCCTGGCCCCGCAGGCCGCAAGCTACCTGGCCGACCTGCAGAAAGACTGCGAGCGCGTGGGCAACAAATGCGTCGCCTGCCGCGGTAAGCAGTACATTGAGCTCTCCCAGAACGGCGACAAGTCTCTCGCCTTCGTCTCCGAGCAGCTTTCGAAGTAAGTAACGCTCAGGGCCAGCCGACCATCCAAGACCGGCTGGCCCTTCGATTTAGACGATTGGATCATCATGTCCGTTAATCCTGCTAGCGTCACCAATCCGCCTGCGCAGTTTCCCGAGGACTTTGTCTTTGGCGGCGCCACTGCTGCCTACCAGGTAGAGGGCGAGACCCGCACTCACGGTAAGGGCAAGGTTGCCTGGGACGACTTTCTGGAAGCCCAAGGCCGTTTCTCCCCCGATCCCGCTTCGGACTTCTACAACCAGTACCCCGTCGACCTGGAGCTGTGCGAGGAGTTTGGCATCAACGGCATTCGCCTCTCCATTGCCTGGAGCCGCATCTTCCCCAACGGCACCGGCGAAATCAACCCCGAGGGCGTCCAGTTCTACCACGATCTCTTCGCCGAGTGCCATAAGCACCATGTTGAGCCGTTCGTCACGCTGCATCACTTTGACACGCCGCTTCCCCTCTTTGAGAAGGGCGACTTCCTCAACCGCGAGACCATCGATGCCTTTGTGGACTTTGCCACCTTCTGCTTTAAGGAGTACGCCGACCAGGTGACCTACTGGTTCACCTTTAACGAGATCTGGGCCGACGCCTCCAACACCTACATCGAGGGTACCTTCCCCGGCGGCGTCAAGGCGCACCTGGCCGAAGCTTTCCAGTGCGAGCACAACATGATGCTCGCCCACGCCAAGGCTGTGCTGGCCTTCCACAACGGCGGCTTTAAGGGCAAGATCGGCGTCATTCAGTCGTTGGAGTTCAAGTACCCGCTCAACGAGAACGACCCCGCCGACATCAAGGCCGCCAACAACGAGCACGTGCTGCAAAACCAGTTCCTGCTCGACGCCACCTTCCGCGGCGACTATGCCCCCGACACCCTCGAGTGCGCCAACCGCCTGGCTGCCGTCTCGGGCGGCACCATCGAGATCCTGGACGAGGACCTCGAGATTATGCGCGAGGCAGCGCTCTACAACGACTACCTGGGCGTTAACAACTACCAGTGCCGCTTCCTCAAGGCTTACGATGGCGAAAACGACCTGCACCACAACGGTACGGGCGAGAAGGGCACCGGTCGCTGGCGCGTCAAGGGCATTGGCGAGCATGTGAACAAGCCCGGCATCCCCACCACCGACTGGGACTGGATCATCTATCCCGAGGGTCTGTTCGATCTGCTCGTCTACATTAAGCAGCGCTACCCCAACTACAAGCAGATCTTCATCACCGAGAACGGCATGGGCTACAAGGACCCCTACAAGGACGGTTTTGTGGACGACCAGCCGCGCATCGACTACATCGAGCAGCACCTGCGCTGGCTGCTTAAGGCCATGGAGGTGGGCGTCAACGTGGGCGGCTACTTCCTGTGGAGTCTGCAGGACCAGTTCTCCTGGACCAACGGCTACAACAAGCGCTACGGCTTCTTCTACGTAGACTTTGAAACCCAGAAGCGCACGCCCAAGGCAAGCGCCTACTGGTACAAGCACGTGGCGCAGACCCGTCGTCTGGACTAGCGGCTTGCGACGAGCGGCATTGCCCCGCTCACATAACTTGTCCCCATTTCTCAGCCGGGGGCGGCACGTCACACGGCGCGCCGCCCCCGGTCTTTTTGTTTTTGGGCTGGTCGGGAGCCGTTTGTCTCGATCTGTAACATCTAGCCGAGTTTTTTGGTCCTAGCTGTTACAGATTGAGACGAACAGGATTGCTCTTTCCGAAGAATCTAAATCTGTAACACGTAGCCCGCTTTTGACCGTCTACCTGTTACAAATCGAGACAAACGGAGTAGGACCTAACCCCGTATGTCCCTAACAGTCGAGCGTTCGACCAGCGTACTCGGCACATGAATCGCCTCGATAGACGAGCTCTCTCCAATCGCCGCCTCAAACGCAAGCTTACCGACACCGCGCAAATCAAATCGCAGCGTCGTCAGCCGATTGTGAGGAACAAGTCCCTCGAGTGCGTCGTCGATACCAACCACGCTCACGTCGTCGGGCACGGACAGGCCCGCGTTCTCGAGCGCGGCGATAACGCCCAGCGCCATCTGGTCATTTGCCGCAAGCACGGCAGTCGGCGCCTGCGACCCGCCGGCAAGCACCTCGGCCGCAATCCGCTCGCCCATGGCGTACCCACTGTCCGCACTCCAATCGCCACGCAGCATCGGAGCGGCATCGACATGAGCACGACCCAGCGTATCGCGCCAACCGGCCTCACGAAAACGCGAGGAAATCGAGTTTTCCGGACCCGCCACAAACCGCATATTCGAGTGACCATGTTCCAGCAGATAATTGGTCAACAGCTCGCACGAACCATACTGGTCGGAGTCGATCGTCGTGCAGCGCGGATGCGCATACATGGACAGGATGACCGTTCGCACTCCCGGCTGGGGAACAAACTCCTCAAAATCGGGAGCCATGCGGTTCATGTTGAGAATCATGCCGTCGACGGGTCGCTCGACCATGCGGCGCGAGGCATCGGCAAGTGTATAGGGCTTGTCGCCGCCCATCTCGATCATAGTGACGGCAAAATCGTGCTCGCGCGCCGCTTGCATGATACCCTCGAGCGTCGCCAGGTTACCGACACGTGTGATGTTGTACATGCACAGGCCAATAGAACGATACGACCCGCCGCGCAACGCCGCTCCAGCAAAATTGGGACGAAAGCCCAGCTCTTCCATGGCGGCCAGCACACGCTTGCGCGTCTTTTCCGTCACGTTGGGCATACCGTTGACCACGCGAGACACAGTCTGGCGGCTCACGCCAGCGAGCGCCGCAACCTCTGCCGCGCTCGCCGAATGACCATTCCTTGTCTGCTGAGCCATGCCTTCCACGCTAACCTGCTTCCCAACTATTCCCCGCGCCCATGGCGCATCGTACATACATCGATAACGTGCTCATGATACCCGAGCCATATACCACAACATGAAAACTTCTGTCAATCAAAACCGCTTACCGAACAAATACAACCGTTCGCGGCTGTTTGAAGTTGTTTTGTTTCTATACATCCCAGCCGGATGTTAACGTGCTCATTGTCAAATGTTCACGTGCTCATTTTGGTTCTAATCATTTTAAGATAGTGTTTATCGGGCTTTTTCACCGCTGAACGCTAACCAGGGAGCCTCCTGAGCGCAAACGCACAATATCGAACAGCGAGACGAGAGGGTGTATGCATATGTCTTTGCTAAACCGCGTACAGCAGCTGCCGAAGGGCTTTGTTTGGGGCGCCGCAACCGCCGCGTACCAAACGGAAGGTTCCACGAAGGTGGCAGGCAAGGGTAAGACCATGTGGGACGATTACCTTGTCGCCCAGGGTCGCTTTTTGCCCGACCCGGCCAGTGATTTCTACAACCGCTACGAGGAGGATATCCGCCTTTCTGCCGAGCATGGACTCAACGCCATCCGTGTGTCCATCGCCTGGACCCGCATCTTCCCCAACGGCGACGATGCCGAGCCCCTCGCCGAGGGCGTTAAGCACTACCACGAGCTGTTCGCCTGCTGCAAAAAGTATGGCGTCGAGCCCTATGTGTCCCTGCATCACTTTGACTCCCCCGCCGCCCTGTTCAACCAGGGCGACTGGCTCAACCGTAAGACCGTCGACGCCTATGTGCGCTATGCCGAGTTCTGCTTCCGCGAGTTCCGCGAGGTCAAGAATTGGTTCACCATCAACGAGCTCATCAGCCTCTCGCACTCCCAATACATCCAAGGCAACTTCCCGCCCAACCATCACTTTGATGTGACGAGCGGCATCCAGAGCCAGCACAACGAGCTCGTTGCCCACGCCCGCGCCGTCAACCTGTATAAGGATCTTGACGAGACCGAGCACCTGGGCGGACGCATTGGCATGGTCAACGTCCTGACGCCGGCATATCCTGCCACAGACTCGCCCGCCGACCAGCACGCCGCCGACCTGTACAACGCCTTCTACACCGACTTCATCATGGACGGCGCCTTCCTGGGTCACTACTCCGCGCGCACCCTCTCACTCATCAACGAGATTCTGCGTGCCAACAACGCCACGCTTACGGTTGAGGACAGCGACATGGAGGAGCTCGCCAAGGCGGCGCCCCGCAACGATATGTTCGGCCTCAACTACTATCAGTCGGCGTTTATCGCCGCCTACGATGGCGAGTCCACCAACAGCTTTAACGGCACCGGAGACAAGGGCACCTCGTGCTTTAAGTTTAAGGGCGTCGGGCAGCAGGTCGATATGCCGGGTATCCCCACCACCGACTGGGATTGGCTCATCTACCCGCAAGGCCTCTACGACACGCTCAAGCACATCAGCGCCACCTATCCCAACCTCCCCGTCATCTATATCACCGAAAACGGCCTGGGCCACAAGGACCCCGAGCCCGACGCAAACGGCATCGTCGCCGATCCCGAGCGCATCGACTTTGTCGACCAGCACATGGAGAAGGTGCTCCGGGCGCGCGCCGAGGGCGTCGACGTCCAGGGCTACTTTATCTGGAGCCTGCAGGACCAGTTCTCGTGGGCTAACGGCTATAACAAGCGCTACGGCCTGTTCTACATCGACTTCGACACGCAAAAACGCTACATCAAGCAGTCGGCACTCTGGTACAAGGAGCTCGCCGACACTATGGCGGACGCGCAGTAGCGCATCGCCTCGCTTTCCCCCGAGAGGGGAGCGGCCCTATGCGATACAAACCCAGCCGCTCCCCTCTCTCCCCCTGGGACCGACCCCGCCTGCACCCGGGCTTTTAGCAAGCGGGAGACCATATAGGTTTTCAACGTCCATGCCATTAAGATTTCATGCAAAGAGGAGCGTGAACTATGGAATCGATCGTTAAGTTCTTGGAGAAAGGTCAGCCGTACTTCGACAAGGTCTCTAAGAACATCTACCTTCAGGCCATTAAAGACGGCTTTTTGGCAGCAATGCCCATCATCCTGTCTTCTTCTGTCTTCCTGCTTATTTCGACCCTGCCGGGCGTTGTCGCCACGGTCGGCGGCTTTACGCTGCCCGACTGGTGGAACGTCGACGTCGTGAACTTCTGCAACAAGGTTTACAACTTCACGATGGGCGTCGTGGGCATCATGGTCGCCGGCACCACCGCAAGCGCGCTGACCGGCTCCAAGAACCGCCGCATGCCTGCCGGCAAGGCCATCAACGCCACGAGCACCATGGTCGCCGCCATGTGCGCTATGCTCATCTTGGCCGTTACCCAGACGAGTGCCAAGATCGACGGCGCCGATGTCTCGGTGTTCTTTACCGACAACATGGGCACCAAGGGCCTACTGAGCTCCTTTGTCGCCGCATTTGCCACGGTCAACATCTATGCCTTCTGCATTAAGCGAGACATCACCATCAAGCTGCCCAAAGAAGTCCCCGGCGCCATCGCCCAGAACTTCCGCGACATCTTCGCCTTCAGCTTCTCCATCCTGTTTGTCGCCGTCATCGACGTTATCTGCCGCACCTGCTTGGCCGTCCCGTTTGCCAACGTCATCTCCACGCTGGTGAGCCCGCTGTTCGCCGCTGCCGATTCCTACGCCGGCCTCGCCCTCATCTGGTTCATGATCCCGCTGTTCTGGTTCATGGGCATCCACGGCCCCTCGGTCGTTAAGCCTGCCCTCAACGCCGCGCTGTTTGGCAACATCACCACCAACCTCGCCACGCTGCAGGCCGGCGGTCACCCCGCCCTCGCCCTGACCGAGAACTTCGGTAACTACATCGGCGAACTCGGCGGCACCGGCGCCACGTTCATTGTCCCGATCATCTTCCTGCTCTTTATGCGCTCCAAGCAGCTCAAGGCCGTCGGCAAAGCCTCTGTCGTACCCGTGATGTTCGCCGTCAACGAACCGCTGCTGTTCGCCGCGCCCATCATCCTCAACCCGTACTTCCTGATCCCGTTCCTGTTTGCCCCCGTGGCCAACGTCCTCATTGGTAAGTTCTTCATCGACTTTTTGGGCATGAACGGCTTTATCTATGCCATGCCGTGGGCACTCCCCGGACCGATCGGCACCTTCATCGACACCAACTTCCAGCCGATCTCTCTGGTCCTGGTTGTCGTCCTGCTGGTCGTTGACTTCTTAATCTACTACCCGTTCTGCAAGGCCTACGACAACGTCCTGTGCAAGCAGGAGGCCGAGACCCTGGCCGAAGAAGAGGCCGAGGAGACCAAGGCCGTCAAGACCGCTGCCGCCCCCGCCGTTGAGGCTCCTGTTGTCGAGACCGCTTCTGCCACTGAGGCCTCCGCAGCTCCGTCCGCCCTTAAGGGCAAGGATCTGAGGGTTCTGGTTCTGTGCGCTGGCGCCGGCACCTCTGCACTGCTCGCCAACGCGCTTAAGGAAGGCGCCGACGAGCTGGGCATCGACATTACCGCCAACGCCGGTGCCTACGGCAGCCACTACGCCATCATGGACCAGTACAACGTCATCGTCCTGGCTCCGCAGGTTCGCACCTATTACAACGAGATGAAGGCCGACACCGACCGCCTGGGCATCACGCTGCTGTCGCCCAAGGGCAAACAGTACATCGACCTCACTAAGGATCCCAAGGGTGCCGTCGCCTGGATCGAGGAAAACCTCGAGGCATAAAACGCTGACGCCACCTGCCGCTCGCAGAAAAAAAAATGGCCCGTGCATCGATGCGTGATGCGCGGGCCATTTTGTTTAGACCGCACCCGTCCTCCTGTTCATCTTAATCTGTAACATCTAGCCGAGTTTTTGGGTCCCAGCTGTTACAGATCGAGGTGAACGCACAGGCCAAGCCAAAAATCTCAATCTGTAACATGTAGACCGCTTTTGACCGCTTAGATGTTACAGATCGAGACAAACAGATGGGTCAATCCAATCAATCTAGATCTGTAACACCTGGCTGGTCATTTCACTCCTAACTGTTACAGATCGAGACAAAGATGATGGCTGGGTAGACAAAATCTCAATCTATAACACCTAGTCGAGTTTTCGGGTCCCACCTGTTACAGATTTAGACGAGCAGGCCGAGCACGTCTACGCCCGCAGATCCCTTACGCTGGAACGCTCGACCAACACGCCCGAGACGAGCGTACGACTTCTGGAGCTCGGGGCTTCCAGACCTGCGACGACCTCGTTAAGCGCACGGATGCCCAGTTCGCGGTGGCGAAACTTCACCGACGTCAGAATCGAGTTGGGAATCGTCTTGTAGAGCTCATCGTCGAAGCCGATCACGGACACGTCGTCGGGCACATTGAGCCCTTTGTCACGTAGAGCCATCATCACGCCGTTTGCCATGCAGTCGTTAGCAGCGAGGACCGCCGTGCAATCGGGCTTATCGGCAAGCACAAGGCCCGCGGCATAGCCACTATCCGCATTCCAATCGCCTTGCAGAGGCTCGGGCGGCTCAATGCCACGTGCCTCGAGTGCCGCTCGCCAACCTTTCATACGGCACTGGCTCGACAGTGACTCTTTCTTACCAGAGACGAAGTACACGTTCTTGTGCCCGTGGTTCAAGAAGTACTCGCACGCCATGCGCGCGCCGCCCTCTTGGTCGTCACTGACGGTAGAGCAGGTAGGATGTTCCATCGGTGTGATAATCACCGTCTTGAGGTCTTTCGGCGCCTCAAAGGTATCAAAGTCATCGACCATCTGGCGCAGGTTGAAAATCATGCCGTCGACGGGGAGCTGCGACATCCTACGCGCCGCTTCGGCAAGGGTCATCTTCTCCCCCGCCCGCTTTTTGATCATCGTAAGAGCAAAGCCTCGCTCTTCGGCGGCATCGGCGATACCGTCGATCATGTCCACGGCACCGCCCGACAAGTGGAACAGCACGACGCCGATGCACCCGTAACGGCCCAACTTGAGCGAACGCGCGGCAAAGTTGGCTCGAAACCCGAGCGCCTCCATGGCCGAATGAACCTTATCGCGTGTCGACTCTCGCACGCTATCGGGCTCGTTAATCACGCGCGAAACCGTCTTGAGAGAAACACCAGCGGCAATCGCCACATCATTCATTGAGACATTTTTCTTGTCCATCGTTGCCACTGCTTCTCCAGTCGGTTTTACATCGCTTGTTTTTGCGTTCTAGCATACACTACCTGCCTGACTGATAAATCAACCGTTTACCGAACAATATCGACCGCTCACCCGTATATCCTTGTTGCTCTTCCAAAAATGTCTTACGTTGTCATTAACGAAATGACAACGTTGTCATTTCGCAATGCCTTCCTTAAGCAGGAAGGTTTCCGGGCAGTCCTGACCATCCATCGACGACCAGTTCCATCCACATGCATCGCGCATCAAGTAGCAAAGGAGCTCTATGGACGCCATCGTAAAGATGCTCGAAAAGCATCAACCGTTCTTTGAGAAGATCTCGAGGAACATATACCTCCAGGCCATCAAGGACGGATTCCTTGGGTGCATGCCCATTGTCCTCACCTCTTCGATCTTTCTGCTCATTGCCACCCTTCCCGGCGTAGTCGGCGTCACGCTGCCCCAGCCGCTCATCGACTGGTGCAACAAGCTCTACAACTTCACCATGGGCGTCATGGGCATCATGGTTGCCGGCACCACTGCCAAGAACTTCACGGCTTCCATGAACCGTCGCATGCCCGCCGGCAAAGTGCTCAACGACGGTTCCACCATGGTGGCCGCCCAGTGCAGCATGCTGCTGCTCGCAGTCACGCAGTTCACCACCAAGTTCAACGGCTCCGAGCTTTCGGTCTTCGATTGCACCAGCATGGGCACGCGCGGTCTGTTCTCGGCCTATATCGCCGCGTTCATTACCGTGTGGGTCTATAAGTTCTGCGTCTCGCGCGATCTGACCATTAAGCTGCCTAAGGAGGTCCCGGGCGCCATCGCTCAGAACTTCCGCGACATCATCCCCTTTGGCGGTGCTGTCATCATCTGCGGCATCATCGATGTCGTCGTGCGCAACCTCATGGGCGTTCCGTTCTCCGAGCTGCTTATCAAACTGCTCTCCCCGCTCTTTACCGCTGCAGAAACCTATCCTGGCCTTATCCTTATCCAGGCAGCCACTGCGTTCTTCTGGTTCATCGGTGTCCACGGCCCCTCGATCGTCCAGCCGGGCATCGACCCCATCCGTCTTGCCAACCAGGCCGAGAACCTGCAGGTTCTGCTGGCCGGTGGCCACCCCGCCCACTCCCTCACCTTTAACATGTCGCTCGTGGGTGAGTTCGGCGGCACCGGCGCCACGTTCATCGTGCCGCTTCTGCTGATTCTCTTTATGAAGTCCAAGCAGCTCAAAGCCGTCGGCAAGGCCTCGATTGTTCCTGTTGCCTTCGCCGTCAACGAACCGCTGCTCTTTGGCGCGCCGATGATCCTTAACCCCTACATGCTCATCCCCTTTGTTGCCGCCGGCTGCGTCAACGTGAGTGTTGCCAAGTTCTTTATCGACAACGTGGGCATGAACGGCTTCTCCTTCGTGGTGCCTTGGGCTACCCCTGCCCCCATCGGCATCTTCATCACCACGAACTTCCAGCTTATCGCCCTGGTGTTTGTCGCGATCATCATCTTGCTGGACGCCATCATCTACCTGCCGTTCTTGAAGGCATACGATAAGCTGCTCTGCGACCAGGAGGCCGAACGCGCCGCCGAGCTGGGTCTTGAGTCCGATGGTGCTGCCACCATCGCCGCCAACGCCCCTGCGCCCGCTGTCGGGCAGACTACCGCTTCCGTCGAGCCGACCGCCGCTGCCGCCGACAGCAAGCCTGTCGTCGATCAGCCCGAGCCCGCCGCCGACGCATCCGCTAAGAAGGACGTCGATGGCCTGAAGGTCCTCGTCTTGTGCGCCGGCGCCGGCACCTCCGCCATGCTTGCCAACGCCATCAAGGAAGGTGCTGCACAGACCGGAGAGAACATCGCTTCCTCCGCAGGCGCCTATGGCCAGCACACTGCCATCATGGATCAGTACGACGTTATCGTGCTTGCCCCGCAGGTCCGTAGCTACTACAACGACATGAAGGCCGACACCGATCGTCTGGGCATTAAGCTGCTCGCTCCCCGCGGTAAGGAATATATCGACCTTACTCGCGACCCCGCTGGCGCCATCAAGTGGCTCCGCGAGAACCTCGACTAGTTCCTCCCTCTGTTGGTGCCCGGATTCCCGGTTCGGGCACCTCTCCCTATTCGTATCCCACAGAAAGGATGACTCATGACCAACCCCATGCAGTTCCCCGACGGCTTTGTGTTTGGCGGCGCCACCGCCGCTTACCAGGTTGAGGGCGAGACCCGCACGCACGGCAAGGGCAAAGTGCCCTGGGACGATTTCCTGGCAGCTCAGGGTCGCTTCTCCCCCGATCCCGCAAGCGACTTCTACAACAAATATCCGGTCGATATCGACCTGTGCCAGCGCTTCGGCATCAACGGTATCCGCGTCTCCATCGCTTGGAGCCGCATCTTCCCCAACGGCACTGGCGAGATCAACCCCGAGGGTGTCGCTTTCTATCACGAGCTTTTCGCCACCTGCAACAAAGCTGGCGTTATCCCCTATGTCACGCTCGATCACTTTGATACGCCCGAGGCCTTTTACCAGAACGGCGGCGAGGGTTTCCTGACGCGCACGACGATCGACGCCTTTGTCGAGTACGCCAATTTCTGCTTTGCCGAGTTCACCGAGGTCAAGCACTGGTTTACCTTTAACGAGATTCCCGCGACCGCCGAGGGCAGCTTTATCGTTGGCAACTGGCCGCACGGCGAGAAGTATCGCCTGGACAAGGCCTTCCAGCTCATGCACAACATGATGGTGGCCCACGCCAAGGCTGTCGTCGCCTTCCATGAGGGCGGCTTTGAGGGCGAGATCGGCATTGTCCAGAACCTGGAGCCCAAGTATCCCCTCGACCCCAACAACGCCGCCGACTGCGAGGCAGCTCGCATGGCCGATGTCATCAACAACCGCTGGGTACTCGACGCCACTTTCCGCGGCCACTATGCAGCCGACACCATGGAAGCCGCGACCAAGCTGGCCCATATCGCCGGCGGCGAGCTCGACGTCCGCGACGAGGATATCGCCGCGTTGACCGCCGCGCTCCCCTACAACGATTGCCTGGGCGTCAACACCTACAAGTGCCAGTTCCTGCGTGCTGCCGAGGGCGAAAACGACATCAACCACAATGGCACCGGCGACAAGGGATCTTCGCGCTGGTTCCTCAAGGGCGTGGGCGAGTCGTGCGTGCGCGAAGGCGTACCCACCACCGATTGGGACTGGATCATCTATCCCGAGGGCCTGTACGACCTGCTGCTGCGTATTAAGAACGATTACCCCAACTACAAGAAGATCTACATCACCGAGAACGGCATGGGCTATAAGGACGACTTCGAGGATGGCTTTATCGACGACGCCCCTCGTATCGACTACATGCGCCAGCATCTCGCATGGATCCTCAAGGCAATCGACGGCGGCGTAAACGTCGACGGCTACTTTGTGTGGTCGCTGCAGGACCAGTTCTCCTGGACCAACGGCTATAACAAGCGCTACGGCCTGTTCTACATCGACTTCGAGACCCAGAAGCGCTATCCCAAGGCGAGCGCGTACTGGTACAAGAACGTCGCGGAGACCGGCCTGCTCATGGCCTAACTTTTGCCGCATACCCCCTGTCGGCCGCATGCGAATCCCTCCACGGGTTCGTATGCGGCCTTTTTGTTTTGGCTCGGCCCGAGCAGGCCGTCTGTCTCGATCTGTAACATCTAGTCGAGTATTTCGGCCCTAGCTGTTACAGATTTAGACGAACGGGTGGCCCGGGCCGAACAATCTCGATCTGTAACATGTAGACCACTTTTGACCGTCTAGATGTTACAGATCGAGACAAACGCCACAGGTCAATCCCTTTAATCTCAATCTGTAACATCTAGCCGAGTTTTTCGATCCCAACTGTTACAGATTGAGACGATTCGACGGTATCGTCCGCATGGACACACCGTGGTACAATTGTGTCCCAACGCAAAGGAGGTACCCATGTCAGCTTGTGTGCCCGTCCGAGATATGAAGGACACTGCTGCATTCACTACGCTTGTTGAGTCTGAGCGCGACGTCACCGTAACCAAGAACGGCTACGAGGCCATGCACTGCATCAGCAGCGACCAGTATCGCCTCATGCAAGAAGAAATCGCCAAGGCAAAACTGCTGTCTCGTATGATGTTGGCAGAAGACGAAATATCGCAAGGCGACTACAGCGATTACGAATCCTTCGCGGCTTCGATACGAGACAAATATGACCTATAACGTCGTAATCCTCAAAAGCGCGCGATATGAGTACGAGAGTATCGTCGGATACCTTGCCCAAATCCTCAAGAATCCGCGCGCAGCAGGCAATTTTGTCGCTGAGTTTGAATATCAGCTTGATCTGCTTCGCGAGCAGCCGCTCCTACGTCCCCTCTCGCACATGCAAGAGCTGGCTGCACGTAATTACCGATCGTTTCCCATCAACAACTACGTGTGCCTTTATAAGTTTGAGCACGAAACGATCTATATCGCCCACATCTTTCATCAGTCACAGGACTACGCCCGCCTGGTCTAGCCCACAAGCTGAATACTTGGCCCGAGCGCATTTGCGTGTCATATCGCGTCACGTTGACGCGTAAAATGACGCGCAAATTTTTACGCGTCATCAAATTTGACGCACAAATGGTGTTTTTACTTATACGTGTCATTCTGCACGTCATATTGAAACGATAATCCCCGCGCCGGCAGGGGGGGGCAGAAGTATCGCCTGCAGCGTTAGCTAACAAATAACCTGCGCGTGCTCCTCGATGGCGGCGCGATCCTCGGCGGTAATACCCGGCTCGCACACCACGGCGTCCAAATTGTCCAAGCGGCAGAAGGTGTAGAAGTCGCGCTTGCCGATCTTGCTGGAGTCGGTGATCAGATAGCGCGAGTCCGCTTTGCTAAAAGCGAGCTGCTGGATACGGCCCTCGTCCATGTTGGACGTAGATACGTCGCCATCCAGAATGCCGTTGGCGCCGATAAACGCCGCATCGATGCCCAGCGCACGCAGGGTATCCTCAGCCGTTGGCCCCACAAAAGCGGCTGTGCGGCGACGGTACATACCGCCCACGAGGCACAGGTCGCAGTCTTCGCGCGCCTCGAGCAGGTTAAACACCGAAAGCGAATTGGTCACGATGCGCAGGCGAAATGCCGGCAGCATCGAAGCCATCTGCTCAACCGTGGTGCCTGTACCCAAAAAGATGGTCGAGCCCTCCTCGATAAGCTCCACGGCGCGGCGCGCGATCTGCAGCTTTTCCTCGGCATGCTTAGTGCGCTTTTCGCTGTGCGAATACTCGTGGCGCAACATAGCGTGGGGACGGCCCTGCGCACTACGGGCGCCGCCGTGCACGCGCTCGATCTCGCCCAGGCTCGCAAGTTCCTCAAGATCGCGGCGGATCGTCATATCCGAGACGCCCAGTGCATCCGAAATCTCCTTGACCGAGACCGTGCCCTGCTCTTCGAGCAGCTGACGAACCCTATCCTGTCGCTCTGCCTTAATCACGATGAATCCTCGCCGTTCTTTGCGCGCATATCATTCAAACAGTAACGAACAAATTGTATCAGACTCGTGCGCGTCAAAAATGAATGCCCGCACAGCTCCAATCATCACTTTTTTGAGAAAAATACCCCCTGCTTTAGTGGGGTGTAGTGATAATCTCGCCTGTTCGCGCTACAGTTTGTCGGAAATACCTCGATGTTAGGAACCAAATGATCACTTCCGAGCTTTTCGGCACCGCGCCGTGCGGTACCCCCGTTCATCGTTACACCCTCAACGGGCCCGAGATCTGCGTTCGCATTATGGACTATGGCGCTACCGTGTTGGGCATCGACGTACCCGACATCCCTGGCAACGCGCGCGATGTGGTACTGGGCTTCGATAAGCTCGAGGATTACTTTGACAACCCCGCCTGCTTTGGCGCGACCATCGGCCCCGTGGCAAACCGCACCGCGGGCGCCACGATTACCATCGACGGCACGGACTGGCATATGCCGGCCAACGAAGGCGTCAACAACCTGCACAGCGATCTTGAGCACGGTCTGCACAAGCGCGTATGGGACGTTGAGCTCGACGAGACTCACAACGCTGTGCGCATGACCACCTCGCTTGAGGACGGCGAGCTGGGCCTTCCCGGCAACCGCACCTTTACGGCCGTGTTTACCGTGACGCGCACCGGCGTCTTTCGCATCGAATATGGCTGCGAGAGCGACCGCGCCACGTACGTGTCCATGACCAACCACACGTACTTTAACCTTGCCGGTCATAACGCCGGCATGGACTGCGAGCACTTCTTTGTTGCTAACGCTGCCCACTACCTGCCCATCAACGAGCAGAACATCCCCACCGGCGAGATCGCTCCAGTCGAGGGCACGCCGTTTGACTTCCGTGAGCTGCGCCCCGTCGCACCCGGCATGGAGGCCGACGACCCGCAGATTAAGCAGGCACGCGGCTACGATCACTGTTGGTGCATCGATGGCTATCAGTACGGCCGCAACCTGCGTCGCGCCCTGCATGTCGAGGAGATGTGGACCGGCCGCGAGCTGGACTACTACACCACCGCCCCGGGTGTGCAGCTCTACACCGGCAACTGGCTGGGCGACGAGCACGCCAAGGACGATGCCAACTACGGCTGGGGCGCCGGCTTTGCCCTTGAGGCCGAGATGTACCCCGACACGCCGCACCAGCCGCTGTTCCCGCAGGGCATTGTGGGCCCGGGTCATCCCTACAGCAATGTGATCGAGTACCACTTTATGAGGCATTAAGCCCACAACGCGACATATCGCACAGCAGCGCCCGCCGGCACCACCGCCGACGGGCGCTTTACTACCTAGTCGCCTGCGACGTTCTTAAACGACTAGTCGTTGTGGGCACTCTTTGTCGAATGTGGCCGCCGCATCATCGATGATGCCGTGTCCTCGCGCGCAATGGTGGCGTCCGTCCCGCTTCGACCGTCGCGTTACGGCGCGAGAACATCCAGCGGAACAACTTGGACGCCACGCTCGGTAACATAGGCTTGCGAACCAAACCCGATGATCACGACTTTCGAAACCGGCGGGTTGTTTCCGGCGGCAACCATGCGTTTCTCGACAGCAACAAGGCTGTCAGACGCCTCTTCGATTTGAGCAGAGCTGAGTTTAACTTCGACCGGAATCCACGTTCCGCCGGGAGCCGCAATGACCGCATCGACTTCTAGATCGCGAGAATCATGATAGTGATAGAGGCCCATTCCGTTTGCTCGCGCATAAACCCACAAATCATGAAGCACCAGCGATTCAAAAAGCAGTCCGAGCGTCTTGAAATCTAGCAGTAGTGTCTCCGGGGTCGCCCCGAGTGCGGCGGCCGCCAGCGACGGGTCGGCGAGGTGATGCTTCTTTGAGTCTCTTAAATGCACCGGAGATCTCATTGCAGGGTTCCACGCGGGAATATCGCGAACGAAACTAACCCGAGCAAGAAGAGATATATATGATGCCGCCGTCTGTCTCGACACCTCTCCGCCAAGATCGGCTACGAGCGTCTTGAGTGTCGCCAAAGTGGATTCATTGCGCGCAAGCGATTCGATGACGGCTTTGACCTTCTCAGGGTCGCGGCGAGAGCCGTCGACACGAGATAAATCTTCTTCGGCGACTATGCCGATGTAGCGTTTGGCCATCGCGGACGCCGCCCGCGCATCGTGTCCGACCGCGGCGGGCCATCCACCGCGAACAACGCACTCGGCAATCGAGGCCGAATCCAGCGACCCGAAAGCTCCATTGAACTTTTCGCCAGAAATAATGCCCGATAGCTTAACCGCACCGCTGGATTTCCCGAGTTCGAAAAGCGTCATGGTGTCCATGCGCAGTTTGGTGAATCTTCCAGCGCCGCTGTGCATCGGGCGTTCGTCGTCTCGCGGTGTTGCCGATCCCGTAAATATGAATTGGCCAGGCTCACCGCCGCGGTTGTCGCACTCAAACCGTGCCGCGTCCCAGAGTTTCGGAACCTCCTGCCACTCGTCAATCAGCCGCGGCACCTCGCCGGAAACGGCAAGAGCCGGATCCGTCTCGGCGCGTAAGCGATTCTCGAAGTTGCGGGACGGGTCCATGAGAAGGAGCCTGGACGCCGCACGGGTCTCGGCCGTGGTCGTCTTTCCACACCATTTCGGTCCTTCGATGAGAACGGCACCGAATATGCCCAGCAGCTGGTCGAGCTCATTTTCGACAATTCTAGTGTAGTACTTTTTTGGCATATTTATCACCATTGCTACCAGCGCGTTTAACTTAATTTACAGTTTACATTTAACCAAATTTCGGTTCTGTGATTAACCATATTTACGCAATTCAATTAACGAAACAGATTTAGGAGCCATTTTTGCGAACGGCTTAAGCTGTGGTGCAGTCATTGACGTTCTAAAAGACTAGTCGAAAGGGACACTCTTTTCATAGCTCCGACACATGCGCCAACATGCCTGAAATCGGCGCGCTACAGATTGCGCCCATCTACTACTTTTACTCCCGCACCCCTGACCATACGCCCCTATTTTCAAAAATTGCACGTTCGCTACCTGCAGTTTTAATATTGCGATTTTCATCGTGCTTCGAGGTAAGCGACCAAAAGTAGTAGATGGCCCCAATTCCTGGCCGAGGGTATCTCGCCGCTCCTCCACGGGAAAATACGATCCGTTTTCCTCCGCCCCCAGGCAATCACGCGAGCAGGTTCTCGATGGAATCGGGGTCGGAGCTGGGGAGATAGCGGATTTCCAGCTCTATGCCGAGCTCTTGCAGCTCTTTGAAGGCGGCAACGTCCGCATCGTCTATGGCGACTGCAGGCGTCACGGAACGCTTGCCCTCCCCCGCACGCATATGGCCGACGCTGATCTTGGTGATGGGCACCCCGCCCTTAACCAGAGCCAGCGCGTCGACAGGCGAGGCAACCATAATCAAGATCAATTGGCGCGGCGTTGCGGTATGAATGATGTCGATGGTCCTTTGCACCGAGAAAAACCGCGTCCACACGCCCTCGGGCGCCGCGACCCTCATAGGCGCCCACTTGCGCGAATCAGCCGCAATCTCGTCGTTGACGACCAGGACAAGGTTAGTGCCTGCGACTTCGTTCCACAGCTCAACATCTTGCCCATAGATAAAGCGATCATCGATACGCGTAAGGAGAATCTTGGGCTGGGCCATCGCCGCCTCGTTTCGTTCGGCATCCATACGAACAGGATGCCGGCAGCTAACTCGACAGCAGGTCAAGCACCAAAGAGGCGTCGCAGACATCACGCCTTCAATATTAGTGCATGAAAAGTGAGAAAAGCTGCCAGAACCCTTGCGCGGATTTGCGATGTCCCGTATCATAGACAGCCGTTGACGCCTCAGTTGCGTCATCACATGGCCGCCAGCGTAGCTCAGTTGGTAGAGCACCGCTCTCGTAAAGCGGGGGTCACCGGTTCGAGCCCGGTCGCTGGCTCCATTACACAAGATAGCCGCCTTCGGGCGGCTTTTTTGTTGCCGATTTTGAGTGCGTGCGCGCCAATCCAAACATCGCCACGTCAACGGCGGCCCACTCGGTGGACTTCGGGTTTAATGCTTAGGGGCGGGGATTTACCAAAGTGAAATCTTAATGAAAAGAAACCCAGCTGCAACAATTGCCATGGTGAGGGCTCAAATTGGCCATATAGATCTAAAATAGTCACGATATACAAATGTCGAGAGATATTGGCGATATAGATGAAAAGAACTAAGGGTTTTCTTTTGCTGGTATTGATGCTGCTCGGACTGTTCTGCCTGAGTGGCCCTTCTTGGGCCAAGGCTGCCTGTCCTGAAGGTGAGCCTTAGCAGTCTTATACGGGCAGTCTGCTGATAACTGCTAAGGAGGGCGATGCCGACTCTCAGTCTGGGGTAAATCCCCTTGCCACTTTTGAGGGGGACGGCGGAACGGTCAAGCTTGACCATATTGGTAGCGGGATTTTGAGGTGGCAAGTTCTTCCGGACAAAATTGCGAACGATCCCTTCTCTTTTGCTGGAACGATTTATCTATACAAGGTTGTGAGCGGAAAACAAAAATACGTCGATTGCTATCCGACAAACGGGTCTGGAATTGCATTCACCGGCATTTCGGGGCAGATTGATACACATGTACGAAAGGGAACCTAAGTGGTGCGTTGGGTTGGAGCTGCTGCAGGTCCGATATGGATTGCGGTCTTGCGCCCCGATGTCCAAATAGGTTTCTCTCTCTAGACGGGAAGTTGCTCATGGACGCCATATATGACGGAGATGACTGGGTCGATCATTATACTTGGCGCCTGGTCGGCTCGGATGACAATGGGGATGTGGTGTTTGATGGACTATGTCCAAAGCATCTCCATCCTTTTGTCTCGTCGTTAATTGAGAGTTCCGCTCGTGTTGCCCCCTACAGCTCGGCATCGCTTCATGATACGGACGTTTTGAAGACCATAAGGGAATCAATTGACGATGGCACGATGAGCGGCCCGCTGTTTTCTCGGCTTGTGGGGCTAGATGAGATTGGCTCGAAACGACTGCTTGCGGGCGAAAAAGTGGAACTCACTTATCGGTCGATGATTTCAATCCTGCGGCTAGCCGATGTTCTTCGCAAATAAATGAGGCTTCCCTATTCAAAAACCGAAAACCCCGCCAAACGTGATTTCCCTAGGAAAACCCGTTTGGCGGGGTCCTAGCGTGATTTCCCTAGGGGAATCACGCCATCAGACGAACAACTCAGCCGAGCAGCTCGCTACTCCTCCCAGTAGGCGTCGGCAAGCAGCTTAAAGCAGATCTTCTTGATCGGTTGTGCGCCATCGCCCGGGAACTCGAGCGTGGGCATGTGAGGCTCGCCGGCAACGAACAGCGCAAACTTGTCGTCGGCAAGATCGCCGGCGATCGAAGCGTCGGAATCGACCAGATCGTAGTCGTCCTTCTCGTCAAACTCCTGAACCAGCGTCAGGCTGCCCGTGGCGACCTTAAAGGCCTCGCGACCCTCGACGTCGATCTGCAGGTCGTGATAGCGCTGATGCGTCTCATAGTGAGCCTCGGCCTCGGGACGCGTCGTGGGAGCCATGACGTTCGCATAGACCTTGTCGCCCAGAATCGGATGGCTGCCGACCTCGAGCTCTGCCGGGTCGTTCTCCTCGAGCCAGTCGATCAGCACGTCGAGGCCCTTGAGCATTCCGCGGTACTCCTCGATATCGCCCAATGCACCGTAAATCATCTAAATCCCCTCTCGGATCGCTTCTTTGGCGGCTACTCGGCAAACGCGTTACCGACGCTGTTGCCACCCACATACGCCTCGACCAGGGTAAGGTCGGGATTGAACACGACAAACTCGGCGTCGCGCCCCAGCATAATGCTACCGCACTTGTCGTCAACTCTAACCACAAGCAAGCAACCGATGCCGGGGGCGGCGCACAAGCTCCTACAGCTCGGTCACGACAACGCCGTTGTAAACCTCGTCCCAACGATCCATAACCAAGTGGCCAGTCATGGGATCCATGGCATTGAGCTTGCCGCAGGTGTTGGCGGTACGCAGCACCGTCTCGTCATCCGCGCCAGCAGCAATCGCATGCGCGAAGCCGGCAATGGTCGAATCGCCAGAGCCCGTAGCGTTAACGGCGGGGATATCGGGGGTCTTGGCGCGGAATGCACGGCCATTATGGAAGCCCACGGAGCCGGCAGCGCCCATGGACACGACGACCCAGGGGATATCGGAGAAGCGGGCATCAGAGGCGAGCGCGGCGCGGAGCTCGTCCACATCGTCGGTGGTAAAGCTCGTGCCCAGAAGGCCGTTAATCTCGGTCAGGTTAGGCTTGACCAGCTCGGGCTTAATTTCGGACTTAAGGGCGGCCTCGAGCGAAGCACCCGAGGTATCGAGCAGCACCTTGGCGCCGGCGTTCTCGGCAATACCCGTGATCTTGGCGTAGTAGCCTGCCTCGACACCACGGGGCAGCGAACCCGAGATGGTAACGACAGCGGCCTTGCTCGCAAGCTCGGCGAACTTGGCGGTAAAGGCATCGAGCTCCTCGGGGGCAATCGTCGGGCCGCTCTCGAGTAGCTCGGTCTGGTTGCCGGCGTGGAGGATGTTAAGGCAAATGCGAGTCTCGCCCTTGATGGGTACAAAATCATTCTTAATGCCGTTGGCATCCATGAGCTCGGCCATGTAGGCGCCCATGTGGCCGCCGAGTAGACCGGTTGCCACAACGTCGTCGCCCAGCTGACCCAGTACACGGGCCACGTTGAGACCCTTGCCGCCGGCGGTCTTTTCGGGCGTCACACGGTTAACGTCGTCGATAATGAGCTCATCGAGCTGATAGCGTGTATCGACGGACGGGTTCATCGTAACGGTGAGGATCATTTTTAGCTCCTTATCTCGCAGGCTCCTTGTGCCTCGCGATACGAGTCGACAAAACGGAATTACAGAATCTCAATCGTGAACGAGCGAACGACGGTCTCCTTGGGCTTGGCGACAAGGCAGCCACGCTTATGCTCAAGCACGTCGTCCTCATCGGAGCAGGTCGAAAGGCCGCCCCAAGGCTCAACTGCCACAAAATCACCCTCGGGCTTGCTCCACACAATGAGATATGGGAAGCCCTCAAAGCTCAGGCGGACGCCCTTGTCCTCGCCCTTTTTGGAAAGCGTGACCTGGCGGCTCTCGAGCACGTCAAAGATGGTCTCCGCAAAATCGAAGAGCTCGTGCGACAGGGGCAGCGTCTTTCCCACCATGGGGTTCTTGGAGCGCTTGTCCACGTCAATCAAGCCAGTCGAAGGGACAGCGGTGCAAAGCTCTGCAGCCTCTTCTTTCTCAAAGCGCAACTCGTAGTCCGTATAGGTCTCGCCCTCATCGAGCGGGCACCTAAAGCCGGGATGCCCACCGATAAAGAACGGCATGTCCTCGGTGCTCTCGTTGGTAACCTCATAGGAGACACGCACGGCGGCGTCCTCGAGCGTATAGCGGGCGACGAGCCTAAACGGATACGGATAATCGCTCAGCAGCGCGGCGTTATCCTCCGAAGCCAGGCACATAGCCAACTCGTTCTCGCCTTGGCTCAGCAGCTTCCATTCCTGCTTGCGCGCAAAGCCGTGGCGAGCGAGCTTTACATGATGCCCGGCAAACGTCATGGCGCTGTTGTCGCGCAAGCCTCCGCAAATCGGGAAGCAAATCGGCGCCTGGCCGGACCACACGGTGGGATCACCCTGCCACAAGTACTCGCGACCTCCGGCCTCAATCGAGGTAAACGAGCCACCAGCCGTGGAAACCTTAATAGAAATCGAATCGTTGGAGAGAGCGTATTCCATTACCCATCCTTTCGAACAACTGCTTTATTTCACGCAAGCGCCCGTTTCAATCCTAACCATAGAACAAACCCGCACGCTCATCGATGCGTCCGGTATCCCGGCCATGTAACGGGGTACCATACAGACATTGATGCAATTACAGCTGAAAGGCCTTCTTATGCGAACCATCATTCTTTATGCCTCACGCCACCACGGCAATACGAAAAAGCTCGTGGACGCCATCGTCGAGGCGCACCCCGAAATCGATACCCTCGACGTGAAAACACTCGGCAAAAACGAGTATCCCAACCTGCACGAATACCATCTGATTGGTGTCGCCACGGGCATCTATTACTCCGAGATCGACAAGGACATGGCACGCGTGCTCACTAACGTGTTGCAGCCGCAGGACAAGGTGTTTGGCCTTATGACCTACGGTGGCAAAAACAAGTGGTACGGCAAGGATATCGATGGCATCTGCCGCATGAGGCAGGCCATCTTTATGGGTGTCTACGGCTGCCCCGGCTTTGATACGTGGGGGCCGTTCAAACTCACCGGCGGTGTCCAAAAGGGGCACCCGACCGCTGAGGAAATTAAGGGTGCCGTCGACTTCTTCGACAAGATCGAAGACGAGTATGGAGACATCATCGTCGAAGAGTACGCCAAGCGCGAGAAGCGCCTAGCATACGAGAAGGAGCATCCTGCAGGAGGCCTGGTGGCCGGCGTTAAGCGTACGGCAAAGAAAATCGCTAGCAAGCTGTAACTGTAAAGGTGCTTTTGAGCGTTTAACCCGTACGGCGGGTCCGAGCAGATTCGGGCCCGCCGTCTTTTTCTTTCGTTACTCGGTAAAGGCGTTGCCGACGCTCTGGCCGCCAACATACGTCTCGACGAGGGTGAGCTCATGGTCGAACACGACAAAGTCGGCGTCGCGACCCGGCATGATGCTGCCGCACTTATCCTCGATGTGCGCGGAGCGTGCCGGCACCTCGGTTGCCATGCGAATGGCGATATCGGCGCTGGCGATGCCCCAGTCGACGATGTTCTTGACGCCCTGGGCAAGCGTGAGCACCGAACCGGCAATGCTCTTGCCATCGGCGAGCCAGCACAGGTTGTCCTTCATGATGACGTCCATGCCGCCGCTGGTGTAGCTGCCCTCGGGCATGCCGCCGCAGCCCAGGCAGTCGGTGATGAGTACCGTGTGCTGCCAGCCCTTGGCCTGCAGCAGCGCCTTGATGGCGGCAGGGTTTACGTGCTTGCCGTCACAGATGATCTCGGCGTAGGTCTCGGACGTGGACATAGCAGCACCCACGACACCGGGCTCACGGTGATGCAGCCCGCGCTGGCCGTTATAGGTATGCGTAAAGCAGCTGGCACCGGCGTTGATGGCGGCGATGCACTCATCGTAGGTGGCGTCGGAGTGACCGATGCTGGTCACCACACCCTTGGCGTTCAGAGCAGCCGCATAAGCAGCGGCACCGTCGCGCTCGGCCGCCATGGCGCTCTTAACGATGCGACCGCCCGCAGCCTCCTGCCACTGATCAAAGACCTCCTCGGAGGGATCGATAAGATAAGCGGGGTTCTGCGCACCCACGTGCTTCATGGTAAAGAAGGGGCCCTCCAGGTAGATGCCCTGAATGCGAGCACCGCAGAAGTCGGGGCCGCGACCCTCGTCCGCCTGAGCGATGGCGGCGCAGGCGTCCTTGATCTGCTCGACGCCATCGGTGAACGTCGTGGGTAGCCAGCTGGTGGTACCGCGACGGGCGAGCTCAGTCGAGCTGATATCGATACCCTCGGGGTCGTTATCGGTAGTTGAGTGGTTGTAGAAGCCATGGATGTGGGTATCGACCATACCCGGTGCGATCCACGATCCCGTGTAGTCCTTGATCTCGCAAGAGGGCTCGTCGGCCTGCCAGGCGCCAAAGACGCCATCCTCGACCATAAGATAGCCGCCCAGCTGCGGACCTGCCGGCAAGAAGAACTTGTCAGCCTTAATTGCGTACGTGCTCATATGCACTCCTTGCTTCTAAAGCAGTTGACTGTGGTGATGCTTATACCCGGTCCAAGTGAAAACAAAAAGCGCCCGCCCGCCGTTATGAGCGGACGGGCGCCCTTACAGGGGGGACGCGATTAAGCGGTGAAGGGGTGAATCGTCACGCCCTTAACCACGCGGTTGACCGTGCCGGTGGGGCTCGGCGTATCGGGCGTGTTGCCCACGCGCACGGAGTTGAGCAGGCTGATGGCCTGGGCAAACATCACGAACGGCAGGGCAAGGTAGCCCTCGGGGAGTGCCTCATAGCCCTTAAAGGTGAAGGACTCGCCCTCGTAGACGGTAGCGCCATCCTGCTGAACGGCAACGGTGTGCTGAGCGATCTCGTCGCCACCGATCTCGTTGAGGATGTCGATATCGTACTGACGGGTGTAGGCATCGTTGTTGACGAACACGAACACGAGGGTCTTGTCGTCGACGAAGGACTTGGGTCCGTGACGATAACCCATAGAGGTGTCGTAGGAAGTAGCGACCAGACCGTGAGCGAGCTCGAGGATCTTGAGCTGGCTCTCCTGGGCAAGGCCACCGAAGGAGCCGGAACCCAAGTAGGTCACGCGGTTGAAGTCGCCAGCCAGGTAATCGGCAACCTCGGACTCGCGAGCGATGACCTCCTCGCCCATCTTGGCGATGGTCTCGACCCACTCGGCCTTCTGCTCGTCGGAAGCCTCGTCAAAGATGAGGGTAGAGAGCAGGGTCATGCAGGTGTAGGAACCGGTCATGGCGAAGCCCTTGTCGTTGGCGCGCGGGATGAGCAGCGTCAGCGCATTGGGGTCATCAGCGGACTCGACAGCGAGCTTGCCCTCGGGAGCGCAGGTGATGTTGAGGAACTTGACGTTGTGGACGAGCTCCTTGGCAACGGCGACGGCGGCAAGGCTCTCGGGGCTGTTGCCAGAGCGGGCAAAGGAAACCACGAGCGTGGGATCCTCGGCGCGCAGGAAGTCGCGCGGGGCGCTCACGATATCGGTCGTGGCGATGGGCTTAAAGTCGTAGAGATCAGTGTTGCCAGCGTGACGCAGGTACGGGGCGCAGGTATCGCCAACATAGTCGGACGTACCGGCACCGGTGAAGACAACGGACAGACGGCCCTCGCCCATAGCGCGAGCCTCAGCCAGAAAGGCCTCGATGGCCTCCTTGTTCTCGCGATAGATGTTGAGCGTATCACGCCAAAGCTCGGGCTGCTGAGCAATCTCGGCCGTGGTGATCTGGGCGCCGAGCTCGGTGAGCTCCTCGACACTCTTCTCGAACATTTCTAATACCTCTCTCTAGAAGTAATCCTCTGACGTGCAATTATACACTTCAGTTGGTTATCTGGTAGTAACCAGTTAAATACAAAGAATCATCATATGGAAACGGTGCAGACACTAATCGCTACGCTGGTGGTAAACCTTGTATTTAAACTGATCGGCACGAGCAACCGAGAGCGTATACTCCACAACCTCGTTTGACTCGTTATACGTAGTCCTAACCAAATCGAGCACAGGCGAGCCCTCGACGATTTCCAAAAGGTGGGCATCGGTGGGACGGGCTATGCTCGCATAGAACTCCTCTTCGGCCACGCGTATTTTTTGCTTAAAGTCTTGCTCAATCACATCGTAAAGCGGCTTACGCTCCAGCAGCGGTCGCTTTAGGGACAGAAATTGACGAACCGGTAGATAGCTACGTTCGACCATCATGGGCATGTTGTCGGCAGAACGAAGACGCTTGAGCTTAAAAATGCGATCACCGATACGTAATCCCATATGCTCGGCCAGATTCTTATCGGCCTCCATCTCGCAAAAATCGAGAATCGTGGTCTCGGGGTCACGACCCATCGCGCGCATCTGCTCGGTAAAGCTGTAGGACTGCATAAGATTGGTTGCCTTTGCCGAACGGTCGGTCACAAAGGTACCGCGACCGTGCTGCCGAACCACCAGTCCTAAACGCTCCAGTTCCTGCAGAGCCAGGCGTACCGTAGTGCGCGAGAGACCATAGCGCTCCGAAAGTTCGCGCTCGGAAGGAATCATGTCACCGGCGCGATATTCATGGTCAATCTTTTCGGTCAGAATATCGACCAGCTGATCGTACAGCGGTTGCTTACGCGCTCCGATCGCCATCCTATCCTCCCTTTTGCTCGAATTCGGCTAACTACCTAGGGTGTTAAGCATTATCGGTCTGCAACACCCGAATCATTAAGAAAACAAAAGCCGCGCGCTCTTTCGAGCACGCGGCTTTTAACATACACATGGCTTAAGGGGTCGGGGTGTGAGCCGCGTAGGGACACACCCCTCAAGCTAGAGCCTTACCAGATGCTCGGCCAGAGACCAAGCGGGCCAGCGCCCAGGATGCCCAGGACGAAGAGCAGCAGAATGCCCTTGGTCGGGGTCCAGCTGTGCTTAGCGAACATGTAGTAAAGCAGCAGCGTAAGCATAAGCGGGACGAGCTTGGGGACGATGGTGTTGAGGGTGTCGGCAACAGAGAAGTTGACCGGATCCTCGGTGACGGTACCGTAGGTAACGGACTCCATGCCGTTGCCCAGATCGGTGACGCCGCACTCGACAGCGTTGCCGTCGGCATCGGAAGCGGTGAGGGCGTTGCCGTCCTTATCGGTCATGGCGATGGTACCGGCCTCAGCGGTCTCGGTATCGATGCCCTCCATACCGGTGAAGTTCTCGGCCTCCTTCTCGGAGACGATCACGGTAGTAGCGGAGAGGCCACGGGTGGTGCCATTGGGGATCTGGAGGTTGATCTGGGTGCCACCCATGGTGACGACCAGGCAACCGACGACGAAGACGCCCATGATGGAAGCGGCACGCGTGAAGGCCTGCATGTTGGCGGTCAGAGCGTCAATAGCGCTGGTGCCAAGCTTGTAGGACCAGTTCATGAGCCAGAAGCGCAGAGCGAACTGGACGACGTTGAAGATCACCAGGAAGATGATCGGTGCAGCGGCGTTGCCGTTGATGGCCATGTTGGAGGTGATGCCGGCCGTGATAGGCACGAGCGTCAGCCAGAACAGGGCGTCACCGATACCACCGAGCGGGCCCATTGCGGCGACGCGGACGGCGCGGATCGTGGGGATGTCAACCTTGTTCTGCTCGAGCGAAAGCACGATGCCCATAACAAAGGTGACAAGGAACGGGTGAGTGTTGAAGAACTCCAGGTTGTGGCTCATGGAAGCCGCGAGGTCGTTCTTGTTGGTGTGGATCTTCTCCAGACCGGGGATGATGGAGTAGAGCCAACCGGCGGCCTGCATACGCTCGTAGTTGAACGAGGCCTGCAGGAAGCAGGAGCGCCAGGCCATCTTGTTGAGGGTCTTCTGGTCGAGCTGCGGAGCAGGAGTGAGATCCTCGTAGTGCTCCGGGATCACATACTCATTAGATGCCATCTTCGAAGTCACCTCCGTCAGAAACAGCTGCACCCTTCAGCTCGGTCTGCTGCTGGAAGTCCCAGAAAGCGATGCCGAAGCCGATGAGAGCGAGGATGAGCAGAGCAGGGGTTGCCAGAGAATCGTTGGCAACGGTGATGAGCGCGAGGCCAAAGCCCATGAGGAAGAAGCCCCACATATCGCGGTTCATCATAACCTTGAGCAGGACGGCGAAGCCGACGAAGCGCATCATGCCGCCTGCAGCGGAGAGACCGGTCTGCAGCCAAGTCGGGATGGCGGAAGCGATGGTCTGACCGATGGTGGCGCCAGCGATGAAGAACAGGGTGACGACGACGGCGAAGATCAGGCCGAGCAGAGCCATGGCGAAATAGTTCAGACGCTCGATACCCTTGGTGTCAGCGTTGTGAGCCATGTTGTCCGCAGAGGACATGAGCGGCGACATAAGCGTGAAGACCAGGGTAACGCCGAGCTGACCAAGCAGAGCGAACGGAATGGCAAGGCCGACTGCCGCGTTGGGCTCGAGGCCCGTAGCGATAGCGAGAATGGCTGCCATGATGCCGCCGATGACGGCGTTAGGCGGCTGAGCGCCTCCGATCGGCATGTTGCCGATCGTCATGAGCTGATAAGTACCACCCACGAGAAGACCGGTGTTGAGGTCGCCAAGGATAAGACCGATGACGGCGCCGGTGACGATGGGCTGATAGAGAGACTCGAGGAAGTTGAACTGGTCGATTGCCGCGACGAACGTGACGATGAAGACCAGAGCGACCTGGATGATCGAGTATTCCATCTTGCTCCTCCTTTCAAAATGTATGTACGCACTTTGGATTTCACGTACAGAATGTCAGGGTTTCATTCCTGACAACGTGGATCATGAGGATTACGAGAAGAGCTTGCTCGTGTCCTCAACAGGCGTGCTCGGAACGCGCCTGATCTCCAACTCCACCCCCAATTCCTGCAGCTCTTTAAACGCAGCGACATCCTCGTCGTTAACTGCGACGGAGGTGGCGACTTGGCGCTTTCCTTCCGACATGTGCATGTTGCCGATGTTTACCTTCTTTATAGGCACACCGCCCTTGACGAGCGTAAGCACGTCTTCCGGTGTTTCGGCCACGATGAAGATCTTCTGGCGCGGGCTCGCCTTGCCAATGACGTCGATGGTCTTCTGCAGGGAGAAGAAACGCGTAGCGACGCCGGCGGGAGCGGCCATCTTCATGAGGTTCTGACGCATGGTGTTGGTCGACACATCGTCGTTGGCGACGAGGATGAGGTTGGAGCCCAGGGTGGAGTTCCACTGGGTCGCGACCTGACCATGAACCAGTCGGTTATCGATGCGGGTAAGAAGAATGTTGGGTTCTGCCATGTTGATCAGCTTCCTTTCGTTGATTGCTGACGACAGTTACTTAATCTCCTGAATCGCGTAACGCGAAACATCTACGACGGCACCGGATCGGACTTTGATCTGGACCTTTTCGCCTTCGATGCCTTTGACGGTTCCGTAGATACCGCCGGCGAAAAGAACCTCCTGACCCGGCTTGAGCTCCGTGTGCAGCTCCTTGAAGTACTTCTGCTTCTTCTTCATGTTGATTTGCGACCAGATGGTGTAAATCAAGCCCATGATGACAAGCAGGCCCAAAAGAGCGACCGAGGAACTCAGAACACTGGCTCCGAAATCGGCCATTAGATGCCGTCCTCGTCGCCGAAGATATCCTCTTCCTCGGCACCAGCGACGGAAGCGACCGTCTGGGCGGTGATGCCCGTCTGGCCAACGGTCACGGCCTGCTCGCCAAGCTCGGCGAGCGTGGCGTTGCCGCGGAGGAACAGAAGCTCAATAACCATGGGAAGGTTAGTTCCAGTCAGAATCTCGACGTTGTCGACATCCTGGGCAATCATCATTGCCTGGTTGAACGGGGTACCACCAAGCAGGTCGGTAAAGACGAGCACGCCATCGCACTCCTCGCGCATGGCGGTAATAGCGGCGCGGAGATCCTCACCGTAGGAAGCAGCCTGGTCGCCCTCAAAAGGAACGACGGTAAAAGCGGGCTGGTCGCCAGCGACCATAGCGATAGCGCTTGCGAGGCCGGGTGCGAACTGTCCATGACCGGTAAGAATAAAGCCAACCATTCAAATTTCCCTTCCGAAGGTGTGTACGATCTGAGTCCGATGATGTTCGGAAGCCAACGGGCAATCGCCCTTAAAGCTTCTTGGAAAGCGTTCTTTGAGAACCAGTGGTCTCTCAACTGGTAGTAACCACGTGACGTGTTGTTGTCACTATATCACCACAGAAGAGGTTGCTTTCGTTGATTCATACAGTAAAACGTTTTTGCACCGTTCACGGTAAAAAATCGACCGTTTACCGCTCGTTAACACTTCTACCTGCGGTTTTGAAACCGTATCGAAATACTTTGACGAAAGATCGGAACTTTTTTCGTGTCTAAACAACGCAGGGTGGCTAAAAATGGCGTGTAGAAAAAATGCAGGTCATTGTGAAGATTTGTGAATTGGTCTTTTTGACTTAATACCAGTTAGAACCAGTTTCGATATTATCGGTGAACGGTAGTTTTCGACCGTTCACCGGAGAATTTCAATCGTTTGCAGCCTTTTTCCTAGATGAATTGGGGAGACTCGATGAAGCACTTGCGCGGTTGCAGGGTATTTCAATACTCGTCCATCCCCCGCGTTCCAAACTCCCATTCCCTGAATATGCCATAGCTCTCGCTATTCGTCTCACAAACATTACTTACTCTAATCTGTAATTGTTTATCGTTTATCATTAAGTATGATATAAGATACAAGTATCATCCAAGACATTGGTTGGAGGAGCTATGATCCGCTGGAACGTATCCAAATCGAATTAAGCCATCGACCGTGAACAGGCAATAGCCAAACTGAGGAAGCTCACTCGCTACTGCAAATGGGGCACAATCTGCACCATCGTGGCGCTCGCTCTGGCACTCCTCGCAGTCATTGCAATCGAAGATCTAGTCATATTGCCTAGCCTCTCCCAAGGGTTCTGTCTCCAATCCGTAGAGCTTGAGGCTAGCGAAGGGCCAATTCTCGCTCTCGTCGGCACCAATGAACAGACTCCTCTTATGCTTGTCGCGCACGACGGTCATACTGCCATAGGGAGCGCCATGATGGCATGCCTCGCGCTTGCCATCGCGCTAAGCGCATACAGGTTTTTCTCCGCCATTGAAAAGGCGGGCAGGCCCTTTGACCTCGAATGCATCCGCATACTACGTCAAATAGGACATTTGTTCCTTATCGGCGGCGCTGCCGTGAAACTTTTTGGTGCCATAGTCACAGGGCTGATACTCTCAGGATTTGGCGGTAGCTTTACGGATGCGCTTGGCGGGCAGCATCTCGACCTCTCTATGCTCTTTGCAGGCCTAATTATTAGCCTGATTGCCAGCATCTTCCAGTACGGGTGTATCCTGCAAAAACAAGATGACGAGTTGCTCTAGGGGGAATCCATGATTATTCTGCGGCTCGACCGCATGCTTGCCGAACGCAAGATTTCATCCAAAGAGCTTGCGGAACGCGTGGGTATCTCCCAGGTCAATATGTCGCGCATCAAGACGGGCAAGGTTTCTGCCGTGCGCTTTTCAACTCTTGCCGCGATATGCCGGGCACTCGACTGCCAACCGGGCGATGTACTGGAATATATGCCTGACGATGAAGCCGATAACCTCTTTGGACTTAAAGATTAATAGACATAATTTAGCCACCAGCGCCTAAACGCAATAAGCCCGCTAGAACGACATCCGTTCTAGCGGGCTTAATCAGATATATCAGCTTCGCGCTCGGTAGCTCGGGCAAATCTTACGCAAACAGGCCGTAGATGCTGATGTTGGCCTTGGCGTACAGGCCGTTGGCATACTCGGTCCACTTGGAGCTGGCGCTCGAAGCCTGCGAAGAATACTGCTGGTAAGCAGTGTAATAGGCAGTCATGGCCTGCTTATAGGTGGCGCTATCGGCGGTAAAGGCATCGTCGGCGAAGGCCTTAGCATAGGTGCTGTCGGCGTCCTTCCAGGTGCCCTTCGAGCTATCCCACTCGTCGCCGGCAAGTTTGATGATGTAGTCGGCGTAGTCCTTGCTCGCGGTCTCCTCGTTGCCGTCAGCAGGCTCGGTCGGGGCGGTCGGCATGCTTGCAGAGCTATCGCCCACCTTCTTCTTGTAGAGCTTTTGCAGCGTCGCGGACTGACGGACGATCTGCTTGGCCTGGTCCTTGGACACGCCGTACTGCGTGGCCATGGTCTTGTAGTCCGAAGTGCCGATGGAATCCTCGGCGTACTTCTTCATCTCCTTAGAAGAGACGGTAATGCCCTCGTCCTCGGCAGCGTCGAGCAGGATCTTGTTGCGCACATAGGACAGGATGACGTCGGCAGAAGGAGCGGTGTAGTTGCCATCGCTATCCTTGACGGTATCGAGGCTGTACTGGCTCTCGATGGCCTCGCGCGCGGTGATGTCGCTCTTCTTGCCGTTGTAGCTGTAGCTCGCCACGGTCGAATCGAGCTGGTCCTCGGTCAGGGTCGCCGAGCCGACGCCCTTGCCGCCAAAACCACCGTTGCCGATAAAGAAGCCGACCACGGCAGCGATCACGACGGCGACCACAAAGGTGGCAATCATCGTCTTCTTGTGCTTGCAAGCGTGGTCGTCCACGTCGGAGTCGTCGTCCTCGTCCTGCTCCTCGGGCATGAGGTTCTCGTCAGCGGCATCCGCGGCAATCTGAGCCTCCAGTCGGGCGTCCTCCTCCTCGGCCGTCGCGCCGGCGGCAATGTGCTCGGCAGACGTACCGGCGACCAGATCGATCTTCTCGTCCTCGTCACCGTCGGGGCCTTCGCCGCGCTCGATGATCTGGATGCCGTCGATCTCGTCCTTCTCGTCCTTCTTTTGAATCAGACCCATATCAATTACTCCTTGTTAGGAAACATAGTCCCCAATAGAATACGCCCGACGGAGCGCCGGGCGTATTGATTCTTAGGTTATACGCAAACACTTAAGTACTATTTAGGCGTTTGCAGCGTGCATACCTTAGGCCAGGTGCGCGATAACGGCATCGGCGAAGGCCTGCGTACCCACCGCGCCCTCAACGGAGCCGGTCTGGGCACGACGCACGTCACCGGTAACCTGCTCACCCTCGTCGAGCGTGGCAGATACGGCGGCGCGGATACGATTGGCCGCATCGTTCTCGCCCAGGTGATCGAGCATCATCGCAGCAGACAGAATCTCGGCCGTGGGGTTGGCGATATCCTGGCCCGCGATATCGGGTGCGGAGCCGTGCGTAGCCTCGAAGATGGCACAGTCGGCACCGATGTTGGAGCCGGGGGCCATACCCAGGCCGCCCACCAGGCCAGCGCACAGGTCGCTGACGATATCGCCGTACAAGTTGGGCAGCACCAGGACATCGAAGTCATTGGGGTTCTGGACCAGACCCATGCAGGTGGCGTCGACAATCTTGTCGTTGAACTCGATATCGGGATAGTTGGCGGCCACCTCGCGCGCAACGCGCAGGAACAGGCCGTCGGTCGCCTTCATGATGTTGGCCTTGTGCACGGCCGTCACCTTTTTGCGGCCGCAGCGGCGGGCGTACTCAAAGGCGTACTCCACAATACGGCGGCTCTTGGCGATAGAGATCGGCTTGATCGAAATCGCGGAATCGGCGGCGAAGGTCTTTTGGCCCGAACGCTCGACGAGCTGCGAGAGCTCCTCGACCTCGGCAGCGCCCTCGTCGAACTCAATGCCGGCGTAGAGGTCCTCGGTGTTCTCGCGCACGATAACCAGGTCGACGTCGCGGAAACGCGAGCCGTCGCCCGGCTGCGACAGGCAAGGGCGCACGCAGGCGTACAGGTCGAAATGCTTGCGCAGGGCCACGTTGACGCTGCGGAAACCCGTGCCGACCGGCGTGGTGATGGGCCCCTTGATGGCGACCTTAGTCTCGGCAACCGCATCGAGCACATGTTGGGGCAGCGGCGTGCCAAACTCGTCCATGACGCCGGCGCCGGCCTCCTGGACATTCCAGTTAATCTGGACACCGGTGGCCTCGACCACGCGGCGCATGGCCTGCGTAATCTCGGGACCGATACCGTCACCGGGAATCAGGACTACATCGTGCGCCATAATCTGTTACTCCTCGTCTTCGGCGTCGTCAGATTTTTTAACGCTAGCACGCTTCTTCTTTTTGGAGAGATCCAGGCCAAAACGTTTAACAAGCATTTCGCAAATCTCGCTCGAACGGGCCTTGAGATAGCTGCCCTTGCCGTTCTCGGCGTCGAACTTAAGGCGCAGCGCAAGCTTCTCTGCGACCTCGGCGTCGATCTCGCCCTGGCAAAACTCGTACAGGCAACCGAGCATGTCGCGATACTCAAGGTCGCCGTGGTAGCACTGGATGGCCTCATCCAGGATGGGCCAAGCCTCGCGCGAACGCTCGACACTCGTGGCACCCCACACGCACAGCAGGCGGAAGGCGGCATAGCGCAGCGTGGAGGAGATCTCGTCGAACAGTGCGGTCTCGGCGCCCTCAAAGGCATCGCCCAGCTGCTCGGGGCAGGTGGTGGCGAGCGCCGTCAGGGCATCGAGGGCCTCCCAGCGGGTCTGCGCCTCGGGGCGGTCGAGCGCCTCGATCAGCGCGGGTACGCAGGGCTCGACGCGCTGCGGATCGCGCTCGGCAAGCAGGTGCAGCACGCGGGCGGCAAACTGGCGGATGCGGCGCGTGGGGCAGCCGAGCTCCTGGACCAGACGGTCGACGGCGTTCTCGTTCTCCTCTGCCAGCTGGAGCTGTGCCAGCTCCTCGTCGGTGAGCTGTTCGTCTTTATTTTCTGCCATAGTTACCTCTTCTTACTATTTCTTAGCGTGCTTGCCAGCACCCTTGCTGTCATCGGTGACCGAGATGAGCTGCCGGTTGGCTGCGCCCTTGCGACGCGCACGGCGGCGCTCCTCGGCATCGCCCGCATCGGCGGCGGCGCGATGGGCTTTGTTGACGTTAAAAACCTCGTCGTGCTTGCGCCACGGGCCGACGGACTCGCCAAAGCTCATCTTAAGGCCGGCGATAAAGCCGCCGAGCCAGCCAATCGGCGCAAACTGCACCAGCGGGAACAGCGAGAACACCCAAGTCAGCAGGACGACTGCCGCCGCTCCTGCAAAGTTGGCGATCCAGTAGTCGCGCTTGGTGATGACGCGCTTTTCGCAGGCCCACTGGCCGCACAAAAAGCCGATGTAGATCGCAAAGAGAAAGAGCACCAGCGCAAGCACCACGAACGTCCAGCTCATAGGCGCTACTCCTCGTGATGGTGGCCGCAGCAGCACTCGTGGCCGTCATCGTGACCGTGACCGCCGCAGCACTCGTGGTCCTCGCCGTGGTGGTGGCCACCGCAGCACTCGTGGTCGTCGCCATGCTCGCCGCAACCGCAGCCTTCCTCGTGGGCACCGTGCTCCTCGGGACGATACTGCGACCAGTCCAGACCGGCGGCGATGGCGTCGGCCTCCTCCTTATAGAGGACCGTGATGGCCTGGGTGCCCAGCTTGGCACCACCGATGGCATCGAGCATGTCGTAGAGCGTAAGGGCCACGTCGGCGCCGGGCAGCGCAAGCTCGCGATCGTCGGCATAGGCGAGCGCCAAGCGCAGGTCCTTAATAAAGTGCTCGACCATAAAGCCGGGCTTGTAATCGCCGTCGAGCGCCTTGGGTGCCAGGCTCTCCATGGCGCCGGACTTGCCGGTGCCGCCCAGGATCATCTGACGGGTCTTCTCCAGATCAAGGCCGCTCAGCTCGGCAAACGCCAGCGCATCGGCCATGCCGACCATGCAGGCGCCCAGCGACACCTGGTTGGCGAGCTTGGCAGCCTGGCCCTTGCCGGCGCCATCGAAGCAGCAGATAGTTGCCGCAAAGGTGGAAAGGATGTCGCGGACCGGGGCGATGTCGTTCTCGGTGGCGCCCACGATGGCCGTGAGCGTGCCGGCGATAGCACCGGACTCGCCGCCGGTGACGGGGCAGTCAAACGCCATGCGGCCGGAAACCTGGGCGGCCTCGGCAATATCGCGCGCGAGCTCGGGCGAGCTCGTGGTGAGGTCGATCAGGACCGCGCCAGGCTTTGTGCACGCGAGCAGGCCGTCGCCCGCCAGGTAGAGCTCCTCGACCTCGGAGGGATAACCCACCATGGTAAAGACGACGTCGGCGTTCGCCACGGCATCTGCCGGCGTATCGGCCCAAACGGCACCGCGCTCGATAAGCGCGGCGGCCTTGGACTTAGTGCGGTTGTTGACCGTGACGGGATAGCCGGCATCCAGGATGTGGCCGGCAATGGGGGCACCCATGATTCCGGTGCCGATAAATGCGACGAAGAGCTTGTTTGCCATGAAACCTTTCCTTTTGGGTTGGGTGTTATTACCAGGTTGAATACTCGGTGCCAGCGTTGGGCTGTGAGTCGAGGGCGATTACGGCCGCGTTACTTGCCTACTGACCGCGCACGCGGCGGGCGATGCGGTCGGAAAGCGACGCCTTGTCGGCGCGGTTCTTGCCCCAAAACGCGCAAGCCACCATGCCGGGGCCCACGTGCGAGCCAATGGTGGGGCCCACAGAGCTGCGGATGATGGTCACGTCGGCGCAGCCTTCCTCCTTGCGGATGGCGGCCTCGAGCCAGTCGCCGTCCTTTTCGGCATCGGCCGTCATAATGGCGATGGGCATGGTGCGATCGGGCACATAGTTCTCGCGGAACGACTTGAGAATGGACTTGAGCGCCTTCTTGCGACCGCGGTTGACGCCGATCAGCGACAGCGAGCCGGCCAGGTCGTAGGACAGCTCGGGTTTGACGTCGAGCTTTGCCGTGAGCTGTGCCGCCGCGGGCGGAATGCGGCCGCCGGCAGCCAGCGCGTCAAAGCTCTCGAGCGTAAAGTAACCGTGGACATAGGTCTTGGCCTCGTTTGCCCAGTCGACCAGCTGCTTAGCAGTCAGTCCCGCCGAACGCTGGCGCACGGCCTCGAGCGCCAGGAGCTCGCCGGTCGCGCAGGGCAGAGCGTTGTCGACCACGTACAGCTCAAAGTTGGGATACTCGGCGCGCACGGCGTCCGCCGCCTGGCACGCGGAGTTGTAGCTCGACGACAGCGCCGAGGTAAAGCACAGGTAGACCGTGGGCGTACCCTCTTTGGCGCACTCGGTAAAGAACTCGATATAGCGACCGAGCGACACAGCCGAGGTGGACACGCGGGCACCGGCGCGCATGCGGTCGTAGAACTCCTTGGGTGTGATGCTCGACCAGATGTCATCCGTGCGCTCCTCGCCATCGATAATGAAGGGGAAACCCAAGATATCGACATCGAGGTTCGCGGCGACCTCGGGGCTAAAGTCGCAGCAGGTATCGACGACGATGCGGCAACGGTCCGAATGACCGGCGGATGCGGCCTTGTCCATCAAAGCGACTCCTTACGTAAAAAGGCGGCCACCCGCATGGGATGGCCGCCAACCGTTAACTCATGCAAGTTAACGTATTTTACTCGTCAAGTGTTTCGATGCGGGGCTTGATGATGCCATATCCACCATTCTTACGGTGATACACCACATTGATGAGACCGGTCGTCGCGTTCTCGAACACGTAGAAGTCGTGGCCCAGCAGATCGGTCTGCACCAGCGCCTGCTCCTCAGTCATCGGGGTGACGTCGATAACCTTCTCGCGGACGAGCAGGTCGTCCTCCTCCTCGGGCAGCAGCAGGTCGGCCAGATCCTCGACGCGCTCGACCGGCGCGACATCCGCGGCGCTGGCACCGCCCTGGCGGTTGTCCACGACCTTGGTCTTGAACTTACGCAGCTGGCGGGTGACCTTATCGGCGGAGAGGTCGATGGCGGCGTACATATCTGCACCGTGCTCGGCAACGCGAATCACCGAACCGCGGGCACGAACCGTAACCTCGACGATTGCCGGGTTGGGGTTCGAGGGGTTCTTCTCATAGCGAAGTACAACGTCGACCGTCATGGGCTCGATATCGAAAACCTTGAGCGCCTCGCCGATCTTCTCATCCACATGCGCACGCAGAGCATCGGTTACCGTCGTCTTGCGTCCAGAAACCTTGATATCCATACGTGGCTCCAATCTGCCTCGGGGACTTACTGTACTGGCTATGTACCCATTGCCGTGCATTTAATCACGCGGATTCCCAAAGACCCGAATAACGATTGCTTGATACCGCATACCGAAGTCTCGCACTTTTCTGTGGCAAAGTGCGCTATAGGAGGGAGCCGGCGACTTTGTATTTGGTCCCGAAAATTGGCTTTGACCTGCTGGTTTTATAGAGATGAAAAAGCCGGGCTCCCCTATTGGGGAAGCCCGGCAGTGCGTGTTGAAACCGTGAAGAGGCATCTCTCCTAGCGCATAGGAGACGCCACCCCTAGCAATAACTAGCTATTAAGCTTGTTAATGTCGTCGTCGGTGATGGTGTCTTCCTGGCTGGACGATTTGTCTTCGGAGGGTGCGGTCTCATTGTTGGAATCGGAGGATTCGCTGCCGGAGGATGCGGAGCCAGACGACTGAAGGTTGACACCAGATACTGTCTTAGTGGTGAGGTCGTAGGGCATCGTGCCATACCAGACGCAGTGGACTGCCTCGAGCGTACCGTCGACCGTGATGCCGTCGAGGGCATCGCTCACGGCACGGCACAGTTCGTCATTGGACGAGAGGCCCGCAACACCAAGCGTCGAGGGCGCCTCGAGCGCACCGACATAGGAGATCTCGCTCATCAGGCGTGCAAGGTAGCCGCCGGCCGTGGAGTCGCAGATCACATAGTCGACTTCGCCGGACTCGAGCGCCTCAAAGCACTCGTTGATGTTGGAGTAAGTCTTTTGGTTGGCGGTGATGCTCTGCTTAGCAAGCGCCTCCTGCGAGGCCGAGGACATCTGGATACCCAGAGTAGACGTGTTAAGGGTATCGGTGGAAACGCTTAGCGACCCACCATCGCTGGTTTTACCGAACACGGAAGCGGCATCGTACAGGCAGGTGCCGAGCGAGCTAACGTCCCCATCCGTGGAGTTGATCTCGCCGATAAAGATATCAGCCTTTTTGTCGCCGAGCGCGGAACCTGCCGAGGACGCATCGACAAAGGCGACCTTAAGGCCCATGCGGCTTGCGAGGGCGCGGGCAGCGTCGACTGCATACCCCGTGAGCTCGCCGTCAGCGCTCTGCATGGCCTGCGGCGCATCGGAGGTATCGAGGGCAACCGTCAGGGTACCGGGAGTGACCAGGGCATCATCCGACACCGTGGGCGTGACGGTCTCGTACTCGATCTGGTCGATCGTGGGAGTCGTGAACGCAGACAGCGGGTTGAACGCGCATCCGCTCAGGCCCAAAACGGCGATGACCGCCGCGGTCCCAGCACCTAACCGAGCCGCGTGCATCAAGCTGCCCCTCACCATGTCCACTACCCTGCCTTCTGTGTCGTATACGATCCGTGCGTTGCACGAAATATCAGATTGTTCCCACCAGCTGACCTGGTATTTGACCCCACACTTGCGCACCGGGGTGTTTGCTCGGGAGGCCGCAGCCACCTTCACGACTGGCCCGCTCGCCCGCGAGGCGGTATTGCCCCAAAGAAAGTAGAACGGACGGTGCGGCTTACATCTAGGACGCGCCATGATCGCGCCGCGCGCACGCGGTCGCTTACGTGGATCCCTTTGACCGCGTCTGTCTTGGACTAGGACGGGCATTTCGTCCGTCCGCAACCACAGCCTGGTAGGAACGTAGCGCATTATAGCTAAGTTCAAGCTAAAGTTTAAGGTTAGGGGCGTCATTCGCATCGCGAGTACAGATTTTGCAGGTCGGAGTGGGCTATTCGTGCCCCTATGAAGCCCGGAGCTCCCCTACGGGGAGCTCCGGGGCGCCCTTCTTAGGGTGCCCTGGTCAAAATATGGCAAATATGAGTACTGCCACCAATTTAGTAACAGGCAGTTTTAGCCTCTCGGACAGATTTTGCGCTCAGTGTCGCCAACCTGATGCTTAGTTATTCTACATTTGTTTATTATCTTCTTACTTTATGACGCCTCCGAGTCCTAAATTCCTTGATTTTGCTGTTACTGATTTAGTGACAGTACTCATATTTGCCATATTTTGGCCAGGGCATATGATTAACCCCCTATTTTCGACGTGAATTAGACCGGCTTAAGCCCAAAATATGCTCGGAGCGTATTCAGCAGCGCGTCTTGCTTCTTCCGACGAGCCTCCACGCGGTTTTGGTACCGCTTGCCCATGCGTTGGTATATGCGCCATGCGAGTGCCTCCATCGCCTCCATGTCGCAGAGCATCTCGTTATTGACCGTTGCGACCTCGATCCCCATAGCTATAAAGCCCGTATTACGCTTTTCGTCGTGAATGCGCCCACCGCGAGACGAATGGCCCAGCTCACCGTTGTATTCCAGGTCAAACCGGGCTGCCTCTTGATACGCATCGCAAACTGCATGAGGCATCCCCGAGATTGCCTGCGCGCGGTCATCGAACTCGATCTTGTAGTCGGTCTTAAAGGGACCGCAGGCAAAACCGCCATAGGAAAACGGAAGCGAAAACAAAGCGAGCATGATGCACTCCATGGGTGAGCGCAGGTTTTCCGAAAGATAGGGACACAGACGCTGCAGTTGTTTGGCCGTGTTCCCCTTGTATACCGCGAGATAATCTGCCAGACGATCGGGCATCAGCACCGGCTCGACTTCAAAGTAGCCCACGTCTGCTGGCTGGTCCTTGTCCTTTGCAAGTTTATTCGTAACAGGCGAGGTGTAGGGAGGCAGATACTTCCCGCGATCGCTCAGTGAAATCTTGGAGCACAGCTCCTGGGCCAGGGCAAACGCCTGGATGCAGCCGACCTCGCGCGCAACGGCAACACAAAGGGCCTCGGGAGATAGGCTGTACACCCCCGGTTCCACCTCTAGAATCGAGCCTGCGGGCAACCTGGAACACACGGACCAGCCTACGCCAGGCATGCGGCGGCGCTGCGCCGCAGATCCCACCAGCAAGCACAGATCTTCTTGCACCTCGCCACTTTTGGCTCCAATTCGCACCAAGTCAGGAAGATAGATATCCTCGGTCGAGGGCGACGACGTGCGCAGCACACGGCGCTCTTCATCGAGATTAAGGTCCTTCCAGCTGATATAGCCCATCTGCCGGCGCTCGGCGCGCATCATGCGCAGCGCTGAAGCGCCTGTTAGGATTACGGAAGCCGCTAGCTGTTCGCCTGTCGGCTCGTTGCGCCGCTCAATCTTCACTGCCACAAAACCACCCCTACCAAACACGTGCGATAGCAAGGCCATCGACTGCCGCAGCGCCGGCACGCTTGAGCTCCGCCGAGGCTGCTGCCATGGTCGTGCCCGTGGTGATAACGTCATCGATAAGCAGTAAGCGGCGGCCGTGCACGTCCTCAACCGTCTCGTACATGCCTTGGGCACGCTCGCGACGCTCCTCACGACCGAGTTCGCGCTGGTCGCCATGCCCGTACTTGACGAGGGCATCGAGCAGGGGAACACCCGACAGCTCGCAAAATGGGCGCGCAATGGCCTCCATATGATCAAAGCCACGCCGCCGAAACGCTGCCGCCGTCGCAGGCACAAACACCACCGCATCCGCACCGGACAGCACACCTCCCAAGCGTTCGGGCGCTACGACCTGGGCATGCAGGGCGGTGTCGTAGAGCAGCTCCGCCAGATACGGCGCCAGGCGTCGCTCGCCCGCGTCCTTGTACGCTTTAATGATGCGCGGCAGCGGATGCGCATAGACGGAGCACGCCAGGCACCGGTCGAGTGCCTCCGCCATTGCCGAGGACGTGCCCTCGACCGAACACTCAGTGCACAGCAAATCCCCAAACGGGGCGCCACATCGGGTGCAGCTATGCCGTGGGTCGATGAGCGTGAGCGCAGCCAGGCAGTCTTGGCAAATAAGCGCACCGGCGCGCTCGCAGCCGGCACATCGTGTTGGCGACAATGCCTCGAGCGCCTCGCGTGCCGCCCGCTCGGCAAACGGTAGCAATCCGTCCGCAAACGGTAGGGCGCCGGCACCTTGCAGGCATCCCAACACATTCAAATGTCTCTTCACGACACAACCCTCCCTACGTTCGATCGCAGGGAGGGTTGTTGATTCAGCGCTATGGTACCCCGACGCGATTGGGGCAAGGCTGGTTAAATCCGCTCGCGGGCGTTATTCGCCGGCAGGCGGTTGTGGTGCAGACGAAGACGGGGTCGAGCCCTCGCCACCATCCTGGCGCGGCTTGCGGGAACGGCGACGGCGACGGCGCTTTTGACCCTGGTCGGCCGGGCCCTCGCCACCGCGATCCTCGCGCGGCTCGCGCTCGTCGCGAGCGGCGCCACGCGAAGCCTTAGCAGCCGCTCCCCCGCCATCTCCGGGACGACGGCGCGTGACCTTGACCTCGCCATCCGAGACCTGATCGGCAACGGAGGGCACTGAGGGCTTCTGTTGCGTGCCCGAGGAATGGCGACGGCGCGGACGCGGCGCGCGCTCATCCTCGCCACGTGACTTGCCGCCCTTGTCGGCAGGCGCATCGGAGGCCGAGGCGCCCTTGGAAGCGGCACCAGCCTCGCGAGCAGCTGCGGCGCGGAAGACATCCTCGCGCTCCTCGCTCGACAGGTGACGGCGGCGGCGACGCGTGGGGTTCATACCACCGCCGCGATTCTGCTGCTGGGGCTGCTGAACCTCGCGCTCGCGAGAGGCGTTCTTGCCTGCAGCTGCAGCCTCGCCGACATCGCCCGAGCCCGCGCGCTTGCGACGACGACGGCCACCGGCGGCCTCCTCGGCCTCGGGTGCCTCGGCCTTGCCGCGGCCCTTTCCACGGCCACGGCCCTCGACCTGGCTCTGAGCAGCGCGGGTATCGGAATCGGCATCGCGACGACGGCGCTTGGGCATCGACGTGCCGGCAAGACGGTCGGCGCTCGACAGACCATCGCCCACGTCGACGCCGTTCTCGCGATCGAGCTCCATGAGCGCCAGACGCATCTCGGGCGACTCGATGCGCTCGAGCACATCGCGCGTCACGCAGTCGGGGCGGCAATTGCAGCCCTGCTCGGCAGCCTTCTTTTTGCAGCCCTCCGAGCAGGTCATATCGGCCAGGTTGACCTTAAAGACCTTGCCATTCTCCAGGCGCAGCACCAGCTGCTCGCGCGGCGTGTCATATTCCTGAATACGCGCCTTGCCAAGCGGCGTATCGATGAGCGTCTTCTTTTTGGGCGCACGGCTCTTAAAGTCCTTGTACGCCTCGAACTCATAGCGCAGGCAGCACATTAGGCGGCCACACACGCCGCTGATCTTGGAGGAATTGAGCGGCAGGTCCTGCTCTTTTGCCATGCGGATCGAGACGGGCTCAAATTGTCCGCCGAAGCGCGTGCAGCAGAGCTCCTGGCCGCACTGGGCATAGCCGCCCACCAGGCGGGTCTCGTCGCGCACGCCGATCTGGCGCATGTCGACGCGAATGTGCAGCGTCGAGGACAGGTCCTTGACGAGCTGGCGAAAATCGACGCGCTCCTCGGCGGCAAAGTAGAACACGGCCTTCTCGCCGCCAAACAGGTACTCGACGCCGACCGGCTTCATCTCGAGGTCGAGCTCTTTGACCAGACGGCGGAAATCGACCATGGCCTCGTCACCCTGGATGGCCAGGTCGTCGGCAAGCTGCAGGTCGATGTCGCTCGCCACACGCAGCACGGGCTTGAGCGGCTGACCGATCTCGTCTTGCGGTACCTCAAAGGGATCGGCCGTGACCAGGCCGATCTCGGTTCCGCGCTCGGTGGAGCAAATAGCGTAATCTGCCTCGAGGATATCCAGGTCCTGCGGGTCAAACCACAGGTCGCGCGAGGCGTAGGTAAACTTAACGGGTACGACTAACGGCATTTCAGTGCCTTCCTGATATCGAACAGCATGACCTCGATGGCCAGCTGGGGAGTAACGTTTCTGGCGATGTTGCGCTCGGCGGTCGCGACCGCCTCGAGCGCCTGGGTGGCACCCGCAACATTGGTCGCGGCGGCAAGCCGACCGATCGTGTCGCGCACGTCCTCGTTCACCACGTCGGCTGCCTCGTCCTGAAGTGTCAGCAGCACGTCGCGCATGAGCGTCCGCGCGCTCGCCAGCGCTTCCATGATACCCGAACGCTCGCGCGCGTTGAGTTCGCGCTTGTTGCGGTCCTCAAGCTGCTTCAATGCTCCACGCGACAGGTAGTCGGCGTTTTGCTCGAGTACCTTTTCCTGCGTGGACTTGACCTCGGCAAGCGGCGCCTTGACGGCGACGATGAGCGACTTGGCGCGACTGAGCACGTCGGCCTCGTCGGCGGCAATGAGTGAGTCGATGGCACGGACCATCTGACGGCGGGCGTCCTGGCGCTCGGCGCTCTTGAGGAACTCGATGCCGCGTGTGGGGCTTCCCGCCACGGCGACCGCCATGCGGCAACGCGCAGGGTCCTGACCGGTGGCGCGGCTCACGGCCTGCGCGGCGACGGCGGGCGACACCAGCCGAAACGGCACGCACTGGCAACGACTCACGATAGTGGGCAGCATCACGTCGGCCGAGGTGCCCAGCAAGATAAACATAACGCCCTCGGGCGGCTCCTCGAGCGTTTTGAGCAGTGCGTTGGCGGTGTTGGCACGCAGTTGCTCGGCACGGTCGATGATGTAGACCTTGGCGTTGGCACGGATGGGCGCCAGTGGCACGTCATCGAGCAGCTCGCGGGTCTGGGCAATGAGGTAACCCGTGGCGCTCTCGGGCGTGTAATAGTGCACGTCGGGGTGCGTATGGCGGGCGACGCGCACGCAGCTATCGCATGAGCCGCAGCCATCCTGCTCGCACAGGAAGGCTTGGGCGAGCGCCCACGCGGCGTCGAGCTTGCCCGCGCCGGGAGCGCCCAAAAACAGGTAGGCGTGCGATGCGCGACCGCTAGCGACGGCATTGGTCAAAAAGTCACGCACGCGCTCTTGGGTGTCGAGCTTGGCCAGCAGGCTTGCCTGAGCGGGGGCCATGTTACTCGGCCTCCTTGGCAAGCGCGGCGGCGACGGCTTCCTGCGGAATGTCGAGACCGTACGCGCGAACCTGCTCGACCGTCTTCTCGAAGACTTCCTCGACGGTCGTAGTGGCGTCGATGAGCTTTACGCGGTCTGGCTCCTCGGCAGCAATGGCACAAAATCCCTGGTACACACGCTCCTGGAATGCCATGCCCTTAGCCTCCATGCGATCTGCCGCGCCACGGGCTGCCATGCGTAGCGCCGCCTGCTCGGGCGTGATGTGGTAGACGAGCGTGAGCGCCGGGTGCGTTCCCGCGACGGCCAGGTTGTTGGCGTCGCGCACCATCTGGCGGTCGAGGCCATCGGCAAACGCCTGGTAGCAGGTCGTGGAATCGTAGAAGCGATCGCACAGGACCACCTTGCCGGCCGCAAGGGCGGGGGCTATGACCTCGTGTACCAGCTGGGCACGCGCAGCCTCGTAGAGCAGCAACTCGCAGGTGTCGCCCATCGCCATATTGGCGGGGTCGAGCAGCAGGGCGCGGATCTTTTCGCTGATGGCGGTGCCGCCCGGTTCGCGCAGGCTCACAACCTGGTGGCCAGCGAGCTCGAGCGCGCGGGCAAGCAGGCGCGCCTGCGTGGACTTGCCGGCACCGTCGACGCCCTCGAGCGTGATAAAGCTATGTTGAGCAGGCTCAAAAGCCATGGGCGCAGCCCCTTCCTACAAGGCGCGTAAATGCAGATATAACAACCAAGCCATGATACCCCAGCGTCCGGCGCACCCCAAATCGAACCTAGTCATTAGGGCGGCAGTTAGGGACGATCCTAAACTGCCGGCAGAAAAGGAACGTCCCCAACTGCCGGCTAAAGTTGCGGTGAAATAGGGACTGATTGAAGCTCTGAGACCGCCAAACAGTCCCTATTTCACCGCAACGTATGATGGGGAATTTTGGATGCTGGGTATAATCGTCGTATTGCATTGAAATGTGGCGAAAGGAGTGGCAATGTCTCGGTATTGCGCCTCGTGCGGCAAGCTTCTTGAAGATAATGCCAAGTTCTGCACCTCGTGCGGTGCACCCGTTGAGCAAACAGCCGCGAGCGATAGCCAGCCCGCTTTTGAGCAGACCGGCTCCCTTGATACGCCGCAAGCCAAGGCGGACGACCCCCTCGCCTATAGCCCCGACCCCGCCGCAAGGACCGAAGCCGTCGAGACCACGCAGCGCATACCCGTCGCGAGCGGCTCGCCCCAACAGCAGCCGGCTCCCGCATACGCGCCCGCTTCGCCACAGACCCCCGCTCCCAAAAAGAGCGGCACCGGGCCGCTTATCGCCGTTATCGTTGTGCTGGTGGCGATCATCATCGCCCTGGTCATCTTCTTTGCGATCAGACCGTTCGACAACGCCGCCACGCAGACGACTGCCGAGGTAGCTAAGCTGCACCATGACGTCGACGACGATGACCTAAAGCCTCTCGGCAATCCCAACAGCCTGTACGACGATGATGACGATGACGACGAGGATGGCGGCGAAGCAACGCTCTCTGAGCAGAACCTCTACCGTCGCCTGAGCGAATACTACGACCTGCTCGAAGATCTCGACAGCCAGGTCCGTGGCTGCGCGCAGAACTTCAACGGCAACTATCTGGAAGAGGATCGAACCACCCGTCAAAATCTCGCCGACGTCGCCGAGCGCACGGAGGACACCATCGAGCAGTATTACGACATCGTCGAGGACCTGGACGTCCCGACGAGCTCCAAAAACTACAGCTCCTGGAAGGACATCATCGCCCTGTACGACGACCTGGATCACCGCATTGACGCAATCTGTGATGCCTGGGAGATCAGTCTGAAATACGCCAAGCCTGCGGACCACAAGAATGAGATCGTGGCGCCGCTGTCGCGCGACAACGTGGCGGGCACCAATGACAATAAGTACCGCCTAGACTTTGAGGAGCGTTATCCCGGCGCCAAGCCTGTCGAGGTGAACTAGCGCTTTGTCGTTCCCGAGCCGGCAGTTAGGGACGTTCCTAAACTGCCGGCAGAAAAAGAACGTCCCTAACTGCCGGTCAAAAAAACGAGCGAGGATCGCGGGGTCCTCGCTCGTTTTTTTGGGCAATGTTTCGACTGCGCCGTTACTTGTCGGCGGCCTTCTTGGCCGTCGTCTTCTTGGTGGTCGACTTCTTGGCAGTCGACTTTTTCGCCGTCGAAGTCTTCTTCGCAGCGGTCGTCTTCTTTGCCGTGCTCGCCTTGGTCGTGGTCTTGCGGCCGCGGGCGGGCTTCTTCTCCTTAGTCGGGCAGTCCATGTTGACGCAGATACGCCACGGGCCGCGCGCCGTGTTGACCACCACGATGGGGGCGCCGCACTCGGGGCAGGTCTCACCCGTCGCCTCGAGCTTGCCGCGCGCCGGCAGCGGATAGCTCACGCCGCAGTCATCGTAGTTGGTGCAGCGGATAAAGCGCTTGCCGCTCTTTTCGCTCTTGTGCGCGATCAGGTCGCCATGGCGTCCGGCCTCGGCGCACACCTTGCACTCGCCCACCTTAAGGTCGGGCTCGTAGTTGGTGGGGCACGTGGGGTTCACGCAAATCTCGAAGGCCTTCTGGCGGAACGGCTGGCACTTAATGCGCGGCGCGCCGCACTCGGGGCACACGGCCGCCTCGCCCTCGAGCGGGCTCACCTTGACGCCGCTCGGCACCGGATAGGTCACATCGCAGTCGGGCCAGCCCATGCAGCCGATAAAGCTGCCACGGGTCTTGGCACTCGTCTTCATAACCAGGTCCTTGCCGCACTTGGGGCAGGCGCCCACGCGCGCATCGGCCGTGACGGCGTCGCTGATGGCGTCGCCCAGCTCCTGCGTGTGCTTGAGCAGCTCGTCGAGCACACCGGCCAGCAGCGCGCGCGAGTGCGTCACGACATGCTCTTCGGTATCCTCGCCGCGCTCCACACGGGTCATATCGCCATCGAGCTCGCTGGTCATATCGGGGCTCGTGATGCGCGGGGCAAACTGCGTCAGCGCGTCGATGATGGCGATGCCCAACTGGCTCGGCTCAACGGGATCGTTTTTGAGATAGCGCACGGCGTACAGGCGCTCGATGATGCTCGCGCGCGTTGACTTGGTACCCAGGCCGCGCTTTTCCATCTCCTGCACGAGCTTGCCCTGGCTGTAGCGCGCGGGCGGCTCAGTCTGCTTGGCCTCGAGCTTAATGTCGAACACGTCGACCGTATCGCCCTGCTCCAGCGGCGGCATCTGCTCGTCGCGCTTGAGTCCGTACGGATAGGCCTCGCGGAAGCCAGGGGTCACGAGCACGTCGCCCGAGGCCACAAACGGCTCGCCGTTGACGTCGAGCTCGAGCTTGGTGTTCTCGATGGTCGCGGGACCCATAAGCGTTGCCAGGAAGCGACGGGCGATGAGGTCGTAGAGCTTGCGCTGGCCGCCGTCGAGCGTGGACGGATCGCCCTCGCCCGTGGGATAGATGGGCGGGTGGTCGGTGGTCTCGACCTTGCCGCGCGTGGGCTTCATGGGACCGGCGAGTACCTTTTTGCACACGGGCGCCAGCGCCGGGTTGATCTTTGCCAGGTCGCTCACCACGGCGCCCAGATCGAGCGTCGCAGGGTACACGGTATTGTCGACACGCGGGTAGCTGATGAGGCCGGCCATGTAGAGGGACTCGGCAATGCGCATCGTACGCGCAGGCGAGATGCCCTCGGCCGCAGCGGCAGCCTGCAGCGAGGTCGTCGCAAACGGCGTGGGCGGCTGCTGCTTACGCGAGCGCTTGGTCACCGCGGCAACGGTCGCCGTCTTGGCGCCGTCGACGTGACCATACGCCGTCTCGGCAGCATCCTTGTCGGTAAAGCGCGCTGTCTTGTGCGCGATCTTAAAGCGGTCGTCCTCGGCGGCACCCTGCGCGGCACCCATACCGCGAATCTGCCAATAGTCCTCGGGCACAAACGCCATACGCTCGCGCTCGCGCTCGACCACCAGGGCAAGCGTCGGCGTCTGCACACGACCGGCGGAACGCACGTTGCCAAAGCCGCCAAACTTGGCGAGCGTCAGATAGCGCGTGAGCACCGCGCCCCAGATAAGGTCGATGTGCTGACGGCTCTCGCCGGCGTCGGCCAGGTTCTGGTCGAGCGAGACGAGATTATCGAAGGCGTGCGTGATCTCGGCCTTGGTAAACGAAGAATACTGGGCACGGGCGACCGGCAAGTCCGGCGCAACCTCGCGCACCTTGTTGAGGGCGTCCGAGCCAATCAGCTCGCCCTCGCGATCGAAGTCCGTGGCGATGATGACGCTGTCGGACTTTTTAGCAAGGTTCTTGAGCGAACGAATGAGTTCCTTCTCGGCCGGTAGCTTAATGACGGGCGCCCAGGTGAGGTAAGGCAGGCTCTCGAGCTTCCAGCCCTTGATGGAAATGCCGTCGGCAAGGAACGGCTTGCGCTTGGTGTCGTAGGGCGGACGAGCCAGGCCATCGGGCATGTCGGCCGGCAGCATCTCGCCGTCCTCGGTAACCGAATACCAGCCCAGCTTTTTATCGAACAGCACGCTGTCGCAAAAATCGGGCGCAAGGATGTGACCGGCAAGGCCGATCGTCACGCATTCCTCGCCCTTCCACTCAAAACGGTAGATGGCGGTGTTGTACACCTTGTCCTTTTTGGGTTTGCCCGTGGACAGCCGCTCGGCAATCTGACGCGCGGCGTCGTTTTTCTCGGCGATGATGAGCTTCAAAAGAGGCTCCTATCTCATATCTCTGCGGCTGCGCCCGCGCTTATGGCGGCCGACTTACGCCCTTGCTTGCTCAATCTGCCCGATGAGCCAATCGCACCAGGCATCCATGCCCTCGCCCTTGCGCGCGCTCACGGCAAACCGCGGCGCTTGCGGATTGAGGTCATCGAGGGTCTTAGTATACCTATCCATGTCAAAATCGAAAGCCGGGGCCACGTCGACCTTGTTGAGCAACTGCGCGCCGGCGTGTTGGAAGATGCCCGGGTACTTGATGGGCTTGTCGTCGCCCTCGGGCACCGAGAGGATCATGATGGACAGGTTCTCGCCCAGGTCAAAGTCGACTGGGCAGACCAGGTTACCCACGTTTTCGATAAAGATGACGTCAATGCTTTCCAGACCCACAGCCTGACCGAAGGCGTCGACGGCCTCCATGATCATGTTGCCCTCGAGGTGGCACAGGCCGCCCGTGTTGATCTGGATGGCGGGCATGCCGGCTTCCTTCATGGTGATGGCGTCGACATCCGAGGCGATATCGCCCTCGATGACGGCACAGCGCAGGCCGGCCTTGTCGCGCAGGCGTTCGTTGGTGCCCAAAATCGTGGTGGTCTTGCCCGAACCGGGACTCGACAAGACGTTGATCACATAGGTGTTTGTCTCTTTAAATCGCTGGCGCAGCTGATCTGCCAGGCGCTCATTGCGCGACAGAATCGGCGATGCGATATCAATCGTTTTCTCGGCCATACTCGGCACTCCTTAACTTCTACCATTTATACCCCGTACCCAGGTGGCTGGCGAGCTAATCGTCGGGGGTTTCGATTTCGATACTTGCGATGTCGAGCTCGCGGCCGTGCAGTAGGCGCACGTTGGCGCCGCCACATTGGGGGCAGCGGCAATGAAAGCGGTCGTGGTCGAAGACCTCGCCGCAGTCCAGGCACTCGCTTTGTGGATGGACCTCCTCCACGGCAAGCGCGCAGCCGCGCGTGAGCGGGTCCTCGTCGCGAAACGTCTCCCACGCAAAGTCGAGCGCCTCGCGCACGACCTCGGTCATATCCCCGATACGCAGCGTTACCAAAACGGCGCGCGAGGCCCCCGCCCCACGCGCCGCGCGAATCACTGTATCGAGTATGCCGTTGACAATGCCAACCTCGTGCATACCGATTTACTCCTCGTCGTCCTCGTCGTCCGAGAACAGGTCCAGACGGCTCACGAACAGGCCCTCCTTGCCCTCGCGCGCGGTAATGACCACGCGGGCGATAGCGAGCGAGATCTCGTAGAGCGAGAGCAGGGCGCCGTACATAAGGCCCAGGGTGACGGGCGAGCCGTCGGGCGTGATCACAGCCGAACCCACGAGCAGGCCTACGTACACGTAGCGCCAGGCGCTGCGGAAGGCCGCGTAAGACACGATGTGGAAAACAGACAGGTAGAAGATGATGAGCGGCAGCTCAAACGCCACACCAAAGCCGATCATAAAGAGCAGCTCCATGTTGACGTAGTTCTCCAGATCGGGCAGCGCCGTAGCAACGGCCGAAGTCTCGCCGATGAGCCACTCAAAGCCTGCCGGGATAATGATGAAGTAGCAGAAGATAGCGCCCAGGAAGAACAGCACCGTCGAGGCGAGCACCGTGGGCACGACCCATTTGCGCTCGTTGGGACGCAGCGCCGGCAGGAAAAATGCCAGGATCTGCCAGATGATCATGGGCGTGCACATGACCACGGCCATCTTGATGGCCAGCGAGAAGCGCAGGCCAAAGCCGCCGAGCGTGGTGGTGATGTAGAACTTACCGTCCGGCACAAAGGAGCGGATGGGGTCTTCCAGGATGTCGAGCACCACGGGCGTGGCGAAATACAGCACGATGGCTGCGGCAAATACCGACACGACCACGATGGTCAAGCGGCGACGGAGCTCTCCCAGGTGATCGAAGAGCGGCATGCGCGCAGGTCCGATAGGCATTACTCATCGCCTCCCTTCGAGGCGTCGGCGGCAGCAGTGTCGTCCTCGGCCTCGAGCTCGCGAGCGAGCTGGTCGGCGACGGCTTTGCGCTTGCGGGGACGACGGGCGTACAGGTCAGCCGTCGTGGGCTCCGCCGGCTCGGGCTCGGGCTCTGCAGCAGGCTCGGGCTCGACAGCGGCGGCGGGCTCTGCACTCTCGGCCTCCTCGGCAGCGGCCTCGCCCTCAGCGGCACCCTCGCTTGCAGCCTTCTCGGCGGCAAGGCGGGCACGGCGCTCGGCGAAGGTCTCCTTCTTTGCTGGCGCAGCCGTCTCGGCGGCTTCCTCGTCCGCATCGGAATCGTCGTCGGTCGCAGCGGCCTTCTTGGGCTTGACCGGCGCCGACGCGGCCTCGCTTACCGGATCGATAATCTCGGACTGAACAACGGCCGTCATCTTTTCCTGCGTCTCGCGGAACTGACGGATGGCACGGCCGATCGTGCGGCCCATCTGCGGGAGCTTATCCGGGCCAAACAGCAAAAAGCCGAAGACCACGATGATCGCGAGCTCACCCTCTCCAATACCAAACACACATACCTCCAAGGCTCGATGTGAGTCGAGCCCGCACCGCGCCATTCGGCCGGAACTCGTCTATTCATTCGGTCAAGTATAGCGCCCGGACGCCAAAACGTCCGAGCGCATCACAAACATATGCCAAACGGCACGCCCTTTTGGGGGCCAAGATTATGCAGCGGTGATCGAAATCTCCTGGTCGACACCTAACAGCTGAACCACGCGCATCACCGGAGGCTGCACATTGGTGCAGCTAAAGCGCTTACCGTGGTCGACCGCGTGGTGCGCGGCGCCCACGAGCACGCCAATGCCCGTCGAATCGATGTAGCTCACCTGGGCAAAATCGAGCTCAACGGCCTCAGTGGGCTGCTCGAGCGCCAGGTCGATGGCATTGCGCAGGCTATCGGCGTTAGAAATATCGATCTCGCCGGTGACCTTAATGGTGTAGAGCTCTGGCGTGGGGTTGGTGGAAATACCCAAATCCATGTATACGCTCCTTTACGTATCGAAAGTGCGGATAGTACTAGGCGCGGACTTGCGGGGCCCTACGCGTTAGGCGCGCTCGGCACGCGCAAGCTCGGCAGCGACGAGCTTGACAGCCAGCACCAGCACATCGAGCGCAGCCTCCAGGTCCTCGACCGTGGGATAGCTCGGCGCGATGCGGATGTTGGTGTCGCGCGGATCCTTGCCATAAGGCCAGGTGGCACCAGCCGGCGTGAGCTTGACGCCCAGGTCGGCACAAAGCGCGGCGACCTTCTGGGCCGAGCCCTCGGGGCCATCGAAACTCACAAAGTAGCCGCCATGGGGATGCGTCCAAGTGGCGCAACCCGTGTTACCCAAGCCCTCGGTGAGTTTACGCTCAACGGCCTCAAAGCGCGGGCGCAGGAACTCGGCATGCTTTTTCATGTGCTCCTTGACCGCCTCGATGGTGGGAAGGAAGCGCACGTGACGCAGCTGGTTGAGCTTATCGGCGCTAATAAGACCGGCCTTCAGGCGCTTGGAGAACTCGGCGATGACCGCGGGGCTCGCACCGATAAAGCCGATGCCGGCGCCCGGGAAGGTGATCTTGGACGTCGAGGCAAAGGCCACCACGCGATCCTCGGTGCCCGCCGCGCGAGCGAGGTCAAAGATATTTGCGAGCTCGTCGGTCTCGTCGTACAGGTCGTGCACGCAGTAAGCGTTGTCCCAAAAGATGCGGAAATCGGGCGCGGCCGTGGGCATCTCGACCAGGCGGCGCACAGTGTCCTCGCTAAAGGTGATGCCCGTGGGGTTAGAATACTTGGGCACGCACCAGATGCCCTTGATGGAATCGTCGGCGGCAACCAGGCGCTCAACCTCGTCCATGTCGGGGCCATTGTCGGTCATCGCGACGGGGACGTTCTCGATGCCCAAGTCGGCGGTGATGCCAAAGTGGCGATCGTAGCCGGGAACAGGGCACAGGAACTTGACCTTCTTGCCGTCGTGCGCGGCCTCGTAGGCGTCCCAGGGCTCGCTGCCGCACGAGCCACAACGCCAGAACATGCCGGCGATGTCATGCTCGATCAGCAGGCTCGACGAGCCCAGTACGAGCGTCTGCTCGGCAGGGCAACCCAGGAACTCCCCCGCCAGCTTGCGTGCCGAGGGAATGCCCTCAAAGCAGCCGTAGTTGGAGCAGTCGACGTTGCCGTCGTGCAGATCGGCGTCGGCGTTGAGGATATCGAGCATGGGGCGCGAGATGTCCACCTGGGAGGGCGACGGCTTGCCGCGGGCCATGTCGAGCGCCAGGCCCTTGGCCTTGACCTCGGCGACCTCGGCTTTGAGTGCCTCGATGGCGGCATCGAGTTCGGTGGTTTCCATCTTCTGGTAGATCGTCTGCATGGGTGCGACCTTTCGCGAAGCGGTACGTTGCAGTTCGTCTAAGTATAGACCGCCACCGCCGCAACGTTATGAAGCCGTGATAGATTAAGTTCATCGCAATGAATTACGAATCGCCGCGCATGCCGGCGTGGGGCGCCCAAGGAGGCACTATGGAGTACGGATCGTTTCAGGCCGAGGAATTCGGCGACCTGCAGCGCCTGGTCGACGGACTGTTTTACGACCGCCACGCCATCGACTGCCTCGATTTGATCGTACAGGCCGAAATCTTGGACCTGGCACCCGACCTTATGGAAATCGTGAACCTTTTGCCGCCCGGCTACTACGACCGCCAGTCACTTTGCGACCAGCTCAACTCCGCCTTGGCCGCCCACGGCTGGGGCGCCGTCTACGGAACGGTGGAATAAACCTAGTCATTGGGGACAGACTTAAATGACTAGTCAACCATATGCCCCCAATGACTAAAACGCCGCCTGTGATGGTGTTCACAGGCGGCGTTTTCAAACTTGTATGTGCCCTTACTCGTCCTTGGGCGCGGGGTGTTTGCAGACCACACTCATGTAGATCATGCCGAGCACGGCAGCGGTGACCGAACCGGCAAGGATGGCGGCCTTGGCAGCCAGAACCTCAAACTGGGCCGTCGGGAAGGCAAGGCCGCTGATGAGAATCGACATAGTAAAGCCGATACCGCCCAGAATGCCCACACCGGCAATCATGTGCCAGTTGACATTGCGCGGCAGCTCGCAGGCCCTAAGCTTAACCAGGGCAAACGTCATGCCAAAGATACCGATCGGCTTGCCCAGCAGCATGCCAAAGTACACGCCGAGCGTCACCGGGTCGGTGAGCAGCGTGCTCATGTCCACGCCCACTAGGCGAACCTGTGCGTTCACGAACGCAAAGATCGGCAGGATCACAAAGTTGACCGGCGTGGAGATCAGACGCTCCATGCGGATGAGCGGCGGGGTCACGCGGTGCATGACGCGCTCGACCTTGGTAGTCGAGACGGTAAAGTCATGCTGGCCCAGGATGTGTGCCTCGTCGTCGTAGCGGTCATCGAGCAGCGGCAGGCACTCGCCCAGCCAATCGGTGAGACTATCGAGCTTGACGCCGCACTTGGCCGGAATGGTGAAGGCCAGGATGACGCCAGCAAGCGTGGCATGTACGCCGCTCTTGAACATGCAGAACCACAACAGCAGACCCAGTACCGAATACGGGGCAAGGCGGTAATGCTGCGTCTTGTTGAGCCACACGAGTGCGCAGGTCACAAGCGCGGCGGCGCCCAACCAAAACGGATTGGGGCTCTGACCGTAGAAGATGGCGATGGCGGCGATGGAGATGAGGTCGTCGGCGATGGCGAGCGTCGAGAAGAACACGCGCACGCCGTTGGGCACGCGATTGCCCAAAAGCGACAGCACGCCCAGCGCAAAGGCAATATCGGTTGCCATGGGGATGGCCCAACCGTTGCGGGCGCCGGCATGGTTAAAGATCAGGTAGATGCAGGCGGGAACAACGACGCCGCCCACGGCCGCCAGCATGGGAAGCATGGCCTGACGTGGATTCTTGAGCTCTCCGACCGTCATCTCGTACTTAAGCTCAATGCCCACCAACAAAAAGAAAATCGCCATGAGGAAGTCGTTGACGAAAAGCTCAACGGTGAGGCCAGCCGTCAAATGCCCCAGACCCACATACAGCGGGGTCTCCAAAAAGTGATGGATGGCCTCGTAGGCATCGGTATTGGCGCAGATGACGGCGGCGATGGCGGCGAAGACCATGACGGCGGCGGAAATCGTGCCGTTCTCGGCGATGCGCTCCCAGATATCGTGACGCTCAAAGCGCTTGCGCTCACGAACGTTGAACAGCTGCTCAGTTGCTGCCATGGGCGGCTCCTTTCACGGGATGGCTCCCGTCTTAAAAAAGCACGGCCCGCCCAAGTGGCGGCGCCGCGCTCTAACGTATTACGCTTGCATCTAGCCTACCCTGCACGACAAGCACGCAGGCGTGGCCGAAAAGCGGAACCACAGGTTGAACATTATTTGCTCAACGGCGCGGGCACGCCTGTCCAAGAGACGACGCAGCGCCGTGCACAAAAAACGACCGGAGCGCGGGGCGTCCGCGATCCGGTCGTCGGTGTTAGGTCAAAAGAACCTAGCAGGCGGCCATGATGGGGGCAGCGACCTGCTTCTTACGGGAGAGGACGCCCGGCATCCAGACGCCGTCGTGCTCGTCGGCAATGCCCAAGCCCTTCTGAGCAGCCTTGGTCTCGCCCTCGAGCAGGACCTGCGAACCCTCCTCCATGATGTCGGTGATGCACAGGACGATGCCATCGGCACCCTTCTCGGCGGCGTAGGCGCGCATGGCCTCACGGATCTCGTCGATCATGCCGAGAGCGCGGCTCTTGTCGACAGTCTCGTACTGGCCGATGAGCAGCTTCTTGCCAGCGGGCTCGAACATCTTGATGTCGTTGCCGACCATCTCGGCTGCGGTGAAGGAGCCGGACGGACGGGTGAGGAAGACCTCCATGCCAAACTTGACCGGGTCGACGCCCACCTGCTCGCCGAGCTTGGCGGCGACGGCGCGGTCGACATCGGTGGTGGTGGGGCTCTTGAGCATGAGCGTGTCGGTCATCATGGCCGAGAGCAGCAGCTTAGCCTGGACGTCGGAAAGCTCAACGCCGAGCACGCCGGCGAGCTTGGTGACGATGGTGCAGCTGGAGCCCCAGGGCAGGCAGATGTAATGCAGCGGGCCGGCGGTCTCGAAGTCGCCGATGCGGTGATGGTCGACGACGCCAAAGACCGTGGCGTCCTTAAGGCCGGCGACGGACTGGGCGGACTCGTTGTGGTCGGTGAGGACGACGAGCTGACCGGCCTCGACGGACTCGATCACGCGAGGCTCGGCGATGCCGGCGTCGGCGAGCAGCTTGGCGGACTCGGCCGGAAGCTGACCAAGGGCGCAGGCCTCGTAGGTGTTGCCGGCATACTCAACCTGGTTGAGCAGCTGGGACAGGACGACGGCGCTCATGATGGCGTCGTTATCGGGATTCTGGTGACCAAAGACAAGAACGTTTGCCATGGGTTTCCTCCACTTGATATGTGTACTTTGACGTAGCTATGGTAGCACGCTGACGCCAAAGCCCTAGGGACAGAAGGACCGCCGCACAAATTGGGGTAGGCGTTATGGCGAAGTCTGTCCCCTCTGCACCATGTTGGTGCAAACTAACCTGTCCCCTTTTGCACCAGCTATTTACCGGCGGCGCGCAGGGCTACGTAGGCGGCACCGATGATGCCGGCGTCGTTGCCGAGCGAAGCGACCTTGATGGGCGTCTCGCGCGAGGCAGAAAGCGCGTACTGCTTAAAGTGCTCGCGGACCTTGTCGAGGTAGACATCGGCCGAGGCGGATGCGCCGCCGCCGATGAGGAACATCTCGGGGTCGACCACGTTGGCGATAAGCGCCAGAGCGCGACCGAGATAATCGGCCATGGTATCGGCCGCGGCCAGCGCGAGCTTGTCACCCTCGCGGCAGGCCTGGAACACGTCCTTGGAATCGGAGGGGCCGGTGAGCTCGATGGGCTCGACGCCCGCCTTCTCGCACTCGGCAAGGTAGTTGCTCACCACGCCGGTGGCGCTGGAATACTGTTCCAGGTGGCCATGGCCGCCGCAGCCGCAGGTGCGCTCCTCGGCAGGATTCAGGCACATGTGGCCGATCTCGCCGCCGGCGCCCACGACGCCCGACACCACATCGCCGTTGACGATAACGCCGCCGCCCACGCCGGTACCGATGGTGACCATCACGACGTTCTGCACGCCCTTGGCAGAGCCGAGCCAGGCCTCGCCCATGGCAGCGGCGTTGGCATCGTTTTCGTACTTAACGACCGCGTCGGGGCAGTGCTCCTGAATGGCGATCCTCAGCTCGGGCAGGTTAATGGCAATGTTGGCCTTAACCTTGGCGTCGCCCGAAGCCGGGATGGGACACGGAACGGCCAGGCCAATGCCCGCCACAAAGGCGCGCGGAATCTGCGCCTTGGCGACCACCTGGTCAATAGCCTCGGTCACCGCGGCAAAGCCCGCAGCGTCAACGATGGGAGGCGTGGGCACGCTGGCCTTGGCAAGCAGGTTGCCGTCCTCGTCGAACAGGCCCTCCTTAACCGAAGTGCCGCCGACGTCAATGCCGATGTAGTACTGCTTAGGTTCCATGGGAGCCCACCTTTCTCGTTTAAACATTGCCTGTATGGTACCGCTCCCAAGGCAAAAACCTGCCAAAAAGGGACAGGTTTGTTTTGGCAGGTTTTATCTGGGGAAGCGCGAATGGTCACTCAATAGATCGCGCAAGACCTTCCCCAAATATAAAGGCGCCGGGAGGCGGAGACTCCCGGCGCCCGTCAAAGGGACTGTGTTGTCTGTTGGACCGCACGGCCCATCGCGGCGATAACGCCGACTAGGCCTTGAGTGCCTGCAGCTGCTTGTGGATCTCGATGAGCTCCGTCGCCATGACGCGCATGGTCTCGGTGCCGGCCATCTGGTCCTCGGCATGCAGCAGAATCAACGGAGCCTCACCGTTACGCTCGCCGTTGGCCTCCTTCTTCAGAAGCCCCATGTGAACATCGTGGCCACCGTTATAGGCCTCGTCGCCCTGCTTGATAAGCTCCTCGGCGGCGTCAAAATCGCCCTCCTTGGCCTTTTGCACGGCATTGATGTACATGCTCTTGGCGGTACCGACGTAGCTGATGATCTCAAAGCAGGTCATCTGCAGTTCGTTCATATCCTCCATGCGGAGCACCTAGCCCATCACGCTGACGCAGTGGTCGATGATGCCGGCAGCGTTCATGCGGCCGTAGTCGACCATGTTGATGACCTCGACCGGGAAACGACCGGCGGCCTCCTTCTCAAAATCGCCCTTGGTGTAGCCGATCTGCGGACCAAGCAGCAACATGTCGCACTCGCCCAGGTGATCGTGGGCCTCGTTCATGGGACGAGCCTCGACCTCAATATCCAGACCACGGTTTGCAACCTCGGCCTGCATCTTCTGGACCAGCAGGCTCGTGGACATACCGGCATTGCAGCAGAGCATGATCTTCTTCATGGTTTCCTCCTTATAACTGCGCGGCGCGCAGACGACGACTGGTTTTATTCCTTGCGGCTATTGTGCCCACCCCCCCTGCATCTTTACACAAGGGAGAGAGCCGCGGGCACCGGCACCGCGTACCGGTGCCCGCAACGGTGGAAGGGAAAGCGAACGTTTAGGCGTTCTACTCGGCGAGAGCCTCCTGCTTGGCGATTGCCTTCTCGGAAATCTTCATAAAGGGCAGGTAGACGGCCATGCCAATGACAATCTCGAGAGCCTGCCACACGCCGGCGCGCCAGTCAAAGCCCGTAGCGAGCAGGGCATTGATGACGGGAGGCATAGTCCAGGGCACCTGGGCGATGCAGGGGCTGATGATGCCTGCGCAGGTAAGGCCATAGGTGATGCCGATGAACAGGTCGGGAAGGAGGACGAACGGGATCATGAGCGGCAGGTTGTACACGATGGGGTAACCGTAGATAACCGGCTCGTTGATGTTGAACAGACCAGGCAGGATAGCCATCTTGGAAACGGTCTCGGAAGCCTTGTTCTTGGAGAACAGGAGCGTGTCGAGCAGGAGCATGAGGGTGCAGCCCGAGCCGCCGATGAGGGCGAAGCTGTTAACGATCTGCATGTTCATGTAGTGATCGGGCTGGATGGTGCCACCGGCGGCAAAGGTAGCCATGTTGTCGACGATGAGCATGGTCAGGATCGGCTCGACGGTAGCGCCAGAGATGGTGGACTGGTGAATACCGACGCAGAACAGCAGGTTAGCAAGGGTGTAGATGAGGATAACAGCCCACGGACCGGCGTTCATGATGCTCTTGAGCGGGTTGGAGATGCACGTGGAGATGATGGCGCACAGATCGGTGCCGGCGCACACGGCAAGCAGGGCTGCGGCAAGAGCGAAGATCGCGAGGTTGAGCAGCATCGGGATCATGACGTTGAAGGAGTTGGAGACCGCGGGAGGCACGCCCTCGCCCAGCTTAACCTTGAGCTTCTCGACGCCAGAAATCTTGATGAAGAGCGAGACGGAAAGCAGGGCGATGATAATGGCCGAGAACAGACCATTAGTGCCAGTGTTGGCAGTCGAAAGGGCGCCCGTGACCTCGGCGGAGGTGATCTTGTCGGTGAGCAGCGGGCTCGTGGCGGCAAGCGTGGCGGTGATCTGCTGCGGCATCATGATGACGAAAGCAGAGATAGCGACGACCACGCAAGCGAGCGGGTTATCGAAACGCTTGTTCTTAGCGAGGCTGTAGCCAATCAATCCGGCCAAGATAATTGCAGAGACGTTGAGGGTGCCCAGCGTAATTGCCGAACCCCACGTCTGAAGGTTGGCAAGACCCGCCGCATCGAGCGGGAACAGAGGGAACACGACGTTGTTGATAAGAACCGCGATACCCGCAAGGATATAGAGCGGCGTGATGGTCGCGAAGGCGTCACGCAGGGAACGCAGGTGAACCTGGTTTCCCACCTTCGCAGAGACCTCGGCAAACTTGTCGAGGAAGCTCTTTCCGTTGTCACTGGCCATGATTGCTCCTAACTTTCAAATCCGGCCTTTTCCTATGCGCACGGTGGCCTGTCGCCCTCTGCCACCAGATGTGCCATGTGTTGCGCGCGGCAGCGCGCGGTCTGGGCGTTCGCCCGGTCGCTAATCAACCACGTGGGTTGTGGCGACCTGTTTGAGCCAGGCCGCCGACTTCTTAAGGCGGCGCTTATAGCCGTCCATAAGGTCGACCTCGACAAAACCGTAACGGTTCTTAAAGGCATTAGCCCAAGACCAGTTATCGATGACGGCCCAGTAATGGTATCCGCGGCACTTGGCGCCCTCGGCAATTGCCTTGGCCACCCACTCCAGGTGCTGACGTACAAAGTCGACGCGGTAGTCATCCTGGATGGTTCCTTCGGCGTCACGGTTCTTGTATTCGTCCATGATGCCGATGCCGTTCTCGGAAACGAACCACTCAAGATCGGGGTAGTTCTTAGCGCAGTCCATGCCAAAGTCGTAGAGGCCCTGCGGGTAGATCTCCCAGCCACGGCTCTCGTTCATAACGGCGTCGGGCCATACGTACTCGTCGGCAAAGTGCGGCAGGCCGTACTGGTCGACCTTGCTCGCCGGCGCCTGAACACGCGTGGGGTGGTAGTAGTTGCAGCCGAGCCAGTCGACAACGCCCTGCTTGAGAATCTCTTGGTCGCCGGCACGGAACGGAAGCTTAACGCCGCCCTCGGCCAGGCTGTCGAGCACGTCGGCAGGAAGCTCGCCCTTGGTAATAAGGTCGAGCCACCAGCGATTGTTGATGCCGCTGGTCATACGCACGGCCTCGAGGTCTGCCTCGCTGGGATTCTGCTTGGTGTAAACCGGGGTAAAGCAGTTGATCATGCCGATCTTGGCATCGGCGCGAATAGCGCCCTCGTCATAGTCGCGACGATAGTTGGCCACGGCCAGCGCATGTGCCAGCGAGATGTGATACTGCACGGTGCGAGCGCGGCTAAAGTCGTGGAGTTGCGGGAACCACACGCCCTCCTGATAGCGCTGCTCGGGCTCGACGATGGGCTCGTTAAAGGTGAACCAGTACTTAATCTCCTGGCCAAACTCGTGGAAGGCGACGTCGGCGTAATGCGCGTAAGCCTCAACGACCTCGCGGCTCTCCCAGCCGCCACGGTTAAAGAGGTAGGTGGGCATGTCAAAGTGGTACAAGTTGACAAACGGCTCCAGGCCGGCCTCGCGAGAGGCACGGAACAGCTCGTGATACCACGCAGCACCCTCCTCGTTGAGGTTGCCGTCGGCATCGAGCAGACGGCTCCACTGGATGGAAGTGCGATAGGTATTCAGGCCCAAGTCCTTCAAAATGCGAAAGTCTTCCTGGTACTTGGCCATAAAGTCATTGCCGGCATAAGAGCCAACGCAGTTGTAAAACGAACCCAGATCCTGGATGGACCAGGTGTCCCACAGGTTCTCGAGCTTGCCGCCCTGGTTCCACTGACCCTCAGTCTGTGGGCCGGACATAGCAGCGCCAAAGAAGAAGTCACGGGGCAGCTGATACTGAGCCATCAAAGTCCTCGCTTTCGTGTCTAGAGCTTTCGGTTGGAGACGGGCTTGCTTTGGCAGGCAATCCGGCGCGGGCGCGCACCAGGTATCTGGATACCCTGCCCGCCAAAACAAATCCGTCCCCAAACAGCACAAGCAAACGCCAATGCATCTCGCTTGTTGTCTGTAACTATAGCGCTCTAATTTATTATGTAAAGCGTCTTTTTTATTTTTCTTTATCGAACTTCTTTGATGAAAGCCATATGGATGCTTTTTAAGTAGGTATACTCTCTTTATATCAACGCAAATATGAAGGGAGGATTGCATGATTCCCAAATACGAGGCGATAGCTGCAGATATCCGTCGAAGCATCGAGGACGGCTCCCTTAAGCCGGGCGACAAACTGCCCACCGTCGTAGAGTTTTGCGAGCTGTATAGCGTTTCCAAGATCACCGTCAAGCGCGCGATTGAGCAGATCACCGAGGAAGGCCTTATTACCAGCCGGCGCGGATCGGGCACCTACGTCAAGGACACGGCGGGGCTTCCCGGCCAGGTGTTTTTCCAAGGCAAGAACGACCGTGCCCAAGGCTTTTCGTACGAGCATCGCGGGGAGAAAGTGACCTCGGTGGTCTACGATTTCTCGATCGTCAATCCGCCGGCAGAGGTTGCGACCCAGCTGGGAATGGCCGAAGACGACTTTGCCTATCACATCGTGCGCGTACGCGAGGTCGATGGTCAGCCCATCGTTATTGAGTGCACCTATATGCCACTCGAGCTGATTCCGGGTCTTAAGAAAAAAGACCTGTACGCGTCGGTCTACAGCTTCATCCGCGAGCAGTGCGGACTCAAGATCTCGAGTTTCCACCGTACCATTCGCGCCGTCGCGGCAACTGAGGAAGAGGCTGAGCGCCTGGATACCAAACCCGGCTCTCCCCTGCTCGAACTCAACCAGATTGGCTTCTTGGATAGCGGCACCGCGTTTGAATATTCCATCTCGCACAACGTAGGCGACCGCTTTGAGCTGCACAACGTAACGCTGGCCTAGTTTTGTAATCCGGTGGGTGCTCGTTTTGAGCTGTCTTACGCGGCACCCGCACAACCTTATGGGAGTATGCACATGTCCGATTTGATTAAACTCACGCCGATTTTCCACGAGAAGATCTGGGGCGGCCGCCAGCTCGAAACCGTATTTGGTTACGACATTCCCGAGGGTCCCATCGGTGAGTGTTGGGCTATCTCGGCCCACCCCAACGGCGACTGCCAGATCGCGGAGGGCCCGTACGCCGGTCACACGCTTTCGTGGCTGTGGGCCGAGCACCGCGAGCTCTTTGGTAACTGCGAGGGCAAGGAGTTCCCGCTGCTCATTAAGATTCTAGACGCCAAGGACGACCTTTCGATCCAGATCCATCCCAATGACGAGTACGCCGCCGAGCACGAGAACGGCAGCCTGGGCAAAACCGAGTGCTGGTATGTACTGGACTGCGAGCCCGGCGCCACGATCATCGTCGGACAGCGCGCGCACGACCGCGCCGAGGCCGCGCGTATGATCGAGGACGGCCGCTGGGACGACATGCTCAACGTGCTGCCGATCCACAAGGGCGACTTTTTCCAGATTGACTCCGGCACCGTGCACGCCATCAAGACCGGCACGCTCATTTTGGAGACGCAGCAGTCGAGCGACGTGACGTATCGCCTGTACGACTACGACCGCCCCGGCACCGACGGCAAGCTGCGCCCGCTACACATTGAGCAGAGCCTCGACTGCATCGATTTTGACGTTCAGGCCCCGACCGACGGCACCGTAACCGCGCCCGAGATCGACGGCGTGACCGAGCTCGAGTCCAACCCCTGCTACACCGTCGATCGCGTGCGTGTTGACGGCAGCAAGACCCTCGACCAGCGCTGGCCCTTCATGTGCCTGTCGGTCATCGACGGCGAGGGCACCGTGTGCGGCGAGCCCGTTCACAAGGGCAGCCACCTGCTGGCCCCCAGCACCGTGAACCAGATCGAACTCGAAGGCAAGATGGAACTGATCATCAGCCACCTGTAATCACAAACACCGGGACATCCCTGCCGGAATTGGGGACGTACGCGGGCAATCGTTTGAAAGCACGCGTACGTCCCCTGTGTTTTAGACGGGCGTATCCCAATTCAGGGAGACGGAAGTTATAGCGTCTTCAGTACCAGCGCTAAAACGAGGTGGTCTGGCGGCGAACCAGCTGTGCTGGAAACACGCGCTCGCGCACAATCTCCGCCGTGCCCTCCAGGGCAGAGAGAAGGTTCTCCACCGTTTCATGGCATTGCGCCTCAAGCTGGTTATCGATCGAGGTTAGTTCGGGTGTGCAGCTGAGTGCCAACGGCGTGTTGTTGTACCCGCATACGTCAAGATCTTCCGGAACCGAAATCCCGTGATGCGCGGCAAACTTGAGGGCGCCGATCGCAAGGTCATCCTCCGTCGCCATCACACCATCAAAGAACAGACCTTCTTCGGAGCGCTGGTTAAGCAGCTGCTCCGCATAGCGAATGTCGTTTCGAGCGACAATTTCGAGTGCGGGGTCGATGTCAATCCCAGCGTCGATAAGCGCCGCCTCATAACCCCGCTTACGACGAAGGACCACGTACTCGGGCGCATCGGACAAAAACAGGATATGCCGTCGCCCGGCACGCAGCATCGCTGCGGTAACATCGCGCGTAATGTCGAAATCGGTACTTGCCGTGCAATAGACCCGTTCGCCGGGAATACAGCCATTCACGACAAAGACTGGTACGGCGGCAGCCGCCTCCGCGACATAATCGGGCTGAACCCTACAATCCTCGGGGTTTTCGTATTTTGAGCTAATAAGCACCAAGGCATCGATGCGTTTGGCAAGCAAGCGCCGAACATTTGCCAGCTTGCGGTTTTCGTCAAGACCCGTGCACGCAAGGATGCAATCGTAGCCGCGACCCGCAAGGGCACTCTCCAAAAGGGACACGGCCTGCGCCATAAAGGGATGCCCGATATCCGAGCAGAGAAGGCCCACGGTCTTCATCGAATCGGTACCCAGACCCCGAGCAAACACATTGGGCGTATAGCCCGATTCCTCAATGACGGCGAGGACGCGACCCTTGGTCTTGGCGCTCACGTTGGACGATCCGTTGACCACACGGGAAACCGTGGCAATCGATACGCCGGCGCGTTCCGCAATATCGTAGATGGTCACGCGTCCTTTGCCTCCTTCATTTTGTTAGTGCGGCTGCAACCCAGGCTCTTGGGACTCAAGTCCACAGTCACACACTGGTTTGTAAGAGTTTACATCATCAAAGCTAAGTCGAGTCGACCTTTAACATTCCGGCGCCGCGGCTCCAACTGCAATCTTCCACTCCCCTCCTGCATGACCGGACAAACCGTCAATAGCGAACTGTCTTGCACGTTGAATGCTTGCACATCTTTTTGTAACCGCTTACAGTTCCATTTCTACCGTTCGCCGGAACTTTGCAGGTTCTAAGCGCAAACTTTATTGCAAACAGAAAGCCTCTCGCTAGTATTGTAAGCGCTTTCAGGACTTCCTTAAGAGAGAGGGGATTCGATCATGTCCGATTCAATCAAGAAGGTTGCCGTTGTCACCGGCAGCACCCGCGGCATTGGCCGCGCCATCGCGCGCCAGCTCTCCGACGACGGATTTGCCGTCGTCGTGGTGGGAACCCGCGCCAAGGACGCATACGGCGATCCTGTTACCTGGATGGACGAGGAGGGCCGCGACACGCTTTATGTGGTGGCGGACGTTTCCCAAACTGCCGATCGTGATCATCTGGTCAAGACGGTCGTCGAGCACTACGGCCGTATCGATGTACTGGTGAACAACGCCGGCGTGGCACCTAACGTCCGAAACGACATCCTCGAGATGACTGAGGATAGCTGGGATCGCGTTCTAAATATCAACTGCAAAGGCAACATGTTCATGACGCAGGCCGTGGCCAACGAGATGGTTCGCGAGCGCGCGGCCGGCACAATCGAGGGCGGCATCGTCATCAATATCTCCAGCTGCTCCTCGACGGTTTCCTCGACGAGCCGCGGTGAGTACTGCGTCTCCAAGGCCGGAATCTCCATGCTCACCAAACTCTATGCCGACCGTCTCGCTTCCGAAAACATCAACGTCTACGAGATCCGCCCCGGCGTGATCATGACCGACATGACCTCGACGGTGCACGAGAAATACAACAATCTTATCGAGCAAGGGGCCTTCCCCATCGCTCGCTGGGGCTACCCCGAGGACATCGCACTCGCCGCATCGGCCTTTGCAAGCGGCAAGTTCCCCTACACCACCGGCAACTCCATCGATGTGGATGGCGGTTTCCACATCCAACGCCTCTAGGGACCGCACCATGGCTGATACCAACAAGCATTTGAAGGTAAGCCTGGGAACGGGTGTTGAAAGCAAGGCGGAGGTCGAGGTTATCTATCGCGACACCGTCGTGGTCGGATCGGGCGCCGCCGCTTTCAATGCAATTGACTGGCTCCATGACCTTGGACGCAAGAGTATTGTCCTTGTAACCGAGGGCATCAACATGGGCACCTCGCGAAACACCGGATCAGACAAGCAAACCTACTACAAGATGTCGCTTGGCCCCGGTGAAGCCGACTCAGTATCGAAGATGTCCAACGTGCTCTTTGAAGGCGAAGGCGTTGACGGGCGCACCGCGCTCGCGGAGGCGGCAAACTCGGTTCGCTGCTTTATGAAGCTCGCCAACCTGGGCGTACCCTTCCCCACCGATGCTTACGGACAATACGTGGGCTACAAGACCGATCACGATCCCGCCCAGCGTGGCACAAGCGCGGGCCCGCTCACCTCTAAGTTTATGACTGAGGCTCTCGAGCGCTCGGTGCGCTCCAAGCAGATCGAAATCCAAGACCGGCTGTGCGCCTTTAAGATCTTGACCGACGGCAACGATGCCGAGCCGCGCGTACGTGGCGTGGCTTGCCTGGAACAAGATGCCGCGGCGCAGGGGGCAATCAAACTCGTCCTCATCTGCTGCAACAACATCATCTGGTGCACGGGCGGCCCTGCCGCCGTCTACCGCACGGTTGTCTATCCCAACAGCCAGACCGGTATGACAGGCGCCGTCCTCGAAGCGGGCGCCGAAGCGGCAAACCTCCAGGAATGGCAGTATGGCTTAGCTTCGATCGCGTTTCGCTGGAATGTTTCGGGCACCTACCAGCAGGTACTCCCGCGCTATGTAGCCGTAGACGCCCAAGGCGAGGAACATGAGTTTCTGAGCGATTACGGCATGGACCCTCTTGAGGCAACCAACATGGTTTTCCTTAAGGGCTACCAGTGGCCGTTTGACGTAACCAAGCGCAGGGCCTCGTCAAGAATCGATCTGGCCGTATATGACCAAATCGCCGTCAAGGGAAACCGAGTCTTCATGGACTTCAGGAGCAATCCCGCAGGACTCGATGAGCATTTCTCGGGACTTTCCGACGAGGCACGTTCGTACTTGGAAAACTCCGGGGCGCTCTTTGGGACGCCGCTCGATCGTCTTAAAAAGATGAATCCGCTTGCGATCGACCTATATCGAGACCATGGCATCGATCTTGAGCATGAGATGCTCGAAATCGCCGTATGCGCCCAACACAACAACGGCGGCATCCGTGTTGACGACAACTGGCAAACACGTGTTGACGGCTTGTACGTTGCCGGCGAAGCTGCTGGCACCTTTGGCGTGCATCGACCTGGAGGAAGTGCACTCAACTCCACGCAAGTCGGCAGCATGCGCGCGGCGCAGCATATCGCATGCACCGTTCGCGAAAGCATCCCAGACAGCGGCGTGTGGTGGAAGGATCCAGAAAGTCTTGCCGAATCGATTGTCCGCGAACTTGCCGCGCGTGTGACAGGCACCGACACCACGTCGAACATCCATGAAGAGCTGCGTGGCGAAATTACCCGCGTAGCCGCGCAAGTGCGAAAAGTCGATGCCGTCAACGAACTCGCAAAGCTCCTGGCACACATTCGCGAGGAAACAGCCGGGAAAAAAGCGTGGACCGTCAAAAATATCGCGGACCTTCCCCAGATGCTCAAGGCGCGCGATACGTCGGTCACCCAAGAAGCCCTGTTGAATGCGATCGCATTTTCGGCCCACACCTTTGGCAGCCGTGGGTCGGCACTTGTCCAAGATGCGCAGGGTTCTTTTGTCGAGACCGCAAAACTTGTCGAGGGGCATCCTGCCGAGCTTCTCATGACCGTGACGTCACGCAAGGCAGATGGGTCCTTCTCGAGCCGAACTGAACAAGTCTCTGAACTCCCACAGCCAAACGGTTGGTTCGAAACCGTCTGGGCAGAGCATCGCACAAGTCGTACGCCTTTAACAGAAAGGAAGTAGCCCCATGGATAACGAAACTACACAGAAGGCGACAATGAACTGGAAACGTCCGGTCACATACGTAATTGCCGTGTTTGTACTCGCACTCGGCGTGTTTCTCAATGTTAAGAGCGGACTCGGCTGCTCCACCACCAACTCGGTTCCCAATGTCATCGCGGTAGCCGGCCAGATGAACGGCCTGGATTGGCTTACGCTGGGCAACGCTTGCTCGATCGTGTACATCGTCGACATGCTGTTCCAGTGCATCGTGTATCGCAAGATTAAGCTCAAGGTGCTTCTACAGTTTCCGTTTGCCCTGGTCTTTGGGCGTATCGTCGACCTTTACGGCATGATCCTCATGTCCATCACCGGCGGTGCGGAAATTCCGCTCGGCATTCGCGTTGTCCTGTTCGCGTGCTCGATCATCTTTACCGCAATCGGTTGTGCGGTAGTCGTCAACATGGATTATGTTCCCAATCCCCCCGATGGTGGAGTCCAGGCCCTGGCAAAGCTGACAAACCTTCCCTTCGGCCGCGCAAAATGGCTCTGGGATGGCATCCTGCTCGTCGTGACCACCGTCATCAGTATGTTCATCGGCGTTCCGGTTATCGCCTCAAACAACATCTTTATCGGAACGATCATCGCGTTCTTTAGCATCGGCAACATCATCTTCTGGTTCAATCACAAGTTTGGTCACGTAATGAAGGCGATCAATCCGTCTTTCCACGAGTAGCCAAGCCGGCATCAAACCGATTCCCCCACGGCACGGGGCAGACCATCCCATCGAGCCTCCCCTGCGCCCATCCCGGCGAGCCTATGGCCAACAACAACCCAAACGCAACAAGGGGCTCTCCCGTCCATGGACGGGAGAGCCCCTTGCCTCATTTCATAAACATTTTAGTAACTAATTGAAATGATGCTAAACAGCATAAAACGTTCAATCATCATAGGCCAAAGCACAAGGGGCCCTTCGTTCATGTGCGGGGGAGCCCCTTGTTGCGTCTAAATTTATCAGCTCACCCGGTTCTCCAGACCAAAACGCGAACGAGCAGAGCGCCGCTCGCAAGCAACGTTACCTGAGGACCTGGGTGGGCGTATAGGGCAACATCGATCGCGAGTTCCGCACGCAAAGGAGAGCACTTAATGTGCTCTCCGTGCGAGCAGGACTACCCGAGCAGGCGACGTTGCCCTATGCGCCCACCTAGCCGGATGTACGGGTTTTCCAGGTGCGGCAGATCGGCCTGAAAGAGGAGGGCATAGACCTTGAGGTCATGCCCGACGATTGAAGGCCGAGGTGCCGTGCCTGGGAAAGCCGCCTAGGTCAGTTTCACTATAGGCGCAAAGCCCTTCATGAGCTTTTTGGTCTGGCCGGTTTTTTCGAACTGAACCTCGATCATGTCTCCGGCGACCGAGATCACGGTACCGGTGCCAAAGGTCTTGTGGCTCACGGTATCGCCCGCGGCAAAGTCCTGCGACGCGCTGGCGCGATCGACCTTGCGCTCCACCGTCGGCGACACCTTGGACGACGGCTTTTTAGCTCGCGGCGCGCCCGAACCAAAGGTCGAGGCAACACGGCCGGCGTCGGGCGAAACCCCGCGATGGCGCTCGGTGCCATAGGTGCTGCCACCAAAGAAATCGTCGAAGCTCAATCCGCCGCGCGAACCGGAACCGCCGGTCGAGCGCGTATGCGAACCGAACACCTTGCCGCCATACATATCCGAGCCCATGCCCGAGCCAAAGGTGCCGTGACGGTCGCCGCGCTTCTCCCAGCCCGTGCCCTCAAAACCGGCAGAACCGATGCCGCTAAACTCGATATCCTCAAACGGAATCTCGTTAAGGAAGCGCGAGCGCGGGTTGGCAGAAGTTGAGCCGTACGTGCGACGCGTGGCCGCATAGGTCAAGAACAGGCGCTTGCGAGCGCGCGTGATGGCGACATAGGCCAGGCGACGCTCTTCCTCGAGCTTGCCCGGATCGTCGCTGCCGCCAAAGTCGTGCACGTGCGGGAAGATACCCTCCTCCATGCCGGCCACGAACACCGTCGGGAACTCCAGACCCTTGGCGGAATGGATGGTCATCATGGTGATGGCATGCGTCTCGCCGGCCAGGGAATCCAGGTCGGAGCGCAGGGCCAACCATTCCATGAGCGCCGGCAGCGCCTTACAGGTAAGTGGACCGTAGGTGCGCTCGATTTCGTCGGCATGCACGGCACCCGCCGGCAGCTCCGTCGGCGTGGCATACGCGTTGCCCGCGATGGCGGCGGCCAGGGCGTCCTGCGGCGAGAGCGCCGGAGCGGCCAGGCTATCGAGCGGATTGGCGCCCGCGGCGTCACGAGCACCGACGAGTGCCTCGAACGAAGACGTGGGCGCGGACGGTCCCGGCTCGGGCGCGGGTGCGCTCACCACGACGGGCTCGGGCTCGGCGGCGGGCACGTCGGCAACACCGGCTGCGCGCAGCTCTTCTAAGCTCTCGAGCGTACCCTCGATATCCTCATGCGTCTCCTCAAATTCGGCGGCAACGCCCAGGAATTCCTGAATGTTCTCGGCGCGGCTCTCGGATTCCATGGTGCCCTCGGCGCGAAAAGCCTGCAGCAGGCCCGTCTTATCGACAATCATCTCGACGACGTCCTTGAGCTCGCCGTCCATGCGACGGCCCTCGCGCACCAGCGACACAAAGCTCGACAGGCCGTTGCGCACCTTGGCGCTAAACATGCCGGTCTCGGCTGTCGCAATCTCGCAGGCCTGGAAGAACGAGCAGCGGTTGTCGCGCGCCAACTGCTCGATCTTTTGAATCGAGGTGGAGCCGATGCCGCGACGCGGCGTGTTGATGACGCGCTTGACGCTCATCTCGTCGGCCGGGTTCACAATCATCTTGAGGTAGGCCATGACGTCGCGGATCTCGGCGCGGTCGAAGAATCGCGTGCCGCCCACGATCTTGTAGGGCACACCCGCGCGCAGGAACATATCTTCGAGAATACGCGACTGGGCGTTGGTGCGGTAGAACACAGCGATATCGTCGTAGCTCGTACCCTTGGCATGCAGCTTCTCGATCTCGCCGGCAATCCAGCGGCCCTCGTCGCGCTCGTCGCTCGCCTGGAAGGCCTGGATCTTCTCGCCGTCGCCCTCAGCCGTAAACAGGCGCTTATCCTTGCGCTGCGAGTTGTGGCGCACCACGGCGTTGGCGGCGTTCAGGATGTGACCCGTGGAGCGGTAGTTCTGCTCCAGCTTAACGGTCTTGCAGTTTTTAAAGTCCTGCTCAAAGTCCAGGATGTTAGTGATGTCGGCGCCACGCCAGCTGTAAATGGACTGGTCGTCGTCGCCCACGACCATGAGGTTTTGGTACTTGGCGGCCAGCAGGTTGGCGATCTCGTACTGGACGTGGTTGGTATCCTGATACTCGTCGACGCTAATGTAGCGGAAGCGCTCCTGGTACTTGTCGAGCACTTCGGGGCGGGTGCGCAGTAGCTCGAGCGTGCGCACGAGCAGGTCGTCGAAGTCCATCGCGTTGGCGGCGCGCAGGCGGCGCTCCAGCTCCAGGTAGACCTGCGCGGCCTTTTTGTCGTTGGGACTATCGGCGGATTTGAGCATGTCCTCGGGACCGATCATGGCGTTTTTGGCCGAGCTGATCTTGCTGCGGATCATGTTGATGGGGAACTGCTTTTGCTCGATGCCGAGCGCCTGCATAATGTCGCGCACCATGCGCTTGGAATCGTCGTCATCGTAGATGGTGAACTGACCGGTATAGCCCAGCAGGTCGGCGTCCTCGCGCAGCATGCGCACGCACATGGCATGGAAGGTGCACACCCACATGCCACGGGTGCCGCTGGGAATGAGTGCCGCCAGACGCTCGCGCATCTCGGCAGCGGCCTTGTTGGTAAACGTAATGGCAAGAACCTGCCAAGGCTTAACACCCAGGTCGCCGAGCATATGAGCGATGCGGAAGGTCAGGACGCGGGTCTTGCCCGAGCCAGCACCGGCAAGGACCAGCAGCGGGCCCTCGGTGGTCAGGACCGCCTCGCGCTGGGCGGGATTAAGGCTGTCGATGTCGACGAGCGGCTTGGCAGGTTTGGGCGCCGGCGCGGAAGCGTCGTAGATGTCGAGCGGAACGAGCTCGGGCTCCGGCGCAGCGGGGGCGGTGTATGCATCGAGCGGCACGGGTTCCGGCGCAGGCGGCACGGGTACCGCGGCGTTCTTTTCCCAGGGCAAGGGCTGGGTCATGGGCGACTCCTCATCTGACGGACGGCGCGCCTGCGGGCAGCGCCATAGTTTGAGCCGTACCAGTATACCGAGCCGCGCGGACACCGACGCAAATCACACCACGACTCCGTGCGCCACCGTCAGGCCCGCCCCATCGCCCAAAAAAGAGGGCAGCATAGACCTTTTGGTCATGCCACCCTCTTTGAATGACAAGTTGTCGCTCTGGCCGCCGCGCAGCGTCAACCAAGTTACAGGCCGAGCATGGGCTCCAGAACGAAGAAGTATGCGAGCACTACGATGCCCAGGATGATGCGGTAGACGCCGAAGCACTTGAAGTCGTGACGGCGGACGAAGCCCATGAGCCACTTGATGGCGATGAGCGAAACCACAAAGGCCACAACGCAGCCCACGCCCAAGATGGCGATCTCGTTGGTGCCGAACGTGCCGCCCTTGATGAAGTACTTGACCAGCTTGAGCGCACTCGCGCCAAACATAACAGGAATAGCCAGGAAGAACGTGAACTTAGACGCCACCGAACGCGTACAGCCCAAAAGCAGGCCGCCGATGATGGTAGAACCGGAGCGAGACGTACCAGGCACCAGCGAAAGCACCTGGAAGCAGCCGATACCCAGCGCAGTCTTCCAGCTCAGGTCCTCGAGCGTGGCGATGGAACCAAAGTCCAGATTCTCGTCATCGTCCTCATCCTCAGCGGTAGCCGTGGCGGACGCCGCAAAGTGCGCACCGGCGGGACGTCCACCCGACACCACAGCACGCGAACCAAACGAACCGGCAACGGCCATTTCCTCGCGCTTGCTCGCGCGCCAGTTCTCTATCACGATAAACAGCACGCCGTACACAATGAGCGCCAGCGCCACGACGGGAGCGTTGTAGAAATGCTCCTCCATCCAGTCGTTGAGCGGCAGGCCGATCGCCGCCGCAGGAATGCAACCGAGCACAATCTTGCCCCACAGCACCCAGGTGTCGCGACGGCCCTCCTTGCCCTTGCTGGGCGAGAACGGGTTGAGCTCGTGGAAAAACAGCACGCAGACGGCCAGAATGGCGCCGAGCTGAATCACGACCAGGAACATATTCCAGAACGTCTCGCTCACGTTCATCTTGACGAACTCGTCCACCAAGATCATGTGACCCGTCGACGAAACGGGCAGCCATTCGGTGATGCCCTCGACCAGGCCCATGAAGGCAGATTTTAGAAGCTCGATAATATCCAAAGGGACCCCCTCGTTAGACACCCGCCGGTAGATGTTCTGCGGACGATGCGGGCGATGTCCCATTATCAACCGTTGGCGGTGCGACCGCGCCTACCCTTACCAAAAAACTCGCCCGTTCACAGAATTGCGAGCAGTTAAACCGAAATCCTTGGGTATAACTGCAACAAGATAAAGTGTCCGGCGGTCAACGCACCCGCGCCCGCCCGACGCACGAGCCCCGCGCCCGTGCGATAGACCAAGGAGGAAACCATGAACGAGGGCTACACCAAGGTATTTGTTTCACTCGACGGTACTGAGCAGCAGGATTTTGTGCTCGCACGCGCCATCAAGGTCGCCGCGAACAACGGCGCCAAGCTGATTATCGGCCACGTTATCGATTCCACGGCACTCGAGAGCGCCGGCTCCTATCCGGTCGACCTGGTCAACGGCCTAGAGGAGGCATTTAAGAACTCCATCGCCAAGCAGCTCGAAGAGGCCAAGGCCAATCCCGACATTCCCGAGGTCGAAGTCATGATTCGCGCCGGCCGTATTCGTGAGACGCTCAAAGACGAGATGCTCGACGTGGTCAAGCCCGACCTGGTGCTCTGCGGCGCCCGCGGCCTGTCCTCGATCAAGTATGCGCTGCTGGGTTCGATTTCGACGTTCCTGCTGCGCAATACGGACTGCGACATTTTGGTCGTGAAGTAGGTTCCTTCCCGTCGGCGCAAGGCCTGCGGGGTTATCACGCCGACGTCCTCGCCGCTTCGCGGCTGCGGGATGTCGGCTTAGATAACCCCTCCCGGCCTTGCGCCTTCGTCACCATACTTCAACGAGTTGGCTGATAAAAAATGGCGTGCCGCCCCGTTTGGGGCGGCACGTTTTGTTTGGGCGGCACTTTTTTGTTATGGGAGATCCATTTGAGCCTCATAGTTATGTTCACGTTCGGGAACATAGCGCCAGTTGCCTTAGCTAGGTTCACGTTCGGGAACATAGCCGTCCGCACCGCAAGACGGCCCGGCTACTCGAAGTATTGGAACTTGTTCGTTGAGAAGGCGAACGTGACGACAAAGCCTTCGCCGGGCTCGGATGCCGCGGTGACGTCGATGCCCATCTTGGAGCACAGGCGCGCCACCAGGTAGAGGCCGATGCCCGTTGCGCGCTTGGTGGTGCGGCCGTTGTCGCCGGTAAAACCCTTCTCGAACACGCGCGGCAGGTCGGCCGCGCTCACGCCGCAGCCGTTGTCCGCGACGGTAAGCTCGATGCGTTCGCTCGCCAGGCCCTCGTCCAGCAACGCGCCCGAAAACACGATCTTTGCGCCGTCCTCGCGCGCATATTTGATGCTGTTCTGAATAAGCTGGCCTAAGATGAACTCCAGCCATTTCTCGTCGGTAAAGACCTCGAAGTCGAGGTTCTCGCACACCGGAGCCACGTGCGCCGCGATAAGCTCGCGCACGTTGGCTTTAATCGCGCCCGTCACCAAGGTCTTGAGATCCCAACGGCGAATCAGGTAGTCGCGCTCCACGACTTCCGAGCGCGCATAGTACAGCGCCTGGTCGATATAGCGCTCAACGCGAGCCAGCTCGCGACCCAGGTCATCCACACGCGACAGGTCGTCTTCGCTGCCGTCCAGGTTTTCCAAAATCAGGTGGGCCGCCGCCAGGGGCAGCTTGGCCTCGTGGACCCAGCTCTCGATATAGTCGCGATAGTCATCGGTCTGACGTCGGCCTTCGGCAACCTCGTCGCAGGCAGCTTTGCCCACCCGGCGCAAGACCTCGTATTCGAGCTCGCCCTCGGCATAGGTCGGGCATTGCACCATCTCCTGCACCCATGCGGGACTCTCGAGCTCCTCTGCCGCGCGCTCCAACTGACGCAGAAAACGGCGACGGCGAGCGTACTCGATCACGATGCCGAACATACCGAAGATAAAGGACACGCCAACCGCCACGACCACGATAGAAACGGGTGCGCCGGCGACCGTCAGCACAAAGCAGCTCAGCAGCACGCCGCACGTCCACACGGCGACGGGAAGCAGCGCATCTTTAAAGAACTTGGCAAACGACATAACCGGCACCTAGATCGAGTAACCCTGACCGCGATGCGTGGTCAGATACCCTTTGACGCCGATTTTTTCGAGCGTGGTGCGCAGACGGTTGATGTTGACAGTGAGCGTGTTGTCGTCCACAAAGGCATCGGAGTCCCACAGATCCTGCATGATGGCCGAGCGCGAGACGATCTTGCCCGCGCGGCTCAGGAGCAGCGAGAGAATGCGCAGCTCATTTTTGGTGAGCTCGGTGCTGTCGCCGGTCGCCGTGTTGGTGACCGCGGAGCGAGCAAGGTCGAGCTCCAGCCCCTTGTGGACGAGCGTGCTGCGCTCGCCCGCCGCCGCGGTGCGACGCAGCAGTGCGTTGATGCGCGCCACGAGCACGCGCGCGCTGTAGGGCTTGGGAACAAAGTCATCCGCGCCGAGCGTCATGGCCATGACCTCGTCGATCTCGGTCGTGCGCGACGTGAGGACGATGATGGGGACCTCGGATTCGCGACGGACTTCGTGGCAGATGTGCTGGCCGTCCTTGACGGGAAGCGTGAGGTCGAGCAGCACCAGGTCGGGCGCGGCCGCGAGAATATCGCGCGAGACATGCTCGAACGATTCGCAGGCCTCGACCTCAAAACCGGCACGAGCAAGGATGTCAGCAAGCTCGCGACGAATGGGCTCGTCGTCCTCAACGATAATGATCAGCGCCATGGATTCCGCTCCCCTCCTGGTTGTCTTACAGCCATTATTACCGCGAAGCCGCCGGTACGCGCCTCGCGCGGCGCCAAGGTGACAGAACTGTTCGCGAACGAAAGCGTTCGGCTCGATCCTCGCTTGCGGCGGGCGCGGGGATTACATGATTATAAAATCCCCGTCCCAGAAAAATCATTTAGCGGCGGGCGCGGAGCTTTTCGTAGCCATCGGCAAAGAAGGCGACCGTCGCGGCATCGGACTCGGCGGCGTCAGCGTCGGCGGCAGGCACCACGCCGTGCTCGTCGCTCACCAGGAACAGCGCGCCCTTGAGCTGTGCGGGAATGTCCACGCGCGTGACCGGGATGCCCTTGGTCTGGGCCAGCTGCTCAATGAGCGTCGCCGTGCCGCACAGGCACTCGTCTGCCGGCGCCACAAAGGCAAGCTCACCGTCGTTGACGGCAGCGAGCAGCTCGGGCGCCACGCCGGTCTCGTCGGCCTCGGAGCGGGCCTCGGCAGAACGGGCACGCAGCGCCTTGGCAGAAGTGTCGACCAGCGGCTCGTACTCCCCCACCGTCATGGCGGCGTTGCCGTTGACGTCGATCACCAGCATGAGCACGCCATCGTGCGCGGTGTAATCGCCCTCGGCAAGCGACCACTCAACGTGCTGTTTGGCCCAGCTGAGCATGTTGTGGGTAAGCGGCTCGCCCTGCACCAGACGCTCGGACAGTGCGCGGATGTGACGGTTGAGCATGGGCACCTTTTTGTTGGACATGCGCCAACGGCAGACAAGCGCGGGCTTGTCGAGCGTAAACTTCTCGACCGCCTCCTGATTGGCGCAAAAATCCTCGTACGCACGCTGATCCTCGGCATTGCCAAACAGCTCGGCATCATCAATCTGGGGCATGGTCATACCTTTCGTGTTAGTCATTCCGTCCTCTTATACCAAAAAGACGGCCCTCCAAACGGAGCGGCCGTCTTTTGCAGAGATTATTTTGACGATATGGTCAGGCGACCGAACAGTTTAATGGGATAGAGAAACATCCCATTAAGGGTTTTCCAAGTGCCCGAGATTGCCCCGAAAGAGGAGCGCCGCGTACTAAATGTACGCAAGCGACGGTTTGAGGGGCAAGGTCGGGTGCTTGGGAAAGCCTCTAGTGCCTAAAATGCCTAGCTCCGGTGAAGACCATCGCAATGCCATGCTCGTTGCAGGCCTGAATGCTCTCGTCGTCGCGCTTGGAGCCGCCGGGCTGGATGATGCAGGTCACGCCGTGTGCGGCAAGCACGTCGACGTTGTCACGGAACGGGAAGAACGCGTCGCTTGCACAGGCAAAGCCGCCCTTCTCCACGCCCTCGCGCTCGCAGAAGTCCTCGGCGCGCTCGCAGGCAAGCAGCGCGGAGTCAACGCGGTTGGGCTGACCGGGGCCCATGCCAATGCCGGCCTTGCCCTTGGAGACCAGAATGGCGTTGGACTTAACGCCCTTGCAGACCTTCCAGGCAAACTCGAGCTCGGCCATCTCGGCGTCGGTAGGCTTGCGGTCGGTGGGGAACGTAAAGGTCGCGGGGTCCTCGGTCACGTGGTCGACCTCCTGCACCAGCATGCCGCCGTCGATGGAGCGCAGCTCCACCTGGGCGCCGTGGTCCACGCCGCCGGTCGCCAGCACGCGCAGGTTGGGGCGCTTGGCCATGCGCTCGAGCGCCTCGGCAGTGTAGCTCGGGGCGATGATAACCTCGACGAACTGCTTGTTCTGGTCGGCGAAATGCTCAACCAGCTCATAGGGTACCTCGCGGTTGCAGGCGATGATGCCACCGAAGGCGCTCTTGGGATCGCAGGCGAAGGCGCGGTCGTAGGCAGCCGTGATGTCCTCGGCAACGGCGGAGCCGCAGGGGTTCTGATGCTTGAGGATCACGCAGGCCGGCTCGTCGAACTCGCGGACCAGGTTCCAGGCGGCATCGGCGTCCAGATAGTTGTTGTAGCTGAGCGGCTTGCCCTGGATCTGCTCGGAGCCCACAAGCGGGAACTGAGAGCTCGCGGTGTTCTCGCAGCCCTCGGCAAAGCGATAGACCGTGGCCTTCTGCTGCGGGTTCTCGCCGTAGCGCAGGTCGTCGACCTTCTCCAGCGAGATCTCGAGCTTGGCAGAGGTGTCCGCCACGTCGCTTGCCTGGGCGGCGAGCCAACGGGAGATAGCCGTGTCGTAGGCGGCGGTAGTCTGGTAGACCTTCACCTGCAGGCGACGACGGGTGGAAAGCGTGGTGCAACCGCCGGTCTCGCGCATCTCGGCAAGGACGGCGTCGTAGTCGGCCGGGTCGGAGATGACGGTAACGCTCGCGGCGTTCTTGGCGGCAGAGCGCAGCATGGAGGGGCCACCGATGTCGATGTGCTCGATGGCATCCGCAAAGGTGACCTCGGGGTTGGCAACGGTCTTCTCGAACTCGTACAGGTTGACGACGACCAGGTCGATCAGCTTAATGCCGTGCTGAGCGGCTTCCTGCATGTGCTGCTCAGAATCGCGACGGGCAAGCAGCGCGCCGTGAACCTTGGGATGCAGCGTCTTGACGCGGCCGTCCATCATCTCGGGATAGCCCGTAAACTCCTCGATGGGGGTTACGGGAACGCCCGCGTCCTCGATGGCACGAGCCGTGCCGCCCGTAGAGATGATCTCGACGCCAAAGTCGTCAACCAGCGTCCGTGCGAAATCGACGACGCCCGTCTTATCGGTAACCGAGATCAACGCGCGTGCGATCTTCACATCAGATCCCATGCAGTCCTCCTGTCTGGTACGCCGCCGTGCTCTGTGAGTCGGTGATACGTCGATCTGCAGCGCTCGCGCAGCGGCATTGAAAATACTGATTTAATGTAGCGCATCGAGCGCATCGATGCACCCCGCAACGCACGGCTGTGCAGAAAAAGTTTGCGAGCGGAGGGGATGGACACGGCATCGGGCACGGTGAGTTCATGGAACACAGGGGCACCATAATTAGATGCCAATAGCGTGGTAGAACTGTGCTCGATATGCATCCGCAAAAGAAAGAGGCACCATGGTCTCGCGGGTTCTCTACCGACCGTTTGATACCGAAGACTTCGACGCCATCGCGCTGATTCTGCAGCAGCTTTGGCACAACAATTCGGATAACGATGAGTACAACCGCCTTGAGGCCGCGTGCGACCTTGCCTATTGCCTTTCGTCTTCGACGTTTTCGCAGGTTGCCGTCATCGACGGTCAGGCGCGTGGCATTGCGCTCGCGCGTGCGGGACAGAGCTCCGGCGCCACCGTTAAGGAACACTGGATGGATACCGAACGCGCGCTGCTTTCGCAGATGCGCGAGCTGGAGCCTGATGCCTGCGCCGAGTATCTCTCGTTTGTGCGCGCCACCATTCGAACCAACAACCGCCTGCTCGAGAGCAGCCCGTTGCCGCACGACAACGAAGTCACGCTGCTCGCCGTCGATCCCGATGTCCATGGCCTGGGCGTTGGCTCGGTTTTGCTCGATGCCGCGGTCTCGTACCTGTCCTCGCGCGGGGCGACAAGGGCGCACTTGTACACCGACTCTAACTGCTCGTGGAAGTTCTACGAGCTGCACGGCTTTAAGCGCACGGCCACGCACCGCGCCAACCGCGAAGAGCGCCGCCACGACATGCCGCGCGAAAGCTTCCTCTATGAGCTCGATCTAACAGCCTAGCCCAGGCAGCCACACCTAGTCATTTAAGTCTGTCCCCAATGAGTGGCCTAGGGGGTTTGTAGATAGCCCTGGTCAAAAAACATCAAATATGAGTACTGTTACCTTTTTAGTAGCAGCGATTTGGGACATTTTTGGTGCTTGTAGGCATGACGACCAGCTGCATGAGCTGACGTAGCTCCCCAAATGTTCAATAAAATGGACTCCTAACGAGAAGTACTCTCATTAGGAGCCCATTTTTTAGTACAATCAAATGTGACAATCTAGGCAGCAGTACTCATATTTGGCATTTTTTGTCCACTGCCCCTTGCGCGAAGGTCCGCAGCGGAAAGTTTGGCCCGTTTCGATGCCCAAAAATGGGATGAATCTTCCCTGGCAACCGCCCAGAAAGATCCACCCCAAAGCAAGCGCTCGCTAGAACGTTCCGCCGCCGCCTCCGCCGACGCCGCCACCGCCGCCACCGGAAAAGCCGCCGTCGCTGCCGCCGCTCGAACTATCGGAACTCGAAGCCAGCTCGCGGATGGTCTCGTGGTACACATCGTTGAACGAATCGAGCGGGGACTCGTTGCCGTAGTGATGGTAATACCACCAGTAGCAGGGGTAGTTGTCGTAGAAATCGTCGCTGTTGCGCAAATCCGCAGGCACGGCCTCGGCCAGCTGTCGCAGCACTTCTTTCGAAACGCCCAGGGCAACGCCCATCACCAGCAGTTTGTTCCACAAGATCAGGTCGCTGGGAATGGCCTCCTTCAGGCGCGTAAAGTCCTCAAGCCAATGCTTGAGCGCTTTACAGCGAGCCGCCACCTCGGCGCCCTCCGGCGTGTAGCGACGGAAGGTGCAGCTCAGGACAAAGCCCACGATCGTGACGGGGATCGAGATCATAGCGGCACCGACATTGGCATCCGCAAAGTCGGCATAGAACAGAGAGCCCAAAATGCCACAGACAATAATGATGCCGAGAACCAAGCCGGCAACCAGGGCGATGGTGCCGTCCGAGGCGATAAGCTCGCGCGCCTCCAGCTTGCCCTTAACCGTGCTCTGATAGTCCTCGAGCTTGTCGCCAACAGATGTGGTGCGCTCGCTAGCGTACTCCTCCAGCTCGCTAAACGTGCGCGAACGGACTCCGTCCTTATCGGGCTTAACGCCGGCGAAGAAGACCTTGAGCACATCGCGATCGATGCCGTCCTTCTTGGCAGCCTTCCAGGCCTCGTCGGTCACTGTGATGCGATACGTCTGCTCCTCTTTTTCGCGACGGAGCAGACCCTTCTTCTTGGTCTCGGTCGCTTCTTCCAGCTTGATCACGCGGTCGTCGGTAAGCTTCATAAGCGTGGCGATATATGCCTGATCGGGCGCCTCGTTCCAGCTCATGAGGGCCGAAAGCACGGCGGGATGGTCGGCCGAAGGCACATCGCGGAAATATTCGTCCTGGAAAAGCGGCTTGGGCTTGCGGCGGCGCAGCTTGAGCACAACGATTGTGCCGGTAAAGGCCACCGCCGCGACAACACTTAGCACGGCAAGCGCATTGGCAATCATGCGAGCGTGAGCGCGGCGAGCGTTGGCCTCGTCGGCCCATTCCTTCTCTTCGCTCAGAATCGTCGACATGCGCTTTTCGCCCGAGACGGCAAGCTGCGGCACCCAGTCGCTGGGGAAGGCGATGCGTGCCTCGGCGAATTCGCCCTCATGCACGCAGGGAATGGTATAGGTGACCATGGGCTCGTCCGCATCGAGCGACACGTCGCCCGTCAGCGGGCCGTGGCCCCATGCGCGGAAGTTATCGCCCTTGACGGCAGCCGTCCCGGCAGCGGCATTTGCAAAGTAGACTTCCATCTCGACGTCATCGGAGTCCGCAGACCAGCCGTCACCCACAAATTTCCAGTAGAGCTCGGCGGTATCGGCCCAGTTCATAACCGCACCGGTCATGGAATAACTCACGTAGTAGATTGCGCTGTCGCCGCTTTCGTGAGGGCTGAACACCTTAATCTTTACGCCGTCGTCGGACTGCTCCACCGTGTAAACGCCGTCGTCGCCTTTATTTGCGCTGTCGACCTTGTTAAACGCAGTGTCGTCTTCCTCGACGCTCAGCACATTGACGACCACCGAGCCGCCTTGCTGGTTAGAGCCTGTATTGATATCCCAATACACGCCGTTAATGTCATCGTCGAAATCGAACTGGCGTCCCTCGACAACGGTCAGCGAGCCATCGGCCTCAACCGTGGCACCGATATAGGTTTGGCTCATGGAGTAGCCGTCGGCGTGCGCGACGGCAGGCAGCAGCAACAACGCAAGCGCGACGAGTGCGCAGACGGAAGCGAACCGCGCAAACAGGCGGCGCTGCCGACAGGGCTGGGCAACGGGGGCGTTCATAGGCACATCCTTTGTCTGTGGTACCAGTAGCGTCATTGTCCCACGTTTGCGAGTTCATGTGACGAACATCTAGGTCAGCGGAGCGTCAAAACGGGACAAAAGTCACGCCCGCCGCCGGCACCTGGGGACGTTCCTTATCTGCCGGCAATCTGGGACACTCCTTGGCATAGCCCGCTCCGGCAATAGATACCACTTCATAGCTCCATCACAGGTGTAGCGGCTTTGTGTGGGCGCGGCATGCGCTGATTGAGCCGCCAGTTGAGGGGCATAAAGCAGTTGAGCGAAAACGGTTTGCCCCTTTGCCGTCCGCTTGAGGATCATGTCCCCCTTTTCCGCGGAAACCCCGGCAGTTGCGAAGAGCTGCCGGGGTTTCTGTCGTTTGAGGGCTAGATTGATTGACGACGATTAAGGCGCCGAGCCGGTGGTCCGGCACGCGCAACGTGTGGCCTCAGCAACTTGCAGGCCACGGCAGCGTCTCCCCCACCACGCCCCGCGCTATACTCGTCCGCATGGACATCAACGCACGCAACATAGCAACAACCGCCGCCGACGCGCCAACGACGCCGGCCGCTCCCGCGCCGGTCGTGGGCCGCTTTGCCCCGTCGCCCTCGGGCCGCATGCACCTGGGCAACGTGTTCAGCTGCCTGTGCGCGTGGCTTTCGGCCCGCAGCCAGGGCGGCAGCATCGTGTTGCGCATCGAGGACCTGGACGATCGCTGCAAGCGCCCGGAACTTGCCGCCCAATTGATTGACGACCTAGCCTGGCTGGGGCTTGAGTGGGACGAAGGCCCCTACTACCAGCACGATCGCCTGGACTTGTACGAGGACGCCCTGCACCAGCTGCAAGACGCCGGCCTCACCTATCCCTGCTTTTGCACGCGCGCCGAGCTCCACACCGCAAGCGCGCCGCACGCCAGCGACGGCACGCCCATCTACCGCGGCGCCTGCCGAGGCCTTTCTGCCGAGGAGGTTGCCCGCCGCAGTGCCCTGCGCGCTCCGGCCACGCGCCTGCGCGTGCCCACCGTAGATGACCTCGCGGAAGACGTGATCGAATTCGTTGACCGCACGTACGGAGCCCAATGCGAAGCACTCGCCACCGAGTGCGGTGACTTTTTGGTCCGCCGCAGCGACGGCGTGTTTGCCTATCAGCTAGCCGTGGTGGTCGACGACGCCGCCATGGGCGTCACCGAGGTCGTGCGCGGATGCGACCTGCTGGGGTCCACGCCGCGCCAGATCTATCTGCAGCACCTGTTGGGACTGCCCACGCCGCACTACGCACACATTCCGCTGCTCATGGCACCGGACGGCCGCCGCCTTTCCAAACGAGACCGCGATCTGGACCTGGGCGAACTCCGCGCCCGCTTTGGCACGCCCGAAGCGCTGCTGGGCTGGCTCGCCGGACAAACAGGCATCGCGCCGGACACCACGCCGCGCTCTGCCGAGCGGCTGGTCGAGCACTTTAGCTGGGATGTTATCCGCGCGCACCGAGAGAACATCACTGTAACGGCCGAGTAGCCAAATACGCCCCACCCCTACGCAACATCCCAAGGCTGGAGTTCGTCGCCCAGGCGAACGATGCAGTCGTAGAGCACGGTATGGCGCTCGGTCGGGTTGGCATCCCGATGAAAATGCCCGTAGTACCAGCGCTTGTAGTCCAAGCGGTCTTCCAACTCGTCAAAAAATGCCGTAAGTCGATCGACGGCGGGGCAATTCCAGCCGGGCGCCGGATAGAGCGTGGGCGAAAGCATGCGCGTAGAGCAGGTGTGGGTGACCACGTAGTCGACCTTCCAGCCCACGCTGTCGAGCTTCGTCCGTGCCTCCTCAAAGTTGCGCTCGTCCGGCAACTCCTGCGGCCACCAGCTGGAATACGGAATGCGGTATTCCTTGTCCACGCTCGTGGCGCCGCCCATGGTAAAGACCGTTGAGCCGTCGAGTTCAAAAACCTCGCCGCGCGTCAGGCGCCGTATGGGCGAGGTGTCCGACAGGCGCTGTGTCAGTCCGCCGTGCCACAACTCCATGGGTCGCTCCGCCCAGTGGTCGAAACGTTCGTGGTTGCCGTCGACGAACAGCACGGTATAGGGGCGCGACTCCAGCCAAGCGATGTCGGCGCACTCCTCGGCAGAGAAATCCCACGGAAAGCCAAAGTCGCCGGCAATGATGAGATAGTCGTCGCTCGTCAGGCTTTCCCCAAGATCCCAATCGCGCAGCTTTTGCATGTCGGGGCCGCCGTGAATATCGCCCGTCACATAGACCGTCATCGGATCACCACTTCCCTGTAAGTCGCTAGCCCACATTCTGCACGATCACTAAGCCAACCGTTCCAGCCCTTCCATCCCTCAGGGCTTACCCCTCGTTCTTCCATCCAAACGGGTCAAACACCCAAAAGACCAGATCGAGCACGCCGCCGGTCGCCATGGCGCCGGCGAAGGCAATGCAAACGTGCAGCGAACTGGCGCTTCGGAGCACGTCAAATGGCCCCAGAACAGCCAGCAGCGCGACCGCCGCGCCGGCCACGCACAGCGCAAGACATGGCCCCGCGTCCTTGACACACTTTTTTGCGAGATGTTTGGTGTTGTCACTCATCGATATTGAACTCCTTAGGGAATCGTCGTTCAGATTTATGCCGCCGCGGCAGAGCAGGACGGCAGGTTAAGTGTCACATGCCGTGCGGATACAAATGCCGATCGCCGTCACTTGCCTACCGTTCACAAAAAGCAGTCCGATTTATTTCCCCGAGGATCTTGATCTCTTCCTCGGTCAGTGAGATCCCTCGATCAAGCTTCCTGGATAGGGGCTGGAAGATGAGACGGATGTCTCTAGGCACAACACCATAACGCCCGATCACCGTTATGGCTTTCGTCTAGAGCTGGGAGACCAGCTTTTTTGTTAGCGATGCTCCCTTTCAATCTCCGGCACTCCAAGAGCGCAGGCCTGTTGTTTTGACTACTTTAGACGAAAGGGTTTCGCTATGAGCACCGACATTATTGTTCGCTTTACCGACAGCTACGAGCAAAAAGTTGGAGACATTAAAAAGATCGTCGGGCTGATGTCCCCCAAATCCATTATCAAAATTATCGACACTCTCGATCTCGATGCCAACCCCCGCAATTCCCGTTTGGGCTCAGTGACCGATGCTATTCAGGCATCCATTCGCGCTGATGAGCTTTCTCCCACGCAAAAGCTCTTTCCTTTTAAATCAAAGGGAATTCTGCTCGCGTCCTCGAGCTACGAGTCCCTTGATCGCGGGCGTTATCGTCTAAGCTTTGCTTCTCACGACGAAGTTGAGGGAATTCTTGACGGCGGCCACAACACACTCGCAATCGGCAGCTACATTCTCAGCGAAGCCGAACATGCGCTTGGCAATCGACCTCCCAAAAAGAACGAAGTCACAATCTGGGATTCATTCAAGCAAACATGGATGAACCGTCGAACCGATATTGAAGAGTACCTGTCACTTCTCCGTGAAGAAAAAGCAGCCCTCAAAGAGAAAGGCATAAGCACTCTAGACTTCTCGATTCCTGTCGAATTGCTCGTTCCAACCGACCCAAACGATGCGCTCTGCGTTGAGAACTTCCGCACCTCACTTTTGGAAATCTGCGACGCTCGCAACAATAACGCTCAACTCACACAAGGCACCAAGGGCAATCAGGAAGGTCTTTTCGATTCCTTTAAGGCTCTTTATGCCGAAAAATATCCTGAATTTGCAGCCAAAATCAGCTGGAAAACCAACGACGGCAACCCCATTGAATCCAGAAAGCTTGTCGCACTCTCTTGGATCCCGTTATCGCTCATCTCGAGTAACGTCACCTCTGGCGACGTCGAAGCGCCACAACTTCCCCTAGTCTATAGCGGCAAGGAGAAGTGCCAGGAAAAGTTCTTGCAGCTTATGAGGGATGACCGAGTAAGCAAAGCTGCTGGTTCAGCGCGCCGCGAACTCAAGAATCCGCAAGTTCTCAGCGCACTCAAAGTGGCTACGGACCTTCCCGGTCTATACGATGAAATCTATTCGCGTTTCCCCAAGCACTACAACAAAACAGGAAGCTACGGAAAAATCGGCGCCGTTAAGAGCCTTAAGAATAGTCGCAATGAATACAAAACTCCCTTCTTTGAAAAGGCAACGGACAATCCCGTTCCTGATGGCTTTATCTACCCCCTAGTCTGTGGCCTCCGCGCATTGATGGAAGCAGATGATCAGGGGAAGGTGTATTGGAAAACTGATCCTCACAAGTTCCTCGATAGCCCGGCATTTGAAAATGTCGTCGCTCAATACAGCGGTGTCATTCAGCAATCTGACTACGATCCGCAAAAGGTCGGCAAGGGCGCTATGAGCTACACCGCCGTTGAAAACTCGATGAAGCTCGCAGTTCTTATGGGCTAGCGGATACTTAGGCAAAGCATCGGCGCGCAAGGACGTCATTTATGCCCGACGCACTTGCGCGCTTATTATTAAGCCGCTATGTAAAACTCCGGTATAGAAATGAACTATTGTCGTTCTTTATCGACCAGTAGTTGGCAAAACTCCCCTACGTCCATCAGCCAGCTTTGCTGTTCAGCCGTATATGAACCAAATACAGGACGAGGCACAACCAGTTGGAGACTATGCCTGCGCATCGAGTCCGTGTACTCAGTGCTCACCGCCACATCAAGTGTAATCAAATGCTTATTTTCAATTCTATCCGCTTCTTCCAACACTTGGCGCCAGCGCTCTTTAACGGTCGTTTTTGCGCCAAGCATGGTCAGCTTCTCGGCAGGATACAAAGGATTTCTATAAGCCTCAATCGACGGCATAATAAAATCTGGCTTTGATTTGCCCTCAGTATACGGCTGAGCGGAATAACTTATGCCCCATCCCTTAAACAGGTACTCAAGTTGATGCTCGAAAGCAGTTCCCGCGCGCGATTTCCTCCGCTGGAAAGCTGACATCGTGGTCCGTAACACTCCATCAACATCGAGATCGCCTCTTAGATAGGGAGCCAAATCGCGCTCAAGCAAATGTCTCTCGAATACCTTAAAGAGAATCTCTTCTCGCTCATAGCAGTCAAGAAGGCACTTGTCGGGGTTGCTCCTCCAATCAAGCACACCCAAAGTCGAGATGGAATACCTCGTGAATTCAATCCCTTTGGGAAAAGAATCACCGAACTTTTCGACCATTTCATCCAAATACATAACAGCCGACGTGGGAAGCGAAACTTCGATGCCAATCGCTTCAAGAATGGATGCGGCGATTGAGTCTATTCGCCTGTCATCTGCGGTTGACCGCGAAAAACCACTGTCGTCAACTTCGTTCAAACCGAAAAGCCATCTTAATTGGCACTCGGCATTTGATCCTTGTCTAGCAAATACAATCAGAAGACCATGCTCGTCTGAAGGTGCAATGACCATCAGGTCACCGATTCTCGAGGCTCGTATCGCTTCGCTATCGTTGTAATAGAGCCTGTATTCTGTCCTAGTCGGATGCTTCCTGCGCGCGTCGTACCAAGTCGTAAACCCGTGATCAAACAAAGGGTCTGCATCGTCGCAAAGAAATACGAAGGTCGTCGGTATATTTCTTATATCATCGTCGCCAAACAGGGAACGGAGCTCCGCAGTTCCGTTGAATTCATGCTGGTTGCTGCGTTTTCTATCAATATCAACAGCAACGAGTTTCTTCGCAACCGCGCCGTCAAAATAGCTACTCAGAACTCCGTAGTCCATCGAAATACGCTCCCATCATCAGCTTGGCCACTGCTCGCACAGCCGGTACGGTGACAGAATTACCAAATTGATGATATGCCTGCGTATCCGAAACCGGAATAATGAATTGATCGGGGAACCCTTGAAGTCGGGCACATTCACGCGGAGTCAGCTTGCGAGGGTTCTTCCCCTCGCCACGTGAAACAAGAATCTCACTTCCGTCCTTGTGATAGCGTGCTGAAAGCGTCCTTGTCGTGTCATTGGGGCCAACCGTGCTATAGCCAAAGCCATTGCCTGCCGCCTGATGCTTTTCCTTATATGCACGCAAATAAGCCCACAGTTTGTCGGAAAGAACGTATCGATCATCAGGAGCATCTTCAAGAATCTCCCCGACGGTGTGCCCACCGCCCCCAAGCTCTAGTTGGTCCCAATCAAAATTAGTTTTTTTCTTAAAGCCAACAATGTAAATGCGCTCACGATGCTGGCAAGTCCAATTCTTGCTATCAAGAACCTCGTAGTGCACATCGTAACCAAGCTCGTCCTTAAGGGTCTGCATAATAATCCTGAAGGTCTTGCCGCGATCGTGACTCGTTAGATTTTTAACGTTTTCCAGCAGGAAAGCATCAGGTTTTTTGTCGCGAATAATACGAGCTACTTCGAAAAATAATGTCCCCTGCGTCTTGTCTTCAAAGCCAGTAGCACGTCCCATCGATTTTTTCTTTGAAACGCCCGCGAGCGAGAATGGCTGGCACGGAAATCCCGCCAATAAAACGTTAAATTTTGGAATGTCGTCCGAACGAACGTCATGAATGTCCCCAGCTGGCTGATCACCGTAATTCATGCGGTACGTCTTCTGTGCATATTTATCCCACTCGCAAGAAAAAACGCACTTGCCACCAAGTTCTTGGAACGGCAAGCGAATTCCACCGATGCCGGCAAATAGGTCAATGTAAGTAAAGGGAGCGTCCTTTCGATCACCCTGTGCAAATGGCGCTTGATAACCCAAAGATCGTATAAAAGCGAGTTCCGTAGCAGATGGACTGGTCTCGCCAGTCTCCCAACGCCGGACGGTTCTATCACCATTAGGTCCCATGCCAAGAGCGGCGGCGAACTCCTTCTGAGTCAGCGCGAGCTCCTTGCGTTTGGCAGTTATCTCTTCCCTAACGTCTTTCATGCTATCCAATCGGAACAAACTACGGACGAACTGTCCGCTAATTGACACAGCGTTATCAAGATTAAACGCGATGCATGGCAGTTGCAACACTTTGTTGCAACGCCTTTCAACGGTAACTTAGATTAACGTGCCGCACGGACAAACAATTGCCCCAACTTGCAACTAGCCAACATCAGGCCTGCGTATTCAGTCACAACCTAGAGCTATCAGCAAAGGCCTCATTAGTTCGCGTCGTTTGGCGGTTTTAGAGTTCTCTTCTACAAGATCTTTCAGCCACTGCATATCGAGCCCTTGCCCAAGCGCGTCGTTATAGGCATCGATAATTAATGAGGGGTCCTCGCAATCGAGGCAAAGATCGACAAGCGTGCGCTCGGGTTTGGTTACCGGCAGGCCGTCGAGCCAGACGATATCCTGCTCCGCAATCTCGCGCTTTACAAAAGAAAGGGATTCGTTTCTCGTATTGATGCGCATGGGCGCGGTCATCCTGTAGGGGGACAGAAAGAAATCGCCGATTTGCTGAAGGTTCGCCGCCGTCGTACCGCTCACAGCGATGCCATCCCACTGGCGCTTTCTCTCCCACGCACAAAGGGAGGGATTGGTGAGCTTCCAAAGAGCGTTGAGCTCATCGGTGCCTCGGCGCTGCGTGCCCGACATCCGGTAGGCGCCGTGGCATATCCGCTCAAGACGCCCCACGCGGCATGAGTGCGCCAGCGCATCTCGAGAAATGTCCATGCGAGCCGCCTGGGCTGTGGTAAACACGCCCTCACTCTCGGAAAGCTCGCTTATCGCCGTTATGTTGCTAAAGTACTTCATGTTGCAATTGTAGGATATTTTCATACTTTTGCAACGTGTTTTTGATCCGTGCGATCCATACGCCTTGCTTATCCCATTTCTGACGCCGTTTTACACCGGCACCCCCCGCTATCGAGGTCTAATACTTTTCCGCGAAGTGAACGGCTGTTTTTGGACCCCTGAAACATCCGCATTTTTCGGCGGCAAAATCGTGGGATTTCAGCATTGAAACCGCAGGAAACGGCACCTCTAAAGTGTCGATGCTTCGAGGGTCCGATTTAGCTCGTTCACTTCTCGGAAAAGTATTAGACCTCGTCGGCAGCAGCCCAAAAGGCGAGTCGTTTCTCCCCCGCGCAACCCAATAGACACATTCCGCTCCTCCCTCACGCCACCCAAAAACTCATCCAACATTAATCTTGGCTCAAGAATCGCTTAATCTATAACCTGCACTATAGAGTTCGACCGAGGGCGGGGCGGCGGCGCGCAACGCAGACCGCCGAACGCAACGCTCGCGCCCGGGCAGATCGCCCGACGTCGCGCCCATCGAACGAAAGGACAGGTCATGGACGACCTCGAAAAAGTTGAAACCATCCGCACCAAGTGCAACGTGAGCTACACCGATGCCAAGGCCGCGCTCGACGCCGCCGACGGCAACGTTCTGGACGCCATCATTTGGCTTGAGTCGCAGGGCAAGACCCAGACCACATCGGCGCATGCCGCCACCGAGTCCGCACCAGTCGATGAGCCCTCTGCCGAGATGGTCGCCGCGCAGGCCGCCTACGAAAAGTCGAGCGAAAAGACCGACTTCTCCAAGAAGATGGACAGCGTGTGGGAGTACCTCAAAAAGCTCTTCCGCCTGAGTCTGGACACCAAGTTTATCGCCACGCGCCGCGATGCGATCATCCTCAACATTCCCATCCTGATCCCCATCGTCGCGCTGTTTGCCTGGGGCGCCACGATATGGCTGATGCTGCTTGGCCTGTTCTTTGGCATGCGCTACCGCATCGACAGCGACGGTGATGTACCCGGCAGCATCAATAACCTGATGGATCACGCCGCCGACGCCGCAGACGACATCAAGCAAAATCTCAACGACGACAAGTAATCGCAGACGGGGGCACGTATGGCACGAATCCTGATTGTAGAGGACGAGGAGAAAATCGCCCGCTTTGTGACGCTCGAGCTGGAGCACGAGGGTTACCAGGTAGAGCACGCCGCCGACGGCCGCACCGCCGTGGACCTGGCGCTGGAGCGCGACTACGATCTGATTCTGCTCGACGTACTGTTGCCGCAGCTCAACGGTATGGAAGTGCTGCGGCGCATCCGCAAGCACAAGGATGTGCCGGTGATTATGGTCACCGCGCGCGATGCCGTGATGGACAAGGTGGCTGGGCTCGATGCCGGCGCCGACGATTACCTGACCAAGCCGTTTGCGATTGAGGAGCTGTTCGCACGGATCCGCGTGGCGTTGAAGCGCTCGGAGGCCATGCGGGCGGCTTCGGGCGTAGCTGGCGTCGGCGCCGGAGCGGGCATGGCGGGCGTCGCGGGCGAGAAGGCCACCGCGATGCCCCCGGCCAGTGACATGGCCCAGACCCCTGCCTCGCCCTCCCCTGCCACACTCACCGTGGGATCGGTTGCGCTCGACCCCGACCGCCGCGAAGTCACGGTCGGCGGCTCGCCCATCGCGCTCACGGCCCGCGAGTTCGACGTCCTCGCCCTGCTTATGGCGCACGCCGGCACCGTGCTCACGCGCGAGCGCATCGCGCATGAGGCGCTAGGCTACGACTACGTGGGCGATACCAACAACGTCGATGTGCACATCGCACATTTGCGCGCCAAGATCGAAGACGCTGGCGGCGCCCGCATCATCCAGACCGTGCGCGGGGTGGGCTATGTCTGCCGCGCATAACGCCGAGGCCAAGCGCGTCACCTCCATCGCCCGCGCCATCAACTGGGGCTATATGTGGCGCCGCTTGATGAGCTACGTCTGGCTCGATCTGTTGCTGATGGTGATTGCGGCGGCGATCCTCGTCTATGGATACAACCAGACGCTGCCCGACAGCGCGTTTACCGCAGGCTGGATTCCCGGCGCCACCGTTCACGGCATGTCGCTGACGCCCGCACGCGGCTGGGACCTGACAACGCTCACCTATACCGTCGAGTTTGCGCGTACCACCAAGACCTTCCCCCTCGCGCAGGACCTCGTCGCGCTATGGCCTCTCTACCTTGTCGTTATGGGTTGGCAGGTCATCAGCGTGCTCAACATGCTCGGCGGCGCCCGCCGCGTGCGCCGCACCATGGCGCCGCTCAACGACCTTGCCTTGCGCGTGGACGAGCTCGGCCGTATGCAGCTCTCCGGCGGCAAGATGGAAACGCTGGAGCAGGCCATCGAGCGCGCAAGCGTCGACTCGCCGAGCGTCACCACCGGCGACGCCGACCTGGCAAGCATCGAGGTCGCACTCAACCGCCTGCTGCGCCAGATGCAAGAGGCCAAGCTGCAGCAGATGCGCTTTGTCAACGATGCGAGCCACGAGCTGCGCACGCCCATCGCGGTGATTCAGGGCTACGTGAACATGCTCGACCGCTGGGGTAAAAACGACCCGGACGTACTGGCAGAGTCCATCGCCTCGCTCAAGGCCGAAAGCGAGCACATGCAGGAGCTCGTGGAGCAGCTGCTGTTTTTGGCGCGCGGCGATGCCGGACGCACGGCCCTGCGGCATGCGAATACCAACCTGGCCGCACTGGTCGGCGAGGTATGCGAGGAGTCGCAGATGATCGATGCCGAGCACACGTATCGGCTGGCTTTTGACGCCTTGCTTGCCAGCGACCCGCGCTGCGACGCGTCCGTCGACGTGGCGCTCGTGAAGCAGGCTCTGCGCGTGATCGTGCAGAATGCCGCCAAGTACTCGGATGCGGGAACGCCCATCTCGTTTGGCGTAGCGCCGGATGCGGGCATGGGCACGATCGACATAAGCGTTGAGGACGAGGGTATCGGCATGAACCAGGAATCCGCAGCTCACGCGTTCGAGCGGTTCTACCGCGCCGACAACGCGCGCGATGCCGGCGCGCAGGGCTCGGGTCTGGGGCTTGCCATTGCCAAGTGGATCGTCGATAGCCATGGCGGTGTCATCGGTGTGACCTCGGTCGAAGGGGTCGGCAGCCGCTTTACGATTCGCCTGCCACGGTAGGGATGCCCCCTCGTGGATCGAGGTCTAATACTTTTCCCGAGAAGTGAACGACCATATTCGGACCCCCGAAGCATCCGCATTTTTCGGCCGCAAAATCGCAGGATTCCAGCATCGAAACTGCAGGAAACGATGCCCTTAAAGTGTCGATGCTTCGGGGGGCTGATTTGTCTCGTTCACTTCTCGGAAAAGTATTAGACTTCGGTTTTTTGACCGTTGCAAAAGTCGATCCCTCGGCATAAATAAAGGGATAAGGCCATGCGGCCCTATCCCTTTTTGCTAGCTATGGCAGCTTGTACGCTACTCGCGGCACAGATGCACGGCGAAGCCGGCGAACTCGCGCTTAAAGTACACAAGCTTGGTGCTACCGTCGGGCAGCAGCGCGCGCGACTCCTCGTCGACCTCGAGCCCGCGCTCGGCAAACCACTTTTCGGCCGCATCGATGTCGTTGACGGCAAAGCCGATGTGGCCCTTGGTGCCACGACCGTTCTGCTTCATGATCTCGACCAGCGAATCGTTAAAGTACGAAACCGGGGTCTCGATGACGGGCAGGCCCATCATCGTCGAGAACAGCTCCGCGATCTCCAGGGCGTCTGCCGGGTCGGTAGCGTTAATGCCCACATGGGCAACGCGCATGCCAAAGAGCTCGACCGGATTGGCGTTCTGCTCACTCATGCAGGCAGCGCCTACTGAGCCATGACGTCAAGAACGGCCTTCTCGGCAGCGACGCGGTTCATGCCGGTCATGAAGGGCACGCCGCTCACGTACGGGCAGGTGAGGCCCTCGGGGGCAACGGTGGTGGCGATCAGCAGGTCGGCGCCCTCGTCGCAAGCGTCCTTGGCCTCGGAGATGGCGCACTGCACGATCTCGTACTTGTCGGCGTAACCGTTGGAGTCGAGCATGGTGGCGACCTTCTGGGCAACGAGCGTGGAAGTAGCAGCGCCAGCACCGCAAGCCAAAACGATCTTCTTCATAGGTAATGTCTCCCTTCATGGTTTACTTTAGGTAAGTGTACCGCAGCGAGCGATGGCGCTCGGCCTCGATGAGCTTTTATGCCAGTTTGCTTGCGCGCTGCGTATAATACATCTAGTACGTGTTGCCATACCGCTCGCTTTACGAGCGACTAAGGACCCTAATATGCCCGATTCCCGCACCCTCTGGACCGCCGTCGTTATCATCTGCATCGCCGTGTCGGTATTCTTTAGCGTCAAAAAACGTACCACGTTTAAGCGCCTGCAGCAGCTTATGGCTGCCAAGCGGTGGGACGAGTTCGATCGCCTGCTCGACGCCAAACTCACCAGTATGCTGTACCCGCGCTACAACCGCGACTACCTGCGCCTGAACTCCTATCTGCTGCGCGAGGACCACGAGCGCGCCAGCGAGATGTTCGACCTACTGCTGGGACTCAACCTCCCCAAGATGCAGCGCGTCGACCTGGTAATCAAGGCCTTTAACTACTACGTTGGCCAGGAGGACCGCAAAAAGTCCAAGGAGTTACTGCACGAGATCAAGGGCTTTGAGGGCGGTCAGGCCGAGGCAGTCGCGCACGAATGCCAGCTGATGTACGACACGATGATCCTCAAGCGCCACAACGACATCCCCGAGCTGGAGCGCATGCTCAAGGAGGCCGGTGACGACAAGGTCAAGAGCTGCCGCCTGGAATACCTGCTGGCCCTGCAGTACAAGAACAAGGGCGACGAGGCCAAGTTTGCCGAGTACTTGGAAAAGTCGGGCCAGCACTCGATGGCTGTCAACGCGTAACGAGCGGCTTGTGCTAGACTTCTAGTCTCACGGGGGCGTGGCGGAATTGGCATACGCAGGAGACTTAAAATCTCTCGCCGCAAGGATTGTGGGTTCGAGTCCCACCGCCCCTACCATATGGAGCTTTCGAGCCCGTGTCCCCCAGGGATGCGGGCTCGTTTCTTTTGGACGCCGGTGGGGCTCGAACCCGCGAGGGGGCGAGCGTCAAGCGGACGCGCAGCGTCCGCAGCGAGCCGGCGAGGGCGCCGACAGGCGGCCGAAGCCGGTGCGTATTTGCGCAGCAAATACGCGGACGTCCCACCGCCCCTACCACGTATTGTTTACGGGCCCGTGTCCCCCAGGGATGCGGGCCCGTTTCTTGTGGATGCCGGTGGACTTTAGAAGTTGCGGTGGAATAGTTCCTGTTTTGACTGGTTACCAGCTTATTTAAGAACTTTTTCACCGCAACTTAGATTGGCACTCCCACATTTTTCGATGGAAAAACGTGGTTGTCTCGCACATTTTCCGATGGAAAAATGTGGTTGTGTCGCACATTTTTCAAGGGAACCGTCCAAAGGGCCTTATACTAGCCAAGAGAGTTGGGAGGCAATATGCAGCGACAGCTTATGAGTGAACTCATCGCTTGGAAATCGAGAGCGAATCGCAAACCCCTCTTGCTTAAGGGTGCCCGCCAGACAGGAAAGACTTGGCTTCTTAACGAATTCGCGAGCCAACAGTATCGAAACATCATTCGTTTCGACTTTATGCTCGAACCGAGCGCACGCTCGCTGTTCGATGGAGACCTCGACCCCAAGCGCATCATCTCCCAGATAGAGCTTCTTCGCGGCCAAACCGTAACTCCGGCAGACACGCTCATCATCTTTGACGAGATCCAAGAGGCACCGCGCGGCATCACCTCGCTCAAGTACTTCAACGAGCTTGCGCCCGAATACCATATCGTCGCAGCCGGCTCCTATATGGGCCTCGCGCTCCGGCGCGAAAACGAGTCATTTCCCGTCGGCAAAATCGACCAGCTCACCATGCGTCCCATGGGGTTTACCGAGTTCGTTCGCGCCGTCGATGGCGACCCGCTCGCCGACGCCATCCTTGCCGCAGACATGAATCTTCTGGCAAACGTTACCGAAAAGCTCGAGCACTTGCTCAAGGAATACCTCGTTGTCGGCGGCATGCCCGAAGTCGTCTCCGCCTTCGCCGCGACCCGCGATTTCATCGAAGCCCGCAGGCTTCAGCAACAAATCATCGAGGCTTACGAATCCGATTTTGGCAAACATGCGCCCGCCCGCATTGTCGAGCGCATGAGGCTGGTTTGGAAATCCCTCCCCGGCCAGCTTGCAAAGGAAAATAAAAAGTTCATCTACGGAGCCCTTCGCCCCGGGGCGCGCGCACGCGATTTCGAAGAGAGTCTCCAGTGGCTCATGGATTACGGAATCGTTCATAAGGTGCCGCGCGTTTCCGCTCTCAGGGCACCGCTTTCGAGCTATGAGGACCTCTCGGGCTTCAAGCTGTTTTGCATCGACACCGGCATCCTCGGCGCGCTCTCCAACCTCCCACCGACCATCGTCCTGGACGGCTCCGCTGTTTTCACCGAGTTTAAGGGCTCGCTCACCGAGCAATATGTCGCACAGGAACTCTTGCTGCAAGGCAAAAGCCCCGCGTACTGGTCCTCTACCTCTGGCAATGCCGAAACTGACTTTGCCATCGACCATGCGGGGACCGTACTTCCGCTTGAGGTCAAGGCAGCAGAGAACCTTAAAGCGAAGAGTCTGAAAATAGCCTGCGAAAAATTCAAACTCATGCGTTGCGTGAGGACCTCCCTGGCGGCATATAGAGACGAGGACATGCTCGTCAATATTCCGCTTTGGGAGATTGGGCAAATCGACAGGCTGGCATAAGTAGCTAAAATAGCCCCGTCCCAAAAAGACTAGTTTTAGAGGGTGCTCAGACTCGGGGTCCATGCGATGGTGGGGGTCGCGCCGTCGAGAGTCTCGTTGATGGTGGCGGCCATGCCGGCAAGCAAGCTGTTCTCGCTTACGGCGAGCGTGTCGTAATTGCCAGCGCGCATGAGCTCGCGAATTACCACGGCACCGGCCAAGATCACGCCCGCGCGTTTGGGCTGCACGCCTGGCAGCGCGGCGATGCCTGCAACATCCAGCGTGGACATGCGCTCGATAGCGGCCGAGACCTGCTCCATCGAAAGCTCGCGCAGGTGCACAAAACTCGAGTCGTACGGCTCCAGCTCGTGAACGAGCGCCACGAGCGTGGTGACGGTGCCACCCACCGTGACCAGGCGCTCGGCACGCTCAAAATCGACGGGCAGGCCCTCAAAATAGGCAGCGAACTGCTCGCCCGCCCAGTTGGCGGCGGCAGCAAGCTCGCCGTCCGTTGGCGGCAATGCCGAGAAAAACCGCTCCGTCACACGACGGCAGCCAATGTCCAGCGAACGCGTGCCCTCCAGCGCAAAGACCCCACGCTCCGGTGCGTACACACCCGTCGCGAGTTCCGTGGACCCGCCGCCCGAATCCGCGACAATAATGCGCTCGCCTGCAAAGTCGTGCGCCACGCCAAAAAACGTCAGGCGCGCCTCGACCTCGCCCGGAATCACCTGCGGCTCAAGCCCCAGATCGCACAGGCCGTCCAGCAGCAGTGCGGCATTGGATGCATCTCGCGCGGCGCTCGTGCAGGTGGTGCAGATGCACGCGACCCCAAAGGCACGTGCCTCGTCCACAAACATGCGGCATGCGGCAAGCACCCGCTCAACGGCCGCCTCGCAAAAGCGCCCCGTCGCGTCGACACCCTCGCCTAGATCGGTAATCTCGGTATGCTTGGACGATTCCACGATCGCCCCGCCCTCGACCTGGGCCAGCACCAGTCGCGACGACACCGTTCCCAAGTCAATCGCCGCCACCTTATATCGTTTGCAATTCGTCATTGCAGGCTCCCCTCCGGGCGCTATTCGCCGCTGGACGCGACCGTCTGACCCTCGACGCCGTTAAATCCAAACAGCATGTCGAGCGTCTGGATGTACCACGGCGCGTCCTTGCCCACCTCTTCGATCTCTTTGGCCACTTCGCTGGCCTTTTTGGCGTTCGACGACTTCTTGCTCGAAGACGAATCCGAATCGTCGTCCAGGCCCAGCACGTCAATCTTGGTCTCGCCGGGCATCACCAGGCCCAGATCCTCGGTCGCCGCGTCCTTAATGCCCTCCTCCGAGAGCAGTTTGTCGACGCTTTTCTGCAGCTCGTCGTTGTACTGCTGGCGAATCTCGACCTGCTTGGCCAAGATGTCGCTCGAGCGTTTGGCAACGTAGAGGTCGCGCACGGGAAAGTACAGGCTCACGAGCACCAGGGCAACGACAATACCGATAAACAGTCCACGCTGGGGCCCATGGGTAAAGTCGTAGATTGCCTTAATCACCGCGTTGTCGTTGGCGTAGTGCATGAAGTCCGAGCCCGAAAGACGGCTCGAGGGCTTGGTCGACTTGTCGTGCGCCTGAGCAGACGGGCGCGATTCGTACGTCGCGCGCGACGGACGGTCCGGGCGATGCGTCGACATATTCGTTTGAGCATGGGAGTGCGAAGTGCCCGGCGTGCGATGCGTGGGACGGTCAGCACCCGTATATTCGGGCCCGCCAAGCTGCACCGAATGCGCGCGGCGAGACGACGGCTCACGCGAACCGGCGGAATAGTACCTGTTGTCGTAAATCTGATCCATGTGCGCCTTGTGCGGTTGAGGTTTGTTTGCGCTAAGTATTCTAGTTATAGCACGAGCGCGCGCACCGCCTTCGGCAGCCTTTGCTCGACATAAAAAAGGCGCTGAGCCACACGGCCCAGCGCCCAATAGCGGCCATCAGAAGTGGAACAGAGCCGAGTCAACCCCGCCCCCGCGAGCACCGCCCGTTTAGCGAATGTTGTAGAACGCGGCCTTACCGGCGTAGCGCGCGCTGCCCTCGAGCTCATCCTCGATGCGGATGAGCTGGTTGTACTTGGCAATACGGTCACTGCGGCACGGGGCGCCCGACTTGATCTGGCCGGCGTTGACGCCCACAACGAGGTCGGCGATCGTGGAGTCCTCGGTCTCGCCGGAGCGGTGGCTCACGATGCAAGCGTATCCGGCCTCCTTGGCGGTCTCGATGGCCTCGAGCGACTCGGTGAGCGTACCGATCTGGTTAACCTTGACCAGGATTGCGTTGGCGGCACCCAGCTCGATACCCTTCTTGAGGCGCTCGGTGTTGGTGACGAACAGGTCGTCGCCCACCAGCTGCACCTTGTTGCCAATGCGACGGGTCAGCTCGACCCAGCCGTCCCAGTCCTCCTCGGCCATGCCGTCCTCGATGGAGATGATGGGATAGGTGTCGACGAGTTTCTCCCAGTAATCAACCATCTGGGCACTCGTGTACTCCACACCCTCGCCCTTGAGCTCGTACATGCCTGTCTCGGCGTTGTAGAACTCGGTGGACGCCGGGTCCATGGCGTACATGAAGTCGACGCCGGGCTTAAAGCCGGCCTTCTCCACGGCCTTGGTGATGTACTCGAACGGCTCGGCGTTGGTCTTGAGGTTGGGCGCAAAGCCACCCTCGTCGCCCACGCCGCCGCCCAGGCCGGCCTCGTACAGCACGCCCTTGAGGGTGTGATAGACCTCGGCGCACCAACGCAGGCCCTCGGCAAAGCTCGGGGCGCCCACCGGCATGATCATGAACTCCTGGAAGTCGACGTTGTTGTCGGCATGCACGCCGCCGTTGAGGATGTTCATCATGGGCGTGGGCAGCAGATGAGCGTTGACGCCGCCCAGGTACTGATACAGCGACAGGCCCGCCGACTCGGCAGCGGCGCGGGCGACGGCCAGCGACACGCCCAGAATGGCGTTGGCGCCGAGCTTGGTCTTGTTGGGGGTACCGTCCGCGGCGATCAGCGCGGCATCGACGGCGCGCTGGTCGAAGGCATCGAGGCCCACGACGGCGTTAGCGCACTCGTTGTTGACGTGCTCGACGGCCTGCGAGACGCCCTTGCCCAGGTAGCGACCCTTGTCGCCGTCGCGCAGCTCGCATGCCTCAAAGGCGCCGGTCGAAGCGCCCGAAGGCACCATCGCGCGGCCGAAGCTGCCGTCCTCGAGCACGACCTCGACCTCGACAGTGGGATTGCCGCGGCTGTCGAGCACCTCGCGACCGTAAACGTCCAAAATATCGCTCATGTTGTCTCCCTCTCACTTGGAAACGTAGTGGATGCAAGCGACTGGCCGACTGTGCACCATCGGTGTGCCTCCGTAAGTTAGCCATGTCGCACTTTTTGCATTATGCCCTAAGTTAGCCAAGGGATACATATGAATTGGAGAAATCATTCTTTGGGGCGCTTGTTTTTGCACCGAGCATTCATCTCTAGAGGTCGCCCCCCCCCATTAAATTCTTCTATCGGCATACCGTCTTTACCTGGCTTGCGAATGAAAGAGCCAATAATGTGCTTTTACATCGTGCAAAGTTCTGGATATCGTGCAAATCTAAGGGTCTGAAGTTCTGGATATCGTGCATAATTAGGTTATAAAAGTTCTGGATATCGTGTACGAGGTAGCCATGCTTAAACGAAAAGCCTATGACAAACTACTAAAATGGAAGCATGAAAGCGCTGGTAAAACAGCACTTCTTATTGAAGGAGCCCGTCGCGTCGGCAAGAGCACGCTTGCCCGCATGTTTGGAGAAACCGAATACAAGTCCTGCCTTGTCATTGATTTCTTTCAAGCACCTGCCGAAGTTAAGCAATATTTTGAGGACTACCGCACCGACTTCGACTCGCTTTTCCTCTATCTCTCGGTTTTCTATAACGTCAAACTCTATGAACACGAGACGCTTATCGTCTTTGACGAGGTCCAGATGTACCCGCAAGCACGCGGACTCATCAAGTATCTCGTTGCAGACGGACGTTACGACTACATCGAAACTGGATCCCTGCTCAGCATCAAGCAGAACATTAAAGATATCGTCATCCCGTCCGAGGAAGAGTCTTTGGAACTTGAGCCCCTCGACTTTGAGGAGTTTCTTTGGGGCATGGACGAAAAGGGGCTGGCCGATCTCATTCGCATGAGTTTTAACAAGATGAAGCCGCTCCCCGATGCCCTACATCGCAGAGCGCTCTCCCTTATGCGCGAATACATGCTCGTAGGCGGCATGCCTGAGCCGGTATCCATCTATGTTGAACAGCGCGCTTTTGCGCCCGTCGACGCTTCGAAGCGCCGAATCGTCCAGCTCTATCGCAACGATATCTCTCGTTTTGCAACCGGTTACGAATTCAAAGTCGTCTCCGTACTCGATGGCATCCCGGGCCAGCTCTCTAGGCACGAAAAACGATTCAAGCTTTCCTCACTTGATAAAAACGCACGCATGCGCACCTACGAAGAAGCCTTCTTTTGGCTGGCAGACGCGCGAATTGCCAATATCTGCTATGCCGCAAGCGAACCGAGCGTGGGCCTTTCGCTCAGCATGGAGCAAACGGCCCTCAAGTGCTACATGGCAGACACCGGCCTGCTTGTAACGCTTGCCTTCTCTGACAACACCGATACCGATGAAGACGTTTACAGGGCCGTGCTTCGCGGCGACATCGGATTGAACGAAGGAATGCTGACCGAAAACTACGTTGCTCAATCTCTAAAAGCCAATGGTCACAGGCTCTTCTTTTATTCTCAAAGCGGAAAGAAGGAGGGAGAGGAGCGCATGGAAATCGACTTCCTCGTTACCCGGCCCTATGCCAATGCCGCTGGAAAGCCGCGCATCAGCCCCATCGAGGTTAAGTCGCCGCGCAAATACGGGACCATCTCCCTCGATCGGTTCCGCGCACGCTTTAACAAAAAAATCGGGACGGCATATGTGCTGCATCCTAAACAACTCGAGTGGGATGCCGAAGCACAGCTGGCACATCTTCCGCTGTATATGGCTTTTTGCTTGTAGAGACCTCTCTGTGAGGCGCTGACGCAAACGAATACTGCGTGAGGCGCAGGTCACTCGTTTGCCTTGGCGGCATCCCACAGGTCGTTGAGGCCGTGGGTCGAAAGCTTGGCCAGATCTACATGAGCGTTGGCCGCCATCTGCTCCATCGCGGCCCAGCGACGGCGGAACTTGGCCGTGCTCGCACGCAGGGCGCTCTCGGCGTCGATGCCCTCCTTGCGCGCAACGTTAACAAGGGCAAAGAGCAGGTCGCCAAACTCCATTTCGCGCTCGGGCGAGCCGGGAGCCTCGGCCTCAAACTCGGCACGCTCCTCGGCAACCTCGTCCCACACGTCCTGGACCGTCTCCCACTCAAAGCCCACGGCCGCCGCCTTGCGCGACACCTTCTGCGCCTGCATCAGCGCCGGCAGATGCGTGGGCACGCCGTCGAGCAGGCCCTCGGGCGCAGCCTCGCCCGCCGCCACGGCCTTGTCCTTGGCGGCCTTCTCGGCAAGCTTGACCTCGTCCCAAATCTTGAGCACCTCATCGGAGCTCTCGGCGTCCGCATCGCCAAACACGTGCGGATGACGGCGGATGAGCTTGGCGTCGATATCGCGTGCCACGTCAGCCAGCGTAAACTCGCCGGCGTCCGCCGCAATCTGTGCATGCAGCACTACCTGCATGAGCACGTCGCCGAGTTCCTCGCGCAGGTGTGCCGCGTCGTCGACCTCGATGCAATCGAGCGCCTCGTAGGCCTCCTCGATCATGTTCTTGCCGATGCTCTGATGCGTCTGTTCGCGGTCCCACGGGCAACCATCGGGCTGACGCAGACGCCAGATGGTCTGCACCAGATGCTGCAACTCGGCCGACGCGTCGACCAGCGTGGACAGATCGCGCGAGCCCTCGGCATTTTGCTGAGCCATGTGCTGCGCCATGATTATTTCTCCTCCAGGATCACGTGACGGAACGCGCCGCCCTCGTAGATGCCGTAGCTGTGCGTGCCGTCCTTGGGGATGCTCACGCTGCCGGGGTTGAAGAGCCATAGGCCCGGGCGTGCCTCGCTTGCCTCGTTAACCTTGATATGCGTGTGGCCGTAGACGAGCGCGGAGCCCTCGGGCAGCGCGGGCGCGTGGTCGACGCTGTTGTGCATGCCGGCGCCAAAGACGTGGCCGTGCGTCAGGAACAGCTCGCGGCCGGTCTCGTCGAACAGCGTGGCGTAGTCCGCCATGACGGGAAAGTCGAGCACCATCTGGTCGACCTCGGCGTCGCAGTTGCCGCGCACCGCGATGATGCGGTCGGCCAGGGCGTTGAGCAGCGGAATCACACGCTTGGGGGCGTAGTCGCGCGGCAGGTCGTTGCGCGGGCCGTGGTAGAGCAGGTCGCCCAGCAGCACGACGCGGTCGGGCTGCTCGGATTCGATGGCGGCGACCAGGCGCTCGGTCCAGTATGCCGAGCCGTGAATGTCGGAAGCGATGAGGTATTTCATGGTGGTCCTTTCGGGTGGGGTTGATGGGTTGGGCGCGGCGTGTCGTCGACCGTGTTACTCAAATCGCAGTGCCGAGGCTTGTGCCGCCTGCATCACGCGCTGGAGCGGCACGTTATGCTCGCGGGCAAGACGGGCACAGTCCTCGTACTCGGGCGCCGCACGCTCACTGCCGTCGGGCAGGGTGGCTACTTTGACGGCCACCTCGCCCCAAGGCGTCGCTACCTGCTCAAAACGACGCGGCAGGCAGACGCGTTCCATCACCTGGCGACGAACGGCGTTGGTCGTGGTCTCTAAAAAGATAATCGTCTGTAGGCGCTCGATATCCTCGTGCGAGCAGATCACCTGCAGCTGCCAGCCGGGGCGGCCCTTCTTGCAGTAAAGGGGCAGCCAGTGTACCTCGCGCGCACCTGCCTCGCGCAGGCGGTCGGCGGCATAGGCGAGCACCTCGGGCGACGCGTCGTCGATGTCGCACTCCAGTTTGACGATGGTCTCGGGTGCATCGGTCTCGCGGGACAGCGGAGATGTACTTCCACGTTGCATACGGTCCGGATCCTTTCCGCACGGGCTCGTTTTATTCACCCAAACGCTAGCACATCGGACGTGGCACAGGCGTGACTTTCGTCCGTCGCCGCCCTCGCCCCCATCCAAACATGTACGTCAGCCTCCAAACATGTCATTTTTTGCAGCTCTTGGAGGCTGACGTACACGTTTTGGAGCGGGGCCGATGCTGCGTGGCGACCCTCGCACGCAACCCACCTTTCCAGTCGATTTCGGCCCCAGCGCGCTCGTCGCGTCGGGGACAGCGCCGTTACAATGGAGCGGATTCGCCAAATGCAAAGGAGTCGCCATGCCCGCCTGCCCGCTGGTCGATTGCCATACCCATACCTCATTTTCGGACGGCCACGCATCGTTTAAGGACAACGTTCGCGCCGCCGCTGCGGCCGGCTGCCGCGTCATGGTCTCGACCGACCACCTTACCCTGCCCGCCAGTATGGATGCTAACTGCGAGGTGCAGGTCGTCGAGGGCGACTTGCCGGCACATCGTTTGGCCTTTGAGGACGCCCGCAAACTCGCCGCGCAGATTGCGCCGGAGCTCACCTTTATCTACGGTTTTGAATGCGATTGGTACGAGGGCTGCGAGCCCTTGGTAGAGCACTGGTCCCAGGGCGCCGTCGTACGTCTGGGCAGCGTGCACTGGATTGGCAACCCGGGCGATATTGCGGCAGGCGCCGCGGGCACGGCAGGGACAGAGGACGTCGCGCGCCCCGATACACCCGATTCCCTTTGCGGTTGGATCGACGACGATACCAACTTGCATGTTTGGGAAAACTTAGGCGTGCGCGGCGTGTGGGAGTGCTACGTCGACGACTGGTGCCGTGCTTGCGAAAGCTCACTCAACTTTGACGCGATGGCCCATCCCGACCTGGTCATGCGCTTTTCGAAGGACGGCTTTGCACCCGACTTTGACCCCGCGCCGTTTTGGGAGCAGATGGCCGAATGCGCCCACGATACGGGTCGCCGCGTTGAGGTCTCGACCGCCGCACCGCGCAAGGGGCTCGACGATTACTACCCCGCGACCGGGCTGTTGCGCCGCTTCGCCCATGCCGAGGTGCCCATCACCTTTGGCTCGGACGCGCACCGCGCCTGCGACATCTGCTGGAACATCCGCGAGGCCCAGGCCCACGCCTACGACTGCGGCTACCGGGCCTTCGATATCCCCCACCCCACCGGCGAATGGGAATCCACGCCCCTCGCCTAACTAGTCGTTTAAGAACGTCCCCAATGACTAGTGGCGGCGGGCGTTGAGTTCGCCGGCCAGTTCGTCGAGGGTGATGCCGTAGCGCTCGAGCGTCACGAGCAGGTGGTAGATCAGGTCGCCGGCCTCGTAGCGGATGTGATCGTGGTCGTTATCCTTGCAGGCCATGATCACCTCGCTCGCCTCCTCGGCAAGCTTCTTGAGAAGCTCGTCCTCGACGTCGGTCAGCAGACGCGCGGTATAGCTCTCCTGCGGCGATGCGTCGCGACGACTGTGAATCACCTCGGCCAGTCCCGTCAGCGTCTCACCGATGTTTCCCGGCTGCACGTTAGCTGTTCTGACTCCCATGGTTATTTCCTCTCGTTACTGCAGCGTAAAGTAGGTACCGGCCTCATCGAACCGAGGCTTTGCGCCCTTTTTCTCAAAGAACTCGACGATGACGGCATGGGCCTCATCGAGCCTTTCCTTCTCGGCCTCGAGCCAAAGCGACTGCGCCCCGCAGGCATCAGTCAGGTGCACGCGGCATGGCACGCCCGCGCGGAGGAGCTCGGCGTTGCAGTCAGCGACTTCGAACGGCGTCACGACCTTCATCGTGTTTCCCCCTTTATGTGCTTAAAGAAGCAGGTACGGTTACCGGTATGGCAGGCCGGACCCGGTGAGTCCACCTTGACCAGCAGCGTATCGCTATCGCAGTCGGCCCAGAGCTCCTTGACCTCCTGCATGTTGCCACTCGTCGCGCCCTTGTTCCAGAGCTCCTGACGGCTGCGACTCCAAAACCACGTGGTCCCGGTCTTGAGCGTCAGCCCCACCGATTCCTCGTTCATCCAAGCAACCATAAGCACCTCACCGGTGTCATGCTGCTGAACCACGCAAGGAATCAGCCCGCGGGCGTCGTATTTAAGCTCGGTAGCATTTATTACCTCAGTCATCATTTCTCCCAAGTAACAAACGAAATCCCACAGGTCGGCGAGGGTTGTCCAGGTGCCGCAGGTTGCCGCGAAAGAGGAGCGACGCGTACTTTGGTACGCGAGCGACGGTTTGAGCGGCAAGATGCGGTGCCTGGGCAAGCCGCAGCACTAGAAGTCCAGCCTCACAGGGATGCCTTGGCTGGCCATATACTCCTTCACCTGGCGAATGCTGAAAGTTCCAAAGTGAAAGACGCTGGCCGCCAGCACGGCGTCGGCCTCGCCCTCGATCACGCCCTCGGCAAAATGCTCGAGCGTGCCCACGCCGCCGCTTGCGATCACCGGGATCGGCACCGCGCGAGCCACAGCGCGGGTGAGCGCTAGGTCAAAGCCGGCCTTGGTGCCGTCGCGATCCATACTGGTCAGCAGGATCTCGCCGGCGCCGCGACGAGCCGCTTCCTCGGCCCACGCCACCGCATCGATACCCGTGGCGTTGCGACCGCCCGCCGTGAAGACCTCCCACTTGTCGGCATCCGGCTGACCGGGCAGGCCCACGCGCTTGGCATCAATCGCCACGACCACGGCCTGGCTGCCAAACGCCGCGGCGGCCTGGCTGATCAACGACGGATCGCGCACGGCGGCAGAGTTAAGCGACACCTTGTCGGCACCGGCGGCAACCATGGTTCGCATGCCCGCCAAGTCGCGAAAGCCGCCGCCCACGGTATAGGGAATGGCCAGCTCCTCGGCCGCATGCACTGCCATCTCGATAGTCGTCGCGCGGTTGTCGCTTGTCGCGGTGATGTCCAGGAACACAACCTCGTCCGCGCCCTCGCGGTCGTAGGCGCGAGCGAGCTCCACCGGATTGCCCGCATCGCGCAGGCTCACAAAGTTGACGCCCTTGACCACACGGCCGTCCTTGACGTCCAGGCAGGGAATAACGCGTTTGGCAAGCATGGACTACTCCTCCCCTCGGGCGGCGGCCAGTGCCTGTACCAGCGTAAAGTTGCCCTCATAGAGCGCGCGACCGGTAATGGCGCCTTCAATCGCGTCCTCGCCCACCGCGGCAAGCGCGCGGATGTCGTCGAGCGCCGAGATGCCGCCCGAGGCCACGACGGAAAAACCCGCGACCTCGGCAACATGGCGATACGCCGCCACGTCGATGCCCGTCTGCATGCCATCGCGCGCGATGTCGGTGTACACCAGGTGCTTAAAGCCCAGCTCGGTGAGCTGCGCCACGGCGTCGTCGAGCGCCACACCCGCGCCGTCGCGCCAACCATTCACCTTGACCTGGCCGTCACGGGCGGCAATGTCTGCCACCAGTAACTCGCCAAAGCCGCGGGCCGCCACCTCGGCAAATCCCGGCTCGGTCACGAGCACCGTACCCAGCGCGATGCGACGCGCGCCAAAGGCGGCCAGCTCGTCAATGCGCGCGAGCGAGCGAACGCCGCCGCCCACGTCCACGGACAGGCCGTCGACGCCGCAGATGGCCTTAATCGCCGCCGAGTTGGCAGCACACGCGTCCTCGGCCTCGCCAAAGGCAGCGGACAGGTCGACGACGTGCACCCAGCTCGCACCCTGCTCGGCAAACGAGCGGGCGACGGCGACGGGGTCGTCGGAATATACCTTGCAGCGGCTGCGGTCGCCGCGCTCCAGGCGCACGACCTTGCCGCCGATCAAATCGATTGCGGGAAACAGGATCATCGGCCGGCCTCCTCGACGATGTTGACGAAGTTCTTAAGGATGCGCTGTCCCAGCGCCGAGGATTTCTCGGGATGGAACTGGCAGCCCCACACGTTGCCATGGCGCACGATGCACGGGAAGCTCCGCGTGTAATGCGTGCGCGCCAGAATATCGGCGGCATCGGCGTCGTCACCCACCGCGTAGCTGTGGGTGAAGTACATGTTGGCGCCCTCGGCAAAACCGGCAAGCAGCGGATCGGCCGCGCCGGCGGGCGTCATGTGCACCTGGTCCCAGCCCACGTGCGGCACCTTTAGGCGGCTCGACTCCAAGCGCGTGCACGAGCCGCGCATAATGCCCAGGCCATCGACCCAGGGGCCGCCGGCCCGCTCGAGGGCGTTGCCGTCCGCGGCCGCGCCCTCATCCGCCGGCACGCCCTCGTTGCCGCGCTCAAAAAATAGCTGAAGGCCCAGGCAGATGCCGAGCAGCGGGGTTCCGGCGGCAACGACATCGAGCACCACGTCCGCCTCGCCGCTCTGGCGCATAAAGGCGATCGCGTCATAGAACGCGCCTACGCCCGGGATGACCAGGCCGTCGGCGCGGCGGATCTGCTCCGGATCGTCCGACGTGCAGGCGGCGGCACCGGCGCGCGCAAGCCCGCGCACGACGCTCGACAAGTTGCCCTTGTGGTAGTCGACCACCACAATCTTCGGTTCGTCCACGCGACCCTCCCTTTTTCCCATTCAAAACCTGTCCCTTTTTGGCAGGTTACAGCGAGCCCTTGGTGCTGGGGATGCCTTGCACGCGGGGATCGAGCTCGCAGGCGTGGCGCAGCGTGCGGCCCACGGCCTTAAAGGCGGCCTCGATTATGTGATGCGAGTTGCCGCCCGCTAGCTCGCGCACATGCAGCGTGAGTTTGGCATCGCGCGCAAAGGCGTAGAAGAACTCGACGGCTAGCTCGGTATCAAAGCTGCCCACGCGCTCAGTCGGTACGGGCAGCTCGCAATAGGCCTGCCCGCGACCTGAGATGTCCACGGCGGCCATCACGAGTGTCTCGTCCATGGCAATCGCCGCGTCGGCAAAGCGTGTAATGCCCGCCTTGTCACCCAGCGCTTGGCAAAACGCCTCGCCCAGCACAATGCCCGTATCCTCGACGGTGTGGTGCGCATCGACCTCCACGTCGCCCACCGCGTGCACCGTCAGATCGAACAGGCCATGACGGCCAAAGGCGTTGAGCATGTGGTCGAAAAACGGTACGCCGGTCGAGATATCGCACACGCCGTTCCCGTCCAGGTCGAGCTTGACGACAATGTCGGTCTCACCCGTCTTGCGGGTCACCTCGGCATAACGGCCCATCTACATCTCCTCCTTCACCAGCGCGGCAAACGCAGCCAGCACCTCATCGTTTTCCTGCGGCGTACCCACAGTGATGCGCAGACAGTCCGCAAGCCCCGGCGCGTAGCTAAAGTCGCGCACCAAAATTGAATACTCGTCGCGCAGACGCTCGCGCACGCGCGTGGCATGCGGCGTGCGCACGAGCACAAAGTTCGCCGCGCTCGGCCATGCCTCCACGGGCAGGCCCTCGGCAGCCATCGCTTGCAGGGCGCACAGCTCGCGCTCGCGCTCGGATGCGATCTGCGCCACAACGGGCGCGTACGCATCGCGGGCACGCACGCAGGCAAGTGCGGCGGCCTGGCTCAGCACGTTAACTGAATAGATCTGGCGAATCGCCGCGAACACGTCGATGACCTCGGGAGCCGCGATCACATAACCCAGACGCGTACCGGCGGCGCCAAACGCCTTGGACAGCGTATGCAAAATCACCAGGTTGGGATGCTTAGCGATAAGCCCTTGCGCCGTGGTGGCAGCGCCAAACGAATCGTCGGCAAACTCCACGTAGGCCTCGTCGACCATCACCATGCCGGGGCACGCATCGCATAGGGCCGCGACAAAGTCGAGTGGCGCCACGTCGCCCGTGGGATTGTTGGGCGAGGTCACGATCGCCAGGTTGCACTCGGGCGCCGCCGCAAGTACGGCAGCCTGGTCGAGCTCAAAAGTCGCCGGGTCGCGCCACACGTCGAGCACCTCGGTCTGGCAGAGCGACGCAAAAAACGCGTATTCGCTAAAGCACGGCGGGCAGTTGAGCAGGGTCCGCCCCGCGCCGCCAAACGCCAGCAGGTAGTTGTAGAGCAGCTCGTCGCCGCCGTTTCCCACGCAGATGTTCTCGCGCGTCACGCCATGCCAGGCCGCAAGCTCGTCGCGCAGGTCGTTGGACATGGGATCGGGATAGCGGTTGAGCGGAGTGGCGGCAAGCGCCGCATCGACCGCCTCGCGCACGCCGGCAGGCACGGGATAAGTGTTCTCGTTGGCCGAAAGGTTGATGCGCGTGGGCGTAAAGTTGGGATCGTAGGACTCAATACCGGCCAGGTAAGGCTGGATGAGCTCCTTCATGCGGGGCGTGAGTTCGGCCATATTAGGCCTCCCCGCCGGTTACGCCAGCGCCATCTGCGCCTGCAGCCGCCAGGTCCACGCCCTCGGCAACCGTCGCCACGGCGTCGCCCGGCCAGGCAACCTTGGTCAGGTCGGCCGCGGCGAGCGACTCGGCGCTCACGGCATCCTCGCCCTGCTCCAACACGCGGCGACGCAGTGCGGCCGAAAGCGCGTGCGCCCACAGGCCCTCGGCCTCGGCCAAACGCTGCGTAGCGGGAGCGTCCGAGAGTAGGCCCTCGGGCGTATAGCAAATGACACTCGAGCGCTTAACGAACTCTTCGACCGAAAGCGGGTTGGAGAACATGGCCGTGCCGCCGGTCGGCAACGTGTGGTTGGGACCGGCAACGTAATCGCCGAGCGGCTCGGAGCTCCAAGCGCCCACAAAGACGGCGCCGGCGTTGCGAATGCCGCCGAGCAGGCCCATCGCATCCTTGCAGTGCAGCTCCAAGTGCTCGGGCGCCACGGTGTTCACGGCCTCGACGGCGGCAGCCATGTCGGCGGCTACCACGATGGTGGCCTCATTGTCGAGCGAGGCGCGTGTGATCTCGGCACGCGGCGACTGCGCCACCAGAACGTCGATACCCGCCTCGACCTCGCGCGCAAACTGCTCGTCGCAGGTCACCAGATAGCAAGCCGCCAGCGGGTCGTGCTCGGCCTGGGCCATCAGGTCGGCCGCGACTACCATGGGCTTGGCCGTGGCATCGGCCAGCACGCAGACCTCGGAGGGACCGGCGACCATGTCGATGCCCACATCGCCCGAGACAATCTGCTTGGCAGCGGCGACAAAGGCGTTGCCCGGGCCGGTAATCTTGTCGACACGCGGAATGGTCTCGGTACCGTACGCCAGCGCGGCCACGGCCTGAGCGCCGCCCACCATATAGATCTCGTCCACGCCGCCGAGCTTGGCCGCGGCAAGCGTGTAGGGGCTGATCAGGCCGTCCTTTTGCGGCGGGGTCACCATGACCACGCGCTTGACGCCGGCCACTTTGGCGGGAATGGCGTTCATGAGCACAGTGGAGGGGTACTGCGCGCGACCGCCCGGCACGTAGATGCCGGCCGCAGCGAGCGGGGTCACCTTAACGCCGAGCATCGTGCCATCCGGGCGCGTGGTAAACCAGCTCTGCTCGACCTCGCGCTGGTGGAACTCGCGAATCTGGCGCGCAGCCTTTTCGAGCGCGGCGACAAAGGCCGGATCGAGATCTTCGAGCGCGGCATCGATCTGCTCCTGCGGGAGACGGAAGCTCTGCAGCTCAACACCGTCAAAACGCTGGCAGTAATCGCGCACCGCGGCATCGCCGTTGGCACGCACGTTGGCCACGATATCGCGGGCGGCGTCGACGATATTTTGCGGCAGCACGCCCTTACGGTTGAGCTGGTTGGTAACGAGGCGCTCACCGGGAGCAAGCTTGATGGTCTTCATTTCGGTATCCCCTATCGGTCGAGGTTGTGTTCGAAAAACGAGAGGCCGGACGGCGGCACCAGTCGGCCCGCAGCCCGGACGTTGGGGCGCCCGTGCGTGCTCGCGCTATTGTGCCGAGCCCGCAACGGGCTCAAAATGCTTGTCCTTCACGGCTGCCGCCAAGCGATCTGCCAGATTGCGTACGCGCGGATCCAGACGTGCGGCGCCTGGGTTGACGAAGAAGCGGGCCGTGCAGTCCATGATGCGGCCGGTGATGACCAGGTCGTTGTCGCGCAGCGTGGCACCCGTGGCGGTAATGTCCACGATACGATCGGTCATGCCGACAATAGGTCCCAGCTCGATGTTGCCGTGCAGCGAAACAATGTCAGCGTTCACGCCGCGCTCGGCATACCAGGCGCTCGCGATGCGCGGATACTTGGTGGCCACGCGAAGAGAGCCGCGACGGGCATAGTTGCGCTCAGCCTGACCAGCGCGCCACGCGGGCTCTGCCTCGATAAACGCGCACAGGCCGTAGCCCAGATCGACCAGCTGCAGCAGGTTGAGGTCTGCCTCGATAAGCGAGTCCCAACCGCAGATGCCGCAGTCGGCACCGCCACAGCCCACAAAAGCGGGCGCGTCGCTGGGACGCACGATGACAAACTCGATATCGCCGACCGTGCCCTCGCCGGCACGCGTGTCGCGGCCGCGCACGATCAGGTGTCGGCCGGGGTCGCGCAACTCAGAGACGTCTAAGCCCGCGGCCTCGAGCACGTCGAGCGTATCGGCCTTGAGCGAGCCCTTGGGCACGGCGATGCGTAGCGGGCCCTCGGCGCCACGGCCCACGGCGTGGTCGCCATCGGGGGCGGCGTCCTCGGCCGAGGTGCGCGCGGCCTCCAGACGCTCGAGCGAAAAGGCAAAGCCCGCCGCCGGCACCTCGATGCCGTCGCCAAATGCGCCGGTAAAGATGGAGTCGTAGCGGCCGCCCGAACCGACCGGGTCAGGCAGGCCGCCGGCATAAGCCTTAAAGACCAGGCCCGTGTAGTAATCAAACGAGTTCATGATGGAGAAGTCGAACGACAGCACCTGGGCGTCCTCGGGAGCCAGGCCCTCGACCAGGGCACGCAGTTCGCGCGTCAGCGGCGCGACAATGCCCGCCGCCGCCAGCAGCGCGTCGACGCGGTCGAGCACCTCGGCGCCGCCGTGCAAGCGCGGCAGCTCGCTAATGGCAACCTTGACGGCATCGGACTCGGCGCTTGCCGCCACGCGGGCATCGAGGCCCACAAAGTCGTTGGCGTGCACGCAGCGCAGGGCCTCGGCAGCCAGCTCGCGATCCTCACACGCCGCGAGCAGCTCCTTAAAAGGACGAACGCTACCTGCGATAATGCGCGCACCGGGCAGCGCTAGCTCGCGCACGGCCTCGGCTACCAGCGAGACAATCTCGACATCGCCCGCGGTATCGCCCGCGCCGATGAGCTCAAAGCCCAGCTGCGTAAACTGACGCGAGCCGCCTGCGTTGCGCTGGCACTCGCGAACCACCGGCGCCTCGTAGCGCAGGCGCAGGGGCAGGTCGGCCGCGCGCATGCGGGTCGAAACCAAGCGCACGATCGGCAACGTATTGTCGGGACGGACCACCAGCAGGCGCCCATCGTCGTCGAAGAGTTTAAACGGCGTGTCCGCAATGCGGCCGCCTTCCTCGAGCGAACCCTTGTCCTCGAGCAGCGGCGTCTCGACCGGCAGGTAATGATGCTCCCTAAAGCAGCCCTTCACCGTACATGCGATCTCCTCGCGCGCCTGAGCCTCATCGGGCAATATGTCCCGAAATCCCCACGGTGTGGCCGTCATCTGGTGAGCCTCCTCATGCTGTGTTTCATATAGAGCAGAAGACCGGCATAGCTCCGCCGGTCTTCTGGGTACTTTAGCATACTAGAGTGTTTGCGGGGAGAATCGTCCTCCTCGGCTCATAGCGTATTCATTTGGAAACATAGGGGAAAGCGCGTCCCGCCCGCCAGCCAAAAACTGGGATGCGGTTTCCGGTTGAGGTCCTCAGCGGAAAGTGTGTCCCATTCTGAGCGCCTGTTCTGGGACGTGCTTTCCGCCAGAAGCCTCAAGCGGAAAGCACGTCCCGTTTCTCAAAAAGCGTCAAACGCCAACTCGGCGCCCTGTCCCACTTAGGCGCCAATCGCGCGTCGGTACTCCGCCATAACCTGAGCGTCGGCTGCCGCGGGATTGGCGAAATAGCGCCAATCATAGGTCTCGGCCGAAACAACTCCGCGATAGCCGCGCGCCACCAGCCTATCCAGGTCGGCGCGCATATCGCGGTCGCCGTCACCCCAAGCAAGATGCGTCGTGCCATCTGCCGCAACATCGACAAAATGCACGTGGGCGACATCATCGCCAAGCAGATCAAAATAATCGTCGATGGTATCCCCCGCCACCGCCATAGCGCCCAAATCCAGACACGCCTTAAGTGCCGGATGATCAACTGCCTCGATCATGCGCTTCGTATCGGCCGCCGAGTTCACGATCATCGACTCAACCGGCTGTAGGGCCTCGAGCACCAGTCGCACGCCGCGCTCTCCCGCATGCTCGGCAATCGCACGCAGCATCGAGGCGCTGCGACCCCACGCGTCCTCGATCGGCTCGTTCAAAAATGCCCAGCCGCTCGAGACCATGACCTGCTCGGCTCCAAGTTCCGCCGCGATATCTACAACGTTCTTAAAGTACGCGAGCGTGCGGGCACGCGCCTCATTCCCGCGCGCCGCGATATTCCACGGCTTGGGGTTGTTCTGTTCGGGACAAAGCCCCACAATCCGAACCCCATACCGCTGCGACAGCTCCCGTACCCGCTCGAGCGAATCGTATCCATGGCAATCGACATACAGATGCATCGCCCCGGTCCAAAGCTCGCAACACGTATAGCCCGAGGCCGCTGCCGAAGAAAAGAATTCCTCAAGGTCAAAATAACGATGGCTGATATTCATGACGGCAAGCTGCGGATACTCCATCTTGTCCACCTTTCGGCAAAAGGGCGCCGCAGCACAGTGTGCGCGACGCCCCCTCTTACATTGTTTTCATTATGACGGATACCCTACTGGACACCAAGCACTCCAAAGAACGCGCCAGCGATACTCACGAGCAGGATCACAAGCATGATGAGCAGCGGATTCATCTTCTTCTTGAGCATGAGATAGACAATTCCAAACAGCCCCATCGTGACAAAGCCCGGGAAGATTCCGTTGAGCAGCTCGGCGAGCGTCTGAGCACCATCGCCCGCACCGACCATGAGCGGAATGTCCACGGTGACCATCTCCATGGTCATAGCACCGATCACCATGGCGCCCATGATAGAGGCCATCTTGACGATCGTGTCCATAATGCCCGATTCCTGGACCTTGCTGATCATGTCCGAGCCAAAGCGATATCCCACAAACGTCAGCAGGTAACGGATGATGTAGTGAGGAACGTTGAACACGAGCAGGAACAAAATCGGGCCAAGAATAGAGCCCTGCAGCGCCAGCGACGTGCCGACACCCGTTGCCAAAATTCGCAGCGTGCCCCAGTAGAAAGCATCGCCCACGCCGGACAGCGGCCCCATCAAAGCAAGCTTGACATTAGAGATCGCGCTCGTGTCAAAGCTATCGTCAGTAGCGTTGACCTCCTCCATTGCAGCGGCGATGGACATGGGAAGCGTCGAGATGTACGGCGTGACGTTATAGAGCTCCATATGGCGCTTAAGGGCGGCCTTAAAGTCCGCATCCTGCGGATACAGCTTGCGAAGGATCGGCATAAGGGCCCACATAAAGCCGATATGGCCCATACGCTCGTAGTTCCAGGAATGCTCATAGGGAATCGAGCGCCAGAACAGCTTCTTAAGGTCTGCGCGGGAAATCAGCCCGTCGTAAGAAGACTCAAACTTAAAACTCATCGAACCCACTCCCAATCGCAGGATCCTCGGTTGCCGCTGCGGGCTGCTCCGCTTTTTTCTTATCACCCAAAACCGTCATCGCGACGACGATGATCGCGGCAAAGATCGCCACGCCCGTCGTGCTAATGCCAAAGTAGGCGACGAGGAAGAAGCCAGCGAAGAAGAACGGAGCCACTGTTTTGTTCATAATCATCTGCGCCAGCATCGCAAAGCCGAGTGCGGGCAAGAAGGCGGCGGCGACATCCATGCCGGTCTGAACGAAATCGGGGATGATGTTGAGCAGGCTGGCAACAGCATCGGCACCAAAGAAGAATGCCAGGGGAATAATCAGCAGGCCGCACCAGCTCTGCGCGTAACCGGCGATGAGCATGTTGCGCGTGATGGCCTTGGTGTCTCCGTCCTCGACGTTTTTGTCGATACGGTGCACCAGCAGCAGCATGACCGGTTGGCCCAGGGCCGTGTCGAGCGCCAGGACGATCGTGGCGATAGGAATACCCAGGGTCAGGGCCGCCGAAGCGTCCGCGCCGGCCTACATGGCAAGAGATACGCCCAGGATAGTGCCGGAAATCGTATCGGGCGGGTTATAGGCGCCGACCGAGATGGCGCCGACCATGGCAAGCTCCATCGTGGCGCCCATGATCGTGCCGGTCACCATGTCGCCCATGACAAGGCCAACCAGAGGTCCGAGCACGATCGGGCGCTGGAGGTAGCTCGTGCCCGTCAGCCACTCGGAATAACCCAAAAGGGCAATAAGGAAAATCAGGATTGTCTTGATAACCATGACGGCCCCTAACCGATGACCTTCGCGGCGTCAGTCTTCGCATCTGCCGGAATCATCTGAATGAACAGTTCATAGCCCTCGCCGAGCAGCTCCTTCACGTAGGCCTCGTTCTCGGGCGTGAGGAACACGCTCGTCGAGACCTGGCGGGCATTCTCGCTAAAGGCAACGTTGCCGAGGTTGATCTTCTTGACTCCCATCGCCTTGGCGACGGCACCGGCCTGCTGAATCGTCTCGCAAACCACGAAGAGTTTGTACTTATCGGTCACACCGCTCTGGAGCGCCTTGACAGCATCCTCGGTGTTTTTGACGACGACCTTGCATCCTTCGGGCTTTGCAAGGGACAGGGCCTGCAGACGAAGCTTGTCATTGAGGACCGTGTCGCTCACTAACAGGATGCAGTCGGCACCCAGAGCCGAGGTCCAGCTAACGGCAACCTGGCCGTGAAGCAGTCGATAATCTACACGAATCATCTGAATCATGATGTGCTCCTAACGATTAAAACTCATCGAGTTCGGCCTGCCCCAGCAGGTCGTTGACGTACTTGACCTTGGTGTCGTCCGCCTCGACGATCTGGCGAATGGCCTCGTCGATCGGAGTGGAATCGGGTACGAACAGCAGCTGAATAAGGAGTGGCAAGTTCATATTGGTCACGAGGTGCGTGTTGGGACGCGTCTGGACGATCTTGGTGAACTCGTTGTTGACGCTGCCGCCAAAGAGGTCAGTGCACACGACAACTTCGTCGTCCGCGGCAAAGCCGTCCAGAATCGCTGCAGCCTCCTTGGACAGGTCCTCGTTTCCGTCGACATACATAGAGAGCGCATGGACGTTTTCGCGCTCACCGGAAAGCAGGCCGATGCTCTCGACGATTCCAGACGCGAAATGAGCATGGGACGCCACGATAAACTGCCTCATTCGATCCCCTTCCTAGCGAATTTCGGCATAAAAATGCCCGGACGCATGCGCCCGGGCAGGGTGCTTCTTAAATGAGTGGTCAACTATTAGTAGTCGAACTGGTGATAGTAGCGACGGTAGTTGAGGTTGTGCTTGGTGACCGTCTCGTAGTAAGCGGCAAGGCGATCGGTGATCAGCGAGGAAAGGATCCACGGAGACACGATGACGCGGAACTCGTCGTCAAGGCCGGGGATCGCGAACT